>QCLV01000008.1 GCA_003214295.1 Prochlorococcus sp. AG-418-F08
CAACAACAGTATCAACCTTTTGACCTCCTTTAAAGATCATTAATGTTGGAATACTTCTAATTCCATATTGACTAGCAACATTTGGGTTCTCATCTGTATTTAATTTAAACACTTTAATCTTCCCTTCAAAATCTTTTGAAATTTCTTCTACAACTGGTGCGACCATCCTACATGGCCCGCACCATGGTGCCCAAAAATCAACCAATACAGGAAGATCACTTTGCAGTACATCCTTGTCAAATGAAGAATCAGTTACGGCTGGAGCTGATGACATAATTTAAGTATTCCTTTTAGAAAATTTAGCAGGCAATTCTTTTAAGTGATGATTTCATTACAGATAAAATAATATAAGTAACAAAATATCCAAAAAAAGCCCGATTAATCGGGCGATTTAGTGTGTGAGGAGTATGGGGTTTCCCCCATCATTTAATAATAACTCCTAATATGAGAAATTTTCAATTTAATGCTCAATTTGCTTAGATTATATATTATTGCTCTAAATAAACTATTTACCCATTCCAAGTTGCTGGGCTTTTTGATAAACCTTACCCTCTGTTAAAAGAGATGGTGCAATAACTATTTCAACCTCTTGCATCTCTTTAATGTTTTTAGCCCCAAGAGTACTCATTGAGGTTCTAATGGCTCCTAATAGGTTATGTGTCCCATCATCAAGTAAGGCTGGGCCTTTAATTATTCTTTCTAAGGAACCTGTAGAACCAACTTGAATTCTTGTACCCCTTGGCAATACTGGACTTGGAGTAGCCATACCCCAGTGAAATCCTTTACCTGGAGCGTTTGAGGATTTAGCTATTGGGGATCCTATCATTACAGCATCTGCTCCACATGCTAAACATTTACAGATATCTCCGCCCGTCACAATTCCTCCATCACCAATAATAGGAACATAACGACCACTTTCTTTAAAGTAATCATTTCTTGCCGCACTACAATCAGCAATTGCAGTTGCTTGAGGGATTCCAATTCCCAATACACCTCTTGATGTACATGCCGCACCAGGTCCTATCCCAACCATTAATCCTGCAACTCCAGCATTCATGAGAAGTTTTGCGACTTCATAAGTAACACAATTACCAGCTATAACTGGGACATTCATAGATTGGCAGAGATCTTTAATATTTAAAGTTTCCTTATCCTCCATACCAAGATGTTTAGTTGAAACAACTGTTCCTTGAAGAAAAAATAAATCTATTTTGGAATTATTAAGTGTTTCTTTAAACTTAATAGCAGCTTGAGGAGTCCCACTAAAAGCTGCTATACCTCCTCCTTCTTTGACCTCATTTATTCTTTGTAAAATCAATCCCTCCTTGACGGGTTCACTATATATCTTCTGCATTAATGGAACAAAATCATTCTTTCCGACAGATGCTATTTGGTTCAATATTTCATCCGGGTTGTCATATCGCGTTTGTATGCCCTCCATATTAATAACCCCTAGGGAACCTAATTTTGTAAGTTCTACAGCCGTATTGACATCGACAACACTGTCCATAGCACTAGCTACAATCGGAATTTCTCTTTTGAAATCCCCTATTGACCAAGAAGGATCGGTCAAATCATAATCAATTGTTCTATTCCCAGGAACTAAAGCTATTTCATCAATACCATAAGCCCTTCTGACTTTTTTATTTAAACCAAGTTCAATATTCACGGAATTTTTATTTTATTCTGATTAAATTAACAACTAAAGGGGTAATAAGCCAAGGTTTATTCAAAATCAACAGGTTTTATTTTGATTTGTGTGTAAATGTGAGTATTTGGGAATTAAATAAATCTTTTTTTTTATTCATTATGACAATCAGCGATTATTATTAAAGAAAGGATTTTTATATGTCTGATATTTTAGATTCTGATAACTCAGGATTAAGCGAAGATAACGATCGAATTATTCAGACTGACCTAAGAAATGAGATGTCTCGCTCATACCTTGAGTATGCAATGAGCGTTATTGTTGGTCGTGCTCTTCCAGATGCAAGAGACGGATTAAAACCCGTTCATAGAAGAATTCTTTATGCAATGTATGAACTTGGTTTGACTAGCGGTAGACCTTACAGAAAATGTGCAAGGGTAGTTGGAGAAGTTCTTGGCAAATACCACCCACATGGTGACACTGCTGTATATGATGCTTTGGTGAGGATGGCCCAAGATTTTTCTATGAGGATGCCACTTATAGATGGCCATGGAAACTTTGGTTCTGTAGATAACGACCCTCCGGCAGCAATGAGATATACAGAATCTCGTCTACAGTCTCTTACAGATGAAAGCTTACTAGAGGATATTGAATCAGAAACTGTAGATTTCGCTGATAACTTTGATGGTTCTCAACAAGAGCCAACAGTTTTACCTGCAAGAATCCCTCAGCTACTTTTAAATGGATCATCTGGAATAGCCGTAGGAATGGCAACTAATATTCCACCCCATAACTTAGGAGAATTAATCAATGGGCTCAAATCAATAATTCAAAACCCTTCTCTTGAAGACAGACAACTTTTTGAACTAATTAAGGGTCCTGATTTTCCCACTGGTGGCCAAATCTTAGGAAGAAATGGTATCAGAGAAACTTTCAAAACAGGAAGAGGTTCAATAACTATGAGAGGTGTAGCAAATATTGAGCAAATTAAATTAGCTGGCAGAGCAGAAAAAGATGCAGTAATAATCACAGAACTCCCTTTTCAAACTAATAAAGCGGCCTTGATAGAGAGAATTGCAGATATGGTTAATGAAAAAAAATTAGAGGGTATTTCTGACATAAGAGATGAAAGTGATCGAGATGGTATGAGAATTGTCATTGAACTAAAAAGAGATGCTTATCCACAAGTAGTTTTAAATAATTTATTTAAGTTAACTCCGCTCCAAAATAACTTCAGTGCAAACATTCTAGCCTTAGTTAAAGGAGAGCCTACAACTCTTTCACTAAGAAAAATGTTAGATGTATTCCTAGATTTTAGGATAGAGACAATAAGGCGCAGAACAGGATTCTTATTGAGAAAGGCAGAAGAAAGAGATCATATTGTAAAGGGTCTTTTATTAGCCCTAGGCGCTTTAGATGAAATTATCAATTTAATAAGGTCAGCAAAAGATGTAATGTCAGCTCGAGAAAAATTGCAAACTGATCATGAATTATCTTCTACACAGGCAGACGCAATTTTACAAATGCAGTTAAGAAGATTAACAGCTCTTGAGGCAGATAAAATCAAAGCAGAACACAATGAGTTAACACAAAAAATCAATCAATATAAACAAATATTAAATAGTAGAGAAAAAATTCTTGAAATTATTCTTGAAGAACTTAATAAAATTGATGAAAGATTCTCTTCACCCAGAAAAACAGAAATTTTAGATTTAGGTGGCGGACTAGATGATATTGATCTCATAGCTAACGATAGATCAGTAGTTCTATTAACTGAAGCAGGCTATTTAAAGAGGATGCCTATTAATGAGTTCGAATCTACCAGTCGTGGGTCAAGGGGTAAAGCTGGTACAAAGACCCAAGGAGATGATGATGTAAAGTTATTTATTAGCTGTAACGATCACGATACTCTTTTAGTTTTTAGTGATAGAGGAGTAGCTTATGCACTTCCAGCATATAGAGTTCCTATGAGTAGTAGAACGGCAAAAGGTACTCCATCAGTCCAACTTCTCCCAATCCCAAGAGAAGAAAAAATAACTTCATTAGTTGCGGTAGATTCTTTTGATAATGATTGTTATTTATTAATGCTGACTAAGGCTGGCTTTATAAAGAGAACTGCACTTTCTGCTTTCTCAAAAATTCGCTCAAATGGTTTAATAGCAATAAATCTTGAGGACGGAGATGCTCTAACATGGGTCAGATTATCAAAAGAAGGTGATAGTGTTTTAATTGGATCAAGAACAGGAATGGCGATCCATTTTAGATTAGACATAGATGAATTAAGGCCTCTTGGTAGGACAGCACGAGGGGTTAAATCCATGAACTTGAAAAATGGCGATAATCTTGTATCAATGGATGTTTTAACATCTGACTTAGTTGATCAAATAGCACAAATTGAGGATTCCACTAAAGAGATTGATGATAATCCTGAGAATAGTTCCTCACATGGCCCTTGGGTATTAATAGCAAGTGCATTTGGACTTGGAAAGAGAGTACCAGTAGCTCAGTTTAGATTACAAAAAAGGGCAGGGATGGGCTTGAAAGCGATAAAGTTTAGAATTAAAGATGATGTACTAGTTTGTTTAAAGGTTCTTGGTGAAGGAGAAGAATTACTTTTTGTGACCGAAAAAGGGGTAATAGTTAGAACAAACGCAGATAAAATTTCTCAGCAATCAAGAGCCGCTACCGGAGTAAAATTACAAAGATTGGATGAAGGTGATCATTTGTCAGAAGTCGTATTAGTGCCTCATGAACAAATAGAAGAAACAAGCCAACAAAAATCAGGGGAAGAAAATTAAAGTACAAATGGTTATCTAAATCATATGGAAATTCTTGATATTTTAATTTTAGGTTCCGGCCCTGCAGCATTATGTTTAGCTTCTGAATTAGCAAAGCAGGATTTAAAGATAAAGGGTGTATCAACAAAATCTCCAAATGAAAAATGGGAGAATACATATGGTATTTGGGCCTCTGAATTAGAGGAATTAGGTTTGGAGTCTTTGTTATCTCACCGATGGTGTGAAACTGTTAGTTTTTTTGGAAATGGGGAAACTAAAAAGGGGAATATTCCAACAAAACATAACTACGACTATGGTTTGATAAATCAAGAAGCCTTTCAAAATGAACTTTTAAAAAAATGTAAAGGGATTGAATGGTTGAACGAAACGGCTAAAGATATCATAGAGAAAAACAATCTCTCTGAAGTAATTTGCTTTTCAGGTCTTAAAATAAAGGCCAGATTAGTTATTGATGCAAGTGGTCATAAAAGTAAATTTGTTAAAAGACCAATTCAAAAAAAAATAGCTCAACAGGCCGCCTATGGAATTGTAGGTAAATTTTCATCTCCGCCTGTTAATAAAGAACAGTTTGTTTTAATGGATTTTCGTCCAAATCATTTAAACAATGAAGAAAAACTATCATCCCCTTCTTTTCTATATGCAATGGATCTTGGAGATGAAACTTTTTTTGTTGAAGAAACATCATTAGCTAGTTATCCAGCATTATCACAAGATAATCTTAAAAAAAGACTTTTTAAAAGATTGGATAATAAAGGTATCAAGGTAAATGAAATACTTCATGAAGAGAATTGCCTTTTTCCTATGAATTTACCTCTCCCAATTAAAAAACAATTTGTATTGGGTTTTGGAGGGGCTGCAAGTATGGTACATCCAGCATCAGGATATATGATCGGATCTTTATTAAGAAGGGCACCACTTCTTGCGGAAAAACTTGCAAGCTTTTTAAAAGAACCTCATTTAAGTTCCCAAGAGCTGGCAACAAAAGGTTGGAACGTCCTATGGCCTAACGAGCTAACACGAAGGCACAAGCTCTATCAATATGGTCTTCAAAGATTAATGAGTTTTGACGAAAGTAGATTAAGAAGCTTTTTCTCAAATTTCTTCAAGTTATCAACCAAAGAATGGGTAGGTTTTCTTACTAATACGCTTCCTCTACCAAAACTTATTTATGTAATGAGTAAGATGTTTATAAATTCACCTTTAAAAGTGAAACTTGGAATGCTTAATTTAAATTAGGTATTTTATTATTTCCAATCATCAATATTTATATCTGGGAAAACATTATCTTCTTCCTCAATATCTCTAAGAAATTGAAAATTAATATTAGAGTAATTTTTAATCATTTCAACTAATTTCCAGAACCTATATAAATGTCTTTCTATTCTCTCTTTCGCAAGTTTAGTAGTGGTTCCAGCTCTAAGAATAAAACTCCAATCAGATGATTCAGAAAGAAGTAATTCTCTCGCAGCTTGCTTAAAAAGTCTTGCAGATAAATCATTATTGAAATTTTTTGAACATAAATCTACAAATGCTGAGCCTGCTTTTGTGATCTCTGGAACGATCCATGCATTGGCATCATTTATCCAGTAATTATGATAACCACCTTGTCCCCAGCTTGATGGCGATGGATCACAAATCTGAAGATTAGGTTTTTGCATTAAAAATTCCTTTAAATTAGTAAGCTTAATTGAATATTTAGTAGATTTTTTTAAGATATTTTCAATAAAAAAAGGTCCCTCATACCACCAGTGTCCAAACAACTCTGCATCAAAGGGGGCTACCAATAAGGGATTAAAAGAAGAGGATAAAGTTAATTTTTCTAATTGTTTGGATCTTGCTTGAAGATAAGTATCAGCATGTTCTGCAACCTTCTTTTTGGCTTCATTTTCTAAGTAAAACTCCTTTTCCCCCAATGACACTTTTTCATCTGTGATCTTATGAAACTTTAATCCTAAAGGTCTTTTAGTTGAAATACCCTTTTCTTGGAGCTTAGAAAGAGGCAACTCCCACCCCAAATCTTTATGAAATTCTCTATAAACATTGTCTCCGGGGAATCCATCCTTCGCAGACCAAACGGGCAAGGTTGACTCACTATCTCTTCCGAAAAAAGCAACTCCTTTTTTTGAGCATATTGGTGCGTATACGCCGTACCTAGGCCTTGGAGTTGCATTTAAAATTCCATGTCCATCTAAAATTGCATATCTAATACCGGAATTAAATAGTAAGTCATCTAATTTTTCATAATATGCACATTCCGGCAACCAAATCCCAAAGGGTTTAGTTCCTAAAATAGTTTCATGGCTTCTAATGGCTGTATTAATTTGTCCTTTAACAGTTTCAGGATTTTCCCTTAAAATCGGCAAATATCCATGTGTAGCAGCACAAGTAAGAATATCCAAATTTCCAGAGTTATTTAAAACTCTAAACTTCTCAATTAAATTTCCAGAACATTTTTGCCAATACAGGTACTTATCATTAAGATTTTTCATTAAAAATAAAGAAGCACTTTTTTCTTCTTGTGGCAATTCTTTTAGGAAATCATTCCTTGTTTTTATCCATCTTGGGAAAGTATCTTGAATTTGTTTATTACTAAGAAGTGATAATAAGGTTGGAGATAAACTAATAGTAAGTTTTGTATTTAAAGGATTTTCATTTTTGGAAGATTCTATTGATTGAAGTAGTGGTATATAACATTCCAATATCGCCTGAAACAACCAATCTTCTTCTAACGAGTTTTTTTCATTCTTTTTAACATAAGGGAGATGAGCATGTAGAACTATTGCCAACTGGCCTAAATCATTTTTTTTTGGGTATTGCCCATTCATACTTTTTATAATTTAAGCTTTAAATTTTAAAAAAATAAAATAATCCTTTTATAAAAGGAAGTTTTAATTTAAAAAGAATACTTTAATAACTAAAGTATTTTATTTTTTTTTTCAGAATTTTAATCAATATTGTTAAGTAATAAACCTTTAGCATGTTTTATTAAAGAAAATCTAGTCAATTTTTTTTAATTAGCTTAATATGGGTTTAAGTGATTCTCTCTAATGTCCAAGGACCCAGGAAGAATTTTGATATTTGATACAACTCTTCGAGATGGAGAGCAATCTCCTGGTGCCAGTTTAAATCTTGAAGAAAAGCTTGCCATCGCACATCAATTAGCAAGATTAGGAGTCGATGTAATTGAGGCTGGTTTTCCTTTTGCAAGTCCTGGAGATTTCAAAGCTGTTAGTAAAATCGCTAATGCTGTAGGTAAAGAAAATGGCCCTATAATATGTGGTTTAGCTAGGGCATCTAAAGGTGATATAAAAGCATGTTTTGAAGCGGTAAGTCCAGCGCCAAAAAAAAGAATACATACTTTTATTGCCACAAGTGATATTCACCTTAAACATAAACTTAGAAAATCTAGAAAAGAAGTACTTCAAATAGTCCCAGAGATGGTTAATTATGCAAAATCATTGGTTGATGATATCGAGTTTTCTTGTGAAGATGCTTCAAGGAGTGATCCAGATTTTTTATACGAAGTTATTCAACTAGCTATTTCTGCAGGAGCAACTACAATAAACATCCCTGACACTGTTGGATTTACAACTCCTAGTGAATTTGGCAAATTAATTGCAGATATAAATAAAAATGTTCCAAATATTGATGAGGCTGTAATCTCGGTTCATGGTCATAATGATTTAGGTTTAGCAGTGGCCAATTTTCTAGAGGCAGTAAAAAATGGAGCAAGACAATTAGAATGTACCATTAATGGGATTGGTGAAAGAGCAGGAAATGCCTCTCTAGAAGAATTAGTAATGGCATTGCATGTTAGGAAAAGTTTTTTTAATGGTTTTTTCCAAAGGAATCCAGGTTCACCAACTCCTCTTACAGCTATAAGAACAGAAGAAATCACAAAAACCTCTAGACTTGTTTCCAACCTAACTGGAATGACTGTTCAACCTAATAAAGCAATTGTTGGAGCCAACGCTTTTGCACATGAGTCAGGTATCCATCAGGATGGGGTATTAAAAAATAGACTAACTTACGAAATTATCGATGCAAAAACTGTTGGTTTGAGTGACAATAAAATATCTTTAGGAAAACTCAGTGGAAGAAGTGCAGTAAGAGCAAGATTAGAAGAGATGGGATATGACTTGAGCCGGGAAGATTTAAATGATGCTTTTGCGCGTTTTAAGGATTTAGCTGATAGGAAGAGGGAAATTACTGATAGAGATTTAGAAGCAATTGTTAGTGAACAAGTACAGCTTCCTGAAGCTAAATTTCAACTAAGTCTTGTACAAGTAAGTTGCGGTAACGCGTCTAAACCTACTGCTACAATTTCGCTTCTAAACACGGAAGATAATACTGAGGATACTGCTGTATCAATAGGTACTGGTCCAGTTGATGCAGTATGCGAGGCTTTAAATAAATTAGCTAAAGTTCCAAATGAATTAATTGAATTTTCTGTAAAGTCAGTAACAGAAGGAATTGATGCCTTAGGTGAAGTAACAATAAGAATAAGAAGGGATAACAAAATATATTCTGGTCATTCTGCAGATACCGACGTTGTTGTAGCAGCAGCAAATGCATACGTTAATGCTTTAAATAGACTTGTGTTTTCTGAGAAAAAAAATTCAATTCATCCGCAATTTGATAATTTAGAAAATTCTGAGAAGACATTTATTTCTAATCCTTCAAATTAAATTATTTCCCAGGATTATTAAGTAGCTTTTAAAATAGACTCTTAATACTGTAGATTAATGACATGTTAAAGCAGTAAATAATGAGAGATAGGTTACTTGGATATTGGTCACTTTCTTGGGTTGGTTTAATAAGCAATATAGTCGCACTTCCAATAATTGCATTAATAATAAGTTTTGGACCTCCCCTAAAAGTTGCGAATATAACTCTTGCAATAAGCCTTGGATGGCCCGCTGCGATTGTTGGAATAGTCTCTTCAGCAGCTCTTTTGGCCGAGAGAAAATGGGGAGTAACTTTAACTTTAGTATCGCTATCAATGGTAATTTCTGGTATGGGTCCTTATTCAGTTGTAAGGCTCATAACTATTAAAGACATATTTGGGATTGGTGGATTTACCCTTTTAACTACTTTATTAAGCACATTAGCTCTCCTATATTGGTGTAATCCAAAACATAGAAGAAGTATAAGGCTATAAATTATCTTAAGAAAATTAAGAAAAAGTATTATTCTTGCTAATTGGATACTGAATTCTTCGATGTCTAATTCTTTTCCAAACATTTAAAAACGCCCTTTTTATTAAAAAAATTTCTCCCTTCGATAGATTACTATCATCTAATTGACCATCTTTGTGACGTGAATAGATAATTCTAGATATTGTTTCCAAAGCTTCATTATCAGATGCATTAATATTCATAGCTCTTAAGGCTGCTTCACATCCATCAGCGAGCATTAAAATAGCTGTTTCTTTTGACTGAGGCACTGGACCTTTATATCTAAAATCATTTTCATTAATCTTGAGATTTTTTTCTCTAGCTTTCTGAAAAAAATATCCCATTTTTAGAGTACCTTGATGTTCTGGGATAAAATTAGCTATTGGTTTGGGCAGTCTATTTTTTCTTGCATACTTTAATCCTTCATCAACATGCGCCTGCAATACCTCTGCACTTTTAAAAGGATCATCTATCTCGTCATGTGGATTTTTTGAACCATCCTGATTTTCAATAAACCAATTAGGTGCATGTAATTTACCGACATCATGATATAAAGCTCCAGTCTTAACCAGATCAATATCGCCACCTATCATTCTTGTGGCTTCCTCCGCCAATCCACATATCAATAAAGTATGTTCAAAAGTACCAGGAGCTTCAAGGGACAATCTTCGAATAAGAGGTTTCTCTTTGTCAGCCAATTCGAGTAATCTTGCCTTAGTTAATAGTCCAAATATCGATTCAAAAATAGGAATTACTAATATAGTAAAAAGCATTACTATTGCTAATAAAAAGGAAACAGAAAAAATATTGCCGCCAGCAAAAACAAATTCTTGCTTATCAATAAGAGATATTTTATCTTTACCTATTAATATCCATTGACTTAAGAACGCTCCAATGGGAACAAAAATTGATAGTTGGAGTAATTGAGCTCTATTTCTTATTCTTCCTCCAAGAAGTGATACTACTGAAGCGCAAACTAATAAAATAAAAAATAAATTGTTATCGACAATAATTTCTTGGTCAGGCCAATTAAGGCTTGCTATTGATACCCAAGTCAAAGCTGTTATGCTCCCCATTCCTTGAGATATTATTAACGCCGGTGGGATTACCATAGATAATGGACTAATAGTGGAAGCAAAGGCTAATTTCGAAGCCTGTACTGCTAAGAGAAGCGTTGTGATTAAGATTATCTGTCTTGAAGAAATTGTAGGATTCTCTTTTTTTGAAACTAGTATCAAAATTCCGGAACTAATAAACACTTCAGTAAAGGTTAAAAGCCAAGAAAAAATATCTGAGATTGTTAAAGGTGAAATAAGAAGTTTTTTATAAGAAGAAATTATCGAGATCAAAATGCATACTAAAAAAATTATAAGATTATCGATTTTTGAAATTCTAGATGGTTGTTTTATTGGAACTTGACTCCTCTTCCACAGATAAAACAATTTTTTTAAGGTAGTTGTAATTTTTTGCACAGAATATGAATAAATCTATTTGATTAATTTAAAATTATAGGCATGCTAGGTGTAAAAAGGAATTGTTTTTCTAAATGTCATTAAAATTAGACGGTAAAAAATTATCTCTTGAAATTGAGGAAAGATTAAATGAATTTATTTCTAGTAATAAAAAAACTGCAAAAAGAGCTCCTGGTTTAGCTGTAATAAGGATAGGTGAAGACCCTGCAAGCGGTGTTTACGTCAAGAATAAAGAAAAAGCATGTTCAAGAGTGGGTATAAAGAGCTCTATTTTTCATCTTAAAGATAATGTAGAACAAAAAGAAATTGAACAATTAATAAAGAAACTAAACTTTGACGAGGATATAGATGGAATGTTGCTACAACTCCCCATCCCAAAGAAGTTTGATGAGCAAAAGCTCATAAGCTATATCAATCCAATGAAAGATGTAGATGGATTAAATGAAACAAATATTGGTAAATTAGTAAAAAATGAGCCTGCGATGAGATCTTGTACACCAGCAGGAATTATTAATTTACTAAGATCCAATAATATTACAATTGAAGGGAAGAAAATTGTTGTAATCGGAAGGAGTTTGCTTGTTGGGAAACCCCTATCGCTTATGTTATTAAACCTTAATGGAACGATAACAATCACTCATTCAAAAACATTAAATTTAAATAAAGCCTGTCAGGAGGCTGATATACTAATTGCTGCTGCAGGAAAACCTAATCTTGTAGATTCTAGTTTTGTGAAAGAGGGGGCAGTGATTATTGATGTTGGCATACATAGATTAAAAAGTTCTGATAAAAATAAAACCAGATTATGTGGAGATGTATTATTAGAGGATGTTATTCCTAAAGTATTTGCTTACACGCCTGTCCCAGGAGGTGTTGGACCAATGACAGTAACAATGTTACTAGTAAATACTATTTTTAGTTGGCAAAAACAATTTGGTTTATCATCAAATCTTAATGACCTTATGCCATAAACCCCAAGATGAAAAAAATTATTACTAAAATTATAAGATGACTGAAGTTATAAATAGTATTTCTGATTTTGACAAATATCTTAAAAACACAAAAAAGGTTGTAGAAGAAGCACTTGATTTCTCTCTAGGTCCTGAGAATCCAGAAATACTAAGAGAATCGATGAGATATTCTCTATTAGCTGGAGGGAAAAGAATTCGACCAATTTTATGTTTAGCATCTTGTTCACTTGCTGGAGGAGAAGCCTCACTAGCTATTCCTACCGCAGTAGCGATAGAAATGATTCATACTATGTCCTTGATTCATGATGATTTGCCTGCTATGGACAATGATGACTTGAGGAGAGGAAGGCCAACAAACCATAAAGTATATGGAGATGCAATAGCTATTCTTGCAGGCGATGCACTATTAACAAGAGCCTTCGAAATGGTCTCTTTAAGAAGTCCAGGAGTTAATCCCACTAGATTATTAAATGTAATCGGTGAACTTTCCTTGGTTGCAGGTGCACCAGGTTTAGTTGGAGGACAAGTTGTTGATTTAGAATGCGAAGGCAAAGAGGTTGACCTTGAAACCCTAGAATATATTCATCTACACAAGACGGGGGCTCTATTAAAGGCTTGCGTCAGAACCGGCGCTATGATTGCGGGCGCTAACGAAGAACTATTACAAGCTCTGACAACCTATGCAGAGGGGATCGGATTAGCATTTCAGATTATTGATGATATTCTTGATTTAACTTCAAGCAGCGAGAAGCTTGGTAAAACTGCCGGCAAAGATCTTATTGCTGACAAAACTACTTACCCTAAACTACTTGGGATGGAGGAGTCAAAGAAAAGAGCATTTGATTTAGTAGAAAAAGCAAAAAAAGCACTTAAACCTTGGGGTTCAGAGGCAAAGTATTTGATATCCTTAGCTGACTTTATTACGAATAGAGACCGATAAATAGATTTAATTTATGTCAGACTTTTTTGTTTTTTTTAATAATTCTGTTCTCTTCTGGAGTTTATTATCTTGTTTACTAGCTCAATTTTTTAAAATCATATTTAATTTCTTTTCAACTGGAGAGATAAGATTTGGAATTATGTTCGAAACTGGCGGTATGCCTTCAAGTCATTCCGCCTTAATAACCGGAGCCGCATCTGGTATTGGTTGTGAATTAGGATTTGACAGCCCAATATTCGCATTATCATTTGCTATAGCTCTTATTGTTATGTATGACGCCAGTGGTGTTAGAAAATCAGCGGGAATTCAAGCAGCAGAAATTAATAATTTATCAAAGAAACTGGACCCTAAATTTGCATTAAATTTAAAAGAAACACTAGGGCATACAAAGGTTGAGGTTTTGGTTGGAAGTCTTTTGGGACCATTAATCACTTTACCTGGCATGTTTTTTTTAGGTTCTCCTCTCAAAATATTTGATTTGATAATAAATTAAGAATCCTTTGAAAAACTAATTTGGGTGGCATCTATAAAGTTTTTTGCCAATTCTGGAGAACTTGGCAAATGTAAGTGAATCCAACTTGCATGTAATTTTTTATCAAATAATCCTTCATTTTTGTACTCAGTTTTCCAAGATTTAATTTTCCATGGGGAGGAAAGTTTCTTTTGATGCTCTACTTTTCTCATATTAAGTTCAGATAAATTTTTTTCAATTTCCCAATAATGAAATTCATGTCCTCTTAGTAATTGATTTTGCTTAATGATCGGAGTATCTTTTAGGCCTTCAATATATCTATAACCTACTGTAAGTTTACTTTTCTTTGATCTAAAAGGCAGGATGCCACTCATTTTATGATAATTACCATTTTCATCTTTTATAAAATCTCCTAAAATCATCATCCCTCCGCACTCTGCATATATAAATCCATTTTTGCGAAATCTCCTTAACGAATTTAAGCTTTTTGTAGAGTTACTTATATGATCAGCATATTTTTCAGGAAAACCTCCAGGAATAATTAAAGAAGAAGCCTCATCAGGTATTTCTTCATTATCGTAAATACTCCATGATATCAATGGTATGCCTATTTCACTCAAAAACTCCTTAGTTTCAGGGTATTGAAAATGGAAAATTTTATCATCTGCAATTGCGATAGGTTTACTTTTGTCTATTTTAAAATCTTTAAAACTTACAGAATTTAATATTTTCTTTTGAGGAGATTTCAGAAATTTAATGAGAGAAAATACATCAAGATTTCTTTCAGCGAAATTCGCAAAATATTCAACATCTATTTTATTAGCATTATCAAATGGTGATATCAAACCTAAATTAGCTTTGTTTAAAGTTATTTTTGAATCAGTTGGTAAAAAACCAAGAATTTCTATATCTTCATTTTTAAAAACTTCTTTGATTAAATTTTTATGTCTATCTGAATTAACGTTGTTAAATATAATTCCTGCTATTGACAATTCACTATCGAAATCTCTAAAACCTCGAACAGTCGCCAAAAGAGAAGCTACTTGACCTTTAGCATTAACAATAAAAATTACTGGGGCATTGAGAAGTTTAGAGATATCTGCCGTGCTGGAATAGGTTGTTGAGCCTAAACCATCAAATAGACCCATTGCTCCTTCAATTAATGAGAATTCATATTTCAAAGAATGTTTTAAAAAACTTTCTTGCACCCATTCCTCACCACTTAAAAAAATATCTAAATTCCTACAAACAGGTTGGCCAATTGAACTAAGTTGTTGTTGATCAAGATAATCTGGGCCAACCTTGAAAGTTTGTATCTTTATACCTTTTGATAACACCCAACAAGATATCAAAAGCGATAATGTAGTTTTCCCACTATCAGTTGAAGGAGAAGATATTACACAAGGCATTTATTAGTTTTTAAAACCATTAAATATTTGAAGGGCTACTTTAATAGAATTTTCAAAGAGAGGACTTGTATTACCCCTACTACTTCCCAAGAGTTTACTAACATCATACTCTGATGTAGAAAAAGAATTTGGAACAACTTGTTCTATTAATTCCATATTAGCCATTCCTCCTGCTTCAAGTCTCATACATTCCACTGATTCACAGCCAAGTATTACACAAGTATTATTTTTCTGAACCTCACTAATTTTTGAGATCAACCTCAACCCAATAACTTGTCCTAAATGAATACTTGGATTTCCTAGAGATAAGGGATTGATTGATGCAGAAATTATTTCGCCATTAATTCTTTCAAACTCTATTTTCGTTGATTCTTTATCTCTTTCAACTCCTAGAAAAGACCAACCAAGTTTATCGCTTATCCATGAAATCAAAAACAAAGCTTGAATAATATGATCTCCTGCAATATCAATATCAATATCAGTAATATGATCTAAAATAGTTCTACGGGAAGGCGGATCAAAAATCATTGCTAATGATTCCCTCCAATTTCTCAACCTAACCCAATTCAAATCATTAATAGCTTTATTTGAATTTCTTAATTGATTTAGAACTTTTAAACATTTGTTAGGAGATCCAAGAGCAGTATCAATTATTAACCTTAAACCATAATTAGTAAAATATTCGAAGATTTCAGGAGATTCATCTAAGCTTCCATTCCACCACAACCATGCAGGTAATTCATCAATAGATAATTCATCAATTATTTTTAATCCTTTATTAGATATTGAGACTGAGTCCCCCCTAATAACCACTAAATCCCCACATATAGGTTGAATAGCTTGAGTATCACTTAATGGACAGTAAGCGGATACAAAAGTTTTGATATCTGAATTGTTATTTAAAGTTGGCGCTAGCGTTATTAATCTTCTTGGATTCAATGTACTTATTGATGATTCAAAAAATTGTCCTCTAAAATCTTCAAAGTCTTTATTAGATAAATTTTCCTTCAACAAATCCAATAATTTTTCACTGTTGAGTGAGGTACTAATAGGAAGTCCTTGATCTAATATAAATTTTTTTGCAACTTCAATTATCTCTGGACTTAAATTTCCAGTAATTGGTCCTTTTATTAATCCTTTTTGAACCAAACATTGTTCTAGCCAAGCAGGCTGCCAAACCATTAACGTAAAAGTATTAGCCCCAGTATTATCTTTATCTTCTGAAATCCATAATTTATTAAGGTAATTAGAAATTTCCTGACAAGGTAGTTCTAGTGGAGTTTGAAGTGTTAGTTGAGGTTTCATTTTAAGGTCTACGCCAGAAAATATTATCTTTTGAAAGTAATTGATCGGATTCTGGAGGTCCCCATGTCATAGATTCATAATTATAAATAGGTAACTTCCAAGGAGAATTATCCATCAATTCTATTAATGGCGTATAAAGTTTCCAGGCGGCCTCTACTTCATCACTTCTAGTAAATAAAGTTGGGTCAGAAAGCATTGCATCAGCCAATAACCTTACATAACCTTCATCTGAAGGTTCTCCAAAAGATTCGTCATAAGAAAATTCCATCTCAACAGGTCTTGATTTCATCCCAGAGCCAGGAGATTTTACCTCAAATTTGAATGTAGCACCTTCATTTGGCTGAATTCTAAGAATAAGTTGATTTTGGACTGGATTTATTATTGTTGATTCAAATAAATGAACAGGAACGTCTTTAAAAGTCAAGACTATTTCTCCAAGTCTTTTAGGTAGTCTTTTCCCTGTTCTCAAATAAAAAGGGACCCCTTGCCAACGCCAATTATCAACAAAAACTTTTGTCGCAATATAAGTTTCTGTTGTGCTATTACAATCAACACCATCTTCCTGCCTATATCCTTTGAGTTGATTAGAGATATTTCCTCCTTGTCCATATTGACCTCTTATGCAACAATTCCACGGTTCATTTTCGTCAGCAAGTTTTGAAGCTTTAAGAACTTTAGCTTTTTCATTTCTTATTGCTTCTGGTTCAAATTTTCCAGGAGGTTCCATAGCAGTAACAGCAAGCATTTGAGTCATATGATTTTGAAGCATATCTCTTAAAGCACCAGAGCTTTCGTAATAACCTGCTCTATCTTCAACACCTACTGTTTCAGATGAAGTAATTTGAACACTTGATATATAATTTCTGTTCCAAATTGGTTCAAAAATAGTATTAGCAAACCTCAAAACAAGAATATTTTGAACTGTCTCTTTTCCTAAATAATGATCAATCCTATAAATCTGATTTTCTTCAGCACAACTTTGAACGATCTTATTCAATTTTTTTGCACTTGAATAATCTCTCCCAAAAGGTTTTTCAATCACTAAACGACTTTTCTTAGGATCATCCAAGAGGCCTGCTGCTTTAAGAGCTTTACATCCACTTGCATAGAAATTTGGAGATACTGATAAATAAAATGTTTTATTCCCATGAGTAGCTTGTATTTTATCAATTTCATTTAATCTTCTAGAAAGCCTTACGACATGATCACTTTGTTGCAAATCAACTGGTTCATAGAAAAGATAATTAGAAAAATGTTCCCACTCCCTTTCTCTACCAGAAATTTGTTTGGATAGCTTTACTTTCATCTTTTCTCTAAACTCACTATCAGTCCAAGGTCTTCTCGAACAACCAACTATTCCAAATTCACTAGGAATTCTTCTTTGCAAATAGAGTTCAAATAAGGCGGGTATTAATTTTCTATGAGTAAGGTCTCCACTAGCACCAAATATTACTATGCATTGTGGAGCTATAACTCTTTCTTGTCGTAAACCCAATCTTAGAGGATTACTTAAAGTTGAAGGCATATTTTTAATATTCTTTTTTTAAAATCCTCTTTTTTTCTAAGATTAGCTACATATTGTGTCTAAACCAAAAAGTATCTAGAAGGTAATTCTTAAATTTAAATATGAGAGATTTAGTAGGTTTCTACGTGCCATCTTCCTGCTTTTTTTAGTTGTGGTCTTAACTCTGACCAGTTCAAACCTTTTTCTTCTGCCGCTTTAGTCATTGCTTCATCTATTCCAGGCTCCATACCCTTTAAACCACAAAGATATATATGTGTCTTTTCATCTTCAATCATATTGAAAAGTTCATTGGCTGATTCTAAAACTCTGTCTTGAATATACATTCTTCCACCTTTTGTATTTTGCTGCTCACGACTAATAGCTTTGGTGTATTTAAAATTATCTGGATTATCAGTAAGGTATCTTTGGAGATCTTCCTCGTATAACAAATTAGCTGATTTTGGAGCACCCATAAATAACCAAGCTTTACCCTTAAAGTTCCATTTATTTTTCTCTTTTTCAGTTGGTTCGAACATTCTCCTTAAATAAGCCCTCATTGGTGCTATTCCAGTTCCAGTTGCAAGCATAACTATGTTTGCGTCCTCCTCATCAGGTAGAAGCATTTCTTTACCTACAGGACCTGTTATTTTTACTTTATCTCCTGGTTTAATATCGCATAAGTAAGTTGAGCAGACACCATTGATGGTTTCACCATCTTTTTCATACTGAAGTTGTCTTACACAAAGAGAAACTGTATTTCCATTAAAGTCATCCCCATGTCTTGTGCTAGCAATTGAGTAAAGTCTTAATTTATGAGGTTTTCCATTAGCATCTTCACCAGCAGGCATGATACCAATACTTTGACCTTCTACATAATTTAAAAAAGGATCACTATCTTTAAGGTCGAAAGTTATGTGATTCACTCTACCAATTGCTCCTTCTTTAAGAAGACTGTAGTTTTCAATTACTGTTCCTTCATATGGTGTTTTAGGCCTATAAATATTTACTGGTACATCAGCGTGCTTTTTCTTAACTACTTTTGGAGCTTCTGTTTTTGGAGCTTCTGCTTTTGAAACAGCTACTTTTTTGGGATCCACAACTTTTGCCTCTGGTTTTTTTGTTTTTGCTTCTTCAGCAAATTTTAAAGCTCTTTTATTAAAAGTTGTGAGTATAAAATAAAAAACAGCTATTACTACTGGTATATGAGCTAATCCGCCTGCGATTACTTTTGCTTGTGAATACATTTTTAAGATTTCTTTTATAAAAGATTATCAATTTGTAGTTTAATTTGTAGTGATTTCACAAAAATGGTTACGTTTTGAGATCGGAATAAATAAATGAAATTATTTTTATTTTTCAGTATTTGTTGTTTTTATCTGTATAGTTACACAGAAATAATTTTTTATTTAATTAAAAAATTCATTTATGAATAATCCTCAAGAATCAGTAGATCATTATAAAAACAATGATTACAGGACAATTGAGCAAACGATGGAAAAGCTTTCTGGGGGGACAAGAAGACTTGCAGCTCAACTTACAACTTCTGCAAGCTTCGACTCTTTATGGAATGTTTTAACTGACTATGATCGACTTAATCTTTACATACCGAATCTACTTTCAAGCAAAAAAATATATCAAAATAACAATAATGTGCATCTTAAACAAGTTGGTGCTCAGAATTTTCTTGGCATGAAATTTTCAGCTGAGGTAACAATCGACTTAATTGAAGATAAGGAGCTTGGTCTTTTAAAATTCAATTTGATTAAGGGAGATTTCAGAAAATTTGAAGGTAGTTGGAAAATTCAAAATATTAAAAATACTGCTAAAAATTCATTAATTTATGATCTCACTGTTCAAGGTTGTCAGTGGATGCCTATAGGGATGATAGAGAAAAGACTTAAGGAAGACTTGTCAGAAAATTTGATTGCCGTTGATAAGCAAGCAAAATCATCACTAATTTAATTTGAATTTTTAAATAGCCCCAAGGGGATTCGAACCCCTGTCGCCTCCGTGAAAGGGAGGTGTCCTAGGCCTCTAGACGATGGGGCCAGGAGATTAGCTTTACAGCTTATTAAAAATTAAGAGTAAGACTAACCTTTCGTCAAGTATTGTTGCTCTTTGTTTTGTCCTTGCCACACTGGAACGGTAAAATGGAAGCATGAGCCTACACCAACTTCAGATACAACCCATATTCTGCCTCCATGGACTTGAACAATTCTTCTACACACAGATAACCCAATCCCAAAGCCTGAAGTTCCTTCAGAAGTCTGTGGTAGTCTAACTCTATCTAAAAAAATTCTTTTTTGTTCGCTTAGAGGAATCCCGGCTCCTTTGTCACAAATTGTTATTTCTACCCACTGATTGGTCTTGTGAATCATCGTGATTTTTATTGACCCCGAGTCTTTAGAAAATTTAATAGCATTCTCAATTAAATTTAAAAATACTTGCCTCATTCTTCTTTGATCAGCGAATACACTTGGTAGATCAGCTGGAATATCAGTATCAATTTCAATATTCCTTAATCTCCAGAATTTTTCTAATTCGAGAATTACTTCAGCACTAATATTTCCCAAATCAATTTTCTGAGGATTAAATAACGCTTCCCATTTTGTAGTTCCAACCTCTAAAAGATCCTGAGATAACAGTTCAATCTCTTCTAGACGTCTTTTAATTACATCTTGCAGTTTTGATATATCTATTTGTCCAAGTTTTTGACTTTGAACAGCTAACGTGGCTGCAGTGAGGGGGGTTCTTAGTTCATGCGCGACCATTCTTAATAATCTTTCCTGTGATTCGATTCGTTTTGTTAATGTTTCATTCTCTTGTCTTAAAACAAGAAGTTCATCTTCCAGAAGAAATTCTTTTTGAGTTCTTATTGAATCAATTTTTGATGGTTGCAAATTAATCCCAAGATTTTTTGTTAAGCCTTCCTGTGTCCATCTTGGCAACCATTTCTGAAACTGAGAAAAAATATTACTTCCAGCGAATATTTGCTTTGGAGCTGGCGAAACTTTTATAAGAGCTGGAATAGCCACTAATCTATGTAATTCAAGTAATTCTGGCTGTTCTGTAGGTTCAGAAATCTGAAGAGATATCTCAAATTCACAATCATCTGATTCTAAATAAGCAATCAAAGACTTTATATCATTACTAGAAAGGTGATTTCTAGCAGCTACAAGTACTAACTTTAACTCTTTTTTATCATTCAAATGATTTCCTCTGAAGTGTTGAAAAGCTGTCAATCCTTATAAACACATTAAGATATATATCTTTATTCTACAAATAAGCTATGAAATAAATAGGACTAAATTTATATATGGTTGTCATTAATCAAAAGAAAAATTTAAATTTTGGGGAAAATAGTTCTCCCGAAATCAGTTTAAACAGTAATTTAAAAAGATGGTTTTCACGTAATATTGGAACTTGGAAATCTAATAGAACATATTTTCTTGATGAAGTACAAAAAACATATAATTTATGTATGAATATAGATATTCAAGCTCTTGAGAATAAATCAGAATGGGAGTCGCATTATAAATTCACTTGGTATCCAGAAAAAAAATATAATTTTTTTGAGGAAAATCCCCAATATAAAGAACAAGGAGAAATGCGTGCATTCTTAAAGGGGCACCAACTTATGAGGGAAAATTTTTATCTAAGTAATGATGAGGGTATTTCAAATATAAGGCAAGTTGATGAACACGAAATGATTTTTGAATCATCTTATGAAGATTGGTATATTCTTGAACATACAAGACTTGTCGATTCGGACAATTTTAGATTTAGGGTCATATATTCATGGAACAAAAATAAGCTAAAAATAGTAGAGAATCATCACGAAATAAAAATTATTAAGTAAGTTCTTTATTATCTACTATTGTTAAAAGTAAAAATGTTATCTTGTAGAAAATATTATTAGTTAATGTATATTAATTTCTATCCAAAAAACATTCTTAAATTGTTGGGTATTAGCCTAATTATTCCGTTTATTATGTTTGAAAGTAATACAATAAGTAAACAAATTAAGGCTGAAAAAATTTCTATTGCTGCTTCTGAGCAAGACCTTTTCTTATACAGACAAATGGGGGCATCTTATCTTTGTATATCTTCAAGAGCAGAGGTAGATTTTAATAAAGGTCTTGGGATTGCCAGCGCTACTTTTGCAAATGTGATAATTGGCAAACATGGTGGTGCGATTAAAGAACTAGGGAGCAAAAAACTCGACGAAAAAAGGCTCTACAATGCTGGTACATTTCAGATTGTTGGAAGTGCGCTTAATATTTGTCCTGAAAGCATTCCAAAGAATATTAAAAATGATTATGAAAAAAAATTAAAAGAATTTGTAAAACAAATCAAAAAATAATCTAATTGATCACCTAAACATTGAACTTACTGAACTTTCTTCATGTATTCTCCAAATAGCTTCACCAAGCATATTTGCAACAGAAAGAACTTTTAATTGTGGGAAATTATCTTTAACGAGAACAGGTATGCTGTTAGTTACAATAACTTGTTCGAATAAATCTTTACTACTTAATCTCTCATGAGAGGGAGGAGAAAATACAGCATGTGAAGCACATGCAAATATTCTTTTAGCTCCTTCTTTTTTTAATAGATTAGCACCAGAGCAAATAGTACCACCAGTATCTATCATATCGTCTATAAGAATAGCAGTTTTATCTTTAACTTCTCCAATAACTGTAAGGCTTTCAGCAATATTATGAGCTGATCTCCTTTTATCAATAATCGCCAACGGTGCATCATTCATTAATTTTGCAAATGCTCTTGCTCTCGCCACGCCACCTACATCAGGAGAGACAACAACGACTTCCTGTAAATTTAAACTTTCTAAATAATCAATTAATACAGGTGAACCGTAAATGTGATCACATGGTATATCAAAATAACCTTGAATTTGGGCCGAATGTAAATCCATAGCAAGAACTCTATCGACTCCTGATTTCTCCAGTAGATTAGCAGTTAATTTTGCAGTTATAGATTCTCTCCCAGAAGTCTTTCTATCTGCCCTTGCATATCCAAAATAAGGGATTACAGCCGTTATTTGCCTTGCAGATGCCCTCTTGCACGCATCAACCATAATCATAAGTTCCATTAAACTATCGTTTACAGGAGCACATGTAGGTTGTATCAGAAATACATCGCACCCTCTAATTGATTGCTGAATCTGAACATAAAGTTCACCATCAGCGAATCTTTTTGAAATTAAAGGAACATTTTTGATCCCTAAGTATGATGCAATTTCTTCAGCTAGTTTAGGATTTGTTGTTCCACTTACTAGCCTTAATCTACTATTAGTTAGATTAAAATTTGATTCTTTATTCTGCACTGCCGTGATAAAACTTGTCACGAAATTTGCACTATAAAACTATATCCTTATCGTAGTCGTTTATGTGAATTTAGCAAAAAATAATGACTAGATCTTTTCAAAAGTTACATCTATTTAGCTAAATATAAAAAAAATCGATAAACGTTCAAATTTATTTAACTTAGTCGAAGAATGCTTAGAACAATATTTGTCAATTAAAGGATATTTGTATATCTTTTAATTTAGAGAATTAATATCAAATTAATTATAAAGAATCAAAATATCATTAAAAATATGCCTATCAAAGCAGCTCTTACCAAAAAATCACTAGGCGTACTTGTACATCCCTCATGCATACCAGGAGGAAAAGTATGTGGAACTTTTGGCAGAGGAGCTAAAGAGTGGATAAAAACGCTTCATAAGTATGGGATTGAATACTGGCAATTTTTACCTCTTACACCTACTGACTCCACAGGGTCTCCATATAGTTCACCCTCTAGTTTTGCTCTGAATCCATGGTTTTTGGATGTAGATTATCTCATCGAGAAAGGTTTTATATTCATTTCAAATACAGAAGAATTAGAGCCTATTCATCAGAATAAAAATCATTTTGATTTTGATGTTGCGGATGATTTAACAAAGAATTTAGGTCACCTCCTCTTGCAAGGTTGGAGTTCCCAGTCTGAAGAGAGAAAACTTGATTTTTATAAGTGGGTTAGTGATAATTCTTGGGTTCAAGATTACGCAACATTTATGGTTATCAGAGAGAATTTTAATATGTTGCCTTGGTGGAAATGGCCTAAAGAATTTAAAGTTAAAAATAACGAGTTTTTGCAATCATGGATTAAAGGCAAAAGTGATCAGATACTTATTAAAAAATTAATACAGTGGCATCTAGATCAGCAATGGAAAGCTATTAAAAGCTTTGCAAAATCATACAACGTTAAGTTAATAGGGGATTTGCCCTTTTATGTTTCTAGGGACAGCGCGGACGTATGGAGTAATAAATCTTTATTTTCAATTTTCAAAAGTGGCAATTTAATCTTTCAAAGTGGTGTGCCACCTGATTATTTTTCTTCAACAGGACAACTATGGGGAACTCCAACTTACTTTTGGTCAAAACATAAGAGGACTAATTTCAATTGGTGGAGAAAAAGATTTAAAAGGCAATTCGAACTTGTGGACCTTCTAAGATTAGATCATTTCAGGGGTTTAGCGGGTTACTGGAGAGTTAATGGTAATTCCAGAACAGCAATTTGTGGTAAGTGGATAAACTCCCCAGGTAGAACACTACTAAAAAAAATAAAAAAAGATTTTAAGACTAACTATTTACCAATTATCGCTGAGGATCTAGGAGTAATAACGCCAGATGTAGAGAAATTAAGACAAAATTTCGAACTACCTGGCATGAAAATATTACAATTTGCTTTTGATGGCAATAATGATAACCCTTATTTACCTAAGAATATTGAGGGAGGAAATTGGGTCGTTTATACAGGAACTCATGACAACTCAACTTCCATCTCATGGTGGGAAAGTTTAGATAATGAAACAAAAAAAAGACTAAAAGATGAATTTAAGTTTTCAAAAAATCCCTCTTTGAGTTTAATAGAAATTGGCATGGGCACTAACGCTAATTTATTTATAGCTCCAATACAAGATATATTATCTTTAGATGACTCAAGTAGATTAAATAAACCTGGTACCACAAAAAATAACTGGAAATGGAAGTTAAATATACCTTTAGAGGAAATTGAAGAAAATATTAAATTTTTTAGTGAGCTAGGAAATAATTTTGGGAGGACCAGAAAATAGAAATTTTTAAAGATTATTCATTAATGATTTTATTTTCAATATTTTGAATCTCAATAATATTTACATTAGAAATAAAGTATCTCTTTAATATAAATATGGTTAGAACTAATAAAAAAAAATACAAAAGACTCCCCTGCCATGTATTCATAAGATCAAATTTGTTAATAAGAAAATCCTTTTTTTCTTTCTTATAATTATCTACTTGTCTAACTGCTAGGTTTAGTAGCGTATTTTTTTTTAATACTAAGCATTCCTCCAATTTAATTAAAATGGATCTAATAAAGGGATACTTGGGTCGAATATTTTTATTATTTTTTTCAATAGAATAAATTATTCTTTCAGGAATTTTGGAGATAAGAGACAATTCCTCTATTGTAAGATTTTGTCGGATTCTTGCTTCTTTAACTAACTTCGCAATTTCTCCAAAATTATCGACTAATATGAGATTCAAATCATCTTTAATTTTGTTTTTTTTATGAAATAAAAAAAGATTTTTCAAATTAGAGCAATTGTTTTAACTTACTCAATTTTAATCAAATAAAAATGATTAGTTAATGACTAAATATAAATATAAAAACTATGCTGGAGAGATAATATTTTGAACTGCACTTTTTGCAATATTCAAAGGACTAAATGTAACCCTTATTAAGCCTAAAAGTTTTTTTGCATCAGTAAATTCTAATTTGTCATCTTTTATAAGGCTTAAAAGAAGATTCTTCCGAACCTCGGATCCTTTTTTACTAATAAATAATTTCAATCCAGCATTGGCAACTGGTATTAACTCTGAATTAATATTTTCAGAATCTTTAAATAAAATATTTAATAAACTTTCAACTTTTTCTATTTGGATTCTACCTTTATTATCAAATACAACTTCCAAAAGAATTTGTACAATCTCATCAGAATTATCAGTAAGTAGTTTTTTGGCTATGTAGGGATATGCAATTTTTAAAATTTTAAATTCAGGATCTAGTTTTAGTGCCAAACCTTCTTGACTAACAACTGCTCTGATTATTAAAGCAAACCTACTGGGAACTCTAAATGGATAAGAATACATAAGTTTTGAGAATTTATCAGTTACATTTTTAAGATTAAAATTGCCAACCTCAGCACTAAGAGACCCTCCTAAAACTTCTTTTAATGGTTCAACAAGTTTGTTAAGATCTTGCTCTTTGGTTAAAAAACCTAATTTTTGAAAATCTTTTGCGAGAAGATAATATTCATCGTTTATTATGTGAACAATGGCCTTAATGAGAGTGAGTCTATCTGAATTTGTAATTGTATCCATCATTCCGAAATCTACATAAGCTAAATTCCCATAATCTGCATTTCCGCCTTTAAGAGCAAACATATTCCCAGGGTGTGGGTCAGCATGAAAATATCCATATTCAAATAATTGTTGAAGACCACTGACTACACAAGTTTTTATAAAAGTGGATGGTATTAAGTTATTCTCCTCCAATAAAGCCCTATCTCTTAATTTTACTCCATCAATCCAAGAGGTTGTAATTATTCTCTTGGATGAAAACTGTTTTTCTAATTTAGGGATAAAAACATTTGGGTTATCTTCGAATAAATTTGCAAATTTTAATGCATTTTCACCTTCTTTTTCATAGTCAATTTCATCAAAAAGGGCCTTCCCAAATTCATCTATTATTTCTCCAATTCCAACACCAATATTCAATGGTAGGAATGGTGACAGTGAAGTTGCTAAAAACCTCAATATCACAACATCTCTTCTTATAAGAAAGGATAAATTTGGCCTTTGTACTTTTACAGCTACGAAAGTATTATTCTTTGTTTTTGTTTTGTAAACCTGACCTAAGCTTGCTGATGCTATGGGACTCTCAGGAAACTCCTCAAATAATTCATTAGGTGGCGCTCCAAGTTCCTCTTCAATTATTTTTAAAGCGATTTTGTGATCAAATGCTGGGAGATTATCCTGTAAGTTTGTTAGCTCTGTCAGCCAATCTTGTCTGACAAGATCAGGTCTTGTTGAAAGTGCCTGGCCTAATTTTATAAAACAAGGTCCTAAATCTGTTATTACATCAAAAAGATATTTTGAAAGATTTTTTTGTACATTTTTATTTTTACTGTTACCTTGAAAAAGTATTCTTAAAAAAAGAAAAATAAAAGTTAAAAGGATATATAAAACTCTTGGGATAAAAATCCATGGTCTCAAAATCAACCATATTAAGTCACGTTTTGCTGAGTATTGCGAATGAGACCTTGTCATTAAAGTTAAAGAATATGGAAGAAGGATTCTTAATCATTCCATTCTATATACGTCAATAATACTTTATGAGCATTTCTTATTTTCTAACTAAAAAGTTTTTAAAGTCACTTTTCTTCCCTGCTCATAGCAGAGGGGCAGCTTTACCCAAGAAATTAGTGAAATTATTAAAAAAACAACCTGGATACTGGGACTTACCGGAACTTCCAGAGATAGGCGCACCTCTATCCAAAAAAGGAATAATTGCCAAAACTCAAAGAGAATTGTCTGAGAAATTTGGGGCGAAAGGATGTTTTTTTGGAGTTAATGGAGCCTCAGGATTAATACAATCAGCTGTAATTGCGATGGCAAATCCTGGCGAAAATATCCTGATGCCTAGAAATGTCCATATAAGTGTTATAAAAATCTGTGTGATGCAGAACATACAACCAATATTCTTTGACCTAGATTTTTCTCCAGAAAACGGTCATTACAAATCAATAACAAAAAACTGGTTGGAAAATGTATTTAAAAAAATTAATCTCAATAAGAAAAAAATTGCAGGTGTAATTCTTGTAAGTCCCTCCTATCATGGATACGCAGGAGACTTAGAGCCTTTAATAGATCTTTGTCATCAAAAAAATTTACCTGTTTTGGTTGACGAAGCCCATGGCTCTTATTTTCTTTTTTGTGAAAACCTTAATCTACCAAAATCTGCTTTAATATCAAACGCTGATTTAGTCGTTCACTCATTGCATAAGTCGCTTAATGGTTTGACTCAAACTGCTGCACTTTGGTACAAAGGAAATCTAGTAAATGAGCAAAATTTAATCAAGAGTATTAATTTATTGCAAACTACTAGTCCAAGTTCCTTATTACTTTCTTCTTGTGAAGAGTCTATTAAAGACTGGCTTAACAAAAAAAGTTTATCAAAATATCAAAAAAGAATTTTAGAGGCAAAAAGAATCTACAAAAAATTAATCCAAAAGAATATTCCTCTCATAGAAACACAAGATCCCTTAAAAATTGTATTGAATACCTCTAAGGTTGGAATTGATGGTTTCACTGCTGATAAATTTTTTTATAAAAATGGTCTTATTGCTGAATTACCAGAAATGATGACTCTTACTTTTTGCCTAGGGTTCGCGAATCAAAAGGATTTTGTTAATTTATTTGAAAAGTTATGGAATAAATTACTATTAAAATCAAAAAAATTTAAAAGTTTAGAAGTGCTCCATTCACCCTATAAATTAGTTGAAGAACCTGAAATTCAAATTGGAATTGCCTGGAGAAGTGAGACGCGAAATATTCCTTTTTCGCAATCATTAAATAAAATCTCTGGAGATATTATTTGCCCTTATCCTCCTGGAATCCCTCTAATAGTTCCAGGAGAAAAAATTGATATTGATAGATTTAATTGGATAAATAATCAAAGTTTGTGCAACAAAGATCTGTTAAATTTTAATATAAGAATCATAAAAACATAGAAATTTGATATGAGATTAAGAAGTGGATTACTCATAGGAATATTTGGTTTAATTGTTGTTTTGTTAGGGGGATGGTTTTTTACTTTAGCAACGGCCTTGCTTACTTATTTAGCATTATTAGAATTTTTTAGGATGGCAGAATTTAAAGGAATAAAACCAGCTACTAAAACCACATTATTTTCATCTTTCTTTATTATAATTTCTACTTATCTTGAGACAATAGGTTTGATTGAAGGTGAATTATCAAATTCAATTTTGCCTATTTGTGCAGTTGTAATATGCACTTGGTTACTTTTGCAACCAAAGCCTGGAACAATTTCCGATATTGCAGCCTCTATTTTTGGTTTATTCTATTTAGGTTTTTTACCTAGCTACTGGATTAAGCTAAGGGGATTAGAGTCAATTATAGTCAATTCAAATCAAGGTTTTATTTCGTTTGAAAATTTATCTAATACAACAGGTCTTAATTTAACTCTAACCTCTTGTTTTTTAATTGTAGCTAGTGATATTGGTTCATATTTCATCGGCAAGTCATTTGGTAAAAAATCTCTTTCTCCAATATCTCCAAGCAAAACAATAGAAGGTTTAATTGGAGGAATATCCTGCTCAATTTTATTGGCGATATTTTTCGCATTTTTACTTAATTGGGAAAATCCATTATTAGTTGGAATTTTATATGGAATTTTAATTTCTCTTATGGCATTAGTTGGCGATTTAATTGAATCAATGATGAAAAGAGATGCAAAAATAAAAGATTCAGGAACTTTCTTACCAGGACATGGGGGCATTCTTGACAGAATTGATAGCTACATTTTTACTCCATCTGTTTTGTATTTCATTTTTATAATTCTCAAATATCTAAATTAATTAGACAAATTTTTTCCCAAAAAATAATCTTGAATAATTTTACTAGATAATGATGGTAAATCTACATGAGGAAGATGACCACAATTTTGCAACCCTATAAAATTTAATTTATCGATTTTTTGTATATTTCTAATCTCTTTTTTTCCAAGAATGCGATCATTTTCTCCACATATTGCTTTGATTGGGATATTTTGAATATATTTTTGTGTTCCAGCAAACCCTCCACTTTTTGCAAATGATGCAAGTGAATTCCTCCATCCTTTACAGCCTAAATGAATTGAAGCAATTTGCTCTTCCATTTCTCCAACACATTCGTCTGGAAAAGCAAATGCTTGCCTACAAAGACTTTTTCTGACCTGTGGCAATCCAAGAAATGATGCCCCTATTTGGTTAAGAGGAAAAGGTATACTTTTAGGTTCTCCAAACAATCCCGCTGGAGATAAAAGGAATATCTTATCAATAGAATCAGGAATTTCAAAAGCTAGTTTTAAAGCTGTGGAACCTCCCATAGAGGCACCAATAATTTTTAGATTCTTTGTTATTTGTAAGGTCTTAAGAAGATCAATTAAGTATGAAATTATTTTAGAAGGATTGTATTCATTAGTTGCGCACCTAGGACAAAAACCAAATCCTAATAAATCGGGGATTATTACTTGAAAATTTCTTTTTAATGATTGATATATTCTCCTAAACTCTAAAAAACTACTATCAAAGCCATGGAGGAGAAGTATAGGTTGACCTTTTCCTCCTATAACCACAGGAAATTTCAAAGAGTTCCAGTTCTTACTTAGTTTAATCCACCGTACATCGTTCGCCAAATAAAGACCTAAAGGGTCCAAAAGTGAATTTTTGGCACTCTCAAAAAATTCAACATTTAAATCGCTAAGTTGTTCGAAATAGGATTTAGTCAAAAAATGATTATATTTTGATTTTTTGTTGTTCAAAATTTACAATAAGCTCAATTATATCTTGCTTGTTAATTTCAAAAGGCAAAAAGTGGATTTCAGATTTATCTCTACAAGTAAAATCAGCAATTTTATTTAAATTTTGATTTTCAAAAACATTAATTCCTAATTCTGAAATAGTAGTTGGCAAATTCAACTGATTCATTAGTTTCAATAATTGTTTAATTGATTGATCAGCTAATTTATTATTATTTTTTATTTCTTCAAGTCTTAATTGCAATAAGAGTCCAACCCCAACAATCTCACCATGTAAGAATTTATTTGGTGTAATTATTTGTGTAATTGCATTATGAATAGCATGAGCAGCAGCAGTCCTACACTTTTCTCCACCGATACCTCCTACTAATCCTGCTGTAAGTCCACATGCTTCTATAGTATTCCGCCAAGAAGAGTTATTTTCGAAAGGATCTTGAAAGGCTTTTTCTCCTTGTAGTAGTAATTGATCTCTTAAAACTCTCGATATCTGAATAGCTTGCTGAACAAGACCATCATCAATTGTTGAACTTGTTATTGAAGATTCATACCATTTTGCCAATGCATCTGCTATTCCACTTGCAAGTGTCCTGGATGGAGCTGTTTGAATAAATTTATGATCATAAACAAGTACATTCGGACAAGATCTTAATGTTACATCATTAATAAATTGGCCATTTTTTGTATAAATATTTGATAGAGCTGTCCAACCTGCGCATGTAGACGCACTAAGAGGAACTGTAATACAAGGAATATCAAGAGATTCTGCTAAATATTTTCCAGAATCAAGAACTTTACCCCCTCCAGCTGCGATTACAGCATCATTATTATTTTCTAAGATGATACTCTTAAGTCTTGAAATATCTTCAAAACAACAATCGAAGTATAAATTATCAGAATTAACATTGAGGTTTTGATTTTTTAAATCCCTAAATAATTTATCTCTTAGATTTTGGGTATGAATGCTTCTACCTAAAATTAATGGGCTTTGAATTAGTTTGGATATACGGGGTATAGCTTTTTCCCAAGCATCATTTCCCCTGAATATGATTTCTGGAGATATTGACTGCATATTAATTTTAATTACTAGAAATTAGCACTGGCCAACTCCTGGGGAGACTCTTCAGAATCAATGTTTATCGTAACTTTTTTGTTTTCATCAATATCAACTAATGCCTTATCTCCATCTTTTATTCGCCCAGATAGAACTTCTTCTGCCAAGCTATCTTCTAGTAAGCGCATGACAGCTCTTCTAAGAGGTCTTGCTCCATAAGAAGGATTATAACCTTCTTCAACAAGTCTTTCTTTAAAAGAATCCGTTACGCTTAATTTAATACCTTTATCTTGTAATCTTGCAAAAACCTCTTGCAACATAATCTCAGCAATTTGTTTAACTTCATCTTTATTTAGTTGTCTGAATACAATTATTTCATCAAGCCTATTTAAAAATTCTGGTCTAAAGTACTGCTTAAGCTCTTCATTGACTAATGATTTAATTCTATTATATTGACTATCTTCGGCAGAATCACCAGAAAACTCAAATCCTAATCCACCACCCCCTTTCTCGATAACTTTAGAACCAATATTGGATGTCATTATTAACAAAGTATTTTTAAAATCTACAGTTCTACCCTTTGAATCTGTTAATCTGCCATCCTCAAGTAGTTGCAATAATAAATTAAATACATCTGGATGTGCCTTTTCAACTTCATCAAATAACACAACAGTATATGGGCGTCTTCTAACTGCCTCTGTAAGCTGACCTCCTTCATTAAAACCAACATACCCTGGAGGAGAGCCTATAAGTTTACTAACTGTATGTCTTTCCATAAATTCTGACATATCTAATCTGATCATTGCTTCTTCACTGCCAAAGAAATAAGAAGCTAATGATTTAGTTAATTCAGTTTTACCTACACCAGTAGGACCAGAAAAAATAAAGCTAGCTATAGGCCTATTAGGATTTTTTAATCCCACTCTTGCTCTCCTAATGGCTCTAGATACAGCCTTAACAGCTTCATCTTGACCAATCAATCTTTGATGAAGTGTTTCCTCCATATTAAGGAGTTTTACTGATTCAGTTTCTGTGAGCTTTTGAACAGGAACACCAGTCCAAGATGCTACTATATGTGCTACGTCCTCTTCACTAACCATAGGTTTTTGTAAGAGTTTTGAATCATCTTTGACTGAGTTATCATCAATATCAGTAGTATTTTTATCAGTAGAGTCTTTTTTATTTTCAAGTACCTCTTTAATTTTTGCAGACAATTCAATCTCTTTTTCTCTTAATTGTCCAGCTTGATCAAAATTTTGATCTCTTACAGACTCTTCTTTTTGTTTTTGTACTTGCCTTAGCTCTTTATCTATTTGCTTGGCTTCCGGTGGAAGTTTAGAGTTTATTAAGCGAACTCTACTTCCTGCCTCATCAATTAGATCAATAGCCTTATCTGGTAAAAATCTATCAGATATATAACGATCACCTAAATGGGCTGCTGCCTCAAGAGCATCATCAGTAATTTTTAGGCGATGATGTTGTTCATAACGTTCTCTAAGACCCTTTAATATCTCAATTGTATCTTCAATAGATGGCTCACCAACCATAACAGGTTGGAATCTTCTTTCTAGAGCTGCATCTCTTTCAATATGTTTTCTGTATTCATCAAGTGTTGTTGCTCCAATACACTGAAGTTCTCCTCTTGCTAGTGCTGGCTTAAGTATATTTGCTGCATCTATAGCTCCTTCTGCAGCTCCAGCACCAATTAAGGTATGGACTTCATCGATGACAAGTATTACATTACCTGCAGATTTAATCTCTTCCATTATTTTTTTTAGTCTTTCTTCGAACTCGCCTCTATATTTAGTACCTGCTACCAATAGGCCTATATCAAGAGTTAAAACTCTTTTATCTTCAAGTATGTCTGGAATATCTCCAGTCTGTATTCTTTGAGCTAGACCTTCAGCAATAGCTGTTTTACCAACACCGGGTTCTCCAATAAGAACGGGATTATTTTTTGTTCTTCTACCTAGTATTTGAACTACACGATCTATTTCAGCATATCGACCAACTACTGGGTCGAGTTTTGATTCACTAGCTAGTTTTGTCAGATTTGTACCAAATTCATCAAGTGTTGCAGTTTTTAAGTTCCCCTTATTTGAATTAGCTCCAGGACCAACTTCAGCGGTTTCACCGAGCATCCTTATGACTTGGGATCTTACTTTTGTAAGGTCGATACTAAGATTTTCAAGAACCCTTGCAGCAACGCCCTCACCTTCCCTTATCAAACCTAATAGTAAATGTTCAGTGCCTATATAGTTGTGGCCTAGTTGGCGGGCTTCTTCAAGAGATAACTCTAAGACTCTTTTAGCTCTGGGGGTAAAAGGTATTTCTACGGCTACGAAACCAGAACCTCTTCCAATTATCTTTTCAACTTCAATTCTTGAATCTTTTAAATTAACACCAAGAGATTTTAAGACTTTTGCTGCAACCCCAGTACCTTCACCAATTAAGCCCAATAGAATTTGTTCCGTTCCAACAAAATTATGGCCAAGTCTTCTAGCTTCCTCTTGGGCAAGCATAATGACCTTTATGGCTTTCTCTGTAAATCTTTCAAACATTAGAAGATCAAATCCCTATTAATAACCTACCAGTAATATGTCAAATTTGTGTTCAGAATGAGCTTTTGTGAATACCCAAAATTATATTTTTATCAATTAATCTTTAAATTTTTAATGGTATACCAATAAATTATAGTGATTTCAATCATTATGGTTATCCGCACAATTAAATATTTAAATTATTTAGTTGTTAGTTTTTTTTCTTTTAAAAGAGCATTTGAACCATCCTTATAATAATTTTTTCTTGTTCCGACAGTATGAAAATCAAAGCTGTTATAAAAATTTTCAGCTATTAAATTATTTTGAGAGACTTCTAATAATAATTTATTGATTTTTAGTTTATGACATTTTTTTATTAAATCGCTCATGAAATAAGATCCAAAACCCCTTTTCCTATATTTCTGATTTACTACAAAATAATTAATTTGAGCTTCATCAAGAACAAATTGAAGAACACATATTCCTATCACAAAATTCTCAAGTAATAACCCAAAGATTTTTGTGCCTTCTTTTTTAAATTCGTTAGTCCATTGTTTTTTGCTCCATAAAGAAATAGTATTTGAATCTAGTTCATAACATAAATCGCTATCATTCTCATTTATTTTTTTAATGGATAACATTTTATAATATACGTATTCAAAAGTTCTAATTAAAGTCATTATAAAATATGACAGTTTTGATAAAATTAATTTAAGGTTTTTCTATGGAAGATAAAAAGTCATTTTTAAAAGAAAAGATTGACATAAAAAGTCCTAATAAAAACATAGTACCTTTAACCACATCTGTTGGTAGTGATGGTAAATTATCGATTGGCGGATGTTCTATTGAAGAATTGGTAAAGAAATATGATACTCCCCTCTATATTCTGGATGAAATGACTTTAAGAAGTTCTTGTAGAGCGTATAAAAAAGCACTAGAGAAATATTATCCAGGAGAATCACTAACTATATATGCCTCCAAAGCGAATAGTTCTCTTTTTATGAGTAACCTTATTGCCTCAGAAGGTCTAGGACTTGATGCAGTTTCAGAAGGGGAATTATTAACTGCTCTGCAAGGCGGGGTCCCAAATGAAAAAATTGTTTTTCATGGAAATAATAAATCAGACAAAGAAATAAAATTTGCAGTTGAAAATAATATTAAAGTGATAGTAGATAATGATTATGATTTAGAAAGATTAGAGGAAATCTCAAACTCGCTTAATTGTGACCTAGAGATTATGGTTCGTTTTACTCCAGGGATAGAATGCCACACACATGAGTACATCAGAACAGGTTCATTTGATAGCAAATTTGGTTTCGGCATTGAATATTTAAATATTTTATTTACCAAGATAAGTAATACTAAACATCTAAAGTTAAAAGGATTACATGCTCATATTGGTTCCCAAATTTTTGAATTAGAACCTCACAAGGATCTTGGCGAAATAATGGTTAACGTTATTTTAGAAGCTAAAAAACATGGTCATGATATAAAAAAATTGAATGTAGGAGGAGGGTTAGGAATTAAATATACGGAAAACGACGATCCCCCCTCAATTGATGAATGGGTGAAAACCATTTCCACCTCGGTTGTTAAAGCTTGTAGAAAATTCAGTTTAGATCTACCAATACTAATGTGCGAGCCTGGAAGATCTATTGTTTCTACAGCAGGAATAACAATTTATAAAATTGGTGCTTCTAAAGAAATACCAGGTATCAGAACATATTTATCTGTTGATGGTGGGATGAGTGATAATCCAAGACCAATTACGTATCAATCAAATTATTCTGCATGTTTGGTGAGTAACCCCTATAACCTCAATTCAAAGAAAAAATATACTATCGCTGGCAAGCACTGCGAATCAGGAGATGTACTCTTTAAAGAGTTAGAACTAGCAAATTGCAGAACAGGAGATTTAATATGTGTTTTTGGTACTGGTGCATATAATAATTCAATGAGTTCTAACTACAACAGAATTCCAAGGCCTGCTGCTCTATTAGTTTGTGATGGAGAAGCAGAGATTATTCAAAAGAGAGAAAGTCCTTTAGATCTTCTGAAATATGATGTCTTACCTGATCGCTTTATTAAACAAAATTAGGTACATTTAAATTAATTTTGTTTTTAATGTGAATTTTTGGGGGATTATAAATTTAAAGTTATTATTAGACGTCTTATTTGCTATTGGGTTTGGACTTTTATTATTTTCAAGAGTAAAAGAACAGAGGACGTTGTGGCTTTTAAGGGGTTATTTGTTTTTAGTTTCATCTGCATGGTTCATACAAAGGTATGCCTACCTTCCATTAACATCAAAATTAATTGATGCAGTTGTCCTTGCTTGTTCTCTCTCCTTAGCAATCCTATGGCAAGGAGAGCTGAGAAGATTAATGGAATTATTAGGCACTGGAAGGCTTGCCGTTTTATTGGGAAACCCTCCAAAGGAATTTCGAGCAACAAAAACCACTATTACTCAATTAGTAGATACTGCGGGTAAACTCTCTCAAAACAGAAGAGGTGCATTGATAGTAGTAGATTTAGGGAGTGATTTAAGGCCTGAAGATTTTTTATATTCTGGCACTACTATTGATGCTCAATTATCAACTGATCTTTTAATAAACCTTTTTGCAACTGATACACCTTTACATGATGGAGCTGTTCTTGTTAAAGGTAACAAAATAATATCTGCAGGAGTAATACTTCCTCTCTCAAGACAAGGTATTAGTAGATATGGCACTAGACATTTAGCTGCTTTAGGCATAACAGAAAGATTTGACAGATGCATTTGCATTGTTGTTTCTGAAGAAACAGGTACCTTATCATTAGCAAACCAAGGCAAACTTGAAAGACCAATTACCAGCAGCAGGTTACAAGAACTTCTTGAGAATTTAATTGGGAATCAAAATTCTATGGGAACAAATAAATCGTCTTTAAGTAAAAATGTTTTATCCCAATCAACAAATCCAAGTGATAATATAATCAGTGATATTAATGAGAAAGAGTCTAATAAATCAGAAATCTTTACCAACAAAAGGGATTAACTAATGAGTTTAGGAAAATTAATTGACAAGAAATATAATGACTTATCCAAGAGAATAGATATGCAAAAAGTTCCAGAGCATATAGCAATAATTATGGACGGCAATGGAAGATGGGCTGCTAAAAAAGGCTTACCTCGATCATTTGGTCATAAAAGTGGGGTTAGTGTATTAAAAGAAATCCTTAAAGCTTCAAAAAAATTAGGTTGTAAGATTCTTACTGTTTATGCTTTTTCAACTGAAAATTGGACAAGACCAATCGAAGAAGTCAACTATCTTATAAATCTTTTTTGCGAAGTGTTAAAAAACGAAATTGAAGAAATCCATCAAGAATCAATTAAACTTAAATTTATTGGAGATTTAACCCCTTTCCCTGAGGATTTAAAAAAAGTAGTCTACAGTTCGGAATCTTTAACAAAAAATAACGATACATTTTTATTAAATATTTGTTTAAATTACGGAGGTAGACAAGAAATAGTTAAAGTTGCAAAAGAACTAGCATTAAAATCTTCTGATGGAGAAATAAAACCAAGCGAAATTAATGAAGAATTATTTAATTCAAAGCTATTAACTCAAGGAATTAAAGATCCAGAATTACTAATAAGAACTAGTGGCGAAAAAAGGATAAGTAATTTTTTATTATGGCAATTAGCATATTCAGAAATTTATATATCAGAGGTACTTTGGCCAGAGTTCAATGAGCATGAATTTCTTAAAGCAATAATTGATTACCAATCAAGAAATAGACGTTTTGGCGGTATAGAATCATTACCAACTGAGTCTTTTGAAGATTCTCAATATTCTTCCTAATAAAAATGTCTAATTCGAACAATCAGTCATTAAAAGAAATTAGATTCGATTGGAATAAAGAGGAGATAATAGAAATACTTAATATGCCTCTTATTGATTTAATGTGGCAATCACAAACCGTTCACAGGAAATTTAACAAATACGACATTCAATTAGCATCATTGTTCAGCGTAAAAACTGGTGGATGTGAGGAAAATTGTTCATACTGTAGCCAATCAATTTATAGTGCTAGCGAAATCAAAAGTCATCCACAATTTAAAGTTGAAGAGGTTTTAGCAAGAGCTCAAATAGCAAAAAATGAAGGTGCAGATAGATTTTGTATGGGTTGGGCATGGAGAGAAATTAGAGATGGAAAATCTTTTAATGCAATGTTAGAGATGGTTAGCGGTGTAAGAGATTTAGGCATGGAAGCATGCGTTACTGCTGGGATGCTTACAGAAGAGCAAGCTTATAGATTGGCTGATGCAGGTTTGACCGCCTATAACCACAATCTTGATACTAGTCCTGAGCACTATAAAAATATTATTACGACTAGAACTTATCAAGACAGACTAGATACTATTAAAAGAGTAAGGAAGGCAGGAATAAACGTTTGTTGTGGAGGGATTATAGGATTGGGTGAAACTAATGGCGATAGAGCGTCTCTTTTGGAAGTCCTTTCAAATATGAATCCACACCCTGAAAGTGTTCCTATCAATTCATTAGTAGCTATTGAAGGTACTGGTTTAGAAGATAATCAAGAAATTGATTCTATTGAAATGATAAGGATGATAGCTACAGCAAGAATTATTATGCCTAAAAGTAAAATAAGACTAAGTGCAGGTCGAGAAAAACTTTCAAAAGAAGCCCAAATTTTATGTTTTCAATGTGGGGCAAATTCAATTTTTTATGGAGATGAGTTACTCACAACTTCAAATCCATCTTTTCAATCAGACAGAAAACTTCTTAAAGAGGTTGGAGTATCATTTAACAAAGATTTTGAAACTTTTGAAAAAACATTATCTTCTTTATGAAAGGCAAAAATTATAATATAGTTTCTCTTTACTCTTTCTTCCCATTTCAAGAAAACTTAATTCTTGATTTAAAAAATAAATTATTAGAAATCGAAAATGAAAACGATCTTTCAGGTTTATTAATTTTTGCAAGGGAGGGCATTAATGGAACTATTTGTGCTGAGAAGAATGTAATTGATATTGTTATCAATTTACTTAGCAAATATACAGATTATAGAAATTTCAATATTAAAGTAAACTTTTCAAAAAAGAAAGTCTTCAAAAAATTAAAAATAAAAATCAAGAAAGAAATAGTTACTATGGGTTTCCCTGAAATAAACCCTTCCGAAAATAATGGGACCTACATTGACTCAGCTGATTGGAATAAGTTAATTAAAAATCAAAATACAATAGTCATTGATACCAGAAATCATTATGAGGTTTCTATAGGAACATTTCAGAATTCTATAAACCCAAATACAAGAAACTTTAGTGAATTTCCAAAGTGGGTAGATGATCATCTAGATACACATCTAGAAAAAAATGATTCTACAAATATAGCAATGTTTTGTACAGGAGGAATAAGATGTGAAAAAGCTACTAGTTTGTTGAAAAAGAAAGGTTTTAAAAATATTTATCACCTACAAGGCGGCATCCTTCAATACCTTGATGATATATCAGAAGAAGAAAACTTATTTGAAGGTGAATGTTATGTTTTTGATAAAAGAGTTGCTTTAAATCATGAATTAGAAAAAGGCTCATACTCGATTTGTCATGCATGTGGAATGCCAATTTCAATTCAAGATCAAAAAAGAAAAGAATATAGAAAGGGTATCCAATGTCATTTCTGCATAGATCAATTCAGTGATAATGATAGGAAAAGGTTTGAAGAAAGACAAAAACAGATCGACAGATTAAAAGTGGAAAATCATAAAATCTATCAGGACTAATATTCAAAATCATGAAAGTTGAAGAATTGGAAAAATTAGCAGGTAACATTGGATTATTAATTAAAATTCAGGTCAGAGAAGCTCTCGGATTATGTTTCTTTAGAATCGTTATAGCAGAACAGAAAGATAACATCATTAAGATTTGGGCCGAAATGAAAGGTTGGACTTATCTAAATAAACAAGGTATTCAGCTTGATACATTAAGAATCATTAATAAAGCTCCTGCTTTTGTTTCGGAATTAATATGGGCAACAACTATGGCTTGGGCAATTGAAAAAAAATCAAGCAACAAAGCAAGACTTTTAGCTATTTTTGATAGTGAAGGATATAGCAAAAAACTTGTAAGATATTTCAAGTTAATAGGCTTCAAAATTGTAAAAGAAGTTGGTTCTAGCCCAGTAGATCTTTTATTAAGATTGGTTTGGGGAGGTGCAGGTACACTTATGGATGGGGAATGTATTTCCATATTGAAAAAAATTGAAAAGAAACTCTCTTTAATTGAAGAAAGTTAACCCGCATGATAACTACTTCTAACTAAGGGGCCAGAAGATACTTTCTTGAATCCTAATTCCTTAGAGAAGCGATATAAATACTCAAACTCTGATGGATCCCAATATTTCTTAACTGCCAAATGATTTAATGAGGGCCTTAAATATTGGCCAATTGTTATTTGATCACAATCTATTTTTTTAAGATCATAAATTGAATTTTTTATTTCATCCAATGTTTCACCAAGACCTAACATAATGCCTGATTTAGTTTGAATATGAGGAGCAATATCTTTTGACTTTTTTAGTAAACTAAGGGATTTTTTATAATTTGCACCTCTCCTAACTTCTTTTTGCAGTCTTTCAACAGTTTCAAGATTATGGTTAAAGCATATTGGATCTTTTTCTAAAATCATCTTCAATCTATCAGTCTGAAGTTTATTAGTTTCATCAAAATTTTTACCTCCACCCCATAAATCAGGAGTTAAAACCTCTATTTTAATTGTTGAATCAATTTTTCTAATCTCATCAATTGTAGATATAAATAAATTTGCACCATGATCAGGGAGATCGTCTCTAGCTACAGATGTCAAAACAACGTATCTTAAATTTAGTACTTTTACTGCTTTAGCGACTTGGGTACATTCATCAATATTGACAGAACTAGGTCTACCTTTATTTACCTGACAAAAAGCACAAGAACGAGAACATATCGATCCCCCCAGTAAGAAAGTGGCTGTTCCTGAGGCATAACATTCTGCTCTATTTGGACATCTTGCTTCTTCACAAATAGTGTGAATATTTGATGTTTTGATAAGTGCTTGTATTTTTTCGAACTCTGAAGCTTTACTAATAGGAAATTTTATCCAAGAGGGAAGTCTTAAGATTTTTTCTTTCTTGATTATATTATTGTTTCTCATGGTCTAATTTAATTTTGTTCTTCCTTCTAAAGCTCTCGCAAGTGTAACTTCATCAACATATTCAAGTTCACTGCCCATTGGGAGGCCATATGCAATCCTCGTAACTTTAGTAAAAGGGGATAACAATTTCCCAATATAAAGACTTGTTGTATCCCCCTCAATACTGGGAGTTAATGCCAATATAATCTCATCTATTTCAGACTTACTGACTCGTTCTACTAAGCTCCTTATTTCTAAGAGTTCAGGGCCAACAGAATCCATTGGAGATATTAAACCCCCAATAACATGGTAGACACCCTTAAATTCTCGAGCACGTTCCAAAGCAAGCAAATCTTTAGTATCTGCTACTACGCAGATTAGTTTTTGATCTCTTTGAGTATTTTTACAAATCTCACATTCATCTTCTGAAGTTAAATTGAAGCATTTTTTGCAACGACCAACATTACTATGAGCTTCTAACAGAGCCTTTGAAAAATCCCTTATTGTGCTTTCAGGTTGTTTTAAAACAAATAAAGCTAACCTTTGAGCTGTTCTTGGACCAATCCCTGGAAATTTCTCAAAATGACCAATTAATTTTGAAAGAGGTTTGGTATAGGTAATCAAAATCAAACTATTTCTAGAAATAATTTAGACGCAAAATTATGAATTGCCATAATTGTTTGCTTTTAATGTCTTATTATGTTTTTAGTTAGTAATTTCAAACAAAATGAAAAATATTAAATTTAACCCTTTCAAATATTTATTTTTGATTTTTTTATGTCTAACACTTAGTGCTTGTAGTGGAGGTCTTAATGCAGGATTAGAAGCTTATCAAAGCCCTGACGGAAGATATGCCTTTTTATACCCAACCGGATGGACTAGAGTAAAAGTAGATGGAGGACCTGAAATTATTTATCATGATTTAATCAATAGTAATGAGACATTAAGTTTAGTAATTTCTGATGTAAATAAAGAAGTTCAACTAGAACAATTGGGAAGCCCAAGTGAAGTAGGTCAAACATTAATTGATAAAGTCATTGCTCCCGTAGGTTCAGGCAGAGAAGTAAAACTTATAAATTCTAATAAGAGAGAGGCCTCCAATCATATTTTCTATGATTTAGAGTATCAACTAAATTTAAATGAACAGGCCAGACACGAACTAGCTACTGTCGTAATTGATAGAGGAACACTTTATACTTTTGCTGTAGGAACAAATGAAGATAGATGGAATAAAGTTGATGGAATGTTTAGTAATGTAATTGAATCATTTAACTTTCTAATATGATTTAGAAAATTCATACTAAATCCCTACTTGAACGTTCCACAAATCTGCATATATTTTGTTCTGACCTAATAGGTTTTCATGTTTTCCACTCTCAACTATTTTACCTTTATCAATTACTATTATATTGTCAGCATTTTTTATAGTGCTTAATCTATGAGCTATCACTACAGTGGTTCTTTCTTTTGTGATTTTAGATAATGATTTTTGAATTAAAGCCTCTGTTTCATTATCAACTGAGGCTGTAGCCTCATCTAATATTAATATTGGTGCATCCTTTAAAACAGCTCTTGCTAAGGCAATTCTTTGACGTTGTCCGCCTGACAGCCTTTGGCCCCTTTCTCCCACTATAGTTTTATAACCATCTGGTAATTTTTCAATAAATTTATGAGCTTCCGCAATCTTTGAAGCCTTAATAATATCTTTAAAACTAGGGTTGATTGAGCCATATGCAATATTTTCTTGTACACTACCATGAAATAAATAAGTTTCTTGACTTACTAAAGATATACACTTTCTTAAATCACTCAAATTTATTTCTTTAATAGAAATGCCATCCAAGGTTATTGATCCATTATTACTATCATAAATCCTAAGGAGTAGTTTTATTATCGTACTTTTTCCAGAACCTGTTAAACCAACAATTCCTAAAGTTGAGTTATTTTCAATTTTGAAATTTATGTTTTTTAAAGTTAAATCTCGTCCAGGATAATTAAAATTTACATTTTTAAAAATTATTTCTCCTTTGGTATTTTTAGGTTCAATTTTAACTTTTCCATCTTTTATTTTTATAGGGGTATCTATGAGATCAATTACTCGATCTATTGATGCCATAGACCTCTGAAAATCATCTAAAACATGCCCCAAAGTAGTTAAAGGCCACAATAATCTTTGTGTAATAAACACCAAAAAACTATAAGTACCTACATCAAGTATCTTATTCCAAGTTTGAAAACCTCCAATCAATAGAATCGCTATAAAAGCAAATAAGATTGCAAATCTTATAAGAGGGATAAAAGCAGAAGATAATTTTATTGCAGCTTTATTACTTCTTTGATAATCGAGACTTTCTTTATTTAATCTGTTTAGTTCCCATTTTTCTTTAGTAAAACTTTTTATGGTCAGAATTCCACTTAAATTATTATTAAGTCTTGATGCCAAGAGTCCAGCTTTATTTCTAACATCTCTATATTTTGGAGCAAGCTTCCTTTGAAATTTAATTGATCCTAAAAATATGATTGGGATAGGAAAGAAAGCAAATAATGCAATTTTTGGAGCAACAAAAATCATTGTACCCCCAATTATTAAGACAGTTATAAATAACTGAATAATCTGATTAGCTCCTTGGTCTAGAAATCTTTCGAGTTGATTTATATCATCATTCAAAATAGATAATAGTCTTCCTGTATTATCATTTTCAAAAAAATCCATATCTAATTCCTGGATATGCTTATAAGCTTTTATTCTTAATTTATGTTGCGATAGCTGAGCCAAATTTCTCCATAAAATCGAATATAAATATTCAAAGGAGGATTCACCAGACCAAACTATTCCTGAAGCAAATGCAAGGAAAATCAATTGTGCAGGAACTTCTTTTATCCCAAAACCAGCAATCCATGAATTCTGTTCCTTTACGACGATATCCACTGCAAGACCAATTATTACGGGGGGAGCTAAATCTAATATTTTATTAATTATGGAACTAAAAAAAGCAAAAAATAGTAACCTTCTTTCTTCAATCAGATTCAAATAAAGTCTTATGATTGGATTTTGATTATTCTTAGAACTCATAAAATAACGATTAAATTTTTCTATTATGATTTAAATTTTCTTTAGTTTCTAATTTACATTTTGTTTTTGCATCTTGATGACTTGCGGTTTGTATAAATTCTTCGTAGTAACATTCACAAGTTTCATTTGCAATTTCTTCACTATATACCATATCTGCTTTCAACATTTCCTCTTTGACACTCTGAAGACAAAATAATTTTATGATTGAATTTTGTTTGGTTTGGGCTAAATAATAACTATTAAAATAGTTGAATAGGATTATCAGATTAACAAAAATAAAGAATTTATATTTGCTAGCTTTCATTCTCTTTACCTAGTTTCTGAGTTTAATTTTTTTTAATTTGTTTTTAGTTTCTTTATGTAGATCTCTTGGTAAATCTACCAAACTGTAATCATTAAAAATCTGTATCTTACCTATGGATCTACCATTTATATTTGTTGAATTACAGATTGAGGATATAATATTTGCAACTCTAACCCCATCAAATTTGCCAAAGTTAAATTTGTAGGTTTCAAAAGAATCATTTTGATAATTATTTCTTCTATTTGAATTTCTCATACGATTATTAGCATTTCTATTTGATCTATTTCGATCATTATTATTTTGTTTATGAATCCAAGAATCATCTTCATTAACTAAAAATGCCTTATTACCTATAACTAAATTAATTGCAGCCATTGCGATTTTTGAGTCGTCCATGGAATGTTTTTCTTTTAAATTATCTAGCACATCAATAATCAAAGCTTTATTTTCTTCGTTTTCTTCTTTAGCTAAAGAACTCTCATTAACATTATCTATAAGTTTCTCCATTCTTTTTTCATTTATTATTTTATTGCTTGGTATATTAATTTCTTCAATCTTTGTTCTTGTTGAGTTTTCCAAATTTCTTAGAAAATGTTTTTCTCTTTGATTAACAAATAAAATTGCCTCTCCAGATCTGCCTGCCCTACCAGTTCTTCCAATTCTATGAGTATATGTTTCCTTATCAAAAGGAAAATCGTAATTAACAACAAGTTTTATCCTCTCCACATCTAATCCTCTAGCTGCGACATCTGTTGCAACTAGAATATCAATAAATCCTTTTTTTAATCTATCTACAGTATTTTCTCTTTGATTTTGAGGAATATCACCATTAAGTACTGCCACAGTATGACCTGAATTCTCTAAAGCTTCAGCTATTGAAGTAGTGAGTAGTTTTGTCCTTACAAAAATTATTACTCCCTCGTTATTAAGTTCTAATATTCTTTTTAAAGCGTCTAACTTATGATGCCTTTGAACATATATAAATTTTTGCGAAATTAATTGAGTTTCTTTTTTGACACTTTTGATTAATATTTCGGCGGGATCATTTAGATATTTTTTTGCTATGTTTCTAATTTCACTAGGCATTGTGGCTGAAAACAACACCATCTGTTTATTTTCCGGAAGTTGATCTATTATCCATTCAATGTCTTCAAGGAAACCCATATTTAACATTTCATCGGCCTCATCTAAAACAAGACAATTTATGCCGTTAATTTTAAAAGTACCCTGTCTTATATGATCCATTATTCGACCAGGAGTACCAACTACAACGTCAACTTTTCTTTTCAATGAAGAAATTTGATTTCGATAGTCCGTACCTCCATATATTGCAACTGTCTTAAAATTACTTGATTCAGAACTATAACTTTTAAAAGATTCTGCCACTTGAGTTGCCAACTCTCTAGTAGGAGTCATAACCAAAACCTTGGCATTAAGTTCTTTATTATCTGTAAGTTTTTCTATTAATGGCAAGGCAAAAGCTGCAGTCTTTCCTGTTCCTGTTTGTGCTTGGCCTAGTAAATCTCTGCCTAACATTAATTCCGGGATTGCAGCTTTCTGGATAGGAGTTGGATTTTTGTATCCTTTATTTCTTAATGATTTTAAGATCGATTGATTAAATCCAAAATTGAGAAATCCATCCTCATTATCATTTACTTTCAATACTTCCAATTGTTGAGATTCAATTTCTGTATTGTTATCTAAGTTATTTAAATCAAGTAGGGAATCATCTTCATTCCTAAATTTTTCCTGCTCGCTATCAAGAGAGTTACTATTTTTTTTCAAAGCCATTTTAAATGCCCAATAATCATCTGATTAGGCATTCAACAAATATCTAAATTTACTTAAATTGTTGACTAGCCTTTCAGAGCCGAGTTATTAATCTAACATCTTGGGGTTAAAATCTTACTAATTTCTCAAAAATAAGATTTAAATTAAACAATATATGTCTAGAAACTTTTTTGCTCTTGTAACAGCAGTATAAAATAACTTTTTTTCAAAATTATCAGCGCAAAAGATATTTTCACTATCTTTTTGTTCTTTAACTCCATATTGATTTCTTCTATATTTTTGGGACCACAAAATACTCACTTTTTCAGATTCACTTCCTTGAGATTTGTGGATGGTAATAGCTATTGCTGGCACAACATTTTCTAAATTAGATGGATCAATTAATGTAACAATTTCTTCGTTATTATCATTAAATTTTCTAAAAAGATATTTTCTTTGATTTTTTAAACCTATAAGTACTCCTATATCTCCGTTTGACAATCCAAGTTCATTATTATTTTTTGTGCACATTATCGGAACACCCTCTTTTAGATTTTTGAGGTCATAGGGTTTTTTTTGACCTAAAACAATCTCATTCAAATATTCAACACTCCATATTCCAGAATTTTTTTCACATAAAAACATTTGACTTTGCAAATCCAAAAATATCTTATCTACTAAATTTTTTTCATTAATCAATAAATTATCACTACCTCCATCAAATATATATTTTTTTTTACTTAAATTTGAAGTTGAAAGATTTAATTTATTAAGATGATTTTTAATTGAAAAAATTAGATTTTTTGGGATATTTTTTTCACTATATTTTGTAATAGTAACTTCTTTTGATTTGTTATCTTTTTCTAATTCATTTATCTTTTGATTGAGTAAAGAATAATCATTATTAAATATTAAACTACTAATTAATGCTATATCTCCAATATTTCTATAAGTTTTATTTAAATTTACTAAACAAGATTTAATAGAACTATTTTCACAATATTCAAACAAATAATTCCAGATAGAACAGTTATTTACTGGGGATAATTGATTTTTATCTCCAACTAGAATAATTTTACAGTCCTTTGCCAGTAAAAATAAAACTGATTCAATCAAATCGATATTAACCATTGACATTTCATCAATTATGAAAATATCAAGTTCTTTTAGTTTAAATTTCAACTTAAGAGATTTATTTTGGGAATTTAAAATCCATCTATGTAAAGTTTGAAATTCTATTTGATCTAGAAATTTAATAGAGTAATTAGTTTTTTTATTATTAAGAGATTCTTTTAAACGCGATGTAGCTTTACCTGTTGGCGCTGACAAACCAATATTTAAAAAGTTATCTATACTAAGGAGTTCTAGTATTAAATTTATTATTAAAGTTGTCTTACCTGTGCCCGGTCCTCCTTGAAGGAAAACTAAGTTTGAATATTTAAGGATATTTTTAATTTCATCAATTTTATTATCATCTTCATAAATTACAGAATTCATTAAAATATTGGTATCTATTTTTTTTAAAAATGCATTCGTAACTCTTTCTATCTTTTTTGACCATTTTGATAGAGATAATTTTCTATTTACTAATACGAATGGAGAATTGAGTTGACCTATCAAACCTATATTTTTTAGAACTTCTATATGTTTATTGGGCCAGCCATCTTCTAATAATTCAAATTTTATTAAAGTATTATCTAAATCAATAAAAGTTTCACCATTTTTTTCAAATTCTAATAAAAATTTTATTGAATCTTTTACAAAATTTCCATATTTTTTTTCATTAAATTTGAAAATACTTAAGATTAAATTAAATGTATGATCGTATTGAAACTTTTCAATATCAATAGTTTTAGTCATTCTAAAAAAGGTTATCTAAATAATTAATTCTTTTTAAAGGTGCATTGCTGATAAAAATACCTGGAGATATATCTTTCGAATTAGATTTTTCAAATAATTCAAAATCTGGTAATCCCTTTAAAAATAAATAAATATATCCTCCAAGATTTTTATATGGTTGATAATTTTTAAGTCTCCACTTTAATAATCTATGCAATGCTAATAAATAAAGATGAGATTGCAAGGGATAATGATGTTTTATCATTTCATCTCTCATATTTTCATAGCTAAAGTTTTTTGGTAAACAATCACTATTATCACTTCCAGAAATCAAATTACTTTTCCAATCAATTATCCACCATTTACTATCTTCTAATGTATTTCCTACAGGAAAAATACAATCAATACATCCTGAATGAAAGCCTTTATTCATAATTTGAAGATCATTTATTTTATCTGCATATTCTTTACCAAACTCATGTACCTCATCTAAAAGAAAGCATTTTGATATATCGTGAGAATTTATATTTCTACCTCCATAAGATAGTGTTAAATCATATTTAACTTCCTTAAGTAAGTATTCATTAGGAATATCAACTAGTTTCTTGTTTTGTAATTCGCTCCCTAAAGGTATATTTATAACTCTCAAAATTGCATCTTTTACTTTTAAAGCCAGAGAAGTATCAATTTGATGCAAGTTCAATTCCTCAATAATCAAATCAACTAATTCTTGATTATTATCATTTCTAAATGCAAATCTTTCAATTATTTTGTGCAGGCAAGTCCCAGCAATATTTCCTTTTGGAAAGTCACTTAATGGATTTGGATAAGAAAAATAATCTGGATTATTATTTGATTTCTTAAAATAAGACTCTTTGATAATTGATATATTATCTTCATAATCCTTATTTTGATTAATGACTGCATCAATATTTTTATCTTTACGTATCCAAGAAGAATAACTTGAATAAGAAATAAATTGATCAGGATTAAATTCTTTAGATATTTTTTTATTAACGTTATCGATCTTCCAAAGATTATTATTCAATCTGTAGGTTTGGTACTTATCAAAAATTTCTTTTATTTTATCTTTTTCTATACTGACTTCAAACTTAGACTTATAAATATTGATGTTTTCCAAATTATTAAGCAAATCATTATTTAAAATATTATTTGTATCTTCTAAATCATTAAAAACTATAAGTTTATATTTGCTCCTTGTAAGTGCTACGTAAATTAACCTTTCACTCTCCTTAAATAAATCTTCTTCTTCTATTAATTTAAATTTTTCAACCTTCGCGTAATTATTAGAAATATTAATGTATATGTTTCTATCAATAGTTGATTTCCAAAGAGGTCCTTTAATTTTATTTGACTTATTTGAAATAGTTGAAAGATATGGACATAGGACTATTTCAAATTCAAGGCCCTTACTACTATGAATGGTAGAAAGATTTATCCCATTTTGAAGATTATAATCTCTCGTCAAAAATTCTTCTCCAGTACAAGTTCTTAAAATATTATCTAACTGATTTTTATACCAGTTGAAAACTTTATTGAGATTAAAATCATTATTCATTAATTCTATTTCAACAATTTCTGAAAGTTGAAATAAATTTGCATTTAAATCTGAATCTTGAATAATAGAGGATGTTTTGTAGTTTATAAGGAGTTCATTAACGATGTTTAAAAAACCTTTTTCTCTAAGTTCTTGAGACCAAGTAACGCATTTATTAACTAAAACTTCTAAATTTTTACTTATTCCATCATTAAGTATTTTTTCTAATTCTATTTCTATAAACTTTGAAGTAGCAAGCAAAGTTATATTTTTCAAAAACCTTGGATTTAATAAACATTCAATGAATAAAAATAGTAAAGAACTTGCTTCTGTATCAAAAATATTTTGTTTATTTTGAATTTTGCATGGGAGGTTAAACTGATTTAATTTTTTTTTCAAATCTAAGCATTGCGAATTATTTAATGTAAGAATCGCTATTTTATTAATATCAATTTCTTTATTATTTAAAATAAAGTTAACTATATAATGAGTTACAAGATCCTCTTTATCAGTATCTTTTTTTGTAAATTCTACAATTTCAAATACATCCTTAAATTTAAATTCAGAATTAATATTTTCATCAATTCTAGACTTTAATTTCGTATAGTTTAGTTTTGATTGTTTTAGTCCATTCTTATAAAGTTTATTGAGAACCTTGATTAACTTTTTTGAGGATCTATAGTTATCTGAAAGACTAAAAACTTCTATTGCATTAGATCTTGCATCTAAGTAAGTTTCAATATCGCCACCTCTAAATTTGTAGATCGCTTGTTTTGGATCACCTACACAAAGTAAAAAATGATTTTTTGTATTAAAGAACTTTTTTATTAAATTCCACTGAATATTATCTGTATCTTGAAACTCATCTACTAAGACACATTTAAATCTTTTTTGAATTTTAGATAGAGTAATACTATTACTAATTTCTGAATCTAGAAATTTATTTTCTACAGTCTTTATAAGATCATTGAAGTTGAAAATAGATAAACTTTTCTTTAATTCAATTAATTTTATATAAGCTATTTGGGTAAATATTCTAACAAATTCAGTATAGAAACCTTCTTTTATTTTATAAATTTTATCTTGTAATAAATTAAATTTAGAGAAATCTAGTTTTAGATTATGTTTATTAATTTCTTTAGATATATTTTCATTGTAAAAATATTTAGATAAAAGATCATCTTTAGAAATATCGTATATGAAATCAATCGCATTTTTCGAATTAAGCCTTTTATTAATCTCTTCAATCCAAGAAATTATTTGATTAAACTTATCATTTCTTGGTTTTGCAGCA
>QCLV01000009.1 GCA_003214295.1 Prochlorococcus sp. AG-418-F08
ATTTCAATTTAAAATTTGAATAAGATAGTAACCTGCATAAAAGAAGAGAAATGAAACACATATTACTTCAATGTAGTGAAAAAATAATCTTAGGAATTTCCTCTTCTTGATAAGAATAAATAGTTGATAGATAAAAGAAGAAAATGTACTAAAACATCCTAAAAATCCTGTATAGAATAACAACAACATCTCGTTATTAATAAAATTTAATGCCACAAAAATTCCTAAAAAAAATGATGATATAAAATTTATTATTGAAGTATTTTGTATATTAAAACCTATATTAATTTTAAAATTAGCTTGTATATATATTCTTGCTATTAATCCAAAAGTACTCCCAAATAAAATAATAAAAAGTGATACTATGCTCAAAATTTACATTTTTATCCATCCTTTTGTAACCTTATTGGGATCATCTAATAATTTATTGGAAGCTAATTCAACCCTAACCCAAATTTCATTTTCGTTTACTTTCCAATCACGTAAAACTGATAAAGTTGTACCTACATTAAGTAACAATAATTCTTTAGCAATAATTTCAGGAAAACTATAAAGAGAAGTATGCGAAGTCAATATAATTTCTCTTGTATTTTTAGTAACCTGATTTTGATTTAAACTTTTTTGAATTCCACCAGCAGGTAATGTAATTGGACCAATTAACGCAAAAGTAATTAAGCAAAAATTCTTAAGAAGATTTTTAATCATATATCTAAAGTTGCCAAATCTAAATTACTACTATGTGTTTCAATAAACTCTCTTCTAGGAGCAACTTTATCTCCCATTAATATATTGAAAATTCTATCAGCTTCAAGTGCATCTTCAATCTCAACCCTTTTCATCATTCTAGTTTGAGGATTCATTGTTGTATCCCACAACTGCTTTGGCATCATCTCACCTAATCCCTTAAATCTTTGAATATTATAATTTGCATTTTCTCCAAAATCTGAAATTGTATCCTTTAATTGATTCTCGTTATAACAGTATTTATGATTCTTACCTCTTTCAACTTTATAGAGGGGAGGACAAGCGATATATATATAACCTCCCTCAACAAGTTCTCTTTGATACCTATAAAAAAATGTTAATAATAAAGTCCTAATATGAGCTCCATCAACATCAGCATCTGTCATAATTACAACTCTGTGATATCTCAAAGAACTTACATCGAACTCCTCTCCTTTAATCCCTAAACCTAAAGCAGTGATTAGTGACTGGATTTCTGTGTTTTTATATATTTTAGTGTCATCGGTTTTTTCGATATTAAGAATCTTACCTCTGAGTGGCAAAATAGCCTGAAAATTTCTATCTCTTCCTTGTTTAGCAGAACCTCCTGCAGAATCTCCCTCAACAATATATATTTCTGATTCTGAAGGATCTCTAGAACTACAATCTGCTAATTTACCTGGTAGCGTTGAACTTTCAAGAACACTTTTTCTTCTGACTAATTCTCTAGCCCTCCTTGCGGCCTCTGCTGCATTGAAGGATTGAATTGCTTTCTCAAGAATCATATCCAAAATTCCAGGATTGAATTCCATAAATTTTGTAAGAGACTCCCCAATAAGAGAATCAACAATTCCTCTTACTTCAGTATTCCCTAATTTTGTTTTTGTTTGTCCTTCGAATTCAGGATCTGGAACTTTTACCGATAAAACTACAGTCAAGCCCTCTCTGATATTTTCGCCAGCTAAATTTTTTTCAATATCTTTTCTTTTGCCTCTCTTTTTTGCAAGATTATTGAAAGTTCTTGTCAAAACAGTTTTTAATCCTTCAATATGAGTTCCTCCATCAACAGTTCTTATATTATTTGCAAAACCTAAAATATTATCTGAATATACATCTGAACACCACTGCATAGCTGCCTCTACATATACGTTATCTTTCTGTGAGTCAACATAAATTATTTCAGGATGAATTGATTCCTTCGCTGCATTCATATATTGAACATATTCCTTAATACCTCCTTGATATAAGTATATTTCTTCTTTAAAAGAACCATCTGACAATACATTTCTTTCATCTCTGAAGACAATTTTTACACCACCATTAAGATAAGCTAGTTCTCTTAACCTAGAAGAAAGAAGTGCAAATTCAAATTCGATTCCTCCAGAAAAAATGGTTTTATCGGGTTTAAAACAAATAGTAGTTCCTTTTTTTGAAGGTTTGACAGACTGCTTTTTAGTTTGCAATTCACCCTTCGCAACACCTTTTTCAAATCTTTGATTAAACTCGCTGCCATCTCTGTAAACAGTAACATTAACCCATTCGCTTAAAGCATTAACTACAGAAATCCCTACTCCATGCAATCCGCCTGAAACTTTGTAACCACCACTTCCAAATTTACCTCCTGCATGAAGAACAGTCAGTACAGTTTCTAAGGCACTTTTGCCAGTCCTTGGATGAATATCTGTTGGTATGCCACGTCCATTATCAGAAATTAAAGCAGATCCATCTGCTCGAAGAACTATTTCTATATGATCACAATGTCCAGCAAGTGCTTCATCAACTGAGTTATCAACGACCTCATATACTAAATGATGCAAGCCTCTAGGACCAGTAGAACCTATATACATTCCTGGGCGTTTACGAACAGGTTCTAAACCTTCTAAAACCTGGATCTGTTCTGCACCATAATCATTTGAGATTTTATTAGATCTTTTGTCCTCACTCATTTAATATAAAAAAAAAACGTTAAACTTTTAAAACTTCATTTTAAAAGTTCTTTCATTTAACTTACCACCACTAAAAGAGAAAGGCTCGAAGTCTATGAAAAATTTAATTACTTTAATTATATAACTAATAGATTTTTCTTCAGAAATTCATATGTCTTCAAACCTACCTCACGTAATAGTTTTACTTGGACCCACAGCAAGTGGCAAAACAGAATTAGCTATCGAAATTGCAGAATATTTTAAAACTCAAATACACAATATCGACTCAAGACAAATATACAAGTTTATGAATATTGGAACAGCAAAACCATCTAAGAATCAACAAAAAAAAATAAAGCATTTTTTAATTGATCTTGAAGAACCTATTAATCCAATTAATGTAAAAGAATTTCAAGAAATTGCTCAAAAATCAATTAATAAAGAAATTAAAAAAAATAACTTACCTTTTCTTGTGGGAGGAAGTGGTTTATACATGAACTCAATAACCAAAGGGTTTTTTTTACCAAATGTCCCTCCTCAAAATAATTTAAGAGGACAATTAGAAGAACTTGGTCAGAGAGAGTGTTGGGAGCTTTTAAAAAATTGTGATCCAATATCATCAAAAAAAATTAATTCTTCTGATCAAATTAGAACTATAAGAGCTTTAGAAGTCTTTTACTTAACAGGAAAACCTTTGTCAATGCAAAATGGTCAAAAACCCCCTAATTGGAGGATATTAGAGCTTGGATTAGAACGAAGTAATTTAAAAGAAAGGATTATGCAAAGAACAAAAAATATGTTTTTTTCTGGAATTATTGAAGAGACTAAACACTTGATTTCACTATATGGAACTGATTTGCCAATTTTAAAAACCATCGGTTATCGAGAAGCTAAGGAGCTTTTAAAAAACAATTTAACGATTGAAGAGGCGATTGAGTTAACTACTACAAAAACAATTCAATTTGCCAAAAGACAGAGAACATGGTTTCGCAATAAAAATAATCCAATTTGGCTGAATAACAAAAACCTGCTAAAAGATGCAATAATTAAAATAGAGTCTTTTTTAGGCTAACTTTAATAAAGTAAAAAATTTTTGTTCACTATCCAATCAAATTAATTAAACTGAATGCCACCACGCCCACGATTTGACCGACGCGCTCCTGTTAGAGAGCTCCCTAATATTAATGAGAGAATAAAATATCCTCAATTAAGAGTAGTTGATTCAGATGGAAAACAATTAGGTGTAATAGATAGATTGAAAGCATTAGAAATAGCCACTCAAAGAGAACTTGATTTAGTTTTGGTAAGTGAAAAAGCAAATCCGCCAGTTTGTAGAATAATGGACTACGGCAAATATAAATTTGAACAAGAGAAGAAGGCGAAAGAAGCAAGAAAAAAATCGCATCAAACAGAAGTTAAAGAAGTAAAAATGAGATACAAAATTGACAAGCATGATTATGACGTTCGGATAGGCCAAGCTACTAAATTTTTAAAATCAGGAGATAAAGTAAAATGTACTGTAATTTTTAGAGGGAGAGAAATTCAACATTCCAATTTAGCTGAAACTCTCCTTTTAAAAATGGCTACCGACCTAGAAGAGCAATCTGAAGTACAACAAAAGCCGAAAAGAGAAGGGAGAAACATGATTATGTTTTTAAGTCCTAGAAAAACTCCTCTTACTAAAAAAGATACAGAGTAAGAAATGATCAAAAAACTATGACGAATGTTAAAGTGTCACTATTCATAACAATTAGATAATCAGGATTCTTACAAAGTGCGATTCCATATCCAACAAGAAAGTGATATTCCAGCATCCACGCAACTATATAATCAAATTTGCTTTGCTATAGCTGCAAGACATTTTCCACCCGGTCACAGATTACCCAGTACAAGACAGCTTGCAATGCAGACTGGACTTCACCGAAATACCATTAGTAAAGTTTATAGACAACTTGAAATAGATGGTGTTGTAGAAGCGATAGCTGGATCAGGTATCTATGTAAGAGATAATCTCACAAAAAGAAACATTAAAAAATCAGTTTTCTCAAAAAACAAAACAACTAAACCACCAGATCAAGAAGCAAAAAAGGCTATTGATAATTTCATCAATCTTGGCTGCACCTTACAAGAATCAAGAGAAATATTAACCAATGAAATTGATTGGCGTATTAAATGTGGAGCAAGAATTATAGTCAGTACTCCCAGAGAAGATATAGGGGCCTCTATGCTAATAGCTGAAGACCTCTCTCCAATGGTTAATGTACCAGTTGAAGTTGTTCCTATAGAAGAATTAGAAAAAGTTTTGAGTAATTCAAATAATGGTACTATTGTTACAAGCAGATATTTTTTTCAACCTCTAGAAAAAGTTGCTAAACAACATGGGGTAAGAGCAATTGCAGTTGACTTAAGCGACTTTCAGAAGGAATTAAAAATTATCAAAGAATTAAATACTGGGAGTTGTGTAGGTATTGTTAGTATTAGTCCTGGTTTATTGAGAGCGGCAGAAGTTATTATACATAGCATGCGAGGTAGTGAATTAATGATTATGACAGCAATTTCAGATAACAATAGTAGATTACTAGCACTCTTAAAGGCTTCAAACCATATTGTGTGCGATGGCCCTAGTTTAACGGTTGTTGAAAACACATTATTAAAAAATCGTTCTCAGCTTATGCGATTACCTCAAATAATATGCGCTAAAAATTACCTTAGTATCGAAACAATTAATCAATTAAAAAAAGAAATTGGAATTATTAATTAGGCCAAGATGCTAAAAACTTTTAAATCAGATATTGAAATTATTAAAGAAAGAGATCCTGCTGCTAGAGGGATTTTCGAGATTTTTCTTTGCTACCCAGGATTCCAATCAATAGTTATTCATAGGTTTACGCATAAACTTTGGAAATTAAAAATTCCTTTGATTCCACGCTTGTTAAGCCATCTCAATCGACAATTGACAGGTATCGAAATCCATCCTGGAGCCAAAATTGGTAAGAGGGTTTTCATAGATCATGGAATGGGTGTAGTCATCGGTGAAACAGCTGAAATAGGAAATAATTGTCTACTTTATCAGGGAGTAACATTAGGAGGTACTGGTAAAAGTCATGGGAAAAGACACCCAACATTAATGGAAAATGTTGTAGTAGGGGCAGGTGCAAAAGTTCTTGGATCAATCACAATAGGATCTAATACGCGTATCGGAGCAGGTTCTGTGGTTGTTCGTAATGTAGAAGGCAACAGTACTGTAGTTGGAGTTCCTGGAAGAGTAGTGCATCAAAGTGGTGTAAAAGTGAATCCATTAGCTCACTCTGCCTTACCAGATGCAGAAGCAAATGTGATAAAAAATCTAATGGATAGAATAGATTTACTTGAAAATGAAATTCTTAAATTACAAAAAACTCTGCAATGTCTTGCCAACTCAGAATCTATTGATACTTCCAAACTTGGGAATGCTCAAAATCTTAAAGACAAAGAAATTATAGAATTTCTTGGAGATGATTAAATCTTGATTTAATTTTTGTCATCAATGTCAGTTTTAGGTTGAAACATAAACATCGAATAAATAACATTACGTCTCATATTAGTCATCATCTCAAGAAACATATCGTATCCTTCATTTTTATATTCGATTAAAGGATCTTTTTGTCCATAACCTCTCAATCCGACTGATTCCCTTAAGGAATCCATAGATTGAAGATGTTCTCGCCATAAATTATCAATTTGCTGCAAAATGAAAAATCTTTCAGCTTCTCTCATTAATCCTGGGCGAATCTTCTCAATTTGGGATTCCTTTAAATCATAAGCTATTCGCAACTGCTCTTGAAGATAGTTTTTTAATTCTTCTATTGATAGTAAATTAACATCATCTGCTTTAAGATCATCTAATAAGTATATAAACTCTTTGACTTTAGAAATTAATTGATCAATATTCCATTCCTCAGGAGGAAGATCAGGATTAATATATGCCTCAACAATTTCAGTCATTGTTCTTTCTCCATATCCTATTACTTGCCTCTTTAAATCTGTTCCTTGTAAAACTCTTAATCTCTCACTATAAACTGCTTTTCTTTGATTATTCATTACCTCATCGTATTCAAATACCTGTTTTCTAATATCGTAATAATAAGTCTCTACTTTCTTTTGAGCGCCTTCTAAAGACCTTGTAAGCATTCCTGACTCGATAGGCATATCTTCTTCAACCCTAAAGGCATTCATTAGATTTGCTACTCTATCGCCTCCAAAAATCCTTAATAGATTATCTTCTAGAGATAAAAAGAATCTTGTACTTCCAAGATCACCTTGTCTTCCAGCTCTACCCCTAAGTTGATTATCTACTCTTCTTGATTCATGTCTTTCAGTGCCTATGACATGTAAACCTCCAGCCTCTCTAACTTTTTTTTCTTCATGAATCAGAACTTGTTCATATTCTTCTTTTACATCTGATAAAGATTCCCTTAAAAGCCTTATTAATTTATCTTCGGTTGGCGCTTTTTCTGAAGCAGTGGCTATCCTATCATCAAGTTCTAGGACAGACAGTTGTCTATCTCCCCAATTTGCAACTAGTTCATCAGATAAATGAGAGAGTTTATTTTCAATTTCTTCATTCAGCTTGCAAGGGAAAAGACCAGTTGCAGAATTCTGAATATTCTTTTTTCTATTTGAACTTACTTTTGAAGAAAACCCCTCCTTTGCTTTCGAATTTCTTTGTTTAGGTATTGGTGGTTTATGTTCATTATCAGGCTTTACCAACAAAGGAATTAAGATTTCTTTTACTTTCAGTCTTGCCATATAGTCACTGTTACCGCCAAGAATGATATCTGTTCCCCTTCCAGCCATATTAGTCGCAATAGTAACAGCACCTGCTCTTCCTGCCTGAGCAACAATTTCTGCCTCACGTTCAACGTTCTCAGGCTTAGCGTTTAACAAATTATGAGGGATTTGTTCTTCATATAAAAGTGAACTTAATAACTCACTTTTTTCGACACTTGTTGTACCAACTAAAACGGGTCTGCCATCTCTATGGATTTTTGCAGTTTCTTTAGCAACAGCTTTCCATTTGCCAATCTCTGTCTTAAATACTTGATCAGGCCAGTCTTGTCTCTTTCTAATTTGATTTGTCGGTATAACTGTTGATTCTAATTTATAAGTTTTCTCAAATTCAACTTCCTCAGTTTTTGCAGTTCCTGTCATTCCAGCTAAACCAGGATATAAGAGGAAAAAATTCTGATAAGTGATAGATGCTAATGTTTGAGTCTCAGGCTGAATCTTAAGACTCTCTTTTGCTTCTATTGCCTGATGCTGTCCATCACTCCAACGTCTTCCTGGCATCACCCTACCAGTAAATTCATCAACTATCACAGCCTCATCGTTTTTAATAATGTAATTTACATCTCTAATAAATAATTCTTTGGCTTTTAAAGCATTAGTTATATAGTGAGCCCACGGATCTTGAGGATTATATAAATCATTAACTCCTAAATACTCTTCACATTTAGCAAAACCCTGATCAGTTAATATGCAACTTCTCTGCTTTTCATCAACTTCATAATCACCTTCTGGATCTACACCATCTACTTTACTTAATTCTTTTGCTTTAACTAATTCCAGTGATAATTCTGCGGCTTTTTGATATTTTTCTTGAGGTCTTTCAACTTGACCTGAAATAATTAGAGGTGTTCTTGCTTCATCAATTAATATTGAATCAACCTCGTCAATTACACAGTAATTAAATTTTCTCTGTACTACTTCATTAATATCAGTAGACATATTATCTCTTAAATAATCAAATCCTAATTCGGAATTTGTAGCATAAGTTATATCACAATCATAATTTTTCTTTCTCTCAACTGGGTTCATATCCTGCTGAATCAAACCTACAGATAAACCTAGAAAACGATGAACTTGTCCCATCCACTCTGCATCTCTTCTCGCCAAATAATCATTTACAGTAACGACATGAACACCTTTTCCAGTTAAAGCATTTAAATAACAAGGTAATGTTGCTACAAGAGTTTTTCCTTCTCCAGTCTTCATCTCAGCAATTTGACACTCATGTAAAACCATCCCACCTATTAATTGAACGTCAAAATGTCTCATATCAAGAACACGTTTACTTGCTTCTCTAACGATTGCGAAGGCTTTAGGAAGAAATTCTTCTAAGAGTTCCTTTTGCTTGTTTAAATCTAATTCTGATGAGATCTTTGATTTTAAATTATAAGTTTCTTTTCTTAGCTCATCATCAGTTAATTGAGAAATTTCTTCTTCTAAAAAATTTATCTCTTCCACTATTGGTTGATAGCGCTTTAACTTTCGTGTATTCGGGTCTCCCAACAAAAGTTTTAGCATAAGTAACAGTCCCTAAAAAATTCATCTTATTACAAACATTATAAATCAATGCGTTACAACAAAATGAAGAAAATTTTTAACTCTTTATTTTGTAGAAACGATCGACTAGGGTATTTAAATTAAAAACACAAAAGCAACTTAATTATCATCTTTTTTCTACATCTTTAAAAAAATGAAGCCAATATCTCTAATAAAACATTCGAAAGGAGCTCTGGGGTTAAGACTTTTTGGATTAGGCCCTAATCTAAGGCCGACAGATGGATTAAATAAGCTACAAAAATTACTAAATAAAAATGCGTTTTGGGCAAAAAATAGAACAATACATGATCTAAAAAAATGTCTTGCGAACAGTGATGTTGTAATTAGTCTTTGGGTTGGCAACGAAATAGTTGGTTTTGGCAGAGCTTTAACAGATGGGATATACCGAGGTGTTCTTTGGGATATAGTTATCGATCAAAATCATCAGGGAAAAGGGTTTGGCACATTAATTATAAAAAATCTTTTATCTTCTAAAAAAATTAAAAATACAAAGAAATTATATTTAATGACAACAAATAAAAAAATTTTTTACTCTCAATTTAACTTTAAAGAAGTTATTTCTCAGAATTTGTTAATTCGTGAAATATAAAGTTCTTATCTTATAGAAGTTGAATCAAGAAACAAATTTACTGTAGAGCCATCTTATAAAAGGACCTAAAATAGGAACTGGTCCGAAAGTTGGACCGCAAAAATCAAAGTAATCTCTATGCTCTTTTATTAATCCATTTTCGCCAAATAATAAACGAGTAGTTCCAGGATAAATAAATTCTTTACCCATAATTTTTAAACCCATTGTCCATTCAACAAATCCACAATTTCCAGTTATGGAAATTGCATGAGTTTCTAAAAAAACATCTTCACATCTTTTAACAAGCTTTTCTTGAGCTTTAATATAAGAATCTAAGCCCTCTGTTTCCTGCGTTGGGTCTACAAAAATAACATTGTCATTATAAAATTCAGCCCATTTTTGTTTTGTTGGTGCATCTGTACCATAAGGCTTAGTAAATAATCCCTTTAAATCCTCAATAGAAATTACTTTTGTCATTACGAAATGATTATTACGAATACTTTAAGGGATGCAAACATTAAAAGCGGATGAAGAGATTCGAACTCTCGACATTCTCCTTGGCAAGGAGATGCTCTACCACTGAGCTACATCCGCATAACTTTTTTATTTTATCTCAAAGAAGGGATCAATGATAGAAATAATTCAATTTTTTCAATTAATTTAAATTTTTAATCAAGGATCCCATCTCAATTGCTTGTAAAGCGTAATTCCAACCAAGATTATTTTTAATCCCTGCTCTTTCTAGAGCCTGCTGCATAGTATCAGTAGTCAAAACCCCAAAAATAATTGGAACATTATTTTCATATGAAACCTGTGAAATACCTTTGCTAGCCTCAGATATAACTACATCATAGTGAGAAGTTTCCCCACGGATCACAGCCCCAAGAGCGATTACAACGTCATAACTCTTTTTTTTCAGGAGGGTTTTAGCTGCTATTGGTAATTCGAATGAACCAGGAACCCAAACTATATCTAGTTGATTGCTTAAGTCAGAAGTATCTAAACCATGTCTTTTTAAACAATCAAGACAACCAGATAAAATTTTATTTGTAATTAAATCATTAAATCTTGCTATTACAATCCCAACTTTTAAAGTAGATGCATTAGTAAACGATCCCTCAAAAATAGTCATTAAATTTTATTTCGATATATTAATAGACTCTCACGAAAAGGTATTAAGTTCAAACTAATGAAGAAACAATTCCTGTAACAAAAACCAAAACAACCCAAACAGCAGCAATAGAATAAATTTTTCTCCTACTTTCTCGCTGTCCTTCCTCAGTAGGAGGTTGAGTCACATATAAAACGGGTACCCCCACTACCGCAATTAAAGAAGCAAATAATAGAGCATTTACGAAGAAAAAGTTAACAGCCTGCATAATTTAGTCTTAGTTTTTAGATTATTATAAATACTATAATCTCATGAAAATGATAATTTTTAGAGAAAATTTACATACTTTAGCCACTTTAAATGCAAAAAAAAAATTTCTACCTAATATCTATTTAGGAATTAAAAAAGTATGCAAGAAGATACGATAATTCAAAAGAATTTATTTGCGATTGATAATGAAAATAATGAGCAAGAAGAAATAACAAAAATTCCTGAAGATTTATCTTGGGAAGATTTAAAAAAAGAATCGAAAAAAAGACCTAGACAAAGAAAAAATTCAACTAATTTAATAAATAAATTTAAGACCGATTTAATTTCAAATAACAAAAATGTTTGCATCAATGAAGAATCTTATAGTTATAAAACAGTCTCAAAACTGAAATTAACTCCTGTAATGAAGCATTATGTAACTCTAAAAGAGGAAAATAAAGATAGGTTGTTACTTTATAGATTAGGAGATTTTTTTGAATGTTTTTTTGAGGATGCTGTATTAATATCTAACCTTTTAGAAATAACACTTACCAGTAAAGATGCTGGAAAAGAGATTGGTAAGATCCCTATGGCAGGGGTACCCTATCATGCAATGGAGAGATACTGTGCTGATTTAATTAAAAAAAATTATTCTGTGGTTATATGTGACCAATTAGAAAAAAGTTCTGGAAATTATGGGACTCCAATTAAAAGAGGGATAACAAGAATAATTACTCCTGGAACTGTAATTGAAGAGGGGATGTTGATAGCAAAGAAAAATAATTGGATTACTGCTATTTACTTATCAGAAGAAAACTCAGATGAATATTATGAATGGGGTATATCAAAAGCTGATGTAAGCACAGGAGAATTAATAACTTTAGAAGGTCAATCTCTATCAAAACTATTTGATGAAATTATTAAATTAGATTCTTCAGAGATCATTGTAGGAAGTAATGAAGTAAAAAATTTATTAATTAAGGGCAATAGTCAAATAACATATACCGTTTCTCAAGAGACTAATTTTGGTATTAATGAAGCAAATTATCTAATAAAAAAATATTTCCAAATTGCAAACCTAGAAGGAATAGGACTTAAAAATTTAAAAAATGCGACTAGATCTCTTGGAGGTTTATTAAACTATTTAGAAAAAATTAATCCTTCAAATTTAGATAAAGATTCTTCTGTAAAAATCTCATTAGACTTTCCACAAATTCAATTGGGTCATAACAAATTAATTATTGATTATCAAACTCAAAAAAACTTAGAAATCAAAAATACACAACGAGAAAACAATTATGTAGGTTCGCTCCTATGGAGCATTGATAGAACTTATACTTGCATGGGTGCAAGGTGTTTACGAAGGTGGATAGATTCACCACTATTAAACGTTCATGAAATTTATAAAAGACAAAATATAATTAAAAACTTTATTGAATCTAGACAATTACGTATAGATACCCAAAATTTACTTAGAGCAATGGGGGATTTAGAAAGACTTGCAGGTAGAGCTTGTGCAGGTCATGCAAGTCCTAGAGACTTAATTGCAATAGCGGAAGGTTTAAAAAAATTGCCTAGACTAAAATCTATAATTGAATTATTTAAATATGATCTCCCTGATTGGACTGATCAATTAAGAAATATTGATGCAGGACTCTTAGAATTAGCTGACACTATAAGTTTTAAACTTATAGAAAATCCTCCCCTAAATATTAGTGAAGGAGGCATGATCCACGATGGTGTTGATAATATATTGGATGGGTTACGTAATTTAATGGATGATTACTCTGATTGGCTAAATAAAGAGGAATTAAAAGAAAGGAAAATTAGCAAAATTTCAAAACTAAAAATTCAATTTCATAAAAATTTTGGCTACTACATTTCTATAAATAAATCAAAAGTTAATTTAGCTCCACAACATTGGATCAAAAGACAAACACTTACGAACGAAGAAAGGTATATCACTTCAGAAATTAAAAATAAAGAAAATAAGATTTTCCAAATAAAAAGTAGAGCTTCATCAAGAGAATATGAAATTTTCTGTGAATTAAGAAATATGGTTGCTAAAAAAACAAAACAAATAAGATCAATCGCTAAATCTATAGCATCTCTTGATGCATTACTTGGTTTATCAATTACTTCAGTAGAAAACAATTTTATAAAACCTTCATTTATACCAATAAATGATTCAATGACAAAAAATAGTACAAAAATTATCGCAGGAAGGAATCCAATTGTAGAGCAATTGTTAAATGATAAAAAATTTATAGCGAATGATATCTCTTTTGATGATAATCAAAAATTAATTATATTAACCGGTCCCAATGCAAGCGGAAAAAGTTGTTTTATAAGGCAACTTGGGTTAATACAAATTCTCGCCCAAATTGGTAGCTTTGTTCCTGCTAATAATGCTGAAATCAAGATTGCAGATAGGATTTTTACAAGAATTGGGGCGGTTGATGATCAATCATCTGGACAATCAACATTTATGGTAGAAATGTCTGAAACTGCATCAATTCTCAATCAGGCGACTTCTAACTCACTAGTTTTACTTGATGAGATAGGTAGAGGGACATCTACTTTTGATGGACTTTCAATAGCTTGGTCAGTCAGTGAATATCTTGCAAAAAAAATTCAATGTAATACTATTTTTGCTACACACTATCATGAGCTGAATTATCTAAAAAATTCAAATAACAATATACAAAATTTTCAAGTTTTAGTAGAACAAAATAACGATCAGCTGATTTTTAGTCACAGGATTGTCAAAGGGGGCTCAAACAAAAGCTACGGTATAGAAGCAGCTAAATTAGCAGGAGTTCCAAAAGAAGTTATAGAAAAAGCAAAATCAGTTTTAAATTCTTTAGAAGAAAATAATAAATTAAATTATGATAATTAGTAGATTTTTGACATTTTCATAAGATTCATACTTTTTAAATAGTTTCCCTCAACAAGGCGTTAACTGCAGCAGCAGCCATTGCAGCACCACCTCTAGTTGAATTCAAAACTATTCTAGGAAGATCAGTAGAAATCAGTTTGTTTTTGCTTTTCTCTACTCCAATAAATCCAACGGGCATTCCGATAATTAAACTTGGTAAATCTTTTGCATTCTCTAAAATATCGATTAAATAAGTTAAAGCTGTAGGCGAACTGCCAATAACTACAATAGGTGATTTGCTGCCAGAATTTATAGCAGATAACTCCTTCCAACCTGCACTTAAGCCATATGCAGTTTTCGTTAACTCTATATGCTTATGTTCTCCAAACCACATTCTTGCCGTGAATACTTTATTCCTAGTGGTATTCTCTGCCATAGATTTTATAGCTGCTGCAGCCATATCGGTATCAGTTAAAATCGGAGCACCATTTTTAAGTGCCTGAACCCCCTTTTCGCAAGCACCTTCACTAAAATCAATTAGATTTTGAACTGAAAAATCTCCTGAAGTATGGACTAATCTCTCTAAAACTTTTTTTTCCAAATAATTTAGATCGTTGGCTTCTAAATGAGATCTTATAAATTTGATGCTTTCCAAAAAAATTGGATGATCTATTACCATTAAATTTAATTTGTGTTAGAAGTAATCATAGTTAATATATGGTTTTTATTGAGCGATTATGCCAATACAAATATTATGGGGTAATGATCTAAATGCTCAAAATACATTTATTCAAAAATTAATTGATAAAGAAGTATCCAAAGATTGGAAGGAAATAAACGTAACTAATTTAAATGGAGATGATTATGAGCAAGTCAATAAAGCATTTGATGAAGTTCTTACACCTCCTTTTGGAGATGGATACAGAATAGTTACATTAAAAAATAATCCAATTTTTACAGCAAAAAATGAGGATCTAAGAATTAAATTTGAAAAAATTCATGACAATATACCTCAAAATACTTATTTCATTTTACAAAATACAAAAAAACCAGACTCACGACTAAAGAGTACTAAATTTTTACAAAAACTTATCAAAGTTAATTTAGCCAAAGAAAGATCATTTTCTTTACCAGAAATTTGGGACTTTGAGGGACAAAAAAGATTCTTAGAAGATACAGCAAATGAAATGAATATTAAAATTGATAAAAATGCAGCTGAATTAATTATTGATTCTGTTGGGAATGATAGCTTTAAATTAATAAATGAATTGGCTAAAGCAAAAACATACCTTTCTGCAGTATCAAGTGATTTGAATGCACCACTTTTTCTCAAAAGTATTGATGTAAAGAGAATATTTAGTGATCATCAATCCAACATTTTCAAAATCATTGATCTTCTCTTACAAAAAAAAATTAATGAAAGCCTCATTGAAATAAATTATTCCTTACAAAAAGGGGAACCTCCTTTAAGACTTAATGCAGGTTTAATTAGTCAGATAAGAATTCATACAATTATAAAATTAGCAGTTAATTCAGAAAACGATAATGCAGACAAGATTTGTAATCTTGCAGGCATTTCTAATTCGAAAAGAATTTTTTTTATTCGTAGAAAAGTCAAAAATGTATCTCAAGAATATTTAATAAATTTAATGAGTAATTTATTAGATATTGAATCATTACTAAAACAAGGTAATAATCCTACAAATGTTTTTACAGAGATTTTAATTAAATTAAGTTAACCAAATTATAAGTTTAAGAATTTACATTATGATTTAAATATGGCTTTATTAGTAAAAAAATTTGGCGGTACTTCTGTAGGCGATATTAAAAAAATTAAAAATATTGCAAGTAGGATTTGTCAAAGTAAAGAAGCAGGAAATGAAATTGTCGTAGTTGTCTCCGCAATGGGGCAAACTACAGATGATTTAAATTGTTTAGCTGAAACAATTAGTAAAAATCCTAATCGAAGAGAATTGGATATGCTTCTCTCAACTGGAGAGCAAGTAACCATAGCTCTTCTCTCAATGGCATTAAACGAATACGGAATACCTGCAATTTCGATGACCGGTAGCCAAGTTGGAATTATTACTGAATCAATTCATGGGAAAGCAAGAATTCTGGATATTAAAACAGAAAGAATCCAAAATTACATAAATCAGGGTTTTGTAGTTGTAGTTGCTGGATTTCAAGGAACAACATTAAGCCATACGGGTTCAATGGAAATTACAACTTTGGGTAGAGGTGGTTCAGATACTTCCGCAGTAGCTTTATCAACAGCTTTAGGAGCAGAAACTTGCGAAATTTATACTGACGTTCCGGGGGTTCTTACTACTGATCCAAGAATTGTTCCTAATGCAAAACTCTTAGATGAAATTAGCTGTGAGGAAATGCTTGAACTTGCAAGTGTCGGTGCTTCAGTTCTGCATCCAAGAGCGGTAGAAATTGCTCGCAATTATGGAATTAAATTATGTGTCAAATCAAGCCAAAGTGACTCAAGTGGAACTCTACTAGAAAGTCAAATCCAACCTCTCCCGCTAAAAAGAGGAAGCTTAGAATTAACAAAAACAGTCAATAGTCTTGAAGTATTAGAAAACCAAGCAGTATTCAGTCTCTCAAATATTCCTGATAGGCCTGGGATTGCTGCACAAATATTTGAAAAACTTTCAGAAGCAAGTATTAATGTAGATTTAATTATACAAGCTACAAATGATGGAAATAATAACGATATTACATTTACTGTTAGTGAATTAGAAGTTAAAAAGACTGCAGAACAATGCAAACTTATAACTAGTCAATTAGGAGGAGAATATAATCTAAAAACAAACATGACTAAATTAAGTATTCAAGGAGCCGGCATTATGGGTAGACCAAGTGTTTCAGCTGATTTATTTGATACTTTATCTCAAGCAAATATCAATGTCAGGTTAATAGCTACTAGTGAAATTAAAGTCAGCTGCGTAATTGAAATTAATAACATTCCAAAAGCTATCAGATTTGTTGCTGAGAAATTTAAGTTATCCGATACACAAATATTTGTTAATCCAATCAACGAAAAACAAGATCAACCTGAAGTAAGAGGAATTGCATTAGATAAAAACCAAGTTCAAGTAAGTTTTCGAAAACTGCCTGATCGTCCAGGTGTAGCAGCATCAATATGTTTAGCATTAGCTGAAAATAATTTACTTTTCGATACTATCGTGCAGTCTGAAAGAATTTCGTCTTTAAAAACTAAAGATATTAGTCTTACAATGAACAAACAAGATAGAGAAAAAGCTAACTTAGTTATTGAGGCCTTAACAAAAAAATTACCTGGATCATACATTGAAGATGGCCCCGCTATAGCCAAAGTAAGTACTGTTGGAGCAGGAATGGCATTTAAGGTTGGAACGGCTGGAAAAATATTTAGAGCATTGGCTGATCAAAATATCAATATTGAAATGATTGCTACTAGCGAAATCAGAACTTCATGTATTGTCTTAGAAAAAGATTGTGACAAAGCAGTGAATGCGATTCATAATCATTTCGAATTAGAAAAATAATTTCTTTTTAATTATTTCTTGCCAGTTTTTGTCTCAATTTTTTGATTCTATCCCGCAAATTAGCTGCTTCTTCAAAATTTAAATCTTTTGCAGCATCTTTCATTTTTATTTCTAATTTTTCTATTAAGTCAGGTAATTCTTCTAGCAAACATTGATTATCACTGGAATTGAGAATTGCGTCAGTTTTGTTATTGACTATATTTATTAAATCTTTAGATAAACCACCAGCATCTAATTTTCTAGAAAGTTCTAGAAAAGATAATATTGAATTTTCTATTTTTTTGCCTGCAGGTTTTGGAGTAATACCATTGACTTGGTTATATTTATTTTGAATAGTTCTTCTTCTTTCAGTTTCAGATATTGCTTTTTGCATTGAATCTGTGAAGTTATCTGCATAAAGCAAGGCAACACCTTCAACATGTCTTGCAGCTCTTCCTATTGTTTGAATCAATGACCTTTCTGCCCTTAGAAAACCTTCTTTATCAGCATCTAAAATGGCAACTAAGGATACTTCAGGAAGATCTAGTCCCTCTCTTAATAAATTTACTCCTACCAAAACGTCATATTCACCAATTCTAAGGTCTTGAATAATTTCAATTCTTTCAATTGAATGAATTTCAGAATGCAAATATCTAACTCTTACTTTATTTTCAGATAAAAAATCAGTTAGATCTTCAGCCATTCTCTTAGTAAGTGTTGTCACTAGCACTCTTTGATTCTTTTCAGCTCTAATTCTTATTTCAGATAAAAGATCTTCTATTTGGCCCTCGCTAGGTCTTACATCAATTACAGGGTCTAATACCCCAGTTGGTCTTATAACTTGCTCAATAAATTCACCATCACATTGATCTAATTCCCATTGACCGGGAGTTGCACTTATAAATAATGTCTGTTTTGATTTTTCCCAAAACTCTTCACATTTTAAAGGTCTGTTATCTGCAGCACTTGGCAGCCTAAACCCATGATCTATTAAAACTTTTTTTCTAGATTGATCACCGTTATACATCGCATGAAGTTGAGGACATGTTACATGACTTTCATCGACTACTAACAACCAATCTTCAGGAAAATAATCTATTAAACATTCTGGAGGTGACCCTTCCTCCCTGCCTGATAAATGACGAGCATAATTCTCAACCCCATTACAATAGCCAACCTCTTTAAGCATTTCTAAATCATATTTTGTGCGTTGTTCCAAACGTTGAGCCTCTAATAATTTTCCTTCGTATGTAAATTTATTGAGTTGAGTTTTTAATTCACTTTTAATTGCACTGATTGCACTCTCAAGTCTTTCTTTTGGAGTAACAAAATGCTTCGCAGGATAAACACTTACTTGTTCTAAACTTTCAAGTATTTCTCCAGTAGTAGGGTCAACATATCTAATAGCCTCAACTTCTTCACCAAATAATTCTATTCTTATTAATCTATCTTCATAGGCTGGGCCAATTTCTAAAACATCGCCTTTAATTCTGAATCTACCTCTAGTAATTTCAATATCATTTCTAGTATATTGATTTTCAACAAGTGATCTTAAAGAAGAACGTAGATTGATAGATTTTCCAACTTCAAATTTAACTGCAGCTTTTAAATATTCACTTGGTATACCCAGACCATAAATGCAACTTATAGAGGCTACAACAATTACATCTTTCCTTTCAAATAATGAGCGTGTTGCAGAATGCCTCAGCATATCTATTTCTTCATTAATTGAAGCAGTTTTTGCTATGTAAGTATCACTAACAGGAACATAAGCTTCAGGTTGATAATAATCGTAGTATGAAATGAAATATTCAACAGCATTTTTTGGAAAAAATTCCCTTAATTCATTACATAGTTGTGCTGCTAACGTTTTGTTATGAGCTAATACAAGTGCTGGCCTTCCTGTTTGTTGAATTACATTCGCAATGGTAAATGTTTTACCAGTTCCAGTAGCTCCTAAAAGAGTCTGAAACTCTTTACCGTTATTAACCCCTTTAACTAATTTTTTAATAGCTTCTGGTTGATCTCCATTTGGTTCGTAAGGAGCTTGAAGCTTATAGTGATTCATCAAGCAAATAGCTAAAGGATATTGCTATATTAAGAAATTTTTTCTCCGATTATTGAATTTTTCAAAGATTCTTTTAAGCCCCTAACAACCGCAATCATGGATATTAAATCATCTAATTTATTAACTACAGATCCAACGCCAACAGCTGAGGCTCCAGAGGATATTGCTAATGGACAAGTTACTTGGCTTAATCCAGAGGCACTCATGATTGGTATATTCAGAGATTGTTTCTTAAATTCTTGATGAATAGCATAGGTAGCTGCAAGTGTTGGTACTGATTTTTCAAAAAAGCCTTGAATTCCTGGAGAGTAAGGAGTAGAACTGGTGCCACCTTCTGTTTGGATAATATCAACGCCTTCTTCTACAAGCTTCAAGGCAAGATCAACTTGTTTATCAATAGGCATAGTATGAGGAACAGTTACTGATAAAGGAACATTAGGCAATAAATCCCTCGTCTCTTTTGTAATATTTAAAACTTTTTTATCTGAAAAATTAATCCCTTTTTCATAAAAAGTATCGTAATTTCCTATCTCAATTAATGATGCTCCTGCTTTTACAGAATCTTGAAAGGCTCGAGGCACTACTGAACTAACACAAACGGGTAGTGTTGAATTAGTAAGTGCTAAATCAACAAGTTCAGGTTTACAAGCAATATCGACAAGATCTGCACCTCCTAATGAAGCAGCCTCAACTATTATTTTCACAGATTGAACATCGAAATTATTCAATCCTGAAATAACTTTGAGTAAAGATTTGGTTCTTAACTCTTCTTTAATTTTTTGTGGCAAAAGATTAATCAGACTCATTTACTTAATGAATTTATTACCCGATTGTGACATTGTTTTAGTAAAACAGTGCATTTTTTAAAAAATATTATCTGAGCAACACAAAATGTCTGATAAAAAATTAACTCAGAAAAATTTGTCATCGTGGCATCATAAGCTTCATAAAGAGATTCTTAGCGAAAAAATATTAATTCCCAAAGGATCGAATATTTTAATAAGTGTTTCCGGGGGACAAGACTCGATGGTCTTATTAACCCTAATTAATGACCTAAAAAAAATTCATAATTGGTCTATTAGTGTTTGGCATGGTGATCATCAGTGGCACGAAAAATCCTCAGTATATGCTGTTGAATTAAAAAGTTATTGCGAAGATAAAAAAATTTCATTCTATTTTGATCAAGCAAATAAAGAAAATGTTTCTTCAGAAGAAAAAGCACGAGAATGGAGATATAAAAAATTATGTGAAAGGGCCAAAACTTTATTAAATAAAAACCAGCAAAAAAATAATATTTATTTGTTAACTGGTCACACGAGTAGTGATAACGCAGAAACATTTATCCTCAATTTATCTAGAGGAAGCAATTTTGCCGGCTTAAGTAATATTGAATGCAAAAGATTACTAGAAAATCAAATTTTTTTAATAAGGCCAATATTAATTTTCAGTAGAGATGATACAAAACAAATTTGTAATGATATGAAAATCCCAGTCTGGGAAGATCCTACAAATACAGATCTTAAATTAAAAAGAAATTTAGTTAGAAAAAAAATTATTCCTGCTTTAGAGGTTATCTATCCAGGTTGTTCTGAAAGGATAAATAATTTTTCCCAAAAAATGAGTAAATTCAATAATGAACGTAATGATCTTAGTGAACTAGCATATTTATATTGTAAAGATGCAAAAGGTATCAATAGGAATTTCTTAAATAGAATGTGTATTGAAGCGAGATGCACAATCTTAAATAGATTTTTAAAAGAAATATCTGCAAAACAATGTAGTTCTAAAAATCTGGAAAAGATGGCAACTTCAATTTATGAAAAAAATAAAGGTCAAATAAACGTACAAGATTTCTTAAAAATTGTTTGGAATAAAGACTATATAAATTTTGAAAAAAATTAAGATGTGACAGCAGATCTTCTTCTTCTTGTTCTACCTTCAAATGAGTCTTCTGCAGCTTTTTCAGCTGGTGAATTCTGTGAAACTTTTGGAGTTTTTTGGGTATTTTGTGAATTACTTAAACTATTCGGATGATTATTGTTTGATTTCTTATGGAAATTATTATGATTTCTATTTCTATTAGAAAAATTTTGCTCTTCGGTAATCTTAGGAATATAAGCACGAGTTCCACTTGGAGCAGGTTGAACTAAACACAAAATAAGTGGTTCTACTTGTAATTCTCTTCTCATTCTTCTCGATAAACCATTTTCAATTTCTCTTTGTACACCAATCCAATCTACTTCAAAATTATTTGGACCAGTTTGTCTGGATAATTGTTTCCATCTATTTTCTAAAACCCAGCTTATTTCACGTTCTGTCCACATAGACATTTTTCTTGGTTCTGCAGTGGTAACAACTCCTCTTAAATTAACTCTGGGAGGCGCAACCATCTTCCCATCTGTACTAATAGGAGCTAAAACAGTTACTACACCATCCCCAGCTAATTGCTGCCTTTCTTTTAATACCCGAGCATCTACTATTCCATTTCGTGAGTTATCAAGGAGTTCAACACCAGCTTTTACAGGATCACCTTTTTGAATAGAATTAGGTGTTAACTCAACTACGTCTCCATTTTCAATAATTAAAATATTATCCTTTGGAACCCCCATGGTTTGTGCACTCTTGCCATGACAAACAAGCATTCTATGTTCTCCATGAACAGGAACAAAAAACTTTGGTTTAGCAAGTGCCAACATTAATTTTTGATCCTCTTGAAAACCATGACCAGAAACATGGATATTCTCACCCTTTCCATAAACAACCTTTGCTCCGAGCTTCATTAATCTATCTATTGTATTAACAACAGAAATTGTGTTGCCAGGAATTGGACTGGCTGAAAATATAACAGTATCAGTAGTCTTAAGACGAACATGCTGATGTTCACCACGTGATATTCTGCTTAGTGCTGCTAGAGGTTCACCTTGACTTCCAGTCATTAATAACAAGGTCTCTCTATCTGGTAAATCTCTAATTTGTTTGATAGGAACAAACAAATCATCTGGGCATTTCATGTAACCAATATCTCTCGCCTTAGCAATAACATTTATCATCGATCTACCTAACAAACCTACCTTTCTTCCGTGTTTCATAGCCAACTCTAAGATCATTGTCACTCTATGGACAGAACTAGCAAAAGTAGTAAGGATAACTCGTTCTTTTGCCTCCGCAATATGTTTTTCTAAAGAAGGATAGATAGTCTTCTCAGAAGGACAAAAACCTGGAACTTCGGCATTAGTAGAATCACTGAACATGCATAAAACCCCTTTTTCTCCATAATGCACCATTCTTTCAATATCAAATTGCTCTCCATCTACAGGCATATGATCAAACTTAAAATCTCCAGTGAAAATAATTGTGCCAACAGGTGTTGTAACAGCTAAAGAAAAACTATCGCAAATAGAATGGGTATTTCGAATAAATTCAACAGAAAAATGTTGTCCAACTTTTACTACATCCCTTGGATTTACTGTTTGTATAGTTGTTCTATCAGATACCCCTGCTTCCTCCATTTTTCCTCTAAGCATTGACATTGCAAGTCTTGGGCCATAAATAATAGGAATATTAAAATGCTTTAGATGATGAGAAATACCTCCAATGTGATCTTCATGACCGTGAGTGACAATCATTCCTTTTATTCTTCTTTGATTTTCTTTTAAAAAAGTTGTATCTGGCATAACAACATTTACGCCATGCATACCATCAGATGGGAAAGCTAAGCCAGCATCAACAAGCATCAATTCATCACCATATTCAAAAACACATGTGTTTTTGCCTATTTCATGTAATCCCCCAAGAGGTATTACTCGTAAAGCTGGCGAATTATCTTTAGATCTAGATGAATCATTAGTAGATCTATTTAAATTTGACTTTGTACTTGATTGCATAATTTTGAAATTTATGAGGGCCTGCTTGTAATCAAATAATGTTTATTTAAATTTAATTATCAAGTTATATATTATCCCTAATTATAGGGATTTTAGGATAAAAGATAGTTGCTTTTTCTTGTCATTGGTTAATGGTGACAAAGGACTTCTAGGGTTACCTACATTCCATCCCGATAGCTCCAAAGCAGCCTTTATTGGGATTGGATTAGTAGTCATAAAAAGTGCTTTGAAAAGGGGCTGAAGTTTTTCATGAATAGCAAGAGCATTGGAGAAATCTCCACTATGAAAGGAATGAATCATCTCTTTCAATTGCAATCCAACTAAATGACTTGCAACACTTACTACCCCTACAGCACCTACAGATAACATTGGAAGCAACAATGAATCGTCGCCACTATATACAGATAGTTTGGAGCCGCAAATAGCTCTTAGTTCTGTTACTTCATCTATTCTACCGCTTGCAGCTTTAATACTGAGAATATTTGAAAAATCCATAAGTTTCTTCACAGTATCAGGTAATAAATTACATCCTGTCCTACCAGGTATGTTGTAAAGCATAAGAGGCAAATCCTTTGCAGATTTAGCAACAGTACTAAAATGTTTATACAGACCTTCTTGAGGTGGTTTATTATAATAAGGAACAACGACCAAAGCACCGTCGGCACCAGATTCGTAGGCTTTTTTTGTGGCTTCCACTGCCTCGCTTGTACAGTTACTACCAGTGCCAACTATTACTTTGCAGCTTGAATCCAAAGATCCTTTTACTGCAATAAATAAATCATGCTGTTCCGCCCATGAAAGGGTCGGAGATTCTCCAGTAGTACCACATAGCACAATTCCATCAGAACCGTTCTCAAAAAGATAATTTGAGAGTTTTATAGCTAATTCATAATCTACATCTCCATTTTCAGTAAATGGAGTAACCATTGCAGTCAATATTCTTCCAAATAGTGGATTATTAGAATCAGTTTTGTCTGCAATCATTTTTTTGGGATTAATAACTCAGCTATTTGAACAGCATTAAGAGCTGCTCCTTTTCTTATTTGATCTCCACATAACCACAATTCTAATCCATTAGGCTGACTTATATCAGTTCTTAGCCTGCCAACAGCTACATTATCCTTTCCCATAACGTCATTTGGCATAGGAAATCTATTATTTTTATAATCCTCAATAATTTCAATTCCAGGAGATTTTTTTAATTCTTCAAGAGCATCTTTAGGCTCAACTGTATCGGCAAATTCAATATTGATCGATTCAGAATGTGCTCTTAGTACTGGGACTCGAACACATGTAGCAGAGAGTTTTAAATCAGCAATATTTAAAATTTTCCTGGTCTCATTAACCATTTTCATCTCTTCTTCGCAGTAATTATTTGCAAGCATAGGTGAATTATGTAAAAACAAATTAAAAGCCAGTGAGTATGGCAACACTTCACTTTTTTGAGGATTCCCCTGGAGATACTGTTCAGTTAAAAGTTTTAGTTCCTCCATCGCCAATTGGCCTGCACCACTTACAGATTGATATGTTGAGACAATAACTCTTTGAATAGTCGAAAGTTTATTTAACGGAGCTAAAACTAATGTCAGCAAAATTGTAGTGCAGTTTGGATTTGCAATTACCCCATCATGATTGAGTGCGTCACTAGCATTAACTTCAGGAACTATAAGAGGTACATTCTTATCTAATCTAAAAGCACTCGAATTATCTATCAATAAAGCATTTTGTTCCATAATGGTAGATAACCATTTTTTTGAAATACTTCCACCGGCTGAAGCTAAAACTAAATCAAGATTCAGAAATTCTTCCTTAGTTGTTTTTTTTGTAACTAATTCTTCACCTTTCCAAATAATTTTTTTTCCTTCTGAACGCTCTGATGAAAGCAAGACCAATTCTGATATTGGGAAATCACGTTGTTCAAGAATTTTGAGTAATTCAGATCCCACAGCACCTGAAGATCCTAAAACTGCAACTTTTAATTGCCTACTAGGCAAAAACGGAGACTGTCTCACACTTTAAAATGATTTTTATAAATAGATTGACTATTTTTTTACTGTATCAAAAAAATAACTTTCAAGGAAATCACATAATGTGAAATAATTAAGATTCGGTTCATAGTAATAATTACAAAAAACATGGCTAAAGAAGCATTAATAGTCAAAACAACTCCTCTGCCTCAAAGTAGAATTTCATTTGAATTAGAAATACCATCTGAGACATGCAAAACTTATGTCAATGAGACAATCAGTACTATCAGTCGATCAGCTAAAATTCCAGGATTTAGACTTGGTAAAATTCCTAAACAAGTCTTAATCCAAAGAATTGGCATCACACAATTACATGCTTCTGCTCTAGAAAAAATTATTGATAAATCATGGCAAGAAGCATTAAAAATAAAATCTATAGAGCCACTAAGTGAGCCAGAATTGGTAGATGGATTTGAATCTTTACTAGCAAAGTTTAGTCCTGAAAAACCACTAAAGGTTACTCTTCAAACTGATGTTGCCCCCGAATTAAAACTAAAAAAATCCAGGGGTCTTAGTGTTGAAATCTCTAAAACAAAGTTTGATCCTAAGTCAATAGATGAAGCGCTAGAAAAATCTAGAAGTCAGTTTGCAAATATTATTCCAGTAACCAATAGAGCAGCAAAATTAGGAGATATTGCTGTAGTAAGTTTCAAAGGAAAATATAAAGATTCTGGTAAAGAGATTGATGGTGGGACAAGTGAATCAATGGATCTTGAGTTAGAAAAGAACAAAATGATTCCCGGTTTCGTTGAGGGAATCGTAAAGATGAAAATTGGTGATACTAAAACACTTAACCTTAAATTTCCTGAAGATTATTCTCATGAGGATTCACGAGGCAAAGAGGCAATATTTGAAGTAAATCTTAAGGATCTTAAGGAAAAAGAACTACCTGAACTTAATGACGATTTTGCAAAACAGTCTGGCAATAAAGAATCATTAAAAGAGTTAAAGAAAGATATTGAAAAGCAACTTAAAGACAATTTTGACAAAACTCAAAAAGATATCAAAATTGAAGCTTTATTAGATGCTTTAACAAACGAATTGGTTGCTGAAATTCCAAAATCTATGATTGATATAGAAGTAAGGAATAACATAGAACAAACCGCTCAAAGATTTGCTCAACAAGGTCTAGATGTTAAATCAACCTTCACTCCGGAATTAGTTAAGTCATTAGCAGAGTCCACGAGACCTCAGGCTGAAAAAAATGTTCAAAGAAATTTAGCTCTAAAAGCATTAGCTGAAAAAGAAAACATAACAGTTGAGAAAGAAGAAATTGATTTAAAAATGAAAGATTATGAAGATGCAATCTCTCAATCTTCAAAACAAATAGATATTAAGAAATTAACAGAAGTAATAAGTAACGATTTACTTAAAGAAAAACTTATCATTTGGCTTGAAGAAAATTCTGAGGTAAAAGAAAAAACTACAAAAACTTCTAAAGCTACCAAAACCTCCAAAACAACAAAAGCCACAAAAACTACGACAAAAACTACAAAAACTACAAAAACTACAAAAACTCAAAATAAAAAAGAAAAAAAATAATTTATGAAATTTCCTACTAATTAAGCAAAAACCCCTTAAATTATTTATTAGACGAATATTAATTTGTGAACTCAGAAAAAAAACATTTAATCCAAAGCTCAATAAGTTCTTACGAAAGTAATAATAAAACTATTGCCGCTGTTCCTACTGTTATAGAACAATCAGGTAGAGGAGAAAGAGCTTTTGATATTTATTCAAGACTATTAAGGGAGAGAATAATTTTTTTAGGTACTGGAATTAATGATCAAGTATCTGACTCACTAGTTGCACAATTATTATTTCTTGAAGCTGAAGATCCTGAAAAAGACATACAAATATATATCAATTCTCCTGGAGGCTCAGTAACTGCAGGAATGGCCATATACGATACTATGCAACAAATATCCCCTGATGTAGTCACAATATGCTTTGGAGTAGCGGCAAGTATGGGGGCATTTCTACTTTCTGGAGGAGCAAAGGGGAAAAGATTGGCTTTACCCAATTCTAGAATTATGATTCATCAGCCTCTAGGTGGTGCACAAGGTCAAGCAGTTGAGATTGAAATACAAGCTAAAGAAATACTTTTTCTCAAGAAAACATTAAACTCGCTATTGGCAGAACATACCGGTCAACCTTTAGAAAAAATTAATGAAGATACAGAAAGAGATTACTTTTTATCTCCCTCAGAAGCAGTCGAATATGGATTAATTGATAAAGTTATCAAAAAATGACAAGGGATACTGATTTTTTAAGAATATGATGACGAATCGATATTTATAAGCAATCCTAGTGAATAGGGAATATTTAAACACCTTTCAAATTAAAACTTATAATCGATGGCTAAATTCGACGCCCATCTTAAATGTTCATTTTGTGGGAAATCACAAGACCAAGTAAGAAAACTTATAGCGGGTCCTGGGGTTTATATCTGTGATGAGTGCATAGACCTTTGTAATGAAATTCTCGATGAAGAACTACTTGATAATCAAACGCACTCAAACAACTCTCAGCAAGTAAAAAAGAAATTACCAACTGATAATCCAAAAAAATCTGTTCCTTTAGAATTAAGCTCAATTCCTAAGCCATTAGAAATCAAAAGTTTTCTAGATAATCAAGTTGTTGGACAAGAATCAGCAAAAAAAATATTATCAGTAGCAGTATACAATCACTACAAGCGATTAGCTTGGAAAGCTAAAGAAGACAATAAAAATAGTAATTCAACAGATTCTCAAGCAACTAAATTACAAAAATCAAATATTTTACTCATTGGCCCTACTGGAAGTGGAAAAACATTATTGGCACAAACTTTAGCAGAGTTTCTAGATGTTCCTTTTGCAGTAGCTGATGCAACGACTTTGACAGAAGCTGGATATGTTGGTGAAGATGTTGAAAATATACTTTTAAGACTTCTACAGAAATCAGAAATGAATGTAGAGCTAGCTCAAAAAGGAATAATTTATATTGATGAAATAGATAAAATTGCAAGAAAAAGCGAAAATCCCTCAATTACTAGAGATGTATCTGGTGAAGGGGTACAGCAAGCATTATTAAAAATGCTTGAAGGAACAATTGCTAATGTACCACCGCAGGGAGGAAGAAAACATCCTTATCATGACTGCATTCAAATTGATACTAGTCAAATATTATTTATTTGCGGGGGAGCTTTTATAGGTTTAGAGGATATCGTTCAAAAGCGTTTAGGTAAACATTCCATAGGATTTACCACCAATTCAGATCAAAATAAAGTTAATACAAAAAAAATAGCAGAACCAAGAGATTCCCTGAAAAATTTAGAATTAGATGACTTAGTGAAATATGGCCTAATTCCAGAATTTATTGGAAGAATTCCGGTTTGTGCTGTATTAGATCGTCTTACTAAAGAAACTTTAGAATCTATTTTGACTCAACCAAGAGACGCATTAGTAAAGCAATTCAAAACTTTGCTGAGTATGGATAATGTTGAATTATCATTTGAGCCTGATTCCGTTGAAGCTATAGCAAATGAAGCATATAAAAGAAAAACAGGCGCAAGAGCATTAAGATCAATAATTGAGGAACTAATGCTAGACGTGATGTACACTTTGCCTTCTGAGGAAAATGTAAAAGAATTCACAATTACGAAAAAAATGGTAGATAATTTGTTTTCCTCTAAAATTGTTAAACTACCTTCAGGATCAAAAAGAATCATTAAAGAGTCTGCATAAAATGATAGTTTAATTTTTTAATTTAATCCCGAATTTTTCTAATTAATGAAAAATCAATGCCAAATATACATAAGCCTTTTCATCAAAAATATAGACCAAACAACTTAGATGAACTGGTTGGGCAAAAATTTATATCCATTACACTGAAACAAGCACTGTTAACAAAAAAAATTGCTCCTGCATATCTTTTTAATGGTCCAAGAGGCACTGGAAAAACATCAAGTTCAAGAATATTTGCAAAATCTCTAAATTGCCAGGCATTCGACCAACCTACGATAAATCCTTGTTGTAAATGTGACTTATGTAGACAAATTACAGATGGGAATGCTCTAGATATTATTGAGATTGATGCAGCATCAAATACAGGAGTAGAAAATATAAGAGAAATTATAGAAAGAGCGAGATTTGCACCTACTCAAGCGAGATGGAAAGTATATGTTATTGATGAATGTCATATGCTTTCAACAGCAGCTTCAAATGCTTTATTAAAAACTATTGAAGAACCGCCCTCAAGAGTTGTATTTATCCTTGCGACGACAAATCCTGAGAGAGTATTGAATACAATACAAAGTAGGTGTCAAAAGTTCGATTTTAGAAGAATAAGCCCCAATGATATTTTTCAACATTTATCAGAAATAGCAGAAAAAGAGTCCATTGAGTATGAAGTTCAGGCGTTAAAAATGATTGCAAAAAGATCTAATGGAGGCATGAGAGATGCACAAAGCCTCCTTGAACAACTGAATCTTTTTCCAGAAGGTATAACAATTAAGAATATCCAAAACCTGCTAGGAGAAGTATCAGAAATTGAATTAACAAATCTGATTAAATCATTGGTTGAGAAAAATCCCGAGTCATTAATTATAAACTGCAACAAATTATATGATGCTGGAAACGAACCTCTTCAAATAATTATCGGATTATTGAATATAACAAGAGATCTACTACTGCACACTGCAAATAATAAATATTCAGACCTTTATTATACTTCTGATGAATTTCAAGATGAATTGGAAAAAATCTCAAAAAGTATAAATAAATCAACAATAATTAAATGGCATAATAGTCTAAAAAATATTGAATATCAAATCAAAACAAGTGATAATCCAAGGCTTTGGTTTGAAATACATTTAACTGGCCTTCTAGATAATCAAGAGATCAATAGTTTAAGAAATAAGCAAGAAAGTAAAAATAATGAAACTGAAGAGAAGCATGAAAACATAAAAAACATTGCAATTATTGATAAAGAAAATATTTCTAATGAAATTCAAAAACCAAAATTTAAAAAAGAAATAAGTCGCGAGGAATTGATCGAGAAAAAAGACGAAAAATTAGAAAGATTTGATGTTCTTGAAAAAGAAAGTATTGGAAATATTTCTAACAATAACCAAAATAACCCTGGATCAAATAATTTAAAAGATAAATGGGAATTAATTCTTTCTAAAGTAGAGTTACCATCAACAAGAATGTTACTTTCACAACAAGCTGAACTTGAAAGTTGTGATTCGGAGAAAATCACAATTGCATTATCTCCAAACTGGGAAAATATGATAAAAAGCAGAAAAGTTATAATTGAAAATACTGTAAAAAAGATATTTGGAGATAAAATAATACTTAATTTTTCAACCAAACAATTAAATAAAAGTAACCCAACAAACACTCCAAAAATAACTCAAAATGAAGTTAATAATTTCCGACCAATAAAAAGAATAGAACCAAAAACTAATTCGTCAACAAAAATATCTAACGAAGAAACTTATGATGATAGTTCAAAAAATTTAGCAAATTTTTTTAATGGAGAAATTATAGACCTTGATGAATAAATTAAACTCCAGTATGAAGAGTTTTTCGCCAGAGTATCTTTTTGGGAAAAATAGACATCTTTATTGTTACCCAAGGGATTACTAAAAACCAATGTGATAAATAAAAAACCGATAAAAATACCATCAAAAAATTGCTTTTATGCAATACTGGTACTTCGCTTTTGCAATAAGAACCGTACCAAAAGGCAATTCCTGATAACATAAAAGCTGTAAATGAAATAGGCCAGTAAATTGGTGAATCAAATAAAGCGATACTGAAAACTAAATCAAAAATAGAAATGATGGGTAGTGCATATTGCAATATAAAGAAATAAGTTAAATCAAATTTTTGCAAATAATCAATTTTATTTGTGAATAATTGATCTCCATAATCAAAGAATCTTTGTAGCCCCCCCTCTGCCCATCTTTGCCTTTGCGCAAATAAAGCATTTACATTCTCAACTGCTTCCTCCATTACTGGAGGATCCCATAAGATTCCAATTTTAGATTTTGATAATAATAATCTCAAACTCAGATCAAGATCATCTGTAACTGTATCTTCATTAAAAGAACCACATGCTAATAATGTATTTTTCTCAATCAATTGACCATTTCCCCTTAATTCAGAAACTCCAGAAACTGATAATCTTCCATATTGAAAGATTGCGTCCATAGCCATCTCCATTGCCTGACAGGAAGTTAAGAAATTCTTACTTACATTTGTTACTGATTTTCTTAGTTGTACTGCAGACCAATCACCCTCTTCTACAAAACTAAATAATCTTATCAAAGAATCTTGCTTTAATTCAGCATCAGCATCCAAAATTAATAACCATTCACCATGCGTAAACTTCAAGGCATAATTTAAAGCTCCTGACTTTCCTCCTCCTGCATTTGGAGAACGACTGACAACTTTTAGCTTTTCATATTGTCTAGATAATCGATCTAAAATTAAAGGGGTCTTATCAGAACTTCCATCATCGATTATGTAAATATTTAATTTATTTGTTGGATAATCTAAACTAAATAATCTTTCAACTAATCTATCTATCACATTCTCTTCATCCCTAGCTGCGACTAAAATGTCAAGCACAGGTAACTCTTTATTGCTAATTCTGCTGCTTAATTTATTTGAAACGTTGTTCCTTTTGAAATTTCCAGAAATAACTATTAAACCGTAAAAAACAATAACAAGAGAAAGGGTCAAAATAATGTAAAGGAAATTTTCGATATTGTAAGCATGAGGAATAAATGCCACTAAAAAACAACCACTTAGAAATATAAACGACTTCAATCTTCGATTTTTATAAAAACCCTCACTCATAAAAGTAAATTTTTAATTACAAAACTTTCATTGAGATAATATCTCAATTTTTTTCAGTTTTGCATCTCGATAGTAATGATTCAATATTTGCTCATAAGAGAACCCTAATTTAGCCATTTCAATTGCTCCTGACTGAGATAAACCTACACCATGACCGAAGCCTCCTCCTCTCAAAAGCCATAAATCATCACTTAATTTATTAATAGTAAACAAATTACTAGGTATAAAATTCAATACCCGTCGAATATCATCTTTAACTAAAACAATAGATTTGTTAACTTTGTCAGTTTGTATTTCCAATTTTGTCACTCTGCCACTTGGCCCACGTTCAATAGAATTTAAATCCAAAACATAATCATTAATATTTATAAGTTTGTTTTGAACTAACTTTTCTTTCATTTCAAGACTAGAAATTTTCTTATTCCATCGAAAAAGAGAATGATTACTCCCATAAAACTGTTCTTTATCAAAATCTAAAAAATTATTTAAATCAGATTCATTTGTAATTGGAAGTTTAAATATTTTATTTAATGATTTAGAACCATCAATGATTGATTTGAAATAAGAATAATCTTGAATTTGCCAAGACTCACCTGCATTAGCAGATACGCCACCATTAGAACCATGGTAAAAAGCATTTATTGGTTGATTACCATAAGTGAGAATTAAATTTGAAGTCGCTTCAATAGCTTTTTGTAGGTTTTTATTTGAAATTTTAGAAGGCTTATAAACTTGACATTGAGTGGTTATACATAAATGATATTTATCCATATTAAATCTATCAGAATTAAATATTCCCCAAGTTCTCGCAATAACTGCTTGAGCCTTGAGTGCTTCTAAAGGAGAATTAGGTCCAATCTCATATGGCAAAACACCTGCCAAATAGTCGTCAAATTCAATTTTTTGAATTAATGTCCAAGTTCCATACGAATCTTTTTTTAAATAAAAATTATTACCAAAATTGACACCATTTATTTTTATTTCCTCTTTCGCATAGATATATATAGGACCTTCGAGTTTCATAACACCATAATCATTTACAAGAAAAGGAGTAATTTGAAAATCTTTTATTTTTCTTAAAATCTTATTTTTTGCTTCAAACTCAGGCAGATCATCTTCAAATGGAATCCATACTTCCCAATTTTCAGGGTAAGCAACAGTAGTCTCAAATCCTTTATCTTTTAATTTCTCTGCTTGTTTTTTTGCTGATTCATAGCTAGCAAAAGGACCGAAAACAACTCTTTCAATTATTTTCGGATTTTTGAGGGGTTTATCCACCCAGGTAATATTAATCTGTCTTGATTTATGTTTTATACCATTGGAGGATATTAGGTTCAAAAAACCTTGTTCAATTCTAAAGTTGATATTCTTTTTCACAGAAAAACTATCATTTTCCCCTCCAAGATATTGCTTTAAACCAATTAAAAATTTTCCTTTTTTAATTTCTTTATTAAGTTCAGTCTTTTGTAATTCTTCTCCCACTAAAGGAGAAGTAAATTTACTATTGATAACTAGAATAGAAATACAGCCTAAGAATAATTTTAAAAAAGTAAATTTAAGCTTCATAAGTTAGAACTTTCCTTGTCAATTAAAAACTTTAATTTGCACCAATGCATATAAAGGTTTAGATTATCTTAATTAAACACATTTGACTTAAATGTCTAAACTAAAAACTCGTAAATCAGCTGCAAAAAGATTTAAAGCCACTGCGACGGGTAAATTCATGAGAAGAAGAGCTTTCCATAATCATTTACTTGATCATAAAAGCTCCAAATTAAAAAGACATCTATCAACAAAAGCCGTAGTTGATGAAAGAGATGCTGATAATGTAAGATTAATGATTCCATACGCATAAATTTTTTAACAAATTTTTTTAGATATTCATGGCACGCGTAAAAAGAGGCAACATTGCCAGAAAAAGAAGAAACAAAATCTTAAACCTTGCTAAAGGTTTCAGAGGAGGCAACAAAAATCTTTTCAGAACCGCAAATCAAAGAGTGATGAAAGCTCTTTGTAATGCTTATAGGGATAGAAGAAGAAGAAAAAGAGATTTTAGAAAACTTTGGATTTCTAGAATTAACGCATCTGCCAGGATAAATGGAATAAACTACAGTAAATTAATACATGGCATGAAAAATGCACAAATTAACATTAACAGAAAAATGCTTGCTCAATTAGCCTTAAATGACCCTAAGTGTTTTGAAAAAATTGTTTCTTCCGTTAGTAATTAGAAAAAAGAATATAATTTAAAAAGTTATTTTAAATAATGGAAATTTCTTCCTTTCAATCCTATTTGATAATTCTTTTTGTCGTATTAATAATAATTTCTATTTTTGTCTTCAGACAATTTCTAAAAACAAGAAGTGAAGAATTAAATTTAGTAAAATTCGAGCAAAAAGGTTTAGATTCTCTCACTCAAGCTACAGAATTATATGAATTTGGGTCTATTCAGATAAAAAAAAGATTATATTCTGAAGCAACTAAAACTTTTTTAAAAGCAATTGAAAATTATGAAAATGAACCTGATGAAGCCAAAGCGATAATAAATAATGCTTTAGGATTTTCTTATGCTGCTCAAAATGAATTTAAAAAAGCAATTAAATACTATAACACTGCAATAAAATCACTCCCAGAATATCCTATAGCACTAAATAACCTCGCATCAGCACAACAGCGTTTACTTGAGTACGATTTAGCATATGCAACTTATCAAAAGGTTTTAGTGATAGATCCAAAAAACAAAACAGCAATCAAAAAAAGTAAGGAGTTAGAAAAAAGAAATAACTATAAACCTTATAAAGGTATTAAAGATAAAGGGTTTTAAATATGAAAAATTATTCATCTTTACTAATTGGAGGAAAACAATTTTCCAGTAGATTAATGGTGGGTACTGGCAAATACAAATCTACTCAAGATATGGTAGAAAGTTTGTCAAATTCTGAAACGGAAATTATAACCGTCGCTGTTAGAAGAATTAAAACTGATCAGACCGGAGAGAATTTACTCGAAAAGATCAACTGGAAAAAATACTGGATGCTTCCTAATACAGCTGGCTGCGTTAATTCCGATGAGGCAGTCAGAATAGCAATTTTGGGAAGAGAACTTGCAAAATTATCTGGTCAAGAAGAAAATAATTTTGTGAAGTTAGAAGTAATTCCTGACAAAAAGTATTTGCTACCCGATCCAATAGAAACCCTTAAAGCAGCGGAAATTTTAATAAAAAAGGGTTTTGCTGTACTTCCCTATATCAATGCAGATCCTATCCTTGCAAAAAGATTAGAAGAAATAGGTTGCGCAACGGTAATGCCATTAGGCTCGCCTATTGGCTCCGGGCAAGGTTTATTAAATTCATCAAATATAAGGATAATTATTGAGAATGCAAAAGTACCAGTAATAATCGACGCAGGAATTGGGGTACCAAGTGAAGCTTCTCAAGCCATGGAACTTGGAGCTGATGGTGTATTAATCAATAGTGCAATAGCACAGGCTGAAAATCCTCCTCTGATGGCTCAAGCGATAAACTATGGTGTGAAAGCTGGCAGGCATGCTTTTCTGGCTGGAAGAATTAAAAAACAAGCCTTTGCAGTAGCAAGTTCACCGGAAAAAAATATATCAATCTAATTCTCTAAATTGAGCAAAGTTTAATAAAGAGATTAAAAATTTATCATTTGATATTATTTATCATATTAAGAAAGAAGATTTGAAACTATTTACAATGTTTTTTCGCAAATTGGAAGCACACTGTAGTAATTTAATAAATATTACGAATCTATTAATTCTGGAGTTCTGAGTGAAAGTTATTGTTCTAGGTGGAGATGGTTTTTGCGGTTGGCCTTGTGCGGTGAATTTAGCAGAGCAAAATCATGATGTAATTATTGTCGACAATTTAAGTCGTAGAAAAATTGATATCGATCTAGAAGTAGAATCATTAACTCCAATTGCTTCCATTACGGAACGACTTTCTGCATGGGAAGAGATTGGAGGTAAGCCTATGAGATTCCTTAACATGGATATCTCTAAACAATATCAAAAATTACTTAATTTGCTCATTGATGAAAAACCAGATTCTGTGATACATTTTGCGGAACAAAGAGCGGCGCCTTACTCGATGAAATCGAGTTTTACCAAAAGATATACAGTAGATAATAATGTTAATGGCACCCACAACCTTCTTGCTGCAATTGTAGAGAGTAATTTAGATATTCATGTCGTTCATTTAGGAACAATGGGGGTCTACGGATATGGATCACATAGAGGTGCAACAATTCCAGAAGGGTATCTAAAAGTTGAAGTTCCACAACCAGATGGAAGCCGCTTTGAAGAAGAAATATTACACCCTGCAAGTCCAGGTAGTGTATATCATATGACTAAAACTTTAGATCAATTATTATTTCTTTACTACAACAAAAACGATCTCGTAAGGATCACTGATCTACATCAAGGCATTGTTTGGGGAACGAATACAGAAGCAACTTTAAAAGATCCCAGATTAACAAATCGATTTGACTATGACGGAGATTATGGAACTGTTCTAAACAGATTTCTAATGCAAGCTGCAATTGGGTATCCATTAAGTGTTCATGGGACAGGAGGGCAAACAAGGGCATTTATACATATAAAAGACTCTGTAAAATGTGTGCAACTTGCTCTTGAAAATCCTCCAAAATCTGGTGAGAGAGTCAAAATCTTTAATCAAATGACTGAGAGCCATCAAGTTGGAGAATTAGCTAAAAAAGTTGCATCCTTAACAGGAGCTGATATCAATTATTTACCAAATCCAAGGAACGAAGCAGTAGAAAATGATCTGATTGTTGATAATAAATGCTTTATAGAATTAGGTTTAAACCCAACGACTCTTGATAATGGCTTATTAGAGGAAGTTGTTGAAGTTGCAAAAAAATACTCTAATAGATGTGATCTTAAGCGCATACCTTGTGTTTCATCCTGGACTAAAAAACAAGCTGAAGCTATAAAAATTAATTAAAATTCCTGAAATAATTACCTTAAGAAAGTGAAAATTGCATTGTTTACTGAAACTTTTTTACCTAAAGTTGACGGCATAGTTACAAGACTGACTAAAACGATTGAATTTTTAATAAAAAATGGTGATGAAGTTATAATTTTTTGTCCAGAGGGTTGTCCAAAATCATATATGGGAGCAACTGTAGTTGGAGTTGCTGCAATGCCATTACCCTTATATCCAGAGTTGAAGCTTGGTTTGCCAGGTCCTGCAGTCTCAGATAAGTTAGAAAAATTTAACCCAGATTTGATACATGTTGTGAATCCAGCTGTTCTTGGCTTAGGTGGCATATGGTTAGCGAAAACTAATAATATTCCTTTAATTGCTAGCTATCATACTCATCTTCCAAAATATCTAGAACATTACGGTATGGGTATGTTAGAGCCACTTTTGTGGGAATTACTAAAAGCAGCTCATAATCAAGCTTTGTTAAATTTATGTACTTCAACCGCTATGGTCAATGAGTTAAAAGATAAGGGTATTCAAAGGACTGCTCTATGGCAAAGAGGAGTAGATACTCTCAGTTTCCGACCAGATTTGAGAAGTGAGAAAATGAGAGAAAAATTATTTGGGCAATATAAAGACGCTAACTATTTATTAATTTATGTAGGAAGATTATCAGCAGAAAAACAAATTGAAAGAATAAAACCAGTCTTAGAAAGTATCCCTAATGCTTGCCTAGCACTTGTAGGCGACGGACCATATAGAAACCAACTTGAAAAAATCTTCGAAAATACCAAGACTAATTTCATTGGATATTTATCTGGCGATGAACTTGCTAGCGCCTATGCCTCTGGAGATATATTTTTATTTCCATCTAGTACAGAAACACTGGGGTTAGTTTTACTAGAAGCAATGGCAGCAGGATGTCCAGTTGTCGGAGCCAACAAGGGGGGAATTCCAGATATTATTAGCGATGGGATTAATGGTTGTTTATATGATCCTGATGAAAAAGATAATGGGGAACAGAGTTTGATTGAAGCGACAAAAAAAATTCTAGAGAATGAAGATAAAAGAGAAGTTATGAGAAAAGAGGCACGAAATGAAGCAGAAAAATGGGACTGGAATCAAGCAACATTACAACTGCAAAACTATTATTCAGATACTCTTAAAGAAATAGATTAAACTAAATTTTTTTATGCTACGTGTGGAGGCGTAGGATTACTATATGAAGTTAAAGGGAGTATTAGAGTAGCAATATTTTGATTCTTTTCAGGCCTTTTTTTCTTTGAGAATTTTTTACCAAAAGGTACTCTTATAACATTAGTTCCCTCAATAGAACAAATATTTGAGTTATCTCCTGAAGAATTATTGACAAAATTTGGTAAGTCAACGTTTTTCACTGGCAGGCGAGTAATATTACCAGATTTAAAATCTTTGGTCATAGCTTCAAATACCCCAAAAAATTTGATGCTCGAATATTTTAATAAAAAAATTTAAAAAAATTCTATAAGAAAATATTAAATTTTTTAATTACATTGATAATAACTAAGTAAATACAAAGACGCTAGTCCTTTAAGCGCATTTTTGTTCTTCTAAAGTCTCGCCTTGATTTACATTACAAGAACAAATTAAATTGCGATCACCATATGCATTATTAATTCTGGAAACTGAAGACCAAAACTTAATACTTGTAGAATTTTTATAAGGAAAAGAAGCTTTTTCTTTTGAATAAGGATAATTCCAATTATTAGCAATTAACTCTTTCAGCGTATGGGGTGCATTACTTATTACATTATTATTTTTTAATTCAATATTATTTTCTATTTCACTGATTTCGTCTCCAATCAATAGCATAGCCTCACAAAATCTATCCAATTCAGCCAAACTTTCACTTTCAGTAGGCTCTATCATTATAGTCTCTGGCACAGGCCAACTTATAGTTGGGGCATGAAAACTATAATCTATTAATCGTTTAGCTAAATCATTTACGCTCAATCCAGTTTTAGATTTTAAATCTCTAAAATCTAAGATACATTCATGTGCGACAAAATTATTTTTTCCTTTATAAAGAATCTTAAATTTATGCTTTAATGAATACGCAATATAATTTGCAGATAAAATTGCATGCGCAGTTGCTTTCCTTAAACCATTAAGACCAGACATTTTTATATACATCCAACTTATTGGAAGAATACTTGCACTCCCATGCTTGGCAGAAGATACATAATTGGAATTATTAGATAAATTATTATCCATTAAAGAATGAGTAGGAAGAAATGGGCTTAAAGTTTCTGATGCAGCAACTGGTCCTACTCCTGGTCCACCGCCTCCATGTGGAATACAGAATGTTTTGTGTAAATTCAAATGACAAACATCAACACCATAGTTACCTGGTTTGCATAATCCAACCTGAGCGTTCAAATTTGCTCCATCTAAATAAACAAATCCTCCAACAGAGTGAACTAAATCACATATCTTTCTGATTTGCAATTCAAAAACTCCATGAGTAGAGGGATAGGTCAACATAAGGGCTCCGATTTGGTTATCAAATTTCTTGACTTTGATCGACAAATCATGAAAATCAATATTTCCTTCGTCATCACATTCAATCGTTAAAACATCAAATCCCGCCATAACTGCGCTAGCAGGATTTGTTCCATGAGCACTTTTAGGAATTAAACATTTTTTTCTTGAAAGTTCACCTTTTGATTCAAAATAAGAATTTATTGCCAATAATCCTGCAAACTCTCCCTGAGAGCCAGCATTAGGTTGAAAAGAAACTGATTTTAAACCAACAATATCACTTATCCATTTTTCTAGGTCAGATATTAGTTTTGAATAGCCCTTAGTTTGTTCTGGTGGAGAAAAAGGATGAATAGAAGATAAATTTGCCCAAGAGACTGGATTTAACTCTGCTGCAGAATTTAACTTCATGGTACAGCTTCCTAATGGCATCATTCCATCTACCAGAGAAAAATCTTTTTCAGCAAGTCGGAATATATATCTCATTAATTCAGTTTCACTTTTGTAATTTGTGAATATATCTTGCTGCATCCATGCACTGGATCTCAAATCTAAACTTTCAAGATGAAATCCTTTATCAAATTTTATATGCTCTAAATTTTCTTTTTTTTCTACAAGGTTTGCTATGAAAGTAACAATATCTTTGATTTCTTTTTCATTACTAAGCTCATCTAAAGAGATCCCAAAGCCAGTTGAATTTTCAATGGTTGATCCCAAAGGCAAAATTCTTAAATTATACCCATTTTTTAAAGCTTCATTATGGATCCTCTGGGCATGCTCAGAATAAACATCAACACTATCAAATCTAATCCCATTAGGAATATCAAAACCTAAATCTGTTAAACATGATTCTAAATTTATTCTCAACTCCACTAGTCTCTTAGCAATTTGAGTTAATCCAGAGGGTCCATGATAAATAGCATAAAAAGAAGAAATTATGGCTAACAAAGATTGAGCAGTACAAATATTACTAGTGGCCTTTTCCCTTCTAATGTGTTGCTCTCTTGTTTGCAATGCAAGTCTTAGTGACTTTTCTCCTTTTTTAGAAAGAGTTTGACCAACAATTCTTCCAGGTATCAGCCTTTTATATTTTTCGCTACAGGCAAAATATGCTGCATGGGGTCCACCAAAACCCATTGGAACACCAAACCTTTGCATACTACCCACTGCTATATCAACACCAAATTCAGAAATAGGTTTAATTAAAACTTGTGCCAGTGGATCAATAGATGCAGTTACGATGATTCCTGATCTATGTGCTTGGGATATTAAGAATGTAGGATCAAATAATTGCCCATTTTTACCGGGTAATTGCAACAAAATTCCAAAAACATCATCATGATCACAAAGATTACTTTGAGTAAAGCGTCTTAAGGATATTCCCAAAGGTTTTGCTCTGGTTTGTAGAACATTAAATGTATGATCAAAAACATTTGATTCCACTAAGTACACTTTTGAAGATTTATTTTTTCTTGCGGCAAAACTCATTGCCATAGCTTCTGCAGCAGCAGTGCCCTCATCTAATAAAGATGCATTGGCGACAGGGAATCCTGTTAGTTCACAAACAATAGTCTGAAAATTAAATAGAGCTTCTAATCTTCCTTGTGCAATTTCTGCTTGATATGGAGTATAAGACGTGTACCACCTAGGATTTTCGAGAACATGTCTTTGAATAACTTTAGGCATGTGATTGTCATAATAACCAAGGCCTATTAGTGATCTCAATTTGGTATTTTTCTTTGCAATCTCTTCTAATTCATTTAAAGCCTCAATTTCTGAACAACCTTGTGGCAATATTTGTGAAGATTTATCTTTAAGCTGAATATCTTCAGGAATAACTTGATTTATAAATTGATCAATATTATTAAAACCAAGCTTGTTCAGCATAATTTTTTCATCATTATCTGCTAAACCAAGATGCCTATCTATAAACAAATCAGACCCTAATTTGGATGTCATATTAAAGTATTTTTCTTTAAAATAACTCTTTTTAAAAAGTTTGCCTTATTTTGGTACAACCTTTGATTGATATTCCTCAGAAGTCATCAAATCAGCAATTAGCACTTCTGACTCTGGTTTCAAAATGACTAACCAACCGTCTCCAATCGGATCATTCTGTAAAAGCTCAGGGTTCTCAATAACACTTTCATTTACAGATACTATTTCCCCTGAAAAAGGCAGATAGACTTCCTCAACGGCCTTAACTGATTCTATTGTTCCAAAAGTCTCGCCTTTCTTTAAAGTCGCCCCTTTATCAGCTAACTCGACAAAAACAATATCTCCCAATTGATCTATAGCGAATTCACTAACTCCAATTTTTAATAATCCATTTTCTTTCAAGACATATTCATGAGTATCAGCATAGTTGAGGTTGTCTGGAAACTTGTAAGACATGATTAAGAAGATAAAGGAAGTAGAGAATCCTTTGAAATTAATTTTTCCTCTAATAATTCAGATAATAATCGAATTAATGCAATTTTGATGTGAGCTATGTGAGAACCACCTTGAACAAAAATATTGTAAGGATCTCTTAGAGGGGCATCAGCAGAAAATTCACTTGTACTACCTTCGATAAATGTACCTCCTGCCATTAATAATTTTGAATCATATCCATCCATTGATGATGGAACAACATTCAAAAAAGAATCTACTGGTGAAGAATTTTGAAAAGATTGACAAACTTTTTGTACCAAATCAGGATTATTCAATCTTACTGACTGAATAAGATCAGATCTATAAGTTGCTGGCTCTGGTAAAACTTTAAATCCCAAATTTTTAAAGACTGCTGCAACCATATCAGCACCTTTTAGTGATTCGTGAACAATTTGTGGTGCTAAAAACAAACCCTGCAAAATTAATCTTCCTAGTCCAAAATTTATTCCTGCAGAAGAACCAATACCCGGTGAGGTTAATCTAGAACATGCCATCTCAACCAACTCTGCATCTCCTGCAACGTACCCACCAGTAGGAACGATTGTTCCTCCCAAATTTTTAATCAATGATCCAGCGATTATATTTGCCCCTTTAGAAATTGGCTCACTGTCTTCAACAAGCTCCCCATAACAGTTATCAACAAAACATATACAGTTAGGATCAAGAGAATGAATAAGACTACAAATTTTCTCTATCTGATGATTCGTAAGAGACTTTCTCCAACTATATCCACAACTTTTTTGTATAAATACTAATTTGCATGAATTTTCTTTAAAGGAATGAACAATTTTTTCCTCAAAAGAATCAAAATTTTCGCAGACATTTATTTGCTTATATTCAATCTCAAAATCTTTAAGTGAGCCTTTACCTCCTCCCCTTATTCCTATGACTTCTTCTAAAGTGTCATATGGTTGTCCTGTAAGAGATAACATTACATCTCCAGGTCTAAGAATTCCAAATAAGACAGAACTTATTGCATGCGTTCCACTTACAAATTGCATCCTTACAGCTGCCTTTTCAGCAAGAAACAATCTTGCAAAAACCCCATCAATTTTTTCTCTAGATATATCATTATGACCACTACCAGAAGATTGATTGAAATGACTAGTAGAAACTCTTTCTTCCTTAAAAATTGTCAAAATATTTTCTAATTTCTGGGAAACCTGATTGGACCTTTCTTGGAAAACTTTACTTAAACTCTCTTCGACAGAAAGAACAGCGTTTTCAGCCAGTTTTAAGTTATTGTTTAGCGTCATTTATTGTGAAAAATCATTTTATTTCTCAGAAGCTAAATTTCTTAATTCTGCGAGAAAAGCATTAGGTCCCCTACCCTGAAAATAAGAAAGTTTTTTTGAAGCCTCATATAAATCAAGAAGTTCTCCATCTAATTCTTCTGCCGTATAATCTCTAATTCCTGCTATTACCTCAGCAAAACGTTCTCTACGAGCAGATTTATTGACAGCATAGGCTTCCATTACCTGAATTTTACATGATCTCCAAGCCTTATTCTGACAAAAATGTACTGAAAGAGCATCACTTAAAGCAGAAGCTTCTTCATCTTCTATGTACCAGTCAAAAGATGAAGGTAGAGATTTTAATCCTGCAAATATCTCGAATAACTCTCCGGCTGACAATGGATTACCAGAATCATTTTTTAGGGGTAATGCAGACTCTTCCAAAGATTTCCATAACTCAGGATAATCACTTTCAAAACGATCCCTGATTTTTTCAATACCTTGATCAAGAATCGTATTAACTTGAGCTAAAGCAAGAAAAACTTCAGGACCTGGCGAAGATAACTTCCCATTCCTAAGATTAGAAATTTGCGAATTATGAACTTTACCTAAATCAAGAACTTCAGAGAGTAATGGCAAAACTCTGTGAGACCATCCGTTTCTCTCATGCCAGAGGTGTATCAAATGGGCCATAGCCCTTCGACCTTTAGATAATTTATCGCGATATCCGAGACTCACAGATAATTAAACTTATCAATAGTATAGTATGATAATATTACATATCGGTAATTTTGAAAATAGCATTTCAATATCATGAATTCAGTAATTTTCCAGGAAACAGCAAAATTAAAAAAACCTGTCCCAGCTGAAAAAGTTATAGAACTCTCAGAAAAATTACTGGAACCTTCCAGCCATTCAAAAAGATATCCTCCAAGACTACATAAAACTTGGGGAACAATAGTTTTCATGGTTGCAATTCATATTCTTTCTCTTGTAGCTATTCAACCAAAATTTTGGAGTCTGCCTGCAGTTACTTCATTATTATTTTTTTACTGGGTAACTGCTTGTTTAGGAGTCACTCTTGGATATCACAGATTGTTATCACACAGATCGTTTATTGTTCCAAGATGGCTAGAAAGATTTTTTGCTACCTGTGGAGCTATAAGTTGCCAGCATGGGCCAATAGATTGGGTAGGTTTACATAGGCATCACCACTCTTTTTCAGATACTGAAGTAGATCATCACAATAGTAAAAAGGGGTTTTGGTGGAGTCATATGGGTTGGATGTTTAAAGATGTTGAAGCACTAAAAGCTGTTCCAAAGCTAAGTGCAGATTTAATAAAGGATCCATACTATAGATTTCTAAATAAATATTTTTTATTTTTACAAATTCCTATCGGACTTTCTTTGTATGCAATAGGTCAAAAACTAGGAGTTGGTGGATGGGCTTTAGTCCTTTGGGGAATTCCATTGAGGCTTGTGGTTGTTTATCACATAACTTGGCTAGTAAACTCCGCGACCCATTGTTGGGGTAAAGCACCATTTGAAAGTGGTGATTCATCTAAAAACAATGCCTGGGTTGCTGCATTAACATTTGGAGAAGGTTGGCATAATAATCATCATGCATTTCCCAATTCTGCAAAACAAGGATTATTTAGAGGTCAGATAGATATAACATGGGAACATATTAAGATTCTTGCGAAATTTGGGCTAGCAAAAAAAGTAAAGTTACCCTCTAGGTCTTATTATTAACTATATTGTTCAATATTTTCATGGCTAAAAGAGTACAAGTCGCATTAACTGAATCAATCGCATCACTAGGTAAAGAAGGAGATCTAGTTGAAGTAGCACCCGGATACGCAAGAAATTTTTTATTACCTTATGGCAAGGCAATGAATGTAACTCCAGCAGTTCTTAAACAAATTGAAAGGAAGAAAGAAAAAGAAAAAATCGCTGCTAATAAATTAAAGCAAGAAGCTTTAGATTTCCAAACTGCATTATCTACAATAGGTAGGTTCACTATCAAAAAACAGGTTGGGGAAGATGGTGTCCTTTTTGGAACGGTTACCAATGGGGATGTCGCTGAAGCAATAGAAGCGGCAACTAAAAAAGAAATTGATAGAAGAAACATTACTGTTCCTGATATTCATAATTTAGGTTCCTTTACTGCAAAAATAAAATTACATCCAGAAGTAAATGCAGAAGTAAATATTGAAGTAACAAGTTAATCAATTTGTTGCATTATTTTGAAAAGTAGCCAGAGTATATATCTAAGCAATTATAGATATGGTTTCCGTACCTTTTCCAAATAATGGGCCAAATAAAAATTTTAAAAAGGATTTTAATAGTGAAAATACTGGATTAGTTCCTCCTCAAAACGTTCAAGCAGAGGAAGCTGTTCTTGGTGGCATACTTCTTGATCCAGACGCGATCGGAAGAATTGCAGACTTAATTAAATCTGAAGCTTTTTATATAAATGCCCATCAAGAGATTTATAGAACAGCATTAATGTTGCATACCCAGGGTAAACCAACTGATTTAACATCAATGAGTGCTTGGTTAGCAGATAATGGATCACTAGAAAAAATTGGAGGAAACAGCAAACTGGTAGAACTAGTTGAAAATGTATCCTCTACAGCTTCCATAGAACAAGTTGCTAATCTAATTAATGACAAATTCATGAGAAGGCAACTTATTAAATCTGGAAATGAAGTGGTTCAACTAGGTTTTGATCAAACTCAAGACACTAATGAAGTTCTAGATAAAGCAGAGCAAAAAATATTTGAAATCAGTCAAGAAAAACCTTCAAAAGGTTTGACGCAAGCAGCTGAAATCCTTACAAGTACTTTCAATGAAATAGAGTCAAGATCATTAGGTACTTCAGTAGCGGGAATTCCTGTAAATTTCTACGATCTTGATGCTATGACTCAAGGTTTTCAAAGAAGTGATTTAATAATTGTTGCTGGAAGACCTTCAATGGGAAAAACTTCAATAGTTCTTAATCTGGCTAAAAATGTTGCACAATCTCAAGATTTACCTGTGTGTGTATTTAGCCTTGAAATGAGTAAAGAACAGTTGACATATAGATTACTTTCTATGGAAGTTGGAATCGAGAGTGGCAGGCTAAGAACAGGAAGATTACAGCAAGATGAATGGCCATTACTCGGAGAAGGTATTAATTCATTAGGTCAATTACCAATATTTATAGATGACAAGCCTAACTTAAGTGTTTTGGAGATGAGATCTCTGTGCAGAAGATTAATAGCTGAACAAAAAAAAGAACTTGGATTAATTGTGATTGATTACCTGCAGTTAATGGAAGGATCAACCCCTGATAATAGAGTGCAAGAACTTTCAAGAATAACAAGAGGTCTTAAAAGCATGGCAAGAGAATTAAAAGTACCAGTGGTAGCTTTATCTCAGCTTAGTAGAGGGGTAGAGTCTAGAACGAATAAAAGACCAATGTTAAGCGATCTAAGAGAATCAGGATCTATTGAACAAGACGCAGATTTAGTATTAATGATTTATAGAGATGAATACTATAATCCAGAAACTGAAGATAGAGGAATTACAGAAATCATTGTCACTAAACATAGAAATGGACCCGTAGGAACTGTTAAATTATTATTTGAACCTCAATTTACGAGATTTAGAAATTTAGCAAATTGAATCCATCCTAAAATGCAAGATCATCACTCAACAAATGAATCTTTTGACATCATCGTTATCGGAGGAGGACATGCAGGATGCGAAGCAGCTATAACAACAGCAAAATTAGGCTTTTCTACAGCCTTATTTACAATCAATTTAGATAGGATTGCCTGGCAACCTTGCAACCCTGCAGTTGGCGGACCAGCAAAAAGTCAGTTGGTACATGAAGTCGATGCATTAGGTGGAATTATTGGTAAATTAGCTGATGAGACAGCTATACAAAAAAGAATATTAAATGCAAGTAGAGGCCCAGCTGTATGGGCATTAAGAGCTCAAACAGATAAAAGAGAATACTCAAAAAAGATGATTGAAATACTGCAAAATACAGATAATTTATCTTTAAAAGAAGCAATGATTACTGAACTGGATATTGCAAAAACTGAAGAAATTGGATTGAACTCAAAAAAAATCTTAAAAAAAAGAATAAAGGGTGTAAGGACTTTCTTTGGTAGTTATTATTCAGCAAGATCAGTTATCATCACTGCTGGTACCTTCTTAGAAGGAAGAATATGGATAGGAAATAAATCAATGTCAGCTGGTAGATCTGGCGAACAAGCAGCAAAAGGTCTTACTCAAAATTTGCACGAAATTGGTATTAAAACAGAACGTTTAAAAACAGGAACTCCAGCAAGAGTTGATAAAAGAAGTATTTTTTTTGATGAATTAGATATTCAACCAAGTACTGCAGCAGATAAATATTTTTCGTTTGACCCAGATATAAAAAATAATATGCCCCAAGTTAGTTGTCACATCACAAGAACAACTACCAAAACACATCAACTAATTCGAAACAATTTACATTTAACTCCCATTTACGGCGGTTTTATTGATAGTAAGGGTCCAAGATATTGTCCATCAATTGAAGATAAAATCGTTAAATTTGCTGATAAAGAATCACATCAAATTTTCTTAGAACCAGAAGGAATAAATACCCCTGAAATATATGTACAAGGATTTTCTACAGGTTTACCCGAAAATATTCAATTAGAACTTTTAAGAACCTTACCTGGATTAAGTGAATGTAAAATGTTGCGACCAGCGTATGCTGTGGAGTATGACTATATACCTGCAACACAGCTCCAAACATCACTCGAAACGAAAGAAATTGAATATTTATTTAGCGCGGGACAAATTAATGGGACTACTGGTTATGAAGAAGCAGCAGCACAAGGATTAGTTGCAGGAGTCAATGCGACAAGAAAACTAAGCAAAAAAGATCCAATAATCTTCACTAGAGAAAGCAGTTATATAGGAACAATGATCAATGATTTAATTACCAAGGATCTTAAAGAACCATACAGAGTGCTAACTAGTAGGAGTGAATATAGGTTAACTCTTAGGGGAGATAATGCAGATAGGAGATTAACACCATTAGGTTATCAAATAGGGCTAATTAATGAGAAAAGATGGTCAGCCTATCAAGAAAAAATGAAACTTCTCGAGAAAGAGAAATTTAGATTAAATAACACTCGTTTAAAAAATACCGATGAAATATCAAAAAAAATAGAATTAGAAACGGGATCAAAGATCAAAGGCTCAACAACTTTAAAAGAACTCTTAAAAAGACCAAACTTTCATTATTCAGATCTAATTAAATATAATTTGACTGAAAAAAATCTTGGTTCCTCAATACAGGAAGGTGTTGAAATAGATATTAAGTACGAGGGTTACCTTAAAAGGCAAAAAAACAACATTGAACAAATAAATCGTCAAAGCTTTAAATCTCTGCCTCAAGAAATAAATTATGAAAAGATAGATACATTATCTTTAGAAGCTAGAGAAAATTTGAATAAGATAAAGCCAAAAAATTTTGGTGATGCTTCAAAAATTCCTGGAGTAAGCAAAGCTGATTTGACTGCATTACTAGTTTGGCTAAAAATAAGAGAAATAAAAAAAGAAAAGGCAAATATTTTTGTCGAAAAAAAGTTATCATCTTAAAAGGATTCTGTCTGAGCACTGAATAATAAACTTTTTAACTCACCAAAAATTTTATGGGAAGTGAAAGCCTCTACTTTTTTAGTGAAAAATTCATTACCAAAAATATCTGGTCCATGGAAATTAATGCTGCTTGGGGATGGAAGTCCAACTAGACATTTACAGCTTTTAACTAATCAAGAGACGAAAATTAAATTAATTTCAATGCAAGTAGATCCTCTATTCATCGAAGAAGGTCCTAAAGAATTAAATCAATTAAATGGACCTTTAATTAGAAGACAAGTATGGATTAAAAACAATAATAAAAACCTAGCATGGGCTGAAAGTTGGTGGAATGCAGAACAAGTGAATGAAAATTTAAAAGCCAAAGAAGAACCAATTTGGAAGAATTTAACGCAAGACAGATCAGAATTGTTTAGAGAAGTTGACCGAATTTCACTTGTTAATTCAAATTGGTTAGAGGATCAATTTTGTTTTAAAGGTCCATTCTGGTCAAGAAATTATAGATTTTTTCGAGACAAAAAGCCCCTAACAATTATTAGAGAAGTATTCAATCCACATTTAGAAAGTTTATTAGGCTATTCAGGAATTAAAGAATTTACGAAACTATGCTCTTCTTCTTCTTGATCTAGGAAGATTTCTTGATTTTGATTGAACTTTTTGATTTGATTGAACTCTCGAAGTATTATTCTCTTTTTCTGAAGCTCTTTGCCATCTTTCAACTTTGAAATCCATTTCATCTGGCCAATCTTCATCCTTACTCTCTTTCACATAAGGCAATTTTTTTTGCTCAGTTGCATGTATATTTGTTTGTTGCCTTAAAGATATTGCTTCTAGAGGTCTTTTTGAGTGCTGTTTAGCAGATTCATAAGAATTTGATTCTCTGGAAAATGTCTTAATATCGCTGTTATCGTCGTAAAAATTCTCATCATTCCAATCATCATTATCTTCATCAAAAAATAAATCCACTTTTTCAGATACCCATCTTCCTACTTTTTTAACACTCTTACTTGTTATTCCTTGAAAATCTGAGTTCCTTCTTTTTCCTGGCCTAGCACCAGATACTCCATCAACAAATTGTC
>QCLV01000010.1 GCA_003214295.1 Prochlorococcus sp. AG-418-F08
TTGCACCATGCTATTCAATATCTTTGAGGGAGGATTTGTTTAAAAATGCATTAGATTTAAGTTCAGGGGGACAATTTAATCTCGCTTTACAAGAATGGAATCAATATCTCGATTCCTATCCAGATGATGCTGCTGCTTTTAGCAATAGAGGAAATGTAAGGCTTGTTATAGGAGATCTAGAGGGATCAATAGATGACCAAAATAAGGCAATAAGTCTGAATCCTACTGAAATAGACCCCTACATTAACAGGGGGATAGCAGAAGAGGCATTGGGTCTATGGTCGCTAGCGAAAAAAGATTATATGTTCGTTATTTCGCAAGATAGTAAAAATTTCTCTGCATTATATAATTTGGCTAATGTAGAAGGATCTACATCACATTGGGAAAAAGCTAGAGATTTATTTTCAAAAGCTGCTTTATATAATCCAGGATTTGCGATGGCTAGATCGAGTATGGCGTTAGCAGATTTTCAGTTGGGGAACATTGATGAATCTGAAAAAGAATTAAAAAAATTAATTAGACGTTATCCAACTTTTGCTGATGCTAGGGCAGCTTTAACAGCTTTGCATTGGTCCAAGGGCGAATCTGGGAAAGCAGAGAGTAATTGGATAGCGGTAACTGAATTAGATCCTAGATATAGTGATGAAGAATGGTTGAAAAAAATAAGAAGATGGCCTCCGCAACCAATTAGAAATTTAATGAACTTTATCGATTTAAAATAAGTGATGAATAGAGATCAGTTTTATAAAAAAATTGATTCGTTTAATGATGAATTAATTAACTTAAGAAGACATATCCATGCACATCCGGAATTAAGCGGACTTGAAAATCAAACGGCGATTTTGATAAGTGGGTTTTTAAAAAATATTGGTTGGAATGTTAGAGAATCTGTTGGTAGGACGGGAGTTGTAGCTGATTTTGGGCCCTTAGATAAGGGCATTATAGGTTTAAGAGTAGATATGGATGCTTTGCCAATATTTGAGGAAACTAAATTAAGTTTTTCTTCAAAAGTAGATGGTGTAATGCATGCCTGTGGTCATGATTTGCATATATCGATTGGATTGGGGGTGGCAAAAATTATTAAGGATTTAAAACTCAATTTTGGGACTCGGATAATTTTTCAACCCGCTGAAGAAATTGCGAGCGGAGCTAGATGGATGATTAAGGATGGTGCAATTAATGGTATGAGTCATATTTTGGGAGTCCATGTCTACCCAGATTTATCTGTAGGGACTATTGGCATTAAAGAGGGGAGTTTAACTGCAGCTGCTGGAGAACTTAAGGTAGAGATTAAAGGAAAATCAGGACATGGTGCTCGACCACATGAAGGGGTTGATGCTATTTGGGCGGCCTCTAAAGTAATATCGGGAATTCAAGAAACAATAACGAGGAAGTTAGATCCTCTAGATCCTGTAGTAATAACTTTTGGGAAAATAAATGGTGGCAATGCATTTAATGTTCTTGCAGAAAAAGTTAATTTAATTGGTACGGTTAGATGCACTAATCGTAAACTATTTAAAAAAATTGGTAATTGGCTCAATGAAAATATCACTTCATTAGCTAATGGTTGTGGAGCTGAAGCAAAAGTAATATTTAGAGAAATCACTCCGGCAGTTAATAATAATTCTGAAATAAATAGAGTACTTAGAGATTCGGGAATTAAGGTTTTGGGTCAAGAAAATGTGATCGAATTACAAAAAACCATCATTAGGAGCTGAGGATTTCGCGGAATTTTTAAAAGATATTCCAGGGGCTATGTTTAGGCTCGGCGTTTCTAGTTCAAACGGATGTGCTCCGCTTCATAGTTCTAAATTTGATCCAGATGAAAGAGCTATTGCTATTGGAATTAAAGTGATAACAGAATCCATAGTAAAATTAAATAATGAAAAAATTAATACAATTGGTAAATGAATACTAATAAAAGATTTATTTTATCTTTTGTAGCTCCTTTTATGATCCTCATATCTGTTGTCGGATTGATATTTAGAAGCAATTCTAGGAAAATTTTTTATTTACCTATTGGCGTAGTGGGGGTTGTAATTATTTTGGAGAGGGGTATTAGCAGACAATTGGATAGGAAAAATATTCTAAAAAAGATAAAGTCTTATCAAAAAGCTGAATAAAATCTTTTTATTTATTTATTTTTTCTCAACATGAGATGACTATTTTTTAGAAAAGAGCTATTAATAAGATTAATACTAGGGGTGCTAAGAATTTTAACTTAGCTGAGATCATACCCTTTGAACCTGAATCATTAACCTTGATGCAGGGAAGTGAAGATTTGATCAAACTTTAGTGATAACACTTTTAAAAAATTTGTAAATTATGAGAAGTTCGTGGATTAAGCCTCGCCTTGGGAAAGACAATGTAACTCAAATGAACTTTGCGAGAAACGGTTATATCACTGAAGAAATGGATTTTGTTGCTAAGAAAGAAAATCTCCCTTCTTCTTTAATAATGGAAGAGGTGGCAAGAGGAAGATTAATTATTCCAGCTAATATTAATCATTTGAATCTTGAACCAATGTCTATAGGTATTGCTTCAAGATGCAAAGTTAATGCCAATATTGGTGCTTCACCTAATGCAAGTGATATCAATGAAGAAGTAGAGAAGCTAAAACTGGCAGTTAAATATGGGGCTGACACAGTTATGGATCTTTCTACAGGAGGAGTTAATTTAGATGAAGTTCGGCAAGCAATAATTAATGAGTCTCCTGTTCCCATTGGAACAGTTCCTGTGTACCAAGCATTAGAGAGTGTTCATGGTTCAATAGATAGATTAACTGAAGACGATTTTCTTCATATTATTGAAAAACATTGTCAGCAGGGCGTAGATTATCAAACTATTCATGCCGGGCTATTAATAGAACATTTGCCGAAAGTTAAAGGAAGAATTACTGGAATTGTTAGTAGGGGAGGAGGTATTTTAGCCCAATGGATGTTACATCATTTTAAACAAAACCCTCTATATACAAGGTTTGATGACATTTGTGAGATTTTTAAGAAATATGATTGTACTTTTTCTCTAGGAGACTCATTAAGGCCTGGATGTTTGCATGATGCTTCTGATGATGCCCAGCTAGCTGAATTGAAGACCTTAGGCGAGCTTACCCGAAGAGCATGGGAACATAATGTACAAGTGATGGTTGAGGGCCCTGGTCATGTACCTATGGACCAAATTGAGTTTAATGTGAGAAAGCAAATGGAAGAATGTTCAGAAGCTCCATTTTATGTGCTTGGTCCATTAGTGACAGATATATCACCTGGTTATGACCATATATCAAGTGCTATTGGGGCGGCGATGGCAGGGTGGTATGGAACTTCTATGTTATGTTATGTAACGCCAAAAGAACATCTAGGTCTACCAAATGCAGAAGATGTGAGAGAAGGCTTAATTGCTTATAAAATAGCTGCTCATGCTGCTGATATAGCAAGGCATAGGGCTGGAGCTCGTGATCGAGATGATGAACTTAGTCATGCAAGGTATAACTTTGATTGGAATAAACAATTCGAACTTTCATTAGATCCTGAAAGGGCAAAGCAATACCATGATGAAACACTGCCTGAAGAAATCTTTAAAAAGGCAGAGTTTTGTTCAATGTGTGGCCCAAAACATTGCCCAATGAATTCAAAGATTTCTGATGAATCTCTTGATCAGTTAAAAGATAAGCTTGCAGAATGCAATACTTCGGCGTAGTTATTAATTAGTAGTTATAGAATTTCCTTCGTCTTATTAACTACGTTTTCGACCGTAAATCCAAAATTTTTCATACATTCTCCACCTGGTGCTGATGCGCCAAATCTGTCCATAGTAATACAAATCCCATCAAAGCCTGTATATTTATGCCATCCAAATGAATGGGCAGCTTCTACTACAACTCTCTTTTTCACACTACTAGGTAAAACACTTTCTTTATAAGATTCATCTTGCTCTTCAAAAAGTTCTACACAAGGCATAGAAACAACTCTAATTTTTTTACCAAAGCTTGAAATTTCTTTACCTGCTTCAATGCAAAGATTCAGTTCGCTTCCAGTACCAATAAATATCAGATCTGGTGTTCCTTCACAATCGGAAACTACATATCCTCCTAGAGCAACTTTGTCTATCGAAGTATTTTCTTGATTTGGCATACCTTGTCTACTTAAACAAAGGGCAGAAGGTCTTTTTCGATTTTGAATAGCAAGTTTATAAGCTCCACTCGTCTCATTACCATCTCCAGGTCTGAAAACTAGCATGTTAGGCATTGCTCGAAGAGAAGGGATAGTTTCAATAGGTTGATGTGTTGGGCCATCTTCTCCTACACCAATTGAATCATGAGTTAAGACATAGATTACTCCTAATTCGCTAAGTGCTGAAAGCCTCATTGAGCCTCTCATATAATCGGCGAAAACAAGGAAGGTTCCACCATAAGGGATAAGACCACTATTGTGATAGGCAATTCCATTAAGTACAGCTGCCATTGCATGCTCTCGTACACCAAAATGTAAATATCTTTTTTCAGGGCTATGAGGCTGGAATGATCCAGTTTCTCCTTTTATATCTGTGTAATTAGAGTGAGTTAAATCTGCAGATCCGCCAATTAATTCAGGTAGGTTAGGGCCTAGAGCACCCAAACATATTTGTGAATGCTTTCTGGTGGCTAATCCTTTATCATCAGGCGAATAAGAGGGTAGATCTGAGTCCCAATTCTCAGGTAATTTACCCTCTAACATTCTTTTTAACTCGGCTCCTTCAGAAGGATATTTTTTTTGATATTCTTCAAATTTAGAATCCCATTCTTTCTCTAAATTTTCACCTTTTTTTATTGATTTTCTAAAATGGGCGTATACTTCATCGGGTATTTCAAATGGAGGATATTCCCAATTTAGAAACTCTCTAGTCAATGCAGCTTCTTCTTCTCCAACAGCTGCTCCATGAATTCCTGCAGTATCTGATTTATTGGGAGAACCGTAACCTATGGTTGTAGAAATTTTTATAATCGATGGCTTGTCTGTAATTAATTTTGCTTTTTCGATAGCTTCAGTGATTCCTTTTACATCATGATTTCCATCTTCAACATGTTGTACATGCCATCCATAAGCTTCGTATCTTTTTAAGACATCTTCTGTAAAAGAAACGTCAGTTCGCCCATCAATTGTAATTTGATTATCGTCATAGAGTGCAATTAATTTTCCAAGCTTAAGATGACCAGCTAATGAGCAGGCCTCTGATGCAATACCTTCTTGATTACATCCATCACCCATTATTACGTAAGTATAGTGATCAACAATATTGCAATCAGGCTTATTAAACTTTGCTGCTAAGTGAGTTTCAGCTATTGCTAAACCAACTGCATTTGAAATACCTGCTCCAAGAGGACCAGCTGTAACCTCAACTCCTTCAGTTTCGAATGTTTCTGGATGCCCAGGAGTTTTTGATCCCCATTGTCTAAATTCTTTAATATCTTCTATAGAAACTGATTTATATCCTGTCAAATGAAGCAAGGAATATAACAGCATACAGCCATGACCAGCGGATAATACAAAACGGTCTCTGTTGAACCATTTTGGATTATTCGGGTTGTGATTAAGTATGTTTTGCCATAATGCATAACCCATAGGAGCACATCCCATTGGCAATCCAGGATGTCCACTATTAGATTTATTTACTGCATCTACAGCAAGCATTCTTATACTATTTACACAAAGTGATTCTAATGAAACAGATGCAGCGACCATTGTTTTAAATTAAGTTAAGTTGGAAATACAGAATTGGTTGTCTTCAATTCATTTTGCTGAAAGCAAGGCAAACATTGTGACCACCAAAGCCGAAAGAATTAGAAAGAGCAACTCCTATTTGAGCTTCTCTTGCATTATTTGGTACATAATCAAGATCACACTCAGGATCTGGATTAACGTAGTTAATTGTAGGAGGGATAAAATTATGTGTCAAAGAAAGTATACAAGCTACAGCCTCTATACCGCCTGAGCCTCCTAAGAGATGACCTGTCATCGACTTAGTAGAGCTTACAGGAATAAGGTAAGATCTGTCTTTAAAAATAGATTTAATTGCAGAAGTTTCATTTTTGTCGTTAGCTGATGTACTTGTTCCATGAGCATTTATGTAATCAACTTTTTCAAGGCTAAGACAAGCGTCTTCAATTGCTAATTTGATAGCTTCAGCGCCTCCGACCCCTCCTGGAGATGGAGCAGTAATATGATGAGCATCACATGTTGTTCCATATCCAACTATTTCTGCATAAATTTTCGCATTCCTATTTTGTGCATTTTCTAAAGTTTCTAAAACAAGAATTCCAGATCCCTCTCCAATAACAAATCCATCTCTTTCTGCATCAAAAGGTCTACTAGCAGTTTGAGGGCTGTCATTTCTTGAAGAAAGAGCTTTCGCACTTGCAAAACCAGCTACTCCGAGAGGCGTAATACTTGCTTCAGCTCCCCCACAGATCATTGCATCTGCTTTTCCAAGTTGGAGAAGTCTAAATGAATCACCAATTGCATTTGAACCGGCAGCGCAAGCTGTGGAAACAGCGGAACTTGGTCCTTTTGCACCCAAGGCGATGGCGGCCAATCCAGTTGCCATGTTTGGAATCATCATTGGGACCGTAAATGGACTTACTCTTTTAGGTCCTTTATGACTCAATATTTGAGCTTGACTTTCCATAGTTAGTAAGCCTCCAACACCAGAACCAATAATCACTCCAATTCTCGATGCATTATCTTCAGTAATTTCAAGTCCTGAATCGATAAAAGCTTGCTTTGCAGCAATAACTCCAAACTGGGAAAAACGATCCCATCTTTTGGATTCTTTAGCTTCAATAAAATTTTCAGACTGAAGATTCTTTACTTCTGCCGCAAATTTGCAGGGATGTTGTTCAGGGTCAAAGAGAGTAATATCTGAGACCCCATTAGTTCCTTTTTGAAGACCGAGTAAATATTCATCAATGTTATTACCAATTGGAGTTACTGCTCCGATACCAGTAATAACTACTCGATGGAAATTTGGCATTCTATACTAACCTTTTTTTTCTTCGATAAATTTTACTGCATCGCCAACAGTTGCGATTCCTTCAGCTGCTTCATCAGGAATTTCAATATCAAATGCTTCTTCTAAAGCCATCACGAGTTCAACGGTATCTAGGGAATCTGCACCTAAATCATTTTGGAAATTTGAATCAGATTTTACTTCTCCTGCTTCAACGCTTAATTGTTCTGAAACAATAGAGCAGACTTTTTCGAGGATTTCTTGTGACATAATTTATGGAAATTACTAATTATCTATATGATTTTATGCCCTAGAGTTAACAAGAGTGAAGCATATCTTAATTTTTTTAATTTCTTTGTAAGACAATAGTATTATAAAACGAGGTTCAAAAGACAATTTTTTACATGTCACACGCAGTTAAAATTTATGACACTTGCATTGGATGTACCCAATGTGTAAGGGCTTGCCCACTTGATGTTTTAGAAATGGTTCCTTGGGATGGCTGTAAAGCTGGCCAAATAGCTTCTTCTCCTAGAACAGAAGATTGTGTAGGATGCAAAAGATGTGAAACTGCATGTCCAACAGATTTCTTAAGTATTCGTGTTTATTTAGGAGATGAGACTTCTAGGAGTATGGGTTTAGCATATTAATTTTTATAGTGCAGTTTTAAGAGAGTCCATAATTTAATAAATACGCATTTTATTTCAATATAATTGAAAAAAAATTTCGTATGTGTGGAATAGTTGCTGTAACTGGATATAAAAAAGCATTGCCATTGTTAATTAATGGTTTAGAAAAACTTGAATATAGAGGTTATGATTCTGCTGGTATTGCAATAATTAATTCCGAAACAAATCATATAACTTGTAATAAAGCACAAGGAAAACTTAAAAATTTAATAAGTAATCTTAATGATCTGAATATTCCTGGAACTGTTGGTATAGGTCATACTCGATGGGCAACTCATGGAAAGCCTGAGGTTAAAAACGCACATCCTCATACCGATAGTTCAGGAACCATAGCAGTTGTTCAAAATGGCATAATTGAAAATTTCCAAGATTTAAAAAATAAACTAGAGAACGAGGGCATTATCTTTAATTCTGATACAGATACCGAAGTAATTCCTCATCTAATTCAAAGAGAGTTAAATACATTAAGCAAACTTAATCTTGAGAATAATGGTTCAACACTATTAGTAGCTGTGAGAAATGTAATATCTGATTTAGAAGGATCTTATGCTTTGGCAGTTTTATGGGCTGGCGCTCCAACATCTTTGGTGGTTGCAAGAAGACAAGCGCCTTTGATTATTGGTTTGGGTGAAGGAGAATTTATTTGTGCTAGTGATACCCCTGCCATTGCAAACTTTACGAATATTATTCTGCCTTTGGAGGATGAAGAATTAGCTTTATTAACTCCGCTTGGAATTGAAATATATGATTCAAACAACGAGAGACAATATCGAAATCCAGTTTCTTTAAAAGTCTCAGAGCAAATAATGGATAAGATGAATTTCAAACACTATATGTTAAAAGAGATATATGATCAACCTGGCACTGCAAAAAACTGGTTGGAAAATTATTTAATTAAAAACTTAGATAATGGTCAATATCAAATCAACTATCCCTTTGATACAGAGTTTTTTGAAACAATAGAAAGAATTGAAATTATTGCTTGTGGTACAAGTAAACATGCTGCAATGGTGGGTAGCTTTTTATTAGAACAATTTTCAGGCATCCCTACAAATGTCTTTTATGCAAGTGAATTTCGATATTCTCCACCACCACTATTGCCAAATACATTAACTATTGGAGTCACTCAATCTGGAGAAACTGCAGATACGATTGCTGCTATTGATATGGAAATTAAAAGACGTACTTTAATTGAAGATAAAAAATTTAAACCAAATCTTATTGCAATAACCAATAGAAAAGAAAGTTCTATAGGGAGGCAGGTCTCAAATATAATTGATATATGTGCAGGAATAGAAGTTGGAGTTGCAGCAACAAAAACTTTTTTTGCTCAATTACTTTCTTTTTATGGATTAGCCATAAAATTTGCTCAAATTAAAGGAAATCAAAGTCCTGATGAAATAGGGAAATTAATAAATGAACTTATTAAACTTCCGCCATTACTGGAAGATCTTTTAGAAAAACATAACAAATCTTCAGAAAAGTTAGCACATGACTTTTTCAATATAAAAGATGTCATTTTTTTAGGAAGAGGAATAAACTATCCAATTGCTCTCGAAGGGGCATTAAAACTAAAAGAAATTAGTTACATTCATGCAGCTGGATATCCTGCTGGCGAGATGAAACATGGTCCAATAGCTTTATTAGATAAAAAAGTACCTGTAATTTCAATTGCTTCCCCAGGTGAGGTTTTTGATAAAGTTATCAGTAATGCTCAAGAAGCAAAAGCTAGAGATGCCTATTTGATAGGGATTGCTCCTGAATGTAATGGAACTGAAATCTTTGATTATTTAATGAAAGTTCCTTCCTCTAATGAATGGACTTCACCTCTACTTAACATAGTGCCTTTACAATTATTGAGTTACCACATAGCAGCTCATCGTGGCCTTGACGTCGATCAACCAAGAAATTTAGCTAAAAGCGTAACTGTGGAATGATTAGTTATTTACAAATTATTATTTTATAAATTTACAGTTCTAAAAGTCCATTTGGAGGCTTGATGATTAAAAAATTATTATTTACATCCACTAGTGGTACTATCTCTTTAACAAATGGTATAAGAATTTTTTTTTGATTTTTAAATAGTTCAATAACAAGTAAATTATTATGCTCATTTTCTAAATTAATAACTTTTCCAATGATTTTTAATTCATCGTTTTCTAAAGTCTTGACCTCGAGATTTATAAGTTCCAATAAGTGGAATTCTTCCTCTTTTAATTTGGGTAGTTTATCCGTTTTTACAAGAATTTTACATTTTTTAAGTTTCTCTGCATGATTTCTTGAATCGATTCCTTGGAGCTTAACTATAAAGGTTTCTTTACCAGGCTGTTTGAAACCTGATAAAAGTTCTATTTTTGAAGGAGGTTCATTTTCTTTTTGTAACCATCTTATTCCCGGTATTATAAATCTCTCTTCAAAATCACTAAGAGATTTAACTTTTACTTGTCCATTAATTCCATGACATGATGTTATTAATCCAACAACCAACCATTCACTTTCATTTATCATATATTGTATTAAATAAAGTTTTTTATGGAATTACCAAGTAAACCCATACTCCCTGGCTCTTTTGTTGTCGTAAATGATAATAACTCTATATACAGAGGTTATAAAGGTTTTGTGCAAAGAGTTACAAAAAAAAAAGCAGCAGTTCTTTTTGAAGGAGGAAATTGGGATAAACTCATTACTTTTCAGACTACCAATTTAGAAATAGTATAAAAATTAAATCTTACCTTGAGCTATTAATTTTTCTATCAAAACTTTAGCTGCATTGGTTTCCGCTTTTTTATGCGATTTGCCGAATCCAGAGGATTCTTTCAATCCATTGATAAATATATTACAAGAAAATCTTTCCGGGTCTCCATTCTGCTTTGAGACTTCAATTATTTTATAGATAGGCAAATCAAAACCTTTACTTTGACACCACTCTTGTAACACTGTCTTTGAATTGAATTTATATGGAGCTTTTAAAAAAATTTCTGAATCTTCTTCCCAAATATCATTTAACCAAAGATTTACTTCTTGAATTGAATCAAAGGTATTGTAAATGGCACCGATTAAAGCTTCTGTAGCTTCACCAATAATAGTATTTTTTGAATTTTCATCACCAAGAGCTTTAGGACCCTTAATTATTAGTTTCTCTATGCCAATATTTTTCCCTAATTTAGTTAACCATTCATCACTTACAATTTGTGCTCTCAGTTCTGATCGATCTCCTACACTCATTTGAGGATATTTTTTTTCTATAAATTTAGAAGCAGCTAATCTTAGTACTGCATCCCCGAAGAATTCTAATTTTTCGTAATTTAATATTTTATCCTCTGACGAATGAATAAATGCTTGATTAAAATTTTTAATTTCTGAGATATTTTTTGTTTTTATCATCTCAGAAAATCTTTTTGATTTAATATCTAAAGACTTTAAGAAAGAAATTATTTGAATAATTCTCTTTTCGTTAATTATATTTTTCATATGATTTTAAAAATCACAATAATTAAAAAGCAGGTCATAAGCCGGGTTCTGTTCATCTTGATTAAGATGGGCAATCATCTATCTAGGGCTGGAATTACTTCACAGTCTCAAGCGGCGCTTAAAAGTAGATTGTCTAATGGTCATAAATCTACTAAGCCTTGCTCCCAGCTGGGGTTTACCTAGCCAACACTTCTCAATGTTGCTGGTGCGCTCTTACCGCACCCTTGCACCCTTGCCATACAAAAAGTATTCGGCGGTATGTTTCTGTGGCACTATCCTCACGGTTACCCGCACTGGGAATTACCCAGCAAGCCTGACCATGTGGGAGCCCGGACTTTCCTCAAAAAAGTTTTATTTTGGAAACAAAATAAAACTTTTTTGCGATTGCCTCTCCTGCTTTCATTTAGCATAGTGCTTAACACGCCAAAAATCATCTATTGGGGCTGTAGCTCAGCAGGATAGAGCAACGGTTTCCTAAACCGTAGGTCGTGGGTTCGACTCCCGCCAGTCCCGTCAAAGTAAAAAACTATATGTAGTATGTGTGCACATTTGCTACTCTCTAGCTAGCGTGTAGTTAGTAATGAATCTTTTATGGCTAAGTTGCATGATATGCGTTTAAAGCTCTTAATTCAACAGGAGCATGAACGCATTTCTAAATCCCAACCTAATGATTTAGATCTTTCAATTGTTCAAGCAAGATGCTTATGTTGGCTTGCTTTATTGGCAGAAGCTCACGAAGATCAAGCAAATGATGCTGAAAAAAGAGGAGATGCCGAACAAGCAATGGGGTGGTTTGCTGATTCTATGAGACTGAGGGATGTAATAAATTTGGTCACAAGTATTGAAATACCTTTGCCTGATAGTCCGGATTCACTTGATGAAAATGACGAATTATTGGATGGGCCTACAATTTTGCCCAAATAGTGAGATGATATAAAAAGAGTTATTTTTTTTTTGACTGAAGAACCATGTCAATGCTCTGATTGTCAGAGATTTTACAAAGAGCATGACCGTCTAATTAGAGAATTTCCTACTTTTAAACAGCAACAAGAATTAAATTGGGCATCTATTCAATCGTTTAGAACTCTTTGCAGTAAGGTTACCAACGAATTGCAGAGACAATTATCTGAAAGAGAATCTAAAAAAGATACAGTCCCAGAAGAAAAACATATTTCTGTTGAAGATTTGACTGAAGCTTTAGATGAACTTGAAAGTGTTAATGCTTATTTATATTCAATTGAAGCCTTAATGGAAAGAATTTTTGATACAAGAATTTCAAACAATATTGAATCAAAATTTAAAGAAATTGCAAATGAATTAGCTCCAGACCCATTAAATACGGACAGATTAATTTTGAATAGATTATTTCATCAAACTCCAGATTCTCCGGATAAGAAAAATATTAATTAGTTAATTTTTCGACATCGCATGTAATTTCCACAGGCATTGGGGAAACTTTCCATATGGATTTACAGTACTCTCTGATTGATCTATCTGATGAAAAATATCCTGATCTGGCGGTATTTAGTAATGCCATTTTATTCCAAGATTTTTTATTATTCCAACATTTACTTACTTCATCTTGTTTATTTAAGTAATCTTCGAAGTCGGCCATTACAAAGAATGGGTCATGTCCAGTCAAGCTATTTAATAAAGGTTTAAATAATTCTTTATCGCCATTACTAAAGTGTCCAATTTCTATTAGACGTAGAACCTCTTTTAGTTCCGGACATTGGTCAATAAAAGTTTTGGGAGAATAATTATTGTTCTTTAAATCCATAATTTCACTTTCAGTTTTTCCAAAAAGAAAGAAATTTTCTTTTTTTACAAGATCTCTTAATTCCACATTAGCCCCATCTAAAGTTCCAATAGTCAATGCACCATTCATGGCAAACTTCATATTTCCAGTTCCAGATGCTTCTTTTCCTGCGGTAGAAATTTGTTCTGAAAGGTCCGTTGCCGGATAAACTATTTCACCAAGTTTTACATTATAGTCAGGTAAAAAAACCACCCGTAATAATCCCTCCATATCTGGATCGGAATTAACTACATCAGCAATACCATTAATGAATCTAATCATTAGTTTTGCCATAAAGTAACCGGGCGCAGCTTTACCCCCGAATATTATTGTTCTTGGGACTTCATAGTTATTTATGCCATTTTTGATTCTTAGATATTGAGCAATAATTTGTAGAGCATTTAAATGTTGCCTTTTATATTGATGGATTCTTTTAACTTGAACATCAAATAAACTTGAGGGATCTACTAGTATTCCTGTTTTTGAATGGATAAAACTAGCTAATTTTCGTTTGCCATTTAATTTGGTTTCCTCAAATTTTTCTAAAAAGTTGGCATCGTCTTTTTTCCCTTCTAATTTTTTTAGAAGTTCCATATTTGTAATCCAATCAGGACCAACTTCTTCTTCTAGCAAGTTAGATAATGATGGATTTGAAAGGGCAACCCATCTCCTTGGAGTAACTCCATTAGTAACATTTGTAAATTTTTCAGGCCATAGTTCTGCAAATTCAGGAAGAAGTTGTCTTTTAATTAAATCTGAGTGAAGAGCTGCGACTCCATTTATGTGATGTGCACCAATAGTAGCTAAGTGAGCCATTCTTACTGATTTGGAGCCTTCTTCATCAATAATTGAGAGCTTTTGGAGGATTTTGTCATCGCCTGGATAACGAAGTCTTAATTGTTGTAGAAATCTCCAATTAATTTCATAAATAATTTCTAGATGACGAGGAAGGAGATCATTAAATAAACCTAAATCCCATTTTTCTAGAGCTTCTGGAAGCAATGTGTGGTTTGTATAAGCTACTGAAGAGGTTGTTATGTTCCAAGCTTTGTCCCAACCTATTTGATATTGGTCGATAAGAAGTCTCATTAATTCAGCCACTGCAATGGCAGGATGAGTATCATTTAGTTGTACTGTCCAATGTTTAGAAAATTCTGTTATGGGTATTGATCTTTTTTCAAGACTTCTCAACATATCCTGAAGAGAACAACTTACAAAAAAGTGTTGTTGTTTTAGCCTTAATCTTCTACCTTCATCAGTTCCATCATTGGGATATAGAACCTTTGAAAGAGTTTCAGATGCAACTTTTTCTTCAACTGCTCCATAGTAATCACCAATATTAAAAGCATAAAAATCAAAACTTTCTGTTGCATCAGCTCGCCATAATCTTAATCTGTCGCATGTATTTACTCTGTATCCTAGTACTGGAACATCATGAGGAACACCTATCGCATGTTCAGCAGGAATCCATCTTGATCTGTAGTTTCCTTTATCGTCTCTATAACTTTCAGTTCTTCCTCCAAAACCAACAAAACATGATTCATCAGGTTGTGGAAGTTCCCAGGGCCATCCACCCTTGAGCCATTTATCAGTAACTTCAACTTGCCAACCATCTCTAATTAACTGGTTGAATATACCAAATTCGTATCGAATACCATAACCTACTGCTGGCACCTGAAGAGATGCTAATGATTCCATATAACATGCAGCAAGTCTGCCAAGGCCACCGTTACCTAGTCCAGGTTCTTCCTCTACTTCAAGAATTGTTGATAACGATTCAATACCAAATCTCTTTAATGCATCTTCAGCCTCTTGAGTTATACCAAGATTAAGGAGATTGTTACTTAATTGAGGACCTATTAAAAATTCTGCTGATAAATACGCTACAGTTTTTTGTGGTTTTTCTCTTATGACTTCTTGGCTGGCTAAGTATCTTGTCATTAGCCTATCTTTTACTGCGTAACTCAAAGCCATATACAAGTCGTGAGGACTTGCCGAAGTTGCTAACTTTCCAAGAGTATAGAAAAGATGCGCTGTCATGCCTTGAAAGACAGCATCAGAATCCATGCCAGCTTTCTCAGGATCTAAGTAGCAGCCTGGGGTAGGCAAGCGTAGATCAAATGGTTCGTTGGTATTCATTGGATTTGCCATATAACAGACAATAGCCATTTTTTAGAAAATTTCTTTGTTGTAACTTCAGATCCACACTTGTTGAGTATTTTTGCTTTTTTTTTACATATTTCTTAAAGTGGGCCCTCAATAAACTATCTTCCAAGTATGTAGTTTATTTTTTTCTCATTTCATATGTATTCTTTAGTTGCTGAATTAAATGCACATGATTTAGAAGTTGCTGAAACCTTGATAGGAGTTATTAGATTTCTATTGATCTTTTTAGCCGCAAGAGCATTAGCAGAAGTATTAGTAAGACTAAGTTTACCAACGATTGTAGGTGAGCTTCTTGCAGGGGTAGTAATAGGTGCATCAGGATTCCATTTGTTAATACCGCCTTCAGCTGGAACTGAATTAAACGCGGGACTTGTAAATGTTATAAGTTCACTAGCTTCAATTCCTCCAGAAGCAGTACCTGATGTTTATTTCGAAAGTTTTCCATCTCTTCAAGCAGTTGCAACACTTGGGCTATATGCACTTTTATTTTTGACAGGACTAGAAAGTGAGTTGGAAGAATTGGTAGCTGTAGGTGCGCAGGCTTTTACTGTTGCTATGGCTGGGGTGATTTTACCGTTTGCCTTTGGGACTCTAGGATTGATGTTTATTTTCCAGGTAGATTTAATTCCAGCAGTTTTTGCTGGAGCATCTATGACAGCTACAAGCATAGGAATTACTGCTAGTGTTTTCGGTGAATTAGGGTATTTGAAAACTAGAGAAGGTCAGATTGTTATTGGTGCAGCAGTTCTAGATGATATTTTGGGAATTGTTATTCTTGCAGTTGTTGTAGCTCTTGCTGCAGGAGGTTCTTTAGAAATTGCTCCTATCGTTAAATTAGTTGCAGCAGCTGTTGTATTCGTTATTGCTGCCATAGCATTAAGTAGAACTGCAGCACCAGGTTTTGATTGGCTATTAGATAGATTAAAAGCCCCTGGAGCTGTAGTGGTAGCCTCTTTTGTGATACTTGTATTATGTTGTTTTGTCGCAACAGCCATTGGATTGGAAGCAGCTTTAGGTGCTTTTGCAGCTGGATTAATTCTTAGTAGTTCTAAAAATAATCATGCAATTCAACAATCCGTTTTACCTTTAGTATCCTTATTTGCAACTATTTTCTTCGTTTTAGTAGGAGCAGGAATGGATTTATCCGTTATCAATCCACTTGATCCAACAAGTCGATCAGCTCTTGTTGTCGCAGGATTTTTATTAGTTGTTGCAATTATTGGAAAAATTGCTGCAGGATGGGTATTTTCAAGTGATAAACCAACTAATAGATTAGTAGTTGGTTTAGGAATGATGCCTAGAGGAGAGGTAGGTTTAATTTTCCTTGGTTTAGGAACAAGCGCTAAGTTGTTAACTCCTTCTCTTGAAGCGGCTATTTTATTAATGGTTATTGGAACTACATTTCTTGCCCCTGTTCTCTTGAGAATTGTTCTAAAAGATAAGCCCCCAAATGATGGTAATAAAATTTCAGATGATGTTGCAGCTGACCCTGTGGGTCTTCTTTAGTTATTAAGTTTATTAGAATCGTCGAACATAGATTTTTAATAAATGGAAAAATCAGCCTTGATAGAAACTGATGTAAATTATGACTGGAATTTTTTAAATTATCCAATACATACTGTTTCAGCGAAGCCTGAGCAAAAATCAAAAGAAATTGCAATTTTACTAATTCACGGTTTCGGGGCTTCTACGGATCATTGGAGATTCAATATTCCTATTTTGAGTAAAAAATACGAAGTTCATGCAATCGATTTACTTGGTTTTGGAAAAAGTCCTAAGCCTCAAGATGTTGAATACTCAGGATCTTTATGGAAAGATCAGGTTGTTGCGTACGTAAAAGAGAAAATACAAAAACCTACTATTGTTGTTGGAAATTCATTAGGAGGTTATGCGGCATTAGCAGCTGGTTCAGAATTAAATGAACTAAACGCAGGCGTAATATTACTTAATGCTGCTGGATATTTTAGTGAAGAAAAAACTACCAAGAAGAGTATTTTGCAAACTTCTATTGAAACAGTTGCCGGAATATTTTTGAAAAATGTTGTTCTTCAACGTTTGATTTTTGAGAATATGAGAAATCCAAAAAATATTAAAAAAACTTTGAATCAAGTTTACGTTGATACAAAAAATGTTGATGATTTTTTAGTTGAGTCAATAAGAAAGCCTTCGCTGGATTACGGAGCTTTTAATGTTTTTAGAAGTGTATTTAATCCGTCAGGTCCCCAAGGTTTGCCGTTGGATAAGTTATTTGCAAAACTCGATGCACCCTTATTACTGCTTTGGGGAGGGAAAGACCCTTGGATGAATACTCCAAAAAAAAGAAATCTCTATAAAAAATTTACAGCAAAGAATACAAAAGAAATCATTCTTGATGCTGGACATTGTCCTCATGATGAAATACCTGAATTAGTTAATCAGCATATTTTGGATTGGGTTGATTCTCTTTAAGCAAAATTGTGCAAATTAAATTTTCTAATAAAGACCAAGGAATTTTTATCTTTAAATTAGATCAAAAAAACTATATTAAATTTTGTCCTGAAAGAGGAGGTCTTATTACAAATTGGGTTTCGGATGGTAATGAGATACTTTATTTCGATGAAAAAAGATTTATGGACAAGACAAAAAGTATCAGGGGAGGCATTCCAATCTTGTTTCCAATTTGTGGAAATCTCAATACCTCTAGTTCAGTATTTGGCAGAGATTATTTGCAATTAACGCAACATGGTTTCGCTAGGGATTTGCAATGGGAATACTCCTTTAGTGAAAATGAAAAATCTTTATGCTTATTTCTAAATGAATCTAAAAAAACCAAAAAATATTATCCTTTTGACTTCGAACTAAGAATAGAAGTTACCTTGATGATTAACAGTTTAGAATTTGAAATTACAATTTTCAACAAAACAGATGTTGCTATGCCTATCAATTTTGGATTGCATCCTTACTTTAATGTTTCAGATGTCAAGAATTTAGAATTTATTGGTAATCCACTTAATTGTCAGGATCAAGAAAGAAATACTATAAGTAATACTTTGGATGAATTAAAAAAAATTAATTTAGGAGTTGATCTACTTATGTATACTTCCGGTAGAAGCTCTTTTCGAGATAAAGTTTTTAAAAGAGAGGTAACTTTAAATCATCAATATCCTTTTGATTTAGGCGTTATTTGGAGTGATCCTCCAAGAAGAATGATATGTCTCGAACCTTGGACTAGTCCCCGAAATTCTTTTGTTGATGGATTTAGAAACATTATGATTCCTTCAAATGATAGTAAAAGGTTAAATGCCTCAATACAAATAAAATCTCTTAAGTAATTTTGCAATACTTATGAAATTTGTCGTTATAGATGATGATCCCACAGGCTCTCAAACTGTTCACGATTGCTTATTACTGCTTAAGTGGGACTGCTTAACTTTAGCTAAAGGTTTTGAATCAAAATCTAATTTATTTTTTATTTTGGCTAATACAAGGTCACTATCGGAAAATGATGCGAAATTAACAATAGAGGAAATTTGCAAAAATCTTAAGACTGTAATTACTTCTCAAGCCTATGAAGAAGAAATTATTTTTATAAGTAGAGGAGACTCTACTCTTCGAGGACATAACTATTTAGAGCCAATTGCGCTAAATAGTTGCTTAGGTCCTTTTGATGCTACTTTTCATATTCCAGCTTTCATAGAAGGTAAAAGATTCACAATTAATGGATCTCATTTTGTTGATAAAACTCCTATAAGTCAAACAATTTTTGCAACAGATAAAATTTTTGGATATGAGACAAGTAATGTAAAGAATCTTTTATTTCAGCAGAGTAAATCGCAAATAAATTTTGAAGATATTCAAAATCTTTTATTATCAGATATCGAAATGCTAAATGATGAAGAAAATAATATTGTTTTTAAAACACTAAAGAACTTAAAGAATAATACGCATGTAGTTGTAGATGTAGAGAATTATACACAACTGAAAAAATTTTCTTTTGTAATTAAAAAATTAATTAAACAAAAAAAATTCCTTTTTCGAACTGCAGCAAGTTTCATAAGTTCAATTTCCGAGAAAAAAAGTGTCTCTCAGAATGAAATATTTTTCTCTAATTTAAGAATAAGAAATAAAGAAAAGAGTTTTCTTCCAGGACTCATAATTGTTGGATCTTATGTAGAACTTTCAACAATACAATTGAATAATTTATTAGAGATAAGTAATTGCAATCCAGTTGAATTAGATGTTTTTGAATTCTTTAAAATTACTTCATCAGATGATAATCAGAAGAGAAGGAATTTGTTTAAAAATAAATTTTTAAAAGAAATTAGATATTCTTTTGAGAGAGGAAAAACTCCTGTTTTGTTTACTTCAAGAAAATTTATTTCTTTAGATTCTTCTGAGCTATTTAATTTTTATAATTTACTTGCTTGTTTTATTGCTGAATTAGTTACGGATTTGAAGTATGAAATTGGATATTTGATTTCAAAAGGTGGAATAACAACAAATTTGATTCTTAGTAAAGGACTTAATGCAGATTATGTTTATCTTGAAGGACAGATTTTAACTGGCATTTCAGTGGTGACTTACAACCTAAAAAATGGCGAAAAACTTCCCATTATTACTCATCCTGGAAACATTGGTAATAAAGATTCACTGGTTAATATTTGGAAAGTTTTTGAAAATAAAAATAATTTTTAAAATTAGAAATTTGAGATAATTTCTTCAGCAAAACTGCTGCAGGATAGTGGTTCTACTTTTGGTTCCATTAAGCGCGCTAAATCATAAGTGACTTTTTTTTGCTCAATTGCCTTACTTATACCATTAGTAATTAAGTTAGCTGCCTCATCCCAACCAAAATATTCAAGCATCATTACACCACTAAGAATTACTGAGCCTGGATTAATCTTATTTAACCCTGCATGTTTTGGCGCAGTACCGTGCGTAGCTTCGAAAATTGCTGCATTATCTCCAATATTTGCACCAGGAGCCATACCTAGGCCACCAACAATTGCTGCAGCTGCATCAGAAACATAGTCTCCATTGAGATTTAAGGTTGCAAGAATTGAATATTCTTGAGGTCTAGTTTGAATTTGTTGAAATATACTATCAGCTATCCGATCATCAACAAGAATAAGTTCTCTCCATTTTCCATCTCCGTGAGAATTTGATATTGATGCAATAACTTCTTTAATTTCTTCGCAAATGAATGCTTTTTTGTTATTTGTAAGCTTGTCAAAACCTGGTTCAATTTTTCGAGCATTATTTTCAATTGTAATTTCTGGATTTTTCTGAATATTATCTAAAATCCAGCTTTCTCTCTCTGTAATGCAATCTTCTCTAAATTCGTTTACTGCCAATTCATATCCCCAATCTCTAAATGCACCTTCTGTATATTTCATAATATTCCCTTTATGTACAAGAGTTACATGCCTTTTATCTCCTGATAATCTTTTGGCATGTTCAATAGCTTTTCTAATATGCCTTTGGCTACCAGATTTACTTACTGGTTTTATTCCAATACCTGATCCGTCTGGTATAGATCTATTTTTTAAATTTTTACTTTTTGGTATGACAACGTTATTTAAGTGATTAATTAATTCAAGACAATTAATATCCTCCGCTTCCCATTCAATACCCATGTAGATATCCTCAGTATTTTCTCTATAAACAATAACGTCTAAATTTTGGGGATTTTTGTGAGGGCTTGGAGTCCCTGAATAATATTTACATGGTCTAACACAGCTATATAAATCAAAGATTTGCCTTAATGCAACATTAAGAGATCTAATACCTCCACCGATGGGAGTCGTTAAAGGACCTTTGATGGCTACACCAAAGTGTTTGATAGCTTCAATAGTATCTTGAGGCAGATAGTTATATGTTCCATAAAGTTCACAAGCTTCATCGCCTGCATAGACTTTAAACCAATTAATTTTTCTTTCATCTCCATAGCTTTTTTTAATCGCTGAATCAAGAACGATTTGAGTTGCAGGCCAAATATCAACTCCAGTACCATCACCCCTAATAAATGGGACAATTGGATTATTAGGAACATTAGGTTTGCCTTGATTAAAAGTTATTATCTCGCCTTCATTAGGTAAAGTTAATTTTTCAAATTTTGGCATAGCATTTAATTAATAAAATATAACTCATTGAACTTCCTAGTATTCTAATTTGCGATGAGTTATTTTCTTTAAAACCTAGAAATTTATTATTCAAATGTGAATAGAGAATAGTTTGTTGATCAGCATTTCAACATCTTTATTAAAAGAAAAAGTAGTTAATAAGCAAGTTAAAGCAAATTATGTCATTTTCAAAAAACATACTCAACTACTTTATGAATGCGAGTTCAAATGTAAGTAATGTTGAAATAGCCAATAAAATTGCTTCCACTGCTGCTTTGTTTCGGAAATATTTTCCAGATGCAAGCGTAAACTTTAGTCCCTGGGACAATTCAAATAATGAATCCATGCAAGATACTATTGATTTTGCGTTTCATTTCCCTGGGTGGAGTCCTCTTATTGAATGTAGAGCGATACTCTTACAATTAAGAATTGAAAATAATAATAATGAAAGAGTTCCGAAATTGTTAGGAATAATAATGCGAGGTATGATTGTGCCCTCCGAGAGATGGAGAGTGGCTACCATCGGTGATTGGGAGATGACTGGTACTCATTTACCCCAAAAAGAACAAAAAGATAACCTTTTTTTGGTTTGTAAAGAACTTTATAAGTTATTCTCTACAACATCTGCTGGTAACAAAAATTAGCTGTTTTATGTATTTTCCTTGTAGATTAAATACACTTACAAAAATAATTCAAAATATATGGCAGTTGCTCTTGCAGGACAATTAAGAGAAGGGACAAAAAAATCCCATACTATGGCAGAAAATACTGGTTTTGTTGCTTGTTTTTTAAAAGGAGTTGTTGAAAAAAAATCTTATAGAAAATTAATTAGTGATTTATATTTTGTTTATGAAGCTATGGAAGAAGAAATTGAAAGACTGGTCAATGAGGGACATCCCGTAATAAAACCTATAGGTTTTAAATCGTTATACAGGAAAGAAACTCTTATAAATGACCTTAAATTTTATTTTGGTGAAAACTGGAAGAATGAAATTAATATTTCTCACTCAGCAAAAGAATATGTTGAAAGAATCCGAGAGGTTGCAAAAAATTCACCAGAGCTATTAGTTGGTCACCACTACACTCGCTATATCGGAGATTTATCTGGAGGGCAAATCTTGAAAAGGATCGCTAAAAAAGCATTAAATTTGCAGGGAAATGATGGTTTAAATTTTTATGAGTTTGAATTAATAGCTGATGAAAAGAAATTCAAGGAAGAATATTCCCTTACTTTGAATCAGCTTCCAATAAATCAAAAGACTGCTGATCAAATTATTGATGAAGCTAATCAAGCTTTTACTTACAATATGAAAATGTTTAAGGAGCTTGAAGGTAACTTGATTGCTGTTTTAGGAAAGATTGTATTCAATTACATTACAAAAAAAGTCAGGAAAGGAAGTACCGAGACCTAATATTTATGTTTGATTCATTAGTTGATTTTCTTAAAACCAATATTTATGAATTAAATGGTCATGAAGTACAAATATCTAGCGAATTTAAAGAACATCATAATGAAGACTCAAAATATGTTATGAAGAATTGGCTTTTTTCATCTCCCGAATATAGAAAGTGGCGAATAACAAGATTAGATGGTGGTAAAAAACTGCAAGTGTTTAATACGGTTGCATATCCTAATTTTGATTGTGAAATGCCTATTTTAGGAGCTGATATTTTATGGTTTGGAACTTCTCAAAAGTTATTAGCAATACTTGATTATCAACCTTTAATTCAAGAAGGCAAATATCTCGAAAAATATTGTTCAAGTTTAGGTATTATTAAAAAAAAATATTCTGCATTTGATAATAATAAAATGAAGAATATATATGATTCAAAAAAGTATTTTTCGCCATGGGTAATTATTTGTAGAGGAAATAAGTTAAATCTTGATAGAGATTTAAATAATATATTCCATTCATTTGTAAATAATTATTTGAACATTCATAAATCGAATCCTGTTAATCAATTCTTAGATGCAGAAGAAATAAAGATTAATCAAATTAAATATGATAAGTATAGTTTTGAAAAAGATCCTGCAGAAAAATTGTTTAAATCTTTTTTTGGAGAAAAATGGACAAAAAAATTTGTCAATAAATTCCTTTTTACATTAAATAATGAGATTATTTATTGAATGTTAATACAAGATACTATTTTTTACAGGCCAGATTGGAGATGGCATAATTTTTTAAAATATTTAACAAATAATTTAACTAAATATAACTGTTTAGAAAAAATAATACCCTCGGAATATTCTTATAAAGATTCAACTTATGGTTCAAAAAAATTAAAAAAAAATGTGAATCTCTCTACTTGGGGTGTAACGCACAAAAAAAGAATTCAATTCGCAAGAGCAGTGTGTATAAATAGTCCAAATTATTCTGTTTTAAATTTTTTAATTATTCCTAATACTATTTATAACGTCCCATTTTTTGGAGTAGATTTTGTTTCTCTACCTAATAGTTATTTATTAGTGTTAGATTTTCAGCCCTCATTAAAAATACAAAATCAATACAATAATCAGTTATTAGAAAAACTTATCAAACTCAAAAACCATTGTCATTCATCACTCCCGTTAGCTGAAGAAATGTCTGCGGATGTAGCTAGATTTTTTTCTCCAGGAGCAATATGGTCAAAATTACCTAAAGAAGAAAGAAGTGATTTTTTAATTGCTAATCAGCTTTATACTTCATTTCAGGAATATCTTGATTTGTATTTGGAAATTCTTTTCGAAAGCAAAGAAGTCAATATTGAAATGCAAAAAGAATTAATAAAAGGTCAAAATAGTTATTTGAACTATAGAAGAGATAACGATCCAGCGAGACCAATGTTGTCGAGTTTGTTTGGTAAAGAATTTACTGAATCTTTAATTAAAGAAGTTTTATTTACTACTTAAAAGTCTTATAATTTATTAAAATATGAAATCATATGAAAAAAATTTCTGTTCTTTTTGTATGTTTGGGAAATATTTGTAGGTCTCCTGCAGCAGAAGCTATCTTCATAAGTCTAATTGAAAAGAAGGGCTTAACCGATGGCTTTATTGTAGATTCTGCTGGAACTGGGAGTTGGCATATTGGGAAAAAAGCTGACTCTAGGATGAGAATTGCGGCAGAAAGAAGAGATATAAATATCTTAAGCAGGGCTCGTCAAATTACCAACAAAGATTTTGACGAATTTAATTATATTATTGCGATGGACGATTCAAATTTTAGAAATATTCAAGATCTTAAAAATAGAACAGCTTCAGCTGGTTTTGCATCAATTAAAAAAATACAAGATTTTAGAACAGTTTTTAATGAGCAAGAAGTTCCTGACCCATATTTTGGAGGTGATGAGGGCTTCGATTATGTCCTCGATATTTTAGAAGACTCTGTAAACGGTTTTTTGGAGAGTATTTCTTGAATTTATTTGATCTCAGTCTCTTTAGGGATCTTGTCATTATAAAGATTAAAAATTTTATCCACCACCTCATTAATTGTGTATCCATCGGTAATAATTTCTATTGCGTCACTCGCTTTTATTAAAGGTGAAATTTCCCTATTGGAATCTTCAAAATCTCGTTTCTTTATAAATTCTTTTAATGTGTTAAGGTCTATTTCTTGTAAGTCTTTACTATTTTTATCAAATTTTCTTCTTTTTGCTCTTTCATCAATGCTAGCAGTTAAAAATATTTTAAGTTCTGCATGAGGAAAAACAGTAGTTCCTATATCTCTTCCCTCAGCTACAAGTCCGCCTGATTCTCCAATTTTTCTTTGTTCTTCTACCAAGAATTTTCTTACTTCTTTTATTGAAGAAATTTTAGAAACTATAGAACTTATCTTTTGCGACCTAATTTCTTCAGTAACACAGTAGTTATTAACATAAACATCCTGATGTGAATTTGTATTTGACTTGAAAACAATAGATATATCTTTAAAAATATTCAGTAATTTTTTTTCTTTTTTATAATCAATATTTTCTTTAAGTATAAGCCAACTCAATGCCCTATACATTGCGCCAGTATCTAAATATAGAAGTTTAAGTTTCTTAGCTATTAACTTTGTTACAGTACTTTTACCTGACCCTGCAGGACCATCAATTGCAATAATCGGCCTTCTTTTCATTAGGAAAACGTGATCAATTAATCTTGTCTTTCCACATCTTATCGCACCAGCCAGTAACGAAATATTATCCTCAAGTCTCGCTTTTTGGAGGGTATGAGGGTGTAAGTGTTCTAAATATTCGATTGAAATTTTTTTTGCTGATAACTTTTTAATAATTTCGTTTAAATTAATATTTTTTTCTTGTTGAAAATTTTTTTTGGCTTCTAATAACTCACTTGAAAAAAACCTAATCAATTTCCTTTCGTTTTTTGATAAATGTACATTACGTGAACTTAAAGGAATTCCATCAAAATCTCTTTGTGTAGGAATAGATTTAATAGCAACATTTAATTTCTCTTTTAGGATAAGATTTTTTAAAATTAAAAGTTGTTGCCAATCTTTTTCTCCTAAGTAAAGATTTTTAGGCTTGATGAGATTAAGTAATCTATAAACTACTGTACAAACGCCATCAAAATGTCCAATTCGATTTAATCCACATAATGCAGAAGATAATTCTATTGGAGCTTTTAGGAATTTAATATTTTTATTATTTGGAGGATATATATCTTCATTACTTGGGATGAAGATGGCATCCGCGCCATTTGAGAAGGAGATTTTTATATCATTATCAATTGTTTTAGGGTAATTCTCTAAATCTAGCTTGTTATCGAATTGGAGTGGATTAATAAAAATACTTACTAAATTAATATTAGGATTGTCATTTTTTGCTGTTGATATTAATTTTATATGTCCATTATGAAGATTACCCATTGTTGGAATAAAGTTAATTTCACTATTTATATTTCTCCTCCAATTTTCTATTTCTTCAGTTGTCCTTATTATTACTTTATTCACTTTGTTTTTAAAAAATAAATCTATTTGATAAATAATTACTGGACAAAAGCAATCTTAGGAGGAATATCTATATAGGGAGAGTCTATCATTTTTATTTCATGGATTACAAAACATCGGGTGTTGATATAGAAGCTGGACGAGAATTTGTTTCCGAAATTAAACAGGCAGTTGAAGGAACTCATACATCTAATGTGATTGAGGGTATTGGCGGCTTCGGAGGCTTGTTTAGAATTCCTATCGATAGTTTTAAAAAACCAGTTCTTGTTTCAGGAACTGATGGTGTTGGAACAAAATTAGAATTAGCCCAAAGTAAAAACTTTCACTTTGAGGTTGGTATTGATTTAGTTGCTATGTGCATGAACGATATCATTACTAGTGGTGCAAAACCTTTATTTTTTCTGGATTATATTGCTACTGGTAAGCTTGATAAGAAACAATTATTGAGGGTTGTTCAGGGAATTTCACATGGCTGCAAAGAAAATAACTGTTCATTACTCGGCGGAGAAACTGCTGAAATGCCAGGATTTTATTCAAAAAATAAGTATGATCTTGCAGGATTTTGTGTTGGAATAGTCGATGAGGATAAGCTTATTAATGGTAAAAAAGTCTCTGAAAATGACTTAATAATTGCTTTAAAAAGTAATGGAGTTCATAGTAATGGCTTTAGTTTAGTAAGAAAAATTATCCAAAACAATAATCAAATAGAAAAGGAATTTGAAAAAGTTTCTCACTTAAGTTTTTATGATGAGTTATTGAAACCTACAAAAATTTACAATAATGTGATTAACCAAATGTTATCTGAAAATATTGAAATTAAAGCAATGTCTCATATAACTGGAGGAGGAATCCCAGAAAATTTACCAAGATGTATTCCTTCTGATTTTATTCCTTATATCAATACCAGTTCTTGGGAAATACCTATTTTATTTAAATTCCTTAAAGACAAAGGATCTGTTCCTGAAAAAGATTTTTGGAATACTTTCAATCTTGGAGTTGGATTTTGTTTAATTATTGACAAAAAATTTAAGGACGCGATATTAAGTATCTGTAAAGATTATGATATAGATAGTTGGGAAATTGGAAAGATAGTTCGAAAAAATGATTTAAAAAATAGTAAATCTTTGCCAGAAATTTTAACTTAAATTTTTTTTATTTTTTTTAAATCAGTTTTAAAAAATTATTTTTTATACACAAATGAAAAAGATAGGTGTAATATAATAAGATCATCGCCGAATTATATCGGAAGTTTAAGTATTAAGATTTAACCTTTTATTCAATGCCTTTTGCAAATAATCAAAGAATTACCCGTAGACGTAGTTCCGCTGGCCCTACACCTCCAAAAAGACCAATAGGTAATAATTCTGATATTAATAATAGACAGTCTCAAGGTCCAAGACCTACTTTTTTGACGCTAAGGGATCATGGAAAAATTTTTGTCGCAGATTTACCTAATTTGTCTGACGGTCAATTAGCACATATTAGTAAAGAAGCTAATGAAGTTTTAAATAGTTTAGAAAAAAGGCTTAGTGATCTTGAAAATGTGCCAAGTGATAATAATCCTGAAAACGATACACTTATAAAAGCTTCTACCAAAAGAGATGTTACGCTTAGATTTATTAAATCTATAGAAGAAGAACAAGACCATAGAAAGAATAATCCTGCTTTGAGAGATGCTGCTTCTGAATCTTTACCGAGAACTTTTCTTGAGGTTGCTAGACATAGATTGCCAGGAGCAACTTTTGATTCATTATTGCGAGAGGCTCTCGAAGCATGTGCAGTTGATGAGAGTGCTGAAGAAAATCAAATTGTTGATGAGCCTAAAGAAACTGTAAAAATAATGGATATACCCTCTTCCAACACAAATGCTTCACTTGTTGTTAGCATCGATTCAAGTAACGAATCTAACAATGGCTCTATTTAATTCAGCACAAGAGTTACTAAGTTTAGAGGATCAAAATAATTCAAAAATAAACCTTCCTACCGAGAAAGATCCTATTTTATGTAATCATTGCAAAAGGACTGCATCAAATGGCGTTAGATGTTTAGGAATGTGTGTAGCAGATAATGATTACTAAAATAATTCAAATTTATATATAAATAATCTGATGAAATTAATTAATCCATTTAATTTTGTTTATTAATAGATATAAGGTATTATTTATCAATAATAAAGAAAAGATTATTTTTCTATATATCAATAAGTAATTGAAACTTTATACCTTTTATTTGAAATTGAAGTTCTTCGAAAACTTTATAATTAAATTTTTAAAAAAATTAAATAAGGCGGCACCCAGATTCGAACTGGGGATAAAGGATTTGCAATCCTCTGCCTTACCACTTGGCCATGCCGCCGAAAAAGATTCTATTGAGTCTTTTTATGATCTTAACAGTAAGGTGTCTCATTCTCTATTATTTATTTGCAATGGTCATGGAGAAGATGTAATAGCATCCGAAATAATAAAAAAATTAATAAAAAAAATAAAAAATCAAAATATTGAAGTCTTGCCATTAGTAGGAAATGGAGATGTATTTAATTCCATAAATTCAAAGAATTTTCGCAAAATAGGATATCTTAAAGAGCTGCCTAGTGGAGGTTTTAGTAATCAAAGTCTGAAGGGATTTGTGCTTGATTTGTTTGCAGGATTTTTAGTTGATAATTTAAGAAATTTTCTACTTGTAAAACAGAAGTCAAAACATAACTGCAAAATTATCGCAGTAGGCGATTTCTTGCCATTACTTTACGCTTGGTGTTCAGAATGCGAATTTAGTTTCATTGGCACTCCTAAAAGTGATCATACTTGGAGTAGTGGCCCAGGTTGGGATTTAAGCGATATTTATCATAAGTTGAAAGGTTCTGAATGGGATCCATGGGAAATGTTTTTAATGAAATCTCCAAGATGTAAAAATTTAATTATGAGAGATAAAATTACAGCTAATAATTTGAATAGAAAAAATATTGATGCAAAATACTTTGGTAATCCAATGATGGATTTTGTTAATGCAACAAACGAGAATATATCAAATATTATCTCTTTTAAAAGGATAATTTTATTAGTGGGAAGTAGATACCCTGAAGCTTTTAAAAATCTTGATAATTTTCTTAATTGTTTGCAAGACTTTGATTTATCAAAGGATTTGGTAATACTTTTGCCTTTGAGCATTCATGCGAATGTGATTCAAATTCAAAGTTATTTAAATAAATATGGTTATATAAAACAGAGTAAAGTTAAATTTCTACTTGATGAAGATTCAGTGTGGAAGAAGAACCATCAATATGTAGTGATTGGAAAAGGTAAATTCAATTCATGGGCCAATATGGCAGAAGTTGGCTTGTCTAATGCAGGAACTGCTACAGAGCAAATTGCTGGCCTTGGAATTCCATCTCTTTCTCTACCGGGACCTGGACCACAATTTACAAAATCATTTGCGAAAAGGCAATCAAGATTATTGGGAGGAAGTGTTTTAGTTTGCAAGAATAAAAAAATTCTTTTAAAACGGTTAAGTTTACTTTTGAAAGGAAAAGTTGACAGGTTGGAACAAGCAAAAATTGGAAAAAAAAGAATGGGTGAATCTGGAGCAAGTGAGAAAATCGTAGATGCTATAAGCTTTAATTTGTTATCTTAGTAAATGGCACTAGCTTATTAATTATTTATTCTTTTATGTATCCAATAAATGATCGGCAATATCTAAAAATTTGTGCAGAGATTGCGAAACTTATGAGTATAAGCTTATCTTCTGCCAAGAAGAAAGTAGAAATTCAAATTGCAAAAGAAGGCTCGAAAACTATTCAAGAAAAAATACAAGTTGCGCAAAATGTCTTAAAAAGTTGTGAAAAAAATGATGGAGATAAATTAAGTTCTTCGGAAATACTTGATAAGCTTATGGAAACTCTTGAAGGTGAAGATAATTTTTTAACTGAAGATTGATTCTTAATGTTCAAATATATTTGAAAATTTTAGTATGTCTAAATCAGCATATACAGAAACTGTCTCGAAACATTTTTGAGCTAATTCGTATCTATTTTCTCTTTCTAAGATAACTTTTAATTTATGCATAGCTTCAATTAAATATCTGACATCATTTGCTGCATAATCTAATTGATCTTTTGTTAGATCATCGTTGCTACCCCAATCACTACTTTGCGAGCTTTTGTCCAGTTCTATACCTAATAATTCATTAATTAAATCCTTTAAACCGTGTTTATTTGTATAAGTTCTTGCCAACTTACTAGCAATTTTTGTACAAAAAATATTTTTTGTATTAATTTCAAGATTGCATTTTAGAGCTGCCACATCAAATCTCGCATAGTGAAATATTTTAGTAATTTTGTCATCTTCAAGAAGCGCTTTTAAATGAGGTGAAAAAGATGTATTAAGTTCGATTTTTATACAAGATGTCCTTTTAAATTCATCGCATATTTGTACTAAACAGAGTCTATCTCTTCCATGAATTAAACCCATTGCTTCAGTGTCAATAGCTAGGAAGGATGATTTTCTATAAAGATTGTATAAATCTGCTGTTAAATCGTTATAAAGAAGATCAATATTTTTATTTTCAATAGTCATTTTTAATAAGTAATTAAAGTAATTTCAGATTTAGAATATTACTTAAGATTTTATCTAATTAAGAATTTTTATCTAATAGGAATATTTTACAGAATAATTCTAAAAAATTATAATATGATGAAACTTTAATTTTTATTCTAGATTTACTAGAAAAATTTATTTAATGTCCTATTCCTTAAATTCAACATTATTGCTAACAATTCTCTTGGCTATAGGATTATTTTTTTTTCTTAGGGCTTCCAGTAAAGATAGAACAACCATCGTTGAAATTACATCTTCTCAGCAGCCAATTAAGGTTTTAAATGGTTTATGTGAATGGCTTAATTTGAGGGGATGGAAGCAAACAGGAGGAGATTTTGAACAAAGAATTTTAATATTTAAGGGTCAAGTTGTTTCTAGTAAATTTTTAGCAATATTTTTAGGTTTTCTTGGTGGTTTTGGTTCTTGTGCGCTTGGATTAGTAATTATTCAAATATATCCTGCATTAGGTTGGTGGCCTATTCTTTTGGGATTAATTGGTGGCCCTTTGTCTGGAATTGTTTATTTTAAAAAATCAGCAAGAGAGGAGAAATTTGAATTAAGGTTGATCAACAAAAATGAAAATGATTCAACTTTCATGAGACTAAGAGCGCATAGGGATGAATTAATCTCTCTAGAAAATGAACTTGGAGAAAAACTTCAATTGAAAAGTGACGGTTCTTTATTTAAAACACCTATTTAAGGTACTTTAAAAAGTTATGCGATAATTTTAATTAAAAATATTATTCTCTATACAGAATTTCTCTAACTCTTTATCATTTAACCAATCTTGGGGTTTTGTAAAAATTGTTGTGAGAAATTCCTCTCGAGAACCCTTTTTAGCTTTATATCCATATTCCCATCTAGCTAAAGGCGGTAAGGACATTAATATAGATTCAGTTCTGCCATTTGTTTGTAGTCCAAAAATCGTCCCTCTATCCCAAACTAAATTGAATTCGACATATCTACCTCTTCGATATAACTGGAATTCTCTTTCATGAGAAGTATATTTTTGAGAAGCTCTGTTTTCAACAATTGGGAGATAAGAAGGTAGGAATGCTCGACCACAGTTTTCCGCTAAAGAAAATAAATTATCCCAGTTTAAATTAGTTTTGCCAATATTTTCTGAAACTTTTGATGCCTCTCCATTTTTATGATTTCCTCTATAAATATTGCCTGAACCATCTTGATAATCATAAAAAATACCTCCTATGCCTCTAGATTCATTTCTATGCTTCAAGAAGAAATATTCATCACACCACGGTTTTAAAACTTTATGCAAATCTTTATCAATTGTCTCACAAGCTTTTTTATGCTCGTTATGAAAATTCCTCACATCAGAAAGATAAGGATAAAAAGGGGTTAAGTCTGCACCTCCACCAAACCACCAAACAGGACCAGCTTCGAAATATCGATAATTCAAATGAACTGTAGGAATATAGGGATTCTTAGGATGTAACACCATTGAGGTGCCTGTGGCAAACCATTCATGACCTTTTGCTTCGGGTCTTTGAGAGATTATAGATTGAGGTAATTCTTTTCCCTGTACTTCTGAGAAATTTACTCCTGCTTGCTCAAAAATAGAACCATTTTTCAATACCCTTGATCTTCCACCACCACCTTCGTCTCTTAGCCAGGATTCTTCTATAAATTTTCCTTTGCCATCTACATCTTCAAGCCCTGAACAAATTTTGTCTTGTAGAGTTAATAAGAGATTTTTAGTTTTTTCTCTCGAGTTTGTAGGAGGTTCTTTGAACATGTATTTAGAAAATCTTGAAGAAAAAAATTTTTTGGTTAATTATAAGTTTCCCTTTATAATTTCTCGTAGGGGGTCCTTATTGCCTATTATTTGATAGTTCGACATAGTTCTTAATCTTTTAAACAGTCGACTACCCTGTCAAAATATTTAAAAATTTAATGACCACAATAGAAGATGCGAATTTTGCTTTACAAAAAGTTCTAGATGCTGGATCACAGAAAAATGTAATTGAATTAGCTTGGATTAAAAACGTAAGAGTAACTATACCGAGAGTAATCGTAACATTATCATTACCATCATTTGCAAATTCTCAGAGAGATAGGATTGTACAAGAGGTTAGAAAAGTACTACTGGATTTTGAAGATATTGATGATGTTCAAATAGAGATAGATAATAATCCTTCTAAAACAGAATCTCAAAATCAAAGTAATGCTAATGAGTTACAGAAGATTGATGGAATCCGCCACATAATAGCTGTTAGTAGTGGTAAAGGTGGAGTTGGAAAAAGCACCATTGCAGTTAATCTCGCTTGTTCTTTAGCTAAATTGGGCTTAAATACTGGGTTGCTGGATGCGGATATATATGGACCTAATACTCCCTCAATGATGGGAGTTGCCGAACAGAATCCAAAGGTCACAGACGGTAGTGGCAGTGATCAAAGGTTAATACCAATAAATAAATATGGAATTTCATTAGTATCAATGGGTTTCCTTATAGAAGAAGGTCAGCCAGTTATATGGAGAGGACCAATGCTTAATAGTATTATCCGACAATTTTTGTACCAAGTTGAATGGAATAATCTTGATTTTTTGGTTATTGACTTGCCTCCAGGAACAGGAGACGCACAAATATCCCTTTCTCAATCTGTGCCTATTTCTGGAGCTATTGTCGTCACGACTCCTCAACAAGTATCTTTGCAAGATGCAAGAAGAGGATTAGCAATGTTTAAACAACTCGGAGTACCTTTACTGGGAATTGTAGAAAATATGTCAGTATTTATTCCCCCGGATATGCCAAGTAAAAAATATGAAATTTTTGGTAAAGGTGGTGGACAAATATTAGCTAAAGAAAATGATTTACCATTATTAGCCCAAATTCCTATTGAAATCCCTCTCGTTGATGAGAGCAATAAAGGTGTACCAATTTCAATAAGCCAGCCCAATAAAGAAAGTTCTGTTGTATTTGGTAATTTAGCTCAATTAATTAAGAATCAATTTGTTAATAGTTAATTGATGTTTAGGAGAATTTCTTTATTAAATAAAAGAGGATTTTTACAAAAAAAAGACAACTTTAATAGAGGTTTTTTATTTTCTCCACTACTACTAATTCCTTTGTCTTTGGTTATTATTTCGGGTTTATCAATAAAAAGTATTCAGGCAGATTTAACTGCATCGAATTATTTAAGTCATGTCTTGACTGGTTTTTTTGGTTATTTTTTGGCATTTTTTATTTCTTACATACCTTTAGAGAGAATTAGAAAGTATTTGATTCCATTCTATTTTTTTACTTTAATATCCTTAGTTCTAATTTATTTTTTTGGCATCTCAGTTTCCGGAGCTCAAAGATGGCTAAATTTTGGTATCTTTTCTTTTCAGCCTTCAGAAGTTGCTAAATTAAGCACAATATTAACTCTTGCTTTAGTACTAGACAGAAAAATAATTTTAAAAATAAGAGATTTAATATCTCCTTTATTAGTAGTAATTATTCCTTGGTTATTAATTTTTTTTCAACCTGACTTAGGGACCTCTTTAGTCTTGTTATTTTTGACATGTGTGATGCTTTATTGGTCGCAAATGCCTATAGAGTGGCTTTTGATGTTAGTGTTTTGTATTTTCACTTCGATATTATATTTAACCTTTCCAAATGTTCTTATTTTCTGGATTCCATTTATAGGATATCTTGCCTATAGATCTTCGACAAAGAAAATTATTTTTTCTGTTCTAGCTATTTCGTTCCATTTATTAGTGGCAAAATTGACACCAATTTTGTGGCAATATGGCTTAAAAGAATATCAAAAAGATAGATTAGTTTTATTTTTAGATCCAAATAGAGATCCACTAGGTGGTGGATATCATTTGATACAGAGTAAAATTGCAATTGGTTCTGGAGGGTTGTTTGGGACAGGCTTATTACAAGGTAAACTTACAAATTTGCAATTTATACCGGAACAACATACTGATTTTATATTTAGTGCTTTAGGAGAAGAATTGGGTTTTGTGGGGTGCATAATAGTTTTATTTTTGTTCTTTTTTTTGATTAAAAAAATTATTAATACTGCAACAAATGCTAGGACTAACTTTGAATCACTTATTGTTATTGGAATAGCCTCAACTTTTTTGTTCCAAATAATTATTAACATAAATATGACTATTGGATTAGGACCAGTTACTGGAATACCTCTTCCTTTTATGAGCTATGGTAGAACTTCATTAGTGACTAATTTTATATCTATTGGATTTGTTTTATCTATATTGAAACGTTCTAGATCACTAAGAAGTTGATGAAATCTCAAATAACTATAAAAAAAATTCAAGAACTTTTGATTAAACGAGTTCAAACTATATATGTGGATGATGATACATCCAGAAGAATGTGGTGGGCTTCTTTAGAAGTTATTCAAAAAGATTTCCTATCTCAGAATTATAAAAATGGTGGTATTTGGGTTGCTTCCCCTTTGCCAGCTTTTAATGATAAAAAATTTTTAAATCAACTTGATGGATGGCTTTGGTCTCCTGAGGGGTTTCCATACTTTCAAAATGAGAATGCAGGTTTTTTACCAGTAAATAATTCAGACAAGATAAAAAAAGATTGCGATTTAGTTAGTCATTATAAAGTCTTAAATCTTCGCCAAGAGGATGGTTATGAGCCTTTTTTGATGATAATCACCCCAAATTTTCAATGCGTATTATCGATTGTAGGAGAAAAAGATAAGAAAATTTTATTCATGAAGTGTGATGAAGAAAGCCTAAAACTTTCAATTGAATTAATGCACGCAAAATTAAATCAAGAAAATTATGAGGAAGGAGTAAAATTTCGTAATGCAATCAATAATCTAGGTAATCTTAATATTAATAATCAATTTGAAAAATTATTTTGGCCAAAATTATCGGCAAAATTAGCAAATATTGAGCCCTATCATAATATAAAGACTTCCGCAAAAAACGATGAAAAAAATGTGCAAATAACTGAAGCAAAATTATTACGTGCAATATCTCATGAAGTAAGAACGCCTTTAGCAACAATAAGAACCCTGATAAGTTCTACTTTAAAAAAATATAAAATGGACGAATCAATGAAAAATCGTTTAATTCAAATAGAAAATGAATGTAATGAACAAATTGATAGATTTGGTTTAATCTTTAATGCTGCAGAATTAGTAAGTAATGAAGTTCCTTCATTAAATAATTTGGCAAAAATTAATTTAGCCGAAATTTTTAAAAAGCTATCTCCTCTGTGGAATAAACAATTAAATCGACGAGGGATTTCTTTAAAGATTGATATTCCCAATCAACTTCCTCAAATTTTGAGTGATTCTGAAAAATTAGAATTGATGTTAAGTGGATTAATTGATAAAAATACTAGAGGATTAAAAGAAGGTAGTACATTAATTTTAGAATTAAGACCAGCTGGTCAAAAACTTAAACTGCAATTAAAAGTAATAAAATTAGAAAGCAATCAAAAAGAAATTCTCAAAAAAGATAACGGTTCTGATATTGGCCCTGTTTTGAATTGGAACCCTCAAACAGGTAGTTTACAACTTAGTCAAAATGCTACTCAAAAGTTATTAGCTAGTTTAGGAGGGCATGTCACAAAGAGGCGTGATACAGGTTTGACAGTATTTTTTCCGATTTCAGATTCAAAATAATATGAAAAATAAGTTTTCCATATATTAAATAATGTAGAAGATTTACTATATATTTCGAATTTTGCAAAATATGAATGCTAATTTCTTATTAGAAATAACTCAAAATCAAGGATGACTGAAACTTTAGTTGGTCAATTTCCAAAGCATATAGGTAGTACTGGGGGTTTATTAAACTCAGCAGAAACCGAAGAAAAATATGCAATTGTATGGAAAAGTTCAAAGGAACAAGCATTTGAATTACCTACCGGTGGAGCGGCTATTATGCACGAAGGTGATAATCTAATGTACTTTGCAAGAAAAGAACAATGCCTTGCATTAGGGACACAATTAAGAGCCTTCAAGCCAAGAATTGAAGATTTTAAAATTTACCGAATTTTCCCAGGTGGTGATATTGAATTTTTACACCCAAAAGATGGTGTTTTCTCTGAAAAAGTAAATGAAGGTAGAGAGAAAGTTGGTCATAATCCTAGGAGAATAGGAGAGAACCCTAATCCAGCAGGTTTGAAATTTACAACTAAAAATACTTTTGATTAACTTCCCTAAAGTTGAAATAAAAGAAGAAAATAATTATAATTTGGGTTGACACTATTAGTATGATCAGCTCTCAGAAAGATAGTTTTTTAAAGGCTTACAAAGAAGGTAAAAATTTTATACCTATCATTCAAACTTGGCCAGCAGATTTAGAGACACCATTATCAACTTGGTTAAAATTATCCTCGAAAGATTCCCATGGTGTTTTTCTTGAATCTGTTGAAGGTGGTGAAAGTTTGGGTAGATGGAGTATTGTTGCCACTAAACCTCTTTGGGAAGCCGTTTGTTATGGAGAAGAAATAGTTAAAACTTGGAATAATGGAAAAACTGAAACATATAAAGGTGATCCTTTTGAGATTTTAAGAAGTTGGACAAAGGAATATAAGTCAACCATGCTTGATGATCTACCATCAATTGGACAGTTATATGGCTCTTGGGGTTATGAATTAATAAATCAAATAGAACCAAGTGTTCCAATAAATGAAATACCAGAAAACGATATTCCTTATGGATCCTGGATGTTTTTTGATCAGTTAGTTGTTTTTGATCAAATAAAAAGATGCATTACTGCAGTGGTTTATGCAGATACAACTTCTTCAAAAGAGTTATCGATAGAAGAGTTGTATATTAGCTCAATTTCAAAAATTCAAAAGACTAGAAATTTAATGAGAGTTCCTCTAAAAGAAAATGAGTTTTTAGATTGGAATGAAAATGAGAATTTGGATTTAGATCTAGAAAGTAATTGGAAGAAAAAAGATTTTGAGGACGCTGTTCTTTCTGCAAAAGAATATATAAGAAAGGGAGATATCTTCCAAATAGTTATAAGTCAGAGATTTCAAACTAAAGTCAATAATGATCCCTTTAATTTATATAGAAGTTTGAGGATGGTTAATCCATCTCCATACATGTCATTTTTTGATTTTGGCTCATGGTACCTGATAGGTTCAAGTCCTGAGGTAATGGTTAAAGCTGAAAAAAATAAAAATAGTCAGATTGTTGCAAGCTTAAGACCAATAGCTGGCACAAGACCTAGAGGTCTTGATAATCAACAAGACTTGGAATTAGAAAAGGATTTATTAAAAGATCCAAAAGAGATAGCTGAACATGTAATGCTAATTGATCTTGGGAGAAATGATCTTGGAAGAGTTTGTGAAATTGGTACTGTCAAAGTAAAGGATTTAATGGTTATTGAGAAATATTCACATGTTATGCATATAGTTAGTGAAGTTGAGGGAATCTTAAAAAAGAATGCCGATGTATGGGATTTACTAAAAGCATCTTTTCCTGCTGGGACAGTAACTGGCGCGCCAAAAATAAGAGCTATGCAATTAATTAAGCACTTTGAAAAAGATGCTAGAGGACCTTATGCTGGAGTTTATGGATCTATAGATATTAATGGTGCATTAAATACAGCAATTACAATAAGAACTATGATCGTTAAACCCTCAAGAGATGGGAAATATGATGTTTCAGTGCAAGCAGGAGCTGGAATAGTTGCTGATTCTTTTCCTGAAAATGAATATCAAGAGACGATAAATAAAGCAAAAGGGATACTAAAAGCATTAGCCTGTTTGGATAAATAAATGAGTCAAAATAATCTTTATAAGGGTTTTGAGGTGGAACTTTTCACAGGTTCTTTAAATTCTCATATTGGTGTTTCAGCTGAAATTGAGCAAACATTTCCTGATTTTGTCAAAGAGCCAGATAATAGAAACGTTGAATACATAACAATTCCTGAAAAAGACTACAATTTTTTGTACGAGAAGTTATTAACTCCAAGAAAAAAATTAAGAAGATGGCTAAACAGTAAAGAGTTAACAATTATTCCGTCATCTACTCTATGTTTTAAACACGATATTCAATTTCAAAGATCTGATGTTGACAATATTTATCATCAATTTATAGAGGATAATTATGGAACCTCTATTGCAACTTCAAGTGTTCACATAAACGTAGGAATAGACGACTTAGATAAGCTTTTTGCCGCTATTAGACTAATAAGATCTGAGGCTGCTTTATATCTATCCCTGAGTGCTAGTTCACCTTTTTTAAATAATAAAATTACAAAGAATCACTCTCAGAGATGGATGCAGTTTCCAAAAACACCAAGTAAGGTACCTTTCTTTGTAAATCATGATTCTTATATAAATTGGATCGAGGAAAATATAGCTAATAAAAACATGCAAAATATCAGGCATTTTTGGTCCTCAATACGACCAAATGGTCCTCAAAGACCTTTAATTCTTGATCGTTTGGAATTAAGAATTTGTGATTTTGTTTATGATATCGACTTGCTTCTAGGGATAACAGCCATGATAGAACTTAGGATTTTAAATCTTTTTGAAAATATTAAAACCTTAGACCCTTTGAATGCTAGTTTTTTTTCTATGGAAAAATTATCAGAAATATGTGATCAAAATGAAAATAATGCTGCGAAAGATAGTCTGAATTCAGAATTAATTAACTGGCAAGATGGCAAAAAAGTTATTTGTAGAGAATGGATTCGAAACTTATTATCAGATTTGTCATCCACAGCAGAAAATTTTGGTATGAAACATCTTTTGAATCCTATTTATAAAGTTCTTGAAGAAGGTAATCAATCCATGAAATGGATAAATCAATATAAAAAAGGTCTTTCTATTGAGCAAATAATGAAAATTTCTATTGAAGATATGATTAGGAGTGAAGCCGAGAATGTTTGATTATTTAAATAAACATTTGATCTGAACATTTTTAGTTGTGACATAATGATTATATGGAATCTTTTCGACAGATAAAAAATAATAACGTGGATCTGATAAGTAACAATGATCCACTTGATAAAAATCGTCTTTTAATTGAAGATCTATGGGAATCTGTACTCAGAGAAGAATGCCCAGATGATCAAGCAGAGAGATTGATACAGCTTAAAGAATTAAGTTATTCGAAACAAATTGATGGTGATAGTTCAAAAACTTTTAAAAATGAAATAGTTGATATTGTAAATTCTATGGATTTAGCAGAATCCATTGCAGCAGCGAGGGCGTTTTCATTGTATTTTCAACTTGTGAATATTTTGGAACAAAGAGTTGAGGAAGATAGATATATTCAAAGCTTTACTAATAAGGATGTTCAAAAATCGCCTGACAATCTTGATCCTTTTGCTCCCGCATTGGCAAGACAAAATGCTCCAGTAACTTTTAGGGAATTATTTTACAGGCTAAGGAAATTAAATGTGCCTCCAGGAAAATTAGAGGAGTTATTGCAGGAAATGGATATTCGTTTAGTTTTTACTGCTCACCCGACTGAGATAGTAAGACATACGGTAAGACATAAGCAAACAAGAGTCGCAAATTTGTTGAAAAAAATACAGGTTGAGCAATTTTTAACAAAAGAAGAAAAAAATTCACTAAAAACCCAATTAAAAGAGGAAGTAAGACTTTGGTGGAGGACAGATGAATTACATCAATTCAAACCTTCAGTTTTAGATGAAGTAGATTATGCCTTGCATTATTTTCAGCAAGTTTTATTTAATGCAATGCCTCAATTGAGAGGCAGAATAGCTGAAGCACTCACCGAAAACTATCCAGATGTTCAGATGCCCTCCGAATCTTTTTGTAACTTTGGTTCTTGGGTTGGCTCAGATAGGGATGGTAATCCATCGGTTACTCCCGAAATAACATGGCGAACTGCCTGCTATCAAAGGCAATTGATGTTGGAGAGATATATTATTGCAACATCGAATCTAAGAGATCAATTAAGTGTCTCAATGCAATGGAGTCAAGTTAGTTCTTCTCTATTAGAGTCGTTAGAGACGGATAGGGTTAAGTTTCCTGAAATTTATGAAGCTAGGGCAACAAGATACAGATCAGAACCTTATAGATTGAAATTAAGTTACATCTTAGAGAAATTAAGATTGACACAAGAAAGGAATAATTTATTAGCTGATAGTGGTTGGAAATTTGACTTAGAGGGTGAAATGGATACTAAAAAAATGGATAAAGAAGAAAACTTATATTACAAATCAGTAAATGAATTTACGTATGATCTTGAGTTAATTAAAAATAGTCTCATTAGTACAGATTTAACTTGTGAGGCTGTTAATACCCTACTTACTCAGGTTCATATTTTTGGTTTTTCTTTAGCCAGTTTAGATATTCGTCAAGAAAGTACAAGGCATAGTGACGCAATACAAGAACTTACAAATTATCTTGATTTATCTGTCCAATATGACCACATGTCTGAAGAAGAGAAAATCAGATGGCTCGTAGACGAATTAAATACAAAAAGGCCTTTAATTCCCTCTGAAGGTAACTGGACAAAAACTACGGAAGAAACCTTTTCAGTTTTTAAAATGGTAAAGAGACTGCAACAAGAGTTTGGGAGCCGTATTTGTCATTCTTATGTAATTTCGATGAGTCATAGTGCATCTGACTTACTTGAAGTTCTCCTATTGGCAAAAGAAATGGGACTTCTTGATCAAAATTCGCAAAAGTCGAAATTATTAGTTGTACCTCTTTTTGAAACTGTTGAAGACCTTAAAAGAGCACCAGAAGTAATGGAAAAGTTGTTTAAATTAGATTTTTATAAATCATTATTGCCAAAAGTTGGAGAATCTTTTAAGCCTCTTCAAGAATTAATGCTTGGATATTCTGATAGTAATAAAGATTCAGGTTTTGTTTCTAGTAATTGGGAAATTCATAGAGCTCAAATCGCTCTTCAAAATCTTGCAAGTAGAAACAATATATTGCTAAGACTTTTTCATGGAAGAGGTGGGTCCGTAGGTAGAGGAGGAGGGCCAGCTTATCAGGCAATATTGGCTCAACCAAGTGGCACTCTCAAAGGCCGAATAAAAATAACAGAACAAGGTGAAGTCCTAGCCTCTAAATATAGTCTTCCTGAGCTGGCTTTGTATAATCTTGAAACTGTTACCACAGCTGTTATTCAAAATAGTTTGGTAAATAATAGACTTGACGCCACTCCAGAATGGAATCAATTAATGTCTAGGCTGGCAGAAACATCAAGGTCTCACTATAGAAAATTAGTGCATGAGAATCCTGATTTGTTAAATTTCTTTCAAGAAGTCACGCCAATTGAAGAAATAAGTAAATTACAAATATCTAGTAGGCCCGCACGAAGAAAAAAAGGTGCAAAAGATTTGTCAAGTTTAAGAGCTATTCCATGGGTGTTTGGTTGGACACAGAGTAGATTTCTTTTGCCCAGTTGGTTTGGAGTAGGTACTGCATTATCATCTGAATTAAATTCAGATCCACAACAAATTGAATTACTAAGAGTTCTCCATCAAAGATGGCCATTCTTTAGGATGCTCATATCTAAGGTGGAAATGACTTTATCCAAGGTAGATTTGGAAGTTGCTAAATATTATGTTGATACACTTGGCAGTAAAGAAAATAAAGATTCTTTTGATCTTATATTTGAAGTAATTTCTAAAGAGTATAATCTTACAAAATTATTAATACTTGAAATAACTGGGAAAAACAAACTTCTCGAATCTGATAGAGACTTAAAATCATCAGTAAGCTTGAGAAATAAAACGATCATCCCATTAGGATTTTTGCAGGTTTCACTTTTAAGAAGACTTAGAGACCAAACAAGACAACCACCAGTTAGTGAATTTTTTATTGATAAAGATGAATCTACAAGAGCTTATAGTAGAAGTGAACTATTGAGAGGAGCACTTTTAACTATTAATGGGATAGCAGCTGGCATGAGAAATACAGGTTGATAATTGCAATATTTTTCTAAAAAAAAACTTATACTTCCTGAAGGTTATTTTGTTAACTCCTCTCAGATTCCTGCATCTAAAGAAGTTAACAAACTTTTAGCTAATTGTGGTTGTGAGACATTTCCAAATAAACCTCTTTCTGAAGCTATTCAACAGAGTAATTTCTTTTTCTCCATACTGGATCAAAGAAAAAATAAATTGTATGGCTTTGTTCGAGTTACATCTGACAGAGGATTGAACGCTAATTTATGGAATTTAAGTGCAGCTCCAGGGAATAATCAACAACTTTATTATTCAATATTGCTTCAAGTAACTCTTGAGAAAATAAATAGAGAGATGCCTGGATGCAGTATTTCTGTACAGGCTCCAGCTTCTTCTTTTAGAAGTCTAGAAGAAATTGGATTCATATTAGACCCAAATGGTATTAGAGTGATGGGATATAAACTTTAAAAATATATTACGAGCATGGAGGGATTCGAACCCCCGACTCTCAGAACCGGAATCTGATGCTCTATCCAACTGAGCTACATGCCCTTTAATTTTTCAATTTCTTTAAAGAAAATTTAAATAAACTAAATTTAGCTAATTTAATTAATGAATGCATAAAAAAAATTTTTTTAAATAAATTAAAAATTCAAAATTTTCGGAACCATAAAAGTTTTGAAATTGACTTAAAAGAGCAAAGAGCAATTGTTCTTGGTTGTAATGGTATAGGCAAGTCAAATTTACTGGAATCGGTTGAATTTTTAAGTCAATTAAAATCAAATAGAGCATTAAGTGACAAAGACTTAATAGAAAATGATAGTGATATGGCTATAGTCATCGGACAAATAGATTTTAAAGATGATTTAAGGTTGAATTTGTTCCGAAAAGGTCCTAAAAGGATTTATGTTAATGATTCAATCTTGAAAAAGCAAAGTGAAATAAAAAATTATATTCGTAGTGTATGTTTCTGTTCTAATGATATAGAAATTGTTAGAAGTGAACCGAGTTATAGAAGAACATGGATTGATAAAGTGGTATCTCAGCTTGAACCAGTATATTTAGACTTGATAACCAGATTTAGCAGGCTTTTAAAACAAAGAAGTTATTTTTGGCGTTCTGAAAGTTTCCAAAATAAACAATCCAATGAAATTATTGAAAGCTTTGATATTCAAATGTCAATAATAAGTACAAGAATTTTTAGGCGTAGAAGAAGAGCCCTATTAAAAATAAAACCATATATTGAATATTGGCATAATCACTTAAGTAAGTCTAAAGAACAAGTAGGTATAAATTATCTTTCTGGGATACAAAATATAATCCCAGAAGAAGAAGAAGAAGAAGTTATTAGTAAAAAAATAGTAGAACAATTATTTAATCAGCGTTCAATCGAAGCATTGACTGGTAAATGTAATTTTGGACCTCATCGTGATGATATTGAATTCCTAATTAATGATATGTCTGTTAGAAAATATGGCTCATCTGGTCAGCAAAGAACTTTCATCTTAGCTTTGAAGATGGCTGAACTAGATTTATTAACTAAAACTCTAGATGTTGCTCCAATACTTATATTAGATGATGTTTTGGCAGAACTAGATATAACTAGACAAAATTTGTTGCTCAATTCAGTAGGCAAAGAAAGTCAATGTTTTATTAGTGCGACCCATCTGGATAAATTTAACCAGTCTTTTTTGAGCTCTTCACAAATGATTCATTTATAGTTCTAATGGCCATAATTTTTAGCTAATCTTATATTCAAATAAATTTATTTAATGGAAGTCAACAAACAAAATCAAATTTTTAGTTCTTTAAGTAATGAAAAAGAATTAAGTCATAAAAGTAAACACCTATTGTTAGAACTTTATAAATGTGATTACGAAAAACTAAATGATGAATCTTTTTTGCGCTGTTCATTAAACAGAGCTGCCAAATTTGCAAAAGCAACAGTTTTGAATTTGATAAGTAATAAATTTGAACCTCAGGGAGTTACAGCAATTGCCTTACTAGCTGAATCCCATATTTCAATACATACTTGGCCTGAATCTAATTATTCTGCAGTCGATATTTTTACTTGTGGTCGCAATATGTTGCCAGAACTTGCTAGTCAATATTTAATTGAAGCATTAAAGGCTGAAGAACATTCCTTACGGGTTATTGAGCGAAATCCTCCCTCAACAGTACTTAAAGGGATGAGAACAGCTGTTTAACTAAAAACATTACCTATTTAATTTTCCGCTTACTAGTCCTTCAAGGTCTAAGCTTGTACAATTAAATCCTAAATCTGAAAAATATTGAACTAATTCACCAAAATTATATTTGTTAAAAAAATATTTTAATTCATCTTTGGGAATTTCTATTCTAGCCGTCGAGCCTTGGCATCTAACTCTAACCTCAGATAATCCCCCCTCTTTAAGATATTCCTCTGCTTTCTCAACCATTTTTAGCCTCTCACTTGTGATCTCTTGACCGTATGGAAATCTTGATGACAAGCAAGGTTGAGCTGGTTTATCCCACCAAGGAAAACCTAATGCTCTTGATATATCCCTAATGTCTTGTTTCGAGAATTTAAATTCTGCAAGGGGAGATATAACTCCTGCTTTTTTTGAGGCTTCTATACCTGGTCTGTAATCTTTTAGATCATCAAGGTTGACTCCATCTAAAACAATTTTGTAATTAAGTTTTTCGGAGAGGTAAGTTGTATGCTTGTGAAGCTCTTTTTTGCACGCAAAGCATCTATTCTTAGGATTTTTATTGTAACTTGATTGGTCCAATTCTGAAGTTTTAATTTCTAAATGTTTTACTCCAATCCATTTTGCTTGACTTCTCGCCTCTTCAAGAAGAGTATTGGCTAATGCTGGAGAAATACCAGTTATTGCTAATGCTTTGCACCCTAATTGTTCGAATGCTAATGATGCGACTAATGAACTGTCTACCCCTCCTGAGTAAGCAATACAAGCGCTTTCGAGACTCTTAATGTATCTTCTAATTGTATAAAGCTTTTCACTTTGTTCATCAGAGAGAATTTCTAGTTGATTGAACATGCTAATTACTTTAAAATTCGAATTACCTATAGATAGATTGAATTTATTATTAAATTTTTAATAATATTCATACTAGTATCTTAGATTAAATACATTAATTTTGTTCAATTGACGAATACAAAGAGAAATAGAGGAATTGGAATTGTCACAGCAAGTGATAGTCAAGAGAGATCAAAAGGTCAATTACATATTTATGATGGGGAAGGTAAGGGTAAAAGTCAGGCTGCTTTAGGAGTAGTTCTCAGGACAATAGGATTAGGAATATGCGAAAAAAGACAGTCAAGAGTCCTTCTTCTTAGGTTTTTAAAAGGTCCTGAGAGACCATATGATGAGGATTCGGCTATAGAGGCTTTGCAAAGAGGCTTCCCGCACTTAATTGACCATGTAAGGACAGGAAGATCGGAATTCTTTACTGCTGATCAAGTGACAAAGTTTGATATTCGTGAAGCTGAGAGAGGTTGGAATATTGCTAAAGGAGCAATTGCTAGTTCTCTGTATTCCGTAGTTGTCTTAGATGAGTTGAACCCAGTTCTTGATTTAGGGATGCTGGATATAAAGGAAGTAGTCAATTCTCTACAAAATCGTCCAGATGGTCTAGAAATTATTGTTACTGGAAGGGCAGCTCCACTTTCTTTAGTAAGAATATCTCAACTCCATTCAGAGATGAGACCACGTTTTATAGGAGACTTATTAGAGCCAACTAGACAAAGTAGTACTAGTGGTGGAATTGAGATTTATACAGGTGAAGGAAAAGGTAAATCTACAAGTGCACTTGGCAAGGCTCTTCAAGCTATTGGTAAAGGAATATCTCAAGATAAAAGTCATAGAGTTTTAATACTACAGTGGTTAAAAGGAGGAAATGGTTACACCGAAGATGCCGCTATAGAAGCTTTGAGAGAAAGTTACCCACATTTGGTAGATCATTTGCGGTCTGGAAGAGATGCGATTGTATGGAGAGGTCAGCAACAACCAATTGACTATGTTGAGGCAGAAAGAGCATGGGAAATTGCTAAAGCTGCTATTTTGTCTGGTCTGTATAAAACAATTATTTTGGATGAATTGAATCCAACTGTTGATTTAGAGCTACTACCTGTGGAGTCTATACATCAAACACTCCTAAAAAAACCAGCAGAAACAGAAGTTGTTATTACTGGGAGATGTAAAAACGAACCCTCATATTTTGAACTCGCCAATGTTTATTCTGAAATGGTATGTCATAAGCATTATGCGAATGTTGGAGTTGATTTGAAAAGAGGTGTAGATTACTAAATATTCTTAAAACTATTAATTTCACAATATTTTATTTACCTTTTCAATGCCGCCCTCAATAGATATTGACTGAATTTTGAATTTAGCCAATATTCTTGACGCTTTTTCAGAACGTTTACCCGACTTACATATAGTAAAAACTTCTTTACTTAAACTTTCTTTT
>QCLV01000011.1 GCA_003214295.1 Prochlorococcus sp. AG-418-F08
TAAAGCATGCAAATTTGCAAGTTTAGCATCATATCCTGGTGAAAGTTTTTTAAGTGGATTTGAAAATACTAAAAGATTAATAAATAATTTTAAAATAACAGGGAAATTTACTACCACTAATCAGTTAGCTGATAATCAATTAATAATAAAAAATAAAAAGAATAGATTTGATGATTTCGAACCAGGATTTAGTTTTTTTTATAAACCTAACACCAAATCAAATGCTGGATATCTTTTGCTTTCAAGGACGGACCATAGTCGACAAAATTATGGAAAAGCTTCTGTGGAATTATGGGACATGAATAAACAACAATTGATACATAAATACAAATTTAATTTTAATAATTTGATGGAAAAAATTAGAGGTTAAAAAACTACGAGGATATTTCTGGCATCCATTATTATTGGAAGATGGGAGTATATTATTTTTATGGAATAAAAGGATTATTTTAACTGATAAATGTGGTAAATATTTGAAACATTTTGATGATCTTTTTTATCATCATAGTATAGAAAAAGATTCCGAAGGTAATATCTATGTACCAATAAGATTTAAAACTGAAAAGGATCTTGAGAAACTTAAAGGCCTTGATAAATATAATCCAGGCGCTTTTACTGTTTTTGATAAAAATCTTAAAAACCAATATAACGTAAAACTTTTAGATATTTACTCAAATAATGATTTGATTATTGATGTTAGAGGTAATGGAAATAGACCTCTTGATCCTTTTCATTTAAATGATGTTGTCCCTTTCAAAACAAAAGATGGGAATAAAATAGTTCTTTTGAGTTTGCGAAATAAATCAACAGTTTTGGCTTATGATTTGTCTACAAAAAAAATAATTTGGAAAATAGAAAGAGCTTTTACTCATCAACATGATGTTGATATTATTAGTTCGAATAATAATAAATTAGATATAACTATTTTTGATAATAATGCCCCAGCATATGGGAATAAAAAAGGATACATTTCGCTTGGCAATCAAATAGTTACATTTAGAGATCTTCCAACTAGGCCATTAGAAAATGTAAAGTTGATTTCACAACCACATCAATTTAAAAAATATGGAAAAGAAGTTGAATCTTTTTCTTGGCTAAATAAATATATGCAGCCAAAAACAATTACTCAGGGACTTTCTGAATACATTAAAGAAAATAATTCATTAATGATTGAGGAGCAAAACTATGGAAGAATATTTGAATATGAAATTGATTCGAAAAAAATGTTATGGGAGTACATAAATAAAGAATCAAAAGAATCAAATCCTCTTTATGTTGGTTGGTCTAGGCGAATGTTAGACCTACCAGGAAAACTTAATAAAAAATCATTTAATTCTTGTTATGGTTTATGAAAATAATAATTAAATATTATTAATCGTCCAGAAGTTTTTAAAGCCTTTTCTTTTTCCAACTAAAACATTGGGATATTTTTATTATGCTATAATTACAAGAAAATTTTAAATGAAGATTCAAACTTTAATAAAAATTTTAATAGTTTCAACGCTTTTTCCTCTTGCAGCTCACGCATACGCAGGCCCTGGAGTAGCAATTGGAGCAATCATTGTTTTCTTTACGGTTATATTTGCATTTTTTGCGTCTACGTTTATATCAGTCTTTAAAGTTATAAAAAAATCAATAATCTTCCTAAAAAACAAATTATTTGCAAGTAAAAAGATTTCCAAAAAAAATTTAAAAGTTAAAAGTTAATTTGATTTTACTAATTCTTATAATTCTTTCAAATGTTTTTTTCTTAACTTTTAAAGGAAGAATTGACTATAGAAAACATATTAATAATTACTTTTTTGCACTTAAAAAGATCAAAGGATTATCTTTAGATAATAAAGACTCTGAAATTATATTCTCTGATATTTCAAAGTCAGGTTTAAAATTATTATTTATATTGCTAATAATATCTATACCTTACATGATTATTTTTAAATATTTAGAGATAAATTATTTCTTTAACATTTTCACTTATTTTTTACCTTTAGTGGGATATATTTCTTTCCTTTTGAATAAAAAATGAACAATTATACCGAATTAGATAAAATCTTACATAGAGAGTTTTTAGGGAAATCGGCATTATCTAATTTTTTTTATGAAAGACTTATTAGTAAAAGTAAGACTTGCAAATTTAGTTTGAATAAAAAACATATTTTTATTTCTGGACTCGCGAGGTCTGGAACAACAGCATTATTAAATAAAATTTTTTCAACTGGGGAATTTGGAAGCTTAGTTTATAAATATATGCCTTTTATACTCTCACCAAGATTGGCGAATTATTTTTCGCGATTAGTTAATGATAATGATTCATATTATGAGAGATTTCATCGGGATGGGATTAAAATAAATAATTCTTCTCCAGAGTGCTTAGATGAGATAATTTGGTTAAGATTTGATAAAAATTTAAGAGAGGATTTTTTCCAACACTCAGTTCTTTATAAGGAAGATTTAAAGGCATATTTGTATTTTTTATTCAAATATTCTGGGATTAATAATAATAAAAATTTGGTTGTAAAAAATAATAATAATCATATAAGAATAGATTCCATGGCAAAGGAATTTAAATCTTGTAAATTTCTTATATTATTCAGAGACCCTCTAAACCATTGTTATTCTTTACTTTCACAACATTTAAATTTCTTAAATTTACAGAGAAAAGATCCATTTATCTTAGAGTATATGAATTTAATAGGTCATAATGAGTTTGGTCTTGGATTAAAACCTTTCATATACCCTACTTCAAGCAATAAATGGTATCTAAAATATGACCCTTTGAATATTGATTATTGGATTAAACAATGGATTGAAACTTATACTTGGATAATAGAAAGTAAAATAATCAATTTTCATAATGTTCATTTAGTTTCATATGAATCATTAAGTGAAGATCAAGGCTTTTACAAAAAATTATGCGAGAAACTTGATATAAAGAACCCTAGCACTGGGATTGATTTTCACAATAGTAATAAAAAAGATCTTACTAAAAAAAACTTTAATAAAAATTTATTGCGTTCTTCAGAAGATATATACCAAAAACTAAAAGAGAATTCTTTTAAATAATTTTATTTTAAATATATTACAGATATCAAATGTTCAATAAAGTCTTTTATTGTATAAATTATTAATTTAAAGTTGAAAATTATAAATTGAATTATATTTGCTTTTTTATAAGAGCTTGATATGTGATTAAAACATCTAAATTGGACACCTTTTTTTACATAATGAGAACTAAATAAATTTCCTATTTTAGATTCGAAAACAAATATAAATTTATCATTATTATATTGGAAGATTTTTTTATCAAATTCCCATATTGACAAATTTTTATCTTTAGCAACTTCTAGAAGCTTTTCTAGAAAACTTTTTTTCCAAATAGATGGTTGCAAATTAATTGAATAATCATAATTAGCAACTATTTCATAAAAAATTGAATCATTATAATTAATCCTTCTTTTTGCATTTTTTGCTCCAGGTCTTAAATTTAATCTTATATAATTTGGATTATTAATTCTTATGAAATTATCTATGTTTTTTGAGATATATTTTTTACATAAAAAATCTGATGGACTTATTAAAAGGTAATTTGAATTTATTTCTTTTAAGCTAAATTGTATTTCTTCAATCCAATTTTTTTTATATTCTTTAAGTTCAAATTGATTAGTAATCAGAAGTTCTTTATGAAATATTTGCCAATTTTTAATTGTTAGTTCTGGTATTATTTCACCCTTTTTAGCTAATAATAAGGCATATGGAGTTTTAAGATTTTCCAAATATATGCTAGGTTCTTAATATAATTTTAGCTCTAGTATGAACATTTTTTATAATGTTTTAGAAAAAATTATATTCTTTGATAAATACCTCATAAGGATATTAAATAATCAAAATTGCGGAGTAATCAAAATTGAAGATAATTTATTTGTAGATATACCTAAAGTTGCATCTTCAACTTTAAAAAACTATGTAGCATTAAAATCCAAAAGGTATAAGTTTTGCAAAAAATTCCTAAGGTTTTATCCTGTTCACACTTGTGTAAATTTTGAAAAAGAAATTAATCTTGTTAATCAAGATAAAATATATATATTTTTAAGATCTCCTGAAGAAAGACTTTATTCGATTTATAAACAGAAAGTACTGAATTACAAAGAATTTCCTTTTGGATATTCTCTTCTTAAAAGAAAATATTCTTTTTCAAATAAATTTTTTGACCATAAAATAAAATTTAGTAAAAAAGATACTTTTTATGATTTTTGTAATGGGATAATTAATATTTATAATGAAATTATCAAAAATAATTACGATATGAATATCTTTGATAAACATCTAATTAGTCAACAAAAAATCATATTAAATCTCATTAACTCTTATCCCAACATAGAAAAATTTAAATTTATTATTTATCCTATAAATCAAATTAATAATGTACTAGGAAAATTAATTAAGAAAAAAAAGGAAGGTCCATTAAATTCTACAAACAAAAGTTTGATTAGTTTATCTGATAAATCAGATCTAGATAGACTACTTAGTACAATCTATTTGGAAGATAAATTATTGTATGAAAATTTAATAAACTCTAGTAATAAATTTTTAGAAACAAACTATGAATTTGTTAAGCATATAAAATAATATTCTATGAAACCATTCTTTTCAATAATTACACCTGTATTGAATTCGGAAAAATATATAAAAAAATTTATTTATAATTTAAAATTACAAAACTGTGATGATTGGGAATCAATAATTATTGATGATTTCTCAACTGATAATAGTCTTGCCCTTCTCAAACAATATACTTCTAATGATAAAAGATTTAAGATCTTAATAAGAGATGGTATAAAAAATACTCCTGGCCCATATCAAGCTAGGAATACCGGATTGGAAATTGCTCAAGGAAAATATATTTTATTTTTGGATATTGATGACTCATGGACTTATGATAATTTGAAGGTAAAAAAGAAAATTTTACTAAAGGATAAGAGAATAAAATTAATTTTTGGTCCATATACCAGGCGCTTATACAAAGGTAAAAGTAAAATAAGATTTCCCTTAATTTATAAAAATCTCTTATATACTCTAAATTTTTATAATCCAATTCCAATGTGCACTTCCTGTGTTGATAAAAATTTAGTAAAAAAAATTCGTTTTAGATCTATTAATCACGAAGATTATTTTTTTTGGATTGAGATTACTAAATTTCTTCAAGATGAGAATATTAACATTCTAAGAAAATCTTATTCAACTTATTATTTAAATCCCAAATCTTTATCCTCTTCAAAAATAAAATCTACATTATGGGTCTTAAAAATTTTTATTATTAGGGGTTTTGGCTTTTTTAAAATAATAAGGTATTTTATCTATAGAATAATTATCTTATCATTACTTTATATTAGAGAGGAATTTAATAGTCTTAGTGATAAATATTAATTTGAAAAATAATTCTCCCCTTTAAAATATTTTTATGAATACAGCATTATTAGAAAATTTTTATAAAAAGATTAATAATTATATTGCCATTTTACCATCTATAACTTTATTTCTCTTTGGTTTATTACAATTCTTGGGCTACTTATATAATCTTAAATATCAAAATTCAGTTCAATCAGCATATACATTTTCAGCAATATCCTTAACTCAAGCTTTAAATGGCTTTTGCACTTCATTTCTTATTTATTCAGTACCTAAAGAAGGATTTTCTAAATCAAAAATTCTTTTATTAGACTATTTGATACCCTTCTTTGTAATTTTATTATTAATATTCAAACCATTAATTGGTTTAATGGCAGGTTCTATATATTTAGGCTCTATTACAGGAATAATTGTTTTGAATCAGAAAAAATTACTTATCTTCCCAAACCAAATTACACTATCGATAGCATCGATTACACAACTTTTTTTTGGAAACATATTCACTTCAATGCTTCCTTTAAGGTTAGGTTTAATAATTTGTATTTTAAGGATAATCTTAAATTACAAAATTGTTCCAGTAAGGGTATCGCAAATTTATCAAATTTTTAGAAATTTATGCCCAAAGATTTCTATTATAAGTGCTTATATATCAGCTGCTTGTACAGTTACTCCAGTTTTGCCAATTTTGTTTTTTGGAACTGGTTCTTTAGCTCAAGGGTTTGCTATAAGCTTTAGAGCCAGTTTTTTACTTGAAAATATTCTTAATAGTAGAATTAGGTTTGAAGGGGATATTAAAAGCTCTTTAAAATCTTATAGTCTATCTATAAAGCTTGTAATTTTTTTATTATTTTTTCTTTGTTTATGTGCTTCGCAGTTCATAATTTTGTATTTAAAACCAGATCTGTATATTAATACCTTCCAAGTTCACAAAGACTCACTTTTTTTTAATGTATCTTTGCCATTAGTTATTTTTTCTTTATTAGTATCTTCATTAATGAGATTTTTCACTGCAAGAAGTTTTTATGCATATAACTTCCTAAGATTCAATGAAAATGCTAATAAATTTAGTTATTCTATCTTGTTTAAAATTACAGGACTAATTTTAGGTTTAATTTTTTGGATTTTATATTTCAAAAATACAATCAATCCATTTTTGATAGTACCTTTTTTAATGGTTTTTATATACTTTGCTTCGAGATATATTTCTAAGAAAAAGTAAAAAATAATAATAAATAACGATATGCTGCGACTTAATACTAAACAATATTTAATTATATTTTTCATTTTATGCTGTTTAATATACAGATATCTTTATTTCAATTTATTAGGTGAATTTAATTTTTTTGAATATATTTTGATAGATAATATTAAGGCAAATAATTATGGAATCGATTTTTTAGATGATAGTTTTAAATATGAATCCTTATTAATAGAGGTTTCTGATTTTTATAATTTTCTATACTTTCATGGAGGAAAAGGACTTGATTTAATAATAAAACTACCTTCAATATTTGGATTTGAAGGTGCATTTTTATCACGTTTTTTTGTGATCTCAAATATTTTAATGATTATCTATGTTTGGAATAGCCTTTCGAGGATTAATTCTAAAGTACATTTTTTTCTAATACCGTATTTAGCAACTCTTACAATAACAGTTAATAAAGAAATTTATACGATTTTCTTCTTATTTTTAATTTCTCCAAATTTTATTAATTTAAATTTTAATATTTTTAAGTCTACTTTCTTTGGAAAAGTAAATAAAATATTATTTGTTTATTTAGCTTTTATTTCAACCTTAGCAACTTTTTTATCAAGGCCATATTTGTGCTTTTTTTGTTTTGGATTTTATCTTATATTTTATTTATGTAAAAGAAAAAGATTTTTTTTAATTAAAAAGAATTTATTACTCTTACCTATTATCTTTCTAGTAATATTTTTGATTATAGCTTTAATTAACGCTTCTATTGAAGAAGGTAATAGAGTTTACAATATTAATGATTGGTTTAATAGAGGTCGTTTAAATATATTCTCACTTAGAAGAATACTAATTACTTTTTATTCGTTAACTGCACCATTTCCTAATGCAATTATTAATGTAAAAAAATTATTTAGTGGCAATCCTATCCTAATCTACAATTATTTATCATATTTAGCGATGAGTATTTTAGGAGTTCTCAGGATTTTCTATTTTTCTAAATTATTTAAATTAAAAAATGGATTTTCTAAAAATCCTATTTATTATGAATATCTATTTTTGTTATTGAGTTTGGTACTAATTATTGGGTTTAGAGGTCAGGAAATTACAAGACAATTATTAACAATATCAATACCACTTACCTATTATTTAAGTTATTTGGTTTCTTTTAAGAGTCTTAAAAATAATTAAATTAAATGGTTAACACTTAAGACTGGTGTCATAATTATATTTTATAAATGAAATATATGAGAAAATTCGATTTAAATAATTTTACTAATATCCTTAAAAATAATATTTATATCCAATTGATATCTTCAATTTTCTTTTTATCTTTTATTTTTACTTTTTATGGGGCATTAAAAACTGAACTTAGATTTGCTGGAAACGCTTTGATTAATATTGAATCTCTATTGCAAACAAAAAAAACTGGTAGAAATCTTTATTCAAATTATAGGAAAAACAAATTAATATTAGAAAATGATAAAACATTGTTTCCTTTATATCAAAAATATTTTGGGAAAAATGAAGATTATCTCGTCAATAATAAATATTTATCTTGGAAAAAAAATAGTTTCAAGATTAAGCTTCTTACTGGTAATGATGTAATAAACGTTAGATATATTTCTAAAAACAAAGATGAAATTAAAAACTTATTAACAGATTTAGTTATTTCATTCCAACAACAAATTAATAAAAATGATGTAGATCTAAATGAAATAAAAAAGAAAGATATTAACAGAAAAATTAATATACTTAAGAAAAATTTGTATCAATTAAATAAAGAATCCTTTAATGAAAGTATTTCTATTGAAACAAATAAAGATATTGATTTGTTAATTAATAAATCACTACTTAAAGAGTTAGTAAAAAGAATAAGTAATGAGGAAATTGATAGTATGTTAATAGATTATCCTGAAAAAGATATTAAAAAAAATAATGAAAATCTTAATATGGGATTAAATTTTAATAATTTACCCCTCATAGAGCAAAAGAAGTTTATTCTTTTTTGTATATCTTTCTTATCTTTATTGATTGCTATTTATATTATTTACCCTAAAGAAATTAAATCACAATGAGCTTTAATTTTTTTATGGATTCATTTGCTATAATATTCGATTGTAAATCATCAAGAAATTATTTGGATTATTTTATTTAAATGCCTAATCAAAAGAAAGTTGCTTTAATAACTGGTATTACAGGACAAGATGGTAGTTATCTTGCAGAGTTTTTATTGTCAAAAGGGTATATTGTTCATGGAATTAAGAGAAGATCTAGTAGTCTAAATACTGAAAGAATAGACCACATATATCAGGCACCGCATATTGAAAATAAAGATTTTATTTTACATTACGGAGATTTAACAGACAGCACTAATATTATTTCCATAATTCAAAAAATTATTCCTGATGAAATTTATAATTTGGGAGCCCAAAGTCACGTAGCTGTAAGTTTTGAATCTCCTGAATACACTGCAAATTGCGATGCACTTGGTACTTTAAGAGTTTTGGAAGCTGTCAGGCTACTTGGACTTACAACAAAAACAAAAATTTATCAAGCAAGTACAAGTGAATTATATGGAAAAGTTTTAGAGACGCCGCAATCAGAAAATACGCCTTTTTATCCAAGAAGCCCTTATGCAGTGGCAAAACTTTATGCTTATTGGATAGTTGTTAACTATAGAGAGGCTTATGAAATTTTTGCGTGTAATGGAATATTGTTTAACCATGAAAGTCCAAGAAGGGGCGAGACTTTTATTACAAAAAAAATAACTAACGGTTTGGCATCAATCGAGCTTGGTCTTGAAGAATGTCTTTATTTAGGTAACTTAGACTCTAAGAGAGATTGGGGTCATGCCAAAGATTATGTTGAAATGCAATGGTTAATGTTGCAGCAAGATAAACCTGAAGATTACGTAATTGCTACTGGAAGAACTGAAACTGTCAGGAAATTTGTAGAACTTACAGCAAAAAAATTGGGTTGGAATACTTCTAAAAACCAAAATGGCATTATTTGGGAAGGAAAAGGATTGCAGGAAGTTGGTAAAAGAGCTGATACAGGTCAAATTGTAATAAGAGTAAGCGAAAAATATTTCAGGCCCACTGAAGTTGATCTTCTAATGGGTGACAGTCGCAAAGCAAAATCAATATTAGGCTGGGAACCAAAGGTAAATTTAGAGGATTTGATAAATGAGATGGTTGAATATGATTTAAATAAATTGAACAAAAATAGTTGATTAGTATTTTATTCTTTTAAAAATAAAAAATTTTTACTTAAAATTAATAATTTTAATTATATGAAATAATAATCTTATAGATTCTTTTTTAATAAAGCGATTTATTGAATATCAATCAATTTTTAATATTCTGATTTTATTGGTTCAGATCCTCTACCATTAAAAACTAAATTTATTGTTTTAAAAAATATTAAAAAATCTATCCATATTGAAAATTTAGTTATGTAGTATAAATCATAACTTAATTTTTTAGAAGCATCTTCAATTGATGAGCCATAATTATAATTAACTTGGGCCCAACCACTTAAACCAGGCTTTATTTTATATCTTAATTGGTAATTAGGTATCTCTTTTTCAAGAATTTTATCAAACTCAGGTCTCTCAGGCCTTGGTCCAATTAAGCTCATTTTGCCAAATATTATTGATAACAACTGAGGTAATTCATCTATCCTAGTTTTTCTTAATAATTTCCCAATTTTAGTAATTCTCTTATCGTTCTTTATTGCCCATTTAGCTGTGCCAGTCTCAGAATTTTTATACATTGTTCGAAGTTTCCAAATCCTAAATTCTTTACCGTCTAGACCAGACCTTATTTGTGAATAAAATATGGGGCCTCTATCTTCCAATTTAATTAAAATAATTGAAACCAATACTAAAGGTAAAGTTACAAATATCAAAAAAATACTTAAAATAATGTCTGCGAATCTTTTTATACCAAAATGGAATTTTTTATTTAATTTCTCCATAATTCTCCTTTCTAGATATTTTCTAGAAACTATTACATTTGGAATCCTTTGCATAATCGACAAAACCCATTCTTGTAATGTGATTTTTTTAAAATCTCTGTAATACTCTTGAGTAAATTTATTTTTTATTTGAGTTGGATATTCAAAAATTATAGAGTCGAAATTATTATCAATTTTTAGATTTGCTTTCTTATCATATAACTTTATTATTCCTTTGACCCTTGTTTCCTCTAATGATTTTTTTATTTTGAGAAATGTTATTTTTTCCCCTACGAATAGCCAACATTTTGTATTTTTTGAATAACAAATTATTAATTTATTTATTAATATTTGGCCAATTGAACTAAATAAAATTATTTGTGTAAATAAAATAAGTAATTTATAGAAACGTTCATCTCTAAACAAATAAATTAATAGACTGAAGCAAGAAAAAAATATAATTGACTTATTAATATGTCTTAAAAAAATGTAAATCCATTTTTTATTAATTAATTTATATCTTCCAAATGTATAACTTGTTAAAACCCAACAGCTAGTAAAAATATGAATCGTTAAATTATTAAGATTCAATGTCCCCTGCTGGATACTATATATATAGTAAATTATCAATAAATCTAATCCTATAGAAAAAGAATATCTTTCTCTTGAAATAAACCAATCCGGCAAATATTTTGAAAAATTGAATAACTTCATCTTAAATTTTAATATTTCTAAAAAAATTATTTAGTTTTAAAGAATAATAAAGCACTTTAGTAACAAATTAAAAAAAAACAAATTCATTAAGATCACAAGACATATACAATTCAAAAAAAAATACTAACTAAAATTATATTTCATTTAACGCGCAAACAATATAAATTAATTAATAGTTTCAATGTTTAATTAAATTTGAAAAATTTATAATTTAATTATTAAATGAGTTGTAACAAATGAAAACTGAGATCTTTGGTTTTATAAATAAGTTATAATAATTACTTACTATAGTTTCTTTGTTTCTAAGTAGGATGGCGACATTATTGGTAACTGGCGGAGCTGGTTTTATTGGTAGTCATACGTGTTTAAGATTACTTGAAATTGGACACAAAATTATAGTAATAGATAACTTCACTAATAGCTCCCCTCAATCCCTTGAAAGGCTAAAAACAATAATAGGCGATAAAGCAAACAATATTTTGAAAATTATTCATGGCGATATCAGAGATAAGACTTTACTAGACGATATTTTTAAAAGTTTTTTTTTAAATGGTCAATCAATTGACGCTGTTATTCATTTTGCAGGTTTAAAATCAGTCGAGGAATCAACTAGTAAACCTTTAAAGTACTGGGATTGCAATGTTAATGGATCATTATGTTTACTTGAAGTTATGGCTAAAAATAATTGCACAACAATTGTTTTTAGTAGCAGTGCGAATATTTACGGATCTAAATCGGATAAACTTATTTGTGAAAACGATTCGATTAAACCTGAAAACCCATATGGAGAAACAAAGGCTGCAATAGAGAAAATATTAAACAACTTATTTCATAGTTCTCCAGAGTTATGGAAGATTTCTAATTTAAGGTATTTCAATCCAATTGGTGCTCATCCTTCTGGTTTAATTGGTGAAGATCCAACTGATTACCCAACTAATATATTCCCTTTAATTTGCAAAGTTGCATCTGGAAAGAAAAAAGAAATAGAAATTTTCGGTAATGATTGGGAGACTAGAGATGGAACACCAATAAGAGATTACATTCATATTATGGATTTAGCTGAAGGTCATTGCTTAGCTTTAAAATATCTTTTAGAAAATCCTGCACAGATTTTCAGTGCTAATTTAGGAACTGGGAAAGGAAGTACTGTTTTGGAGATAATAAACACTTTTGAAAGTATTAATAACGTTAAAGTCCCTTATTCATTTGTTGAAAGAAGATCTGGGGATGCACGTGCTTCAGTTGCTGATAACAGTTATTCAAAAAAAATACTTAATTGGTCGCCTAGTCTTAACCTTGCAGATATGTGTAAAAATGGATGGAATTGGCAGATGAATAATCCAGATGGATTTCACGATTCTAGAAAAACTAAACTTGATAAAGTGTAGTTTTTTTATATTTTATAATATGCTTTATACCACTTTATAAATTTTTTAATTCCATCTTTTATTGACGTTTTTGGTTTAAAACCTATCCATTCTTCGATTAAATTTGTATTTGCTGAAGTTGCTTTTACATCACCTTGCTGCATTCCCAAAAATTGCTTTTTAGATTTTAAACCTATTTCTATTTCTAGATGACTTATAAAATCAAGTAATTTTATACTTTCACTATTGCCAATATTAAATATTCTAAAAGGAGACCAGCTAGAATATGACCTCGGATCCTTTTTATTAAAATTCTCATCCGATTTGGCGGGTTTATCAATTAACTTAACTAGAACCTCAACTATATCATCAATAAATGTGAAATCTCTCGCCATTTCACCATAATTAAAAACCTTAAGCGGTTTATTTTTGAACAATGCATCAGTGAAAAGCATGGGAGCCATATCAGGTCGTCCCCAAGGACCATAAACAGTAAAAAATCTTAAACCTGTTGTTGGTAATTGATATAAATGACTATAAGAGTGTGCTAGTATTTCATTTGATTTTTTTGTGGCAGCATATAAACTTACTGGATGATTAACTTCATCAGATTCACTATAGGGTATATTTACATTCCCTCCATAAACTGAGCTACTACTGGCATATATCAAGTTTTCTATTTTATGTTCTCTACAACATTCAAGAATATTTCCAAAACCCATTAAATTTGATTTGATATAAAGTTTAGGATTATCGATGGAGTGCCTAACGCCTGCTTGAGCAGCCAAGTGCAAAACAACGTTAGGTTTATAGGAAATGAAAATTTTTGTCAGAAAGCTTTCATCTTCAATATCTCCTTTTTTGAAAATCCATGAGTTGTTAATCTCTTTAGAAATGGCATCTAGTTCTTTAAGACGATCTTTTTTTAAGTTTTGATCATAATAAGAATTTAAATTATCTATTCCAATGATATCCTCACCATTTTCAATTAGTCTTTTGCAAATATGGAAGCCAATGAAGCCAGCAACTCCAGTAATTAATATCGTTTTTTTGTTATCCATATTTTTTAAATTATTAATTAATATTTATTTGATTTCTAAATAATAATTATCTCATAAATTGAAAAATTTTTTAAAAAAAAATTCTATTACTTTTTTTATAAAGGAAAATATTTAATTTAATGAACCATCGCCAACCCTCCAGAAATTTAAATCAAGATTTGCTAAATCTTCTTGGTTGACTATTGATCTTGCGTCAAATATCCAACCTGGTCTCCTCATTTTTGTAGATGCTAATTCCCAATTAATGCTTGAATATTCCTCCCAGTTGGTTAATAAAACTATTGCATCTGCATCAATAAAAGAATGATAGATATCTTTCACTTCTATCCAAACATTATTATTTTCTGAATTAACTCGCTGATCATTTTCATCAATTAGGTTTGCATTAAGGTCTATACATATTTGTGAAGATTGCACTTTAGGATCATGAATGTGTAGGATTGCTCCTTCCTGCATTAAATCTTTGCATATTTGAATAGCAGCGGATTCTCTAGTATCGTTGGTATTTGCTTTAAAAGCAAAGCCTAAAATTATTATTTTTTTACCAGAAAGAGTTCCGAAAAGTTTATTAACTATCAATTTTGAGATTCTTTTTTGATGCCAATTATTTAACTCAACTACACCCTGCCAGAAATCTGCGACTTGTGGGAGGCCAAAATATTTGGCTAGGTAAACTAAATTGAGAATATCTTTTTTAAAACAACTTCCTCCAAATCCTGGACTAGAATCAAGAAACTTTTCGCCAATTCTAGTGTCGCTACCTATAGCTCTAGCAACCTCTCTGACATCTGCCCCTGTAGTCTCACAGAGAGCAGCTATTGAATTTATGGCGCTAATTCTTTGCGCAAGAAATGCATTGGCTGTTAATTTAGCTAATTCACTACTCCAAATATTAGTATGAAGTACTTTATGCTTTGGTACCCAACTTAAATAAATTTTACTAAGAATATTGATAGCCTTCTTATTATCTCCTCCAATCAAAACTCTATCTGGGGATTCCAAATCCCTTATGGCTGTCCCTTCAGAAAGAAACTCTGGATTTGAGAGAACATCAAATGTTTTAGCAATACGCTCATCTTTCTTAGTTTGTGAAACTGAATTGTCAAGAATATTTTTTATAACTTCTGCAGTCCTTACAGGCAAGGTACTCTTTTCAACAACAATTGTATGTCCTTTGGAATAATGTGAAACTTGCCTTGCACATAATTCTACCCATTTAAGATCACTAGCTTCACCAGCTCCAATACCTTTAGTTTTGGTAGGTGTATTAACTGATATGAAAATCATATCAGCTTCCGAGATATGTTTTTGTATTTCGCAAGAGAAATGGAGATTTTTGCCTCTGATGGTACTAATAATTTGAGCTAATCCAGGTTCATATACAGGCAAGTTAGAGAGTTCTTTGTGATTCCATGCACTAATTCTTTCTTTATTGGTGTCAACCACATTTATTTGAATTTCTGGGCAATACTTAGCTATTACGGCCATAGTAGGACCACCAACGTAACCTGCGCCAATACAACATATATTTTTTATTTCGTTATTTGACATTTGGTTTTAAAGGTTATTAATTTCTTTTAAAAATAACATTACATTACCAGAACGTATTTTTAATCATTTTGTCTTATTAACTTCTTAAAAATAACATTCATAAAAATTCAGTCTAAATTTATGTTATTGGAGATACTATCAAACAATTTTTTATTCCAATGATAATTACATGTTTAATTTATTTTACGCTTCCTGCAGGATTCGAACCTGCGGCCCACTGCTTAGAAGGCAGTTGCTCTATCCAGCTGAGCTAAGGAAGCATCTATTTATTATATCTGAACTTATAGGCCTAAACAATCTAAGTAAATTCTTTTTTTTAGAATAATTCATTAAAATCTTCAAATTTTATTCTCTTTCGAAAATAAATTACATAAAATTGGAAAGTGCTACTTTTTAATCTTGACTAAAAGGCTTACCGAAAAACAAAAAGAAGAAATATTGAAAAGTTTTAAATCAGGAATAGCAATTGATTTTTTGTCACAGGAATATACTTGTACTAAGTCTACAATTATTAGGAATTTAAAAAAAAATCTTGGAGAATTAGAATTTAAGGAGTTATACATAAAAAGTAAATCATCAAAAGAAAAACTTAAAACTAATAAAAGTAAATCATCAAAAGAAAAACTTAAAACTAATAAAAGTCAAACTATCAATAAACAAAAAATAAATAAACAAAAAATAAATTTTGATAATCAAGATTTGAATAAAGATTCAAAAAATCCCAAAGTTTTAGATGATAATATAAATGCTTCTAATTTTGATTCAAGTGATTCTTTTTTTGAAATACCTCCCATAGAATTCGAGATAGATGATTCATCTAGAAAAGATTTATCTTCTGTTTCTATCAAAGAGATAGTTTTCCCTAAAATTGTTTATATGATTGTTGATAAGAAAATTGAATTAGAGACTAAATTTTTAAAAGATTTTCCAGAATGGGATTTCCTTCCTCATAATGATTTGGATAGAAAAACCATAGAAATATTTTTCGATTTAAATCTTGCCAAAAGATCTTGTAATAAGGATCAAAAGGTTCTGAAAGTCCCAAATACAGATGTATTTAGAATAGCAGCACCTTTTCTTATCTCGAAGGGAATTTCGAGGATTGTATGTCCTGAGAATCTAATAGCTCTTTGAGTAATTTTCTATTCATTATGAATATTTAAATCAATAAAGCTTCCTAGAATTGAACCTAATATGAAACTTGATCCCACTATGAAACTTATTGGTAGTTCAATACTTTCGTCAATTAACAAGTTAATTTTGCTTTTGTTTGAACTATTTTGAATTCCAATAAATAAGATCACAAACAAACATGAATTAATTATTGCTGTAAAAAATATTTTTTTAATTAAGAAGTTCATATAAATTTATCCCATATTATTAATTCTAGATCATGTTATAAATTTCGCTTTTTTTTAGGCCATTTTTCTTCGCTAGATATTTAGAGGCTGCTGATAAACTTAAGCCAGCATTAAGTAAGTGATGGAGATCTTTTTTTATAGTTAATTTATCTGTATATAAATCTTCTTTTTTAATACCCTTAACAACAATTGTTATCTCCCCAATAATCTCCTTATCTTCAAAAAATTTGATAACATCTTTAATCTTATTCCCAATATGTTCTTCAAATTTCTTTGTTAATTCTCTCGCCACCATAATTTCTCGTTCACCTCCACAGTATTCAAATAATTGTTTTAGTAATTTTTTTAATCTTTTTGGTGATTCGTAAATAATAGTTGTTTTTTCATTCTTGCTTATTTCTAAAAGAATTTTTTCTCTATCAATTTGTTTTTTAGGAAGAAAACCTTCAAATACAAAACTTGAGGAGGGAAGGCCACTTGAAACAAGTGCTGTTATTGCTGCACATGCTCCAGGAATGCAAATTATATCTATCCCTTCATTTTTTAAGCTTCTGGCAATATCTTCTCCTGGGTCGCAAATTCCTGGCATGCCAGCATCACTCACAATAGCTATGGATTTCCCTCCTTTAAGATCTTCAACCATTTTTGGAATCTTAAATGATGAGTTATTTTTATTAAAACTTATAAGTTTATTTGAAATATTAAATTTATTCATTATCTTTTTTGTCTGTCTTGTATCTTCACAAGCAACGATAGAAACATTATTGAGAATATTTAATGCTCTTTGAGAAATATCATTTAAATTTCCGATTGGCGTTCCAACTAAATATAAAATACCGTTTTCGGGTTCTTCTTTTCTACTGGTTAGTAAGTAATTATTTTTCATTTAATGATTAAATTACCTTATGGGGTTAATATTAATAATCTTATAGATGATATAAGAATTTGTAGCTGGCAAGCGGCAGATATTTTGCTTTATTACTCTAAATTGTTAGAAAATGGAAATTATAAAAGAAATATACTTAAAAATAATATTGAAGACGATCTTGTGACTTTGGCGGATTTGTAAGTAATTGAATCTACTATAAAAGTAATAAACGAAAAATATAAAAATATTAACTGTGATATTTTGAGTGAAAAAATGTGAAAACATCTTCAAAAAATATTGATATTAATACTTATTGGATTTAGGTTCTTGATCGATTTTTTGGAACTAAGGACTTTATCGAGGGCTCTAATAATCAAGCTATGCATTTGGCTTTAAACTTTTTTAAAAAAACTTATATTGGGTTTGTTTTGATTCCAGATAAGAATCAATTATGGATTTCTGTTGGAAAAAAATATGATGCAAAAAAGATATAGATCAAAATTCTAACTAGGATTAACTCCTAAAAATAATCTCTAAAAATGACTTTAGTAACAAGTAAAAATCATGGAAACGAAGCTTTAAAGAATTTAATTCAGAAAATTAATTTTCGTAAAGTCGAAATCATGGTAAGCAATGGCTGATAATCGCATCTATTTTTATAGCAGGCAGTGATATTGATAACTATCTTAGATTGCCAGGGAAAAGAACACCAAAAGATTGGGATTTGCCCCACCATAATCTAGTTTGAAAGAAGCTGGTGGAGCAATTACAAATTTAGATAATAAAGCACTATCCATTGGGCATGATGTTTTTCAACAGAGGGGTATTATTGAAGCAACAAGTGTTAGGAATACAAATAAGATTATTTGTCCACAAATAAAAAAAATTATTATGGCGAATGGATTTTACCCGCTTTAGTTTTTAATTAAGTGGAGCAACTGGAGTAGGAGTCGGTTCAGGATAGTTCATTCCACTATTTTGTGAAACTCCTCTCAGGGTAAGATTTATCCTTCCTCTGCTATCTATCTCACGAACTCTAACCGTAACCTCATCACCTTGCCTAACTACATCTTCAACTCTTTCAACTCTGGCCTCAGATAATTGAGAGATATGAACCATGCCTTCTTTCCCGGGCAAGATTTCCACAAACGCTCCAATAGGAATAATTCTGGTAACTGTCCCTGAAAAGATTTCACCTTCATGAACTTTTCTGGTTAGTCCCTCTATAATTTTTTGTGCTTCCTCCGCAGCAGCTCCATCATGGGAGGCTATCGTAACAATACCGCCATCTTCAATATCAATTTTGGTGTTGGTTCTCTCAGTTATTCCTTTGATGGTTCTTCCTCCGGGACCAATAACAGTTCCTATCAGTTCCGGATCAATCCTAAAGCTGAGCAGTCTTGGAGCATGTGGAGATAATGCCTCTTGAGGCTTATCAATTGCTTCTTGCATTTTTTCTAAGATATGTAATCTGGCTGGACGAGCTTTTTTTATGGCATCTGAAATAACAGAAACTGGTAAACCCGTAATTTTCATATCCATTTGTAAAGCAGTTATTCCTTTGTCGGTTCCAGCAACTTTAAAGTCCATGTCTCCAAGAAAATCCTCAATCCCCTGAATATCTGTGAGAATTCGAACTTCCTTCCCTTCTTTAATTAAACCCATTGCAGTTCCGCTAACTGGTGCCTTTAGAGGTACTCCAGCATCTAATAGTGATAGAGTGCTGCCGCATACTGATCCCATTGAGGTGGATCCATTAGAGCTTAGTACCTCACTTACTACCCTTAGTACGTATGGAAATGTCTCTTTCCCAGGTAATACAGGAATTATTGCCCTCTCAGCTAATGCTCCATGACCAATTTCTCTTCTGCCTGGTGTTCTCATTGGTCTTGTCTCTCCTACTGAATAAGGAGGAAAATTATAGTGATGTAGATAAGTTTTTTCAGTGCTTGGATTCAGGTCGTCCATTTCCTGAGCATCACTAGGAGTCCCTAAAGTGGTTGTAGATAAGACTTGGGTTAAACCTCTTTGAAATAATGCAGAACCATGAACTCTTTTTGGAAGAATTCCTGCAGAAGCAGAAATTTTTCTAACTTCGTCGAGATCTCTTCCATCAACTCTCTTACTATCGTTAATAATTTGCGACCTCATTAATTTCTTTGTGAGTTTTTTAAAGTCAGAACTTAACAATTTATCATTCTCGGAAAGAAGAACTTTTAGTTGATTATTATCTTTCAAAGATTCAATTTTACCTTGAGCCTCAACTTTTATTTTTTCGAGTTCAAGATCCCTCTCTTCTTTTGAAAGGTTAAATTTCTTTAAAACTAACTCAATAGGTTTTGTACAATTTTTCTCTAAAAAAGAGGGCAATGTTTTATCTTCTTCAGGTTCGGATGGCTTGACCTGATTTATTCCTAAATCTTTTAATAAATCTTCTTGAGATTTAATAAGTTCTGATACAGCCTCATAACCAAAATCTATGGCTTCGATAGTGTCTTGCTCTGATAATTGGTTAGCACCCGCCTCAATCATGACAATTCCATCAGGTGAGCCTGCAACAACAATATCTAAATCACCTTTTTCTATCTCTCTATAGCTTGGATTTAGTATGAAGTCGTCTCCTATTAATCCAACTCTAACTGCAGCCATTGGCCCATAAAAAGGGATCTCTCCGAGCAATGTTGCTATTGAAGCGCCAGTCACAGCTAGAACATCTGCAGGCACTCTCTCATCAAGGGAGAGGCATGAGGCTACTATTTGTATCTCATCTCTCATCCATGAGGGGAAAAGCGGCCTCATTGGCCTATCAATCAATCTTGAAATTAAAGTCGCTCTTTCTGGAGGGCGACCTTCTCTTCTCATGAAACCGCCTGGAATTCTTCCTGCAGCATATAATTTTTCCTCATAATCGCATATAAGAGGTAGAAAGTCTGAAACTTCTTTTTTTGTAGTTTTTGTTGCTGTAACTAATAAAGATGTGTCGCCACACTCAATCATTACTGATCCACTTGCTTGAGGAGCATATAGTCCTGTTGTTAGTCGTATCTCTCGTCCGTCAAACGTGATCGACTTATTTTGTCCTTCCACTTTTTAAATTATAAATCTATACATAATTTATTCTTACATTTAATAGGGACATATTGAGTAAATTATTTAGATAAGCTATAAAATTTTTTAGAAATATTCTCTGTAAACAAAAAAAACTTATTTATTTATCTTTTTTTACTTAGAAAATATAATAAAAACTCATACTACCAACTTGATTTGACTACCCCAGGTAGTTCACCGTTATGAGCTCTTTGTCTCAACTGATTCCTGCAAAGACCAAAGTCTCTATAAACTCCTCTTGGTTTACCTGTTGCCCAACATCTATTTCTAACTCTATTGGGAGCAGAGTTTCTTGGTAGAGCTTGAATCTTTCTATGAATTTCTAACCTTTTCATTGGATCTTTTGCTGCATTGAATTCATCTAATAGTGATTTCCTTTTTGCAGCATATTTTTTGACTAGTTTTTTGCGTTTTACCTCTCTGGCAATCATGGACTTTTTCGCCATTTATCATAATTTTTAAACTATTTATTATAGTAACAGCTTGTATAGCAATTTATAAAGTTAATTCATTGGTTTAGAAATCTTTGTACAATCAAAAGCTGACTAGTATCTCTAATGATGAGAAGGACACTTAGACCAACTAAAAGAAAAAAACTAGACTGAGTAACAACCATTTGTACTTTAATAGGAACAGGTTTACCCCTAAACCCTTCAATTAAGGTAAAAATAAGTTGACCTCCATCTAATAGAGGTAAAGGTAAAGAATTGAGTACTGCTAAATTTATGGATATTAAAGCAGCAAATAATAATATTCCTGTTCCACCTTGTTGTGATAGTTGAGCTCCGATTTCAACGATTTTGACAGGTCCACTTAATTGTTGGGCTGTTGAGGAAAAATTTGTTATTAATCCTTTATAACCTTGAATTGTTTTTACCAGAAGTGATGAAAACTCATTATTAGTGTATTTAAAAAGTTCGTAAATGTTTTTTGTCTTTTTTGTTTCTTTCCTAATATTTGGTTGTAATTGAGCCCCTATTGTTCCTTTACCATCAACATTCTTCGGGACCAAAGTTAAATCTTTAAGAATTCCATCTCTCTCAATTTTTATTAAAATTGGATCATCTGAAGAATTCTGTATCTTTTTTACTAAAGTAGAAACAGCTAGATCACCAATGCCGAGGGTTTTAGTTTCGATTTCTAATATTTTATCTCCTGGTTCCAATCCAGCAATAGAGGCAGCCTTTTCAGGTTGCGTCGCCAAAACTAAAATACCTGGCTCTGGATCATATGGAATACCAATAGAACTTACATTAATAATTAAAATAGTATAAGCAAGTAATAAGTTGGCGAATACTCCAGCTGAGATCACAATAATTCTCTGAAATATTGGTCTATTTTTTAAAAGATTTGGATCTTTAGGGTCAATATCATTTAGTTCTTCATCAGGAAAGGAAACAAATCCCCCTAAAGGAAATGCTCTAAATGAGTAGGTGATGCCCTTATATTTTGTTTGAATTATTGAAGGTCCAAAGCCAATTGAAAATCCATCAACATAAATCCCTTGTAAAATTGCTGCTAGAAAGTGCCCCATCTCATGAAAAAATATGAGAAATCCCAGTACTGTTATTGAAGTTAAAACATTCATTTTTTTATATTAAGCAGTTTTTAGAAAATTTGACCCAAAATACGGGACTAGAGCATCTGGAATCTTAACGCTACCATCTTTCTGTTGGCCATTTTCAAGAATAGCTGCCATTGTTCTACCTACAGCTAGCCCACTGCCATTTAAGGTGTGTAAATAGACATTTTGCTTTTCAATTTTTGATCTTATTGATGATCTACGAGCTTGAAAGTCCAAGCAATTACTGCAACTTGAAATTTCTCTATAACAATTACTACTGGGGAGCCATACTTCAAGATCAAACGTTCTACTAGAAGAAAAGCCTAAATCTCCTGTACAAATATCTACTAATCTATAGGGTAAGTTGAGTTTTTTTAAAATGCTTTCTGCATCAGAAGTAATCATTTTATGTGCCTCTAAAGATTTACTTGGATCACAAAACCAATAAAGCTCAACCTTATTAAATTGATGTAATCTTATTAAACCTTTAGTATCCCTTCCATAACTTCCAGCTTCTCTTCTAAAACATGGACTATATGCAACGTACTTAATAGGTAACTGCTGAGGGTCAATAATCCCATTTCTGTGAAAAGCAGTAAGTGGAACTTCAGCTGTTGGAGAAAGCCATAAATCGTCATTAGAACACTTAAAACTTTCATTTGCAAATTTAGGTAATTGTCCAGAACCTTTTAAACTTTCTGAATTCACTAAAGCTGGAGGCATTAGCTCTAAATAACCATTTTTGGTATGCATATCGAGCATGAAATTAATCAACGCCCTCTCTAATCTGGCACCATCACCAATAAGGGTAATAAAACGACTTTTTGATATTTTTGTTGACTTTACAGAGTCAAAAATATTCAGACTTTCGCCTATTTCCAAATGTGATTTAAGATTCTCTTCTCTAAGTGGCTCACCCCAAGTTTTAATTTGCACATTATTACTTTCATCTTTTCCAATAGGTGCATCTTTGCTAGGGAAATTTGGTAAATTTGAAATCTCATCATTTACTTGTTTATCTAATATTCTTTTTTGCTCTTCAAGTTCAGAAATTTTGATTCTGTATTCGTTTCCCTTTTTCTTTAATTGATTGAGCTCTATAGATTCATTGTTTTTAGATTTGCTAATTTCTTGACCGATTAATTTACTTAATTTTTTACTTTCAGATTGGAGATTGGATATTTTGATATCAATCTCTTTTTTTTTAATAGTTAATTTGTTTATGTGGGAAATATTGAAAACTTTTCCTCTGAGGGACAAACTTTCTTCAACAGAAGTTGGATTTTCTCTTATTAATTTTTGATCTAACACTCTTTTTTTTTTATCAACCTTAATAAAGATAGTTAATCTAATTTCATTTTTAGGTGATTTTTGACTAAAAATTAACTAAATTAATGATTCCTAACTTATGGAATATTTTATAGAAAATTTTTTGTTATGAGGCAGGCCTAGCTCGGCCAGTAGAGGACCATGCTTTTAGTAAATCAATTTGCTCTTTTGCTGTTCTAGATAGTGGAACTAATTCGGAAACTGCTTTTATTAAATCTTTCTCCGTAAGTTCTCTATTTTCAGAGAAGGAGATGTGCATCCCTTCTATAACTGCTTGTTCAAGTTCTGCGCCAGAGAATCCATTTGTTCTGTCGATAATTGTAGAGAGAGGAAAACTATAATTTGGTCTTCTTTTTTTTAAGTGCAAATCCAGAATGCTTAATCTTTCTTCAGAATTTGGTAAATCAAGAAAAAATATCTCATCAAATCTACCTTTCCGTAATAATTCAGCGGGAAGCTTATCTATAGCATTAGCGGTTGCAATTACAAATACGGCAGATTCTTTTTCAGCCATCCAAGTTAGCAAACTTGCCAAAACCCTTTGACTTGTGCCTCCATCACTTCTAGCATCGCCCCCAAAGCCCTTATCAATTTCATCAATCCAAAGAATACAAGGTGACATCGCTTCAGCTCTCAATATTGTTTCTCTTGTTCTTGCCTCGCTTGAACCAACAAGGCTAGAAAATAGTCTTCCAACATCTAATCTAAGTAGTGGCATAGACCAACTTTTAGAAATTGATTTTGCAGTTAGTGATTTTCCTGTTCCTTGTGCCCCAACAAGTAAAACTCCTTTTGGAATAGGTAGTCCATATTCTCTAGCTTCTTTAGAAAATGCTCTATATCTTTGATTAAGCCAAACTTTTAAAACGTTTAAGCCACCAATATCATCTTGACTTGATTTGGCATCGAAAAATTCTAAAATTTCACTTCTGGCGATTACTTGTTTTTTCTCTTCTAAAATATCTTTAATATCTTCTTTACTTATTTTTCCTCTTTTAGCAAGCGCCTTCGCAGTTACTTGCTTTACTTTGATTTCTGTAAGTCCACTTGAAGCTATAGAAAGTTCGTTTAAATCTTGTTCCTCAAGATTTGAATTTGTATTATTAGCAATTTTTTTTATGAGATTTTTCAATTCTTTTTGATCAGGTAAAGGCAAATTTACAATTGTCATTAATTCATCAAGATCTTCTGATGATGGAAATAGATGAGAACATATTATTAAATTATTACTAGTTTCCTTAAGCTCTGAGGAGAGTTGTTTAATAGTCCTATTGATAGTTGGATCATCATAAAATTTATGAAAATCTTTGACTAATAAAACTGTTGAAACTTCAGAATTTTGTTCCTTAAGCCAATTAAGTACTCCTAGGGGATTATTGGAAAATTTACCTTCTTCACTTGTTAAACCTTTAATACCTCCAACGCAATCCCAGCAAATGAATCTCTTAATGTTTAATCTTTCACAAGAGAAATTTATTAATTTTTCTAATCTTTCCTCTTCTTTAGTCCTTATCCAAATTATTGAGGTTCTCGATTTTATAAGTAACTCTAAATTTCTACACCAAGAATTCATTATTTAAGATTAAGACTATTTTTTACTGTTAGGTTCAAAAGGTAATCTTTTATCTGAGATAGTTGAAGCAGAGGTTGTTATTACTTCATTTTTGGCCAATAATTGTTGATCCAAAATTTTCTGTAGATTTTCAGGTAAAGCTTCTTTGTTTAGGAGAAAAGTTTGAAATGCTTGAAAAATATTCGCAACAACCATATAGAGTAAAACTCCAGCTGGTAGTGGGAAGAACAGAAACATGCCAGTTATCATGACTGGTGTAATTTTGTTTGCCGTTGATTGCTGCGGATTTGCAGGCATTCCTTGACTAGACAAAACCTGAGAAAGGAGTAGTGTTAATCCGAAGGCGCCAACCAGCGCAGCAATATCCCAATTAATAGCACCATCTACATAAAAGCCAACTTGGCCAAGAGCTTTAATAAATAGAAACCCACTTTTAGCAGCTAGGCCAGGAATTTTTGCTTCAACTGTTGCATCACCTGGTTTGATTGCAGTTACTAGACCGTCTTGAGAAATTTTGAGATTTTCTGATCCTTTGGAAACCGTCCAAGTAGGGAGGAACTTTGACCCATTGTCATATTTAGAAAGCACTTCCGAGTAGCTATTCCCATTTGTTGTTTGCAAATTTATTTTTACTGATTCTTCTGTTCCTAATTTTGTCCCGTTAGGTATTGTAGCTATTACAGGGAAATGAGATTTTTCTGTAATAAATATTGAATGCCTTGGAGATTTATAAGGTTTTGGGTCGATAGCTGCAATTTGATCCTGAGGCACTACCTTTAAATTAATGTTGTAGGGAACATCTGCAAATGGAGAACCTCTTAAGGTAGCAAACAAAGCAAATAGCACTGGCATTTGGACAATCAGCGGAAGGCAACCTGCAAGAGGACTGCCAAATTCATTCATTAGTTTTCCTAATTCTTCTTGCTGTTTCTTTGGATCACCTGAAAACTTAGATTTTATTTCTGCTTGCCTTTTTTGCATTACTGGTTGAGCAATCTTCATCCTTCTTGCGCTTCTTATAGAACCAGCGCTTAGAGGAAAAAGTGCAATTCTAATAACTACTGTCAATGCAACAATCGCTAAACCATAACTAGGGACTAAACCGTAGAAGAAATCAAGGATCGGGATAAGCAGTTTTTCAGAAATGAACCCTATCACGATATTAAAGAGAGTGAAATTTTACTAGACATTTTATTTTACAGGAAAAAAAGGTTTTTGTAATTAATAAATTTAGGATTTAGTGGCAAATCCTTCTACCTCATTAAGATTTGGAATTTGAGATCTCTTATTAATATTTTCTTCAATAAATTTTTGCTTTTCTCTAAATTGAGGTAATGATTTCATTTCAACCTTGGATCCGTCATTAAGAATAAGAACCATATCACCATAAGATCCAAATCCTCTTGGGATAGATCTGATTTCTTCAATATTACTTAATGAAACTTGCGTTTTGTTTTTGCCAAACCAACCACCATCAATTGTAATTCTTTTGTTTGTAATTTTATATCTCAACCACAATGCTCTAACTATTGCAGCAAAAGTAAATGGCAATCCTAGAATAGTTATGCCTGCAAGAAGATTTATTATTAAATCACTTTTTGCAGGACCACCTTCATAAAAGGTTTCTTCATTCATGTTAATCATTTGATTAGACGGGATTTGAACATTAAGGTTTGAAATTCCTCCAAAAGTTTATTTTTATCATTGTAGAAATCTCCAATTTTTAGGTTAACAAGTAACCAATGAGGTTTGTGGTTATTAATTGTTTGAATGTTTTTTATTAACCACTCCTGTAAAACTCTTCTCAATTCATTTCTAACTACAGCTTTTTTTGAAACTTTTTTACTAACGGCAATTGATACCTTCAAGGTATTTGAAGAATTTTTAAATTTATGAGAATCTAGGATTTCTGGATTTGATTTCGCCACTTTAAATGTCATAAATTTCCCGTGGTATTTTATGGAATTTTTATGAATATAGTTAAAAGTCCTATGACCTTTTAAACGCATATTTTTTGGTAAGGCCATCTTAATTTGGAATTAGACGGCTATCCTTTCTCTACCTTTTTGTCTTCTGCTTTTAATTACTCTTCTACCAGTATGCGAACGCATTCTTACTCTAAAACCTGATACACGTTTCCTTTTTCTTGAAGTTCCACCAAAAGTTCTTTTAGTCATTTTTTTTATTATCCATTATTAATTTATCATTTAATCGATCACTATAGTCCAGCTTCCTAAATAACTTGAAACTGATTTTCCTGAGGGTTGCCCATATGAATGGAATTGATAGAGCCCTGATCTTTTTGGGTTATTAGCTTTTAAAACAATTGCATAACTTTCTTTATTTAGGGGAATTGGGCTATAAGGGTAAATGTTTATTGAACGCAAAGATGATTCATCAGTATTAATTTCAATATCAGCTGGTATATCTTCTAGACATTTTGTACGACTTTGGAAACCGCCTATCCTTACCTTACAAAGACTAATTTTTTCTTTGTACAGATTTGATTTAAAGCCTTTAGGAATAGCTAGATTTATTTTCAAAATTTCACTATTTCTATCAGATGGTCTAAAGAAAAAATAAATGGTATTTCTAAATCTTCTTTTATTTTCTTTTTGAAACCACTTTAATCTTCTATACCCCGAATTTTGGTCCCATTGAAACTCCAAACCTGCTCTAGCATCTTGAATATTATTAATGAATTGAGTTGAAACTAAAATTGTAGGAATAAGAAAAAATCTTAAAATTTTAAAATTTAATGCAAGTTTCTTTGTTCTTTTTAACATTGATTAGGTGAAATTTTAGAGGTTTAACTAGGTCTATCCAAATAAAGGTGGAAAAAAATGTTTTACTAAGATTAACATCTATCTGCCCTTAATTTTGAAGCACCTCTTAAATATGGATGTTTTAAGGAAATATTTGGTGGCAACAAAACTTGTGCCATTATTCTTATACAATAATTGACATCATTAGGAACATACATTTGTTGACAATCTAAAAATGCTACTAAGTCAAGTCCATTACATTTCCTTGCGATTGAAGCAGGGAAACATACATCTAAATCTTTTGTAGTGGTGAATGTAATGGATAATATGTTCTCCTTTAAAAGATTGTTGCGGGAAATTAACTCATCAATTAGTTCCACTACAGCATCCTCTAATTCTTTAAAAGAATTCCCAGTTGCTGTAGTAGCCCCTCGAATAAATGTAAGTTTATAATCATCTTTCATTTTTTTCATACATGTTTATTTAGGGCTTATATAACCAGAGTATTTTATTAGATGAATCAATCTCAAAAAAGATATTATTGATAACTTTCTCAAAAATTTTACTTCCAGGAATTAATCCAAGTATTTTCTTCTTTTTCTTACCAAAAGTTAAGGGCTGAATTTTAGGATCAATATTAACCATTTTGGCAGCGATCTCTCTCGCAACAAATTCATCACCAACTTCATCAACAAGACCTAATTCTTTTGCTTGCGTCCCAGTAAAAATTCTTCCATCGGCAAATTTTCTAACTTCTTCAATAGGTAAATTTCTGCCAACGGCAACCGCTTCAGTAAATTGTTTGTAACTTTCATCTATTAAGCCTTGAAGTAGTTCTCTACCTTCTTTACTCAAAGGTTTATCTGGAGAAAGTATGTCTTTAAATACACCGCTTTTAACAGTTTCGAATTTAATGCCAACTTTATCTAACAATTCAGATAAATTATTTCCTCTTATAATTACACCAATAGAACCTGTAATTGTGCCTGGATTGGCAACTATTTTGTCAGATGCAACACCAATGTAAACGCCTCCAGATGCTGATATATTCCCAAAACTAGCAATGACTTTACATCCATTATCTTTTAATCTGTTAATAGCAGAGTATATTTCTTGGCTATCTCCAACGGTACCTCCGGGTGAATCAATTCTCACGATTAAAGCAGGAAATTCTCTATCCTCAATTTGTTTAAGAGCTTTAAGGACAGAGACTCTTGTTGAACTTGTAATAGGCTCATCAATTACAATACGAGCCATTCTTTTTTTTGACTTTCGTCTAAAAGGCCAAATCATTTTTTTAAGGTAAATACACGAAACTACTTTAAAAAGATTATCAGCAGACCTAATGAATTCAATCCTAAATTGGTTTTTAATGATACTCCCTTTTGCACTTTGGGGAACTTCAATGGCGGCTATGACCCCCTTGGTATCTAGTGCTAGCCCCGAGTTTGTGGCCTCTTTAAGATTACTTCCTGCAGGAATTCTTGTTCTAATAACAACATATTTGCTTAAAAGGGATTTGAAAATTTATAAGTGTGACTTGAAGTGGTTTTTTGTTTTTACAATTGTCGACGCTACTTTTTTTCAGTTGTTTTTAACTTACGGTATTGAAAAAACTGGAGCAGGTCTAGGTTCTGTATTGATTGATTCTCAACCTCTTTTAGTAGCAATTTTAGCAAGGGCAATTTTCGGAAATTTAATTAATCCAATAGGATGGTTAGGCTTACTTTTTGGTTTAGGAGGAATAGTATTCTTGGGAGTGCCTCAAGAATTTCTAGGAAATTGGTGGTTGATGTCTGATATGGCAATGAATGATGTTGAATTTAACTTCGGAGAACTCTGGATGCTTGCAGCTTCGCTTGCTATGGCACTTGGAACTATATTAATTAGATTTACTTGTACTAAAAGTGACCCAGTCGCAGTTACAGGTTGGCATATGGTCTTAGGAAGTTTTCCCTTAATAATTAAGCATTGCCTACAATCAAATTTTCTAATAGTTCCAGATTGGTCGATATTTGATTGGGGACTAATGTCATTTGCAAGTATTTTTGGAGGGGCTTTAGCTTATGGATTGTTTTTCTATTTTGCTAATAATAAAGAAATTACTGGATTTAGTACTCTTGCATTTTTAACTCCTGTATTTGCTCTTCTGAGTGGAGGTATTTGGTTAAATGAAAGACTTACTACTGTGCAATGGGTAGGGGTGGTTTTTGTTCTTATTTCAGTATTTTTTGTAAGTCAGAGAAGGTCTCTATGGGAAAATAAACTCACTGACAATACTATTTAATTAGTTCCTTGGTATAAAAATTCTTCTTAGAGTTAATAGTTTAAATAATGCGCATAGTTCTAATGAGTACTCCAATAGGTTTCCTTGGAAGCGGCAAAGGAGGAGGAGTTGAATTAACTTTAAACTCTTTAGTTACAGGCTTGCTTTCTTTAGGACACTCTGTAGATGTAGTAGCACCTAAGAATTCAAAATTATATTACTGTAATGAAAAAGCAAATTTACATTTTGTTGATGGTGAAGACCAAATTAGTTGGCAGCATCAAAATTACAATAGTCCGGTAAGTATCCCAGATGATTCACTTTTAGTAGGAATGCTTGAAAAGGGATTAGATCTTGCTAAAAAGGCAGATGTATTATTAAACATGTCTTATGATTGGTTGCCTATTTGGATGACATTAAATGTAAAGATACCCATTGCACATATTATTAGCATGGGATCTGAGAGTTCAGTAATTAGTAACTTAATTGCAAAGGTATACGATGAACATCCATATAATTTTGCTTTTCATTCAAAAATACAAGCTAATGATTATCCATTTATAAAAAAGCCAGTAATTATTGGTAATGGTTTTAAATTAGATAACTATACTTTTCGAGATTCAGTCAAGGGACCTTTGGCATGGGTAGGGCGAGTGGCTCCCGAGAAAGGTCTAGAGGACGCAGTTTATGTTGCTAATAAACTTGGCGAAAAACTAAAGGTTTGGGGTGTCAAAGAAGATGAGGCCTATGCCTCAAAGATAGAACAATCTTTCCCTCAAGACACAATAGATTGGATGGGTTTTTTATCAACCAATGAATTACAAAAAGAACTAGGTAAATGTAGGGTGTTGCTAAATACTCCGAAATGGAATGAGGCATATGGGAACGTAGTTGTTGAAGCCTTAGCCTGTGGGGTGCCAGTGATAGCTTACAAAAGGGGAGGACCTAGTGAAATTATTAAGCATGGGCAAACAGGGTATCTTGCTGATCCTGATGATAAAAAAAATATGCTTTCTTATGTTGAGATTATTGAAAAAATAAAGCGTAAGAAATGTAGAGAATGGGTAGAAAAAAATGCCTCCACAGATATATTTGCTAACAAGGTTGTGAACTGGCTTAATAGGTTAATGAAAGAATATAAATAAACTAAATTTTTTTAAATGATTTTTGTTAAATCAAACAAAAGGTTTATAACCTTACTGATAATTTTAGTTTGTGGGTTCATAATATTTATCTTTGGTATAGGTAGTACAGGACTGGTGGATGAAACTCCCCCTTTATTTGCTGCTGCTGCAAGGGCAATGAGTGAATCTGGTGATTGGCTAACTCCAAAAGTCAATGGAATGTTCCGTTTTGATAAGCCTCCACTAATATATTGGCTAATGGGTTTTTTTTACTCATTACCGAAAAATGAGATTTGGGATAGTTTAGGGACATTTTCAGCAAGACTCCCTTCAGCTTTGGGATCATTATTTTTAATGTTGATGATTGGTGATACGTTGTTTTGCTGGCCACAGAAGGGTGATAGGAAATTTGTCACTCCAATAGTTGCGTCATTAGGCTTTGCTCTATCTCCATTGATAATTATTTGGAGTAGAACTGCTGTAAGTGATGCTCTTTTAACTGGAACCTTAGGGATTAGCCTGCTGTTGTTTTGGCGAAGAATGGCAAGTGAAAATGATGATCAATGCATTTCAGCGTGGATATTTCTAGGATTTGCAATCTTAACTAAAGGACCTGTTGCATTTGTTTTGGCAACATTGACTATTACATCTTTCTTGTTTATTCAGAAGGATTGGAGAAGTTTGCTGCGCAAGATACATCTTAAAAAAGGTTTTTTCATAACTATCCTAATAAGTGTTCCATGGTACATTTTAGAATTAATAAAAGAAGGAAAACCTTTTTGGGACAATTTTTTTGGTTATCATAATTTTCAAAGATTCACTTCAGTTGTCAATAATCATGCAGAACCATTCTGGTTTTTTCTTTACATAATGATTTTAGCTTCATTGCCATTTACTCCTTTTTTGTTTCACGGGATATTTGAAACTTTTAAAGATTTCTTGAAAAGTTCAAATAAAAGTTGCAATGTCACTCAAACCTTATATATATATTCTCTATGTTGGTTAACATCAGTTTTGATCTTCTTTAGTATTTCTGCGACGAAACTACCAAGCTATTGGATGCCAGCAATCCCAGCAGCAGCGATATTAATAAGTAATAGCTTTTTAAGCTTAAAAAATTTAAATAAAAGTTATTTATATTTATGGATTTTTAATATCTTAATTTTGTTCGGTGTATCAGTAGCATTCTTTTTCTCAAATATTTGGTTAAGTTCAATAAATGATCCTGAAATGCCTAACCTTACATCTGAACTAATAAGTTCAGGGATAATTTTTAAAGCCAGATTTTTCTTTTCTTTATTTTCAATACTTGCAATAATTGTATTTTCTCTAAAGTCCAAATATATTCTCCTTTATCTTCAGATTTTTATGTTAATGGGACAATCTTTTTTGATGCCGCCAATTAGAAAATTAGCTGATACTTCTAGGCAATTACCTTTGAGGAATATTTCAAAGCTAATTTTAAATATTCGTGAGGGGAATGAAACTCTAGCTATGATTGGGATAAGAAAACCCTCTTTACATTATTATTCGCGACAAATAGTTTTTTATGAACCAAATACTAAAGAGGGGTTAATAAACCTTTCAGAGAGATTAGCTAATGATCAGAGGAAAAATTATGAAGATCAACCTAATTATGAATACAAATCTTTATTAGTCGTGATAGATGACTATTCTTCTAAGAAACCACATTGGATAAATATTAATCATCAAAAACTTGGCGAATATGGGATTTATAATTTATGGCGGCTTCAGAAAAGTGATCTTAATCAGTATTCGGAATTTCTACTGAATAAGGGTTATAAGTCTGATTGGAAAAGTAGAAAAGTTGAGAAATTTTAACAAAGCTTCTTTTTAAGAAGAGCCTTTTTAAGATCATCAACACTACATTTACTAGGGATATTAATTTCATTTAAATCTTCTAGTAATTCAAGGTCGATTACAGAATCCTCCGCTAAAAAACTAAAAACTTCATTAATGCTTATTCCCATATCTTGGGCCATTTCCGAGATAAGCCTTAAAGTATCCTTCCTTACAGAAATCCTGAGATCTAAAGGAATGTATTCATTTTCAGGGTTTGCTGACTTCATAACCTAAATCTTAAGACATTATGTAGTTATCGGGATATATTGTTTACAATTGTCATCAATCATGCTCCCTTTTTCAAGCGCTTTCTTAATCCCTTAATTTAATGCATGCATAAAAATTGTCAGTAGGGGAATTGTAACTATTGAAAATAAAGTTGTAGTAAAAAGAATTTTTGAGGCAATCTTTTGATTAACTCCATAAGCTTCTGCCATTAAAATTGTCGATATCGCCGTTGGGGTTCCTGCCTGAAGAATCACTGCAAATGATTGATAGAAATTGAAATTCAATACTTTACTTATTAAAAAAATAAGAAAAGGAAGAATAAATAACTTTAAAAAAATTGAAAATTTAATTTCTTCATTAAGTTCAAAAAAATTATCTTTTTGATTTGTTATTGATCCAATTCTCGATCCTACAACTATTATCGCAAAAGCAATTACTATTCTTGCTGGTATCCAAAGGTAATTACCCAATATATCGTTAATTTGAAAAAGATATGCAAAAAGTACACCAATAATGCCTCTTGATGCAGGACTATTTATCAATGCATTTATTAATCCTTTGATATTTAGGATATCTTTGTTCTGGAATTTTTTTTCTATAAGGAAAAAAGGTCCAAATATCCAAGCAAATAGTGTTGTTCCTAAATCAAATCCGATGGTAAAGTTTATTGTTGATGAAGGTAGAAGCGCTATTGCTATTGGTATCCCAAGAAATGATGTATTACCTATTAAGCCTGCTAGTTGCAGTGTGTAATTTGGGAGTTTGTGTTTAAATATTGGAAATTTGTTTATTACGATTATTAAAAATCCAATTAAGGAAAATGCCAAAAATGCGCTTTTTATAAGGTTTATATCTATACCCTCTTTTAATAAAAGCCCCATTACACTTAATGGTATGCCAAATCTTATTAGAGGTCTTGCAATGTATTTCGATATATTTGGTATCTTCTTCCCAAGAAAAAAACCAAATACTAAGAAGGGAATAATATTAGTAAAAAGAGCGTAGATGGTATTTATTCAATATTCAGTAAAGTAATATTAACTTGCCGGCGTGCCGTCAAAAGTTCTTTTATTACGCAGAGATAGATTAAATTACTTTCCATATCGCTTTATCGGGAATTAATGGAGGTTTATATAGATCTTCTGGTTCTTGTGTAGAAACTCTCCAATTAGGGACTCTACAAGTTACGTAAGCAGGACTTTCTATTAAAATGCCAGGTTTCTCGTCGAATGTACAAGTAAAACCTTCTTTCCAATAACCTCCATTATTTATACTGCCTTTAAACCAAACCCAGCATTTTGAAGTTTTCAAGAGCGGCAAAAATTACTATTCATAATAGACGAAATTATAGTAATAACTCCTTAATTTAATACTATGAAGATAATTATTACTAACTCAAGATTTTGAAAAATATATTTTTGAGACTAATATCGAGAGATTTAGGATTAGGGTAATTAAATTAGCTATTAATATTGGTGTAGATGATATTTTATAACCGTAGATAATCCATGAAAGAACTCCTATAATGAACAATATTAATGTCGTCAAAGAGACATCATCTGCCTTTTTTGTCTTTAAAGTCTTTATCAGTTGAGGAAGAAATGCAGCTGTTGTTAAAATCGCAGCAAAATATCCAAATATATCCACATTCATAAAAATTATTCTTTTATTAAATCAGACAAAAATCCAAGGGGGTTTCTCATGTTTGATGAATATCCAAGCACATCATTTGAAAAAAAATCATAAATAACTTGATTTTCTTCATTCATAAAAAAAGTAGCACCTCTTTGAGGAAGATATTTTTCATGAAGAATATAATCACCCCAGTTTCGTATTATTTCATTCATATTATTTAATCTAAATGTTGCTAATTCAAATGGTCTCAAATAACCATCCCCGAAAACTTGTTTGAAAGAATTTCCTGAAAATTTTAGGAATTTTAAAATGTCAATTTTCTCAAATTCTGAATAGATTTGCTTTCCTTTACGATCTCCTGTGTAGCCTCTAATAACTTCTTTGATTGTTTTAAAAGAATTTACTCCAGATAACATCAGTAGCATATTGATCCACCCTCCAAAACCAATATCTAAACCTCTCGAGATTTCTAGATCATTATGGATTTTGTTATCAGAGACAACTATTAAATTTTTTGCAGGAAAGCCAGTAAAAGTACAAAATTTCTCTTTTCCAATTTGGTTCCCAATTGCGATGGCAAATATATCTAAATTTTTATCTTCATGATTATCGATAAAATTTTTCAAATTTATTGCGTATTCAAAGCTATCAAAATCTCCCAATAAGCCAAATAAAATAATTAATTTATATTTTTTCCGCCCGTAAAAGTTAAATTTTTCAACAAGATTATTGATATTGTTTTGAATTTTGCAAGTCACGATGATTTAAATATTTTATAAATTATTCCCAAAAAAAATTTTCTTACCTTGCTAAGTATAATATTTTACATGAAAAAGTTTTTAAAGAAATTAATTTAATGTTTTTAGATTTTATTATTCTAAGGTAAACATTTTGAAGTTATGACTGTAGGAATTTATTACGCAACTACAACTGGAAAAACTGAAGACGTAGCAGATCGTCTTCACAACTTTATTTCTTCTGCAGAAGCACCCAAAGATGTATCTGATGTGGATGATCTTTCAGAACTTGAAGGTCTTGATGGAATTATTTGTGGTATTCCTACTTGGAATACTGGTGCTGATGAAGAAAGATCAGGAACAGCTTGGGACTCGATTTTAGAGGATATCGGTGAACTAAGTTTATCAGGCAAAAAAGTAGCAATTTTTGGTTTAGGAGATTCTTCTACTTATACAGAAAACTATTGTGATGCTATGGAAGAACTTCATGGCTACTTCACCAAAGCGGGTGCCGAAATGGTCGGTTACGTAGATAAATCTTCTTATACGTTTGATGAATCTAAAAGTGTCATTGGAGAAAGCTTTTGCGGATTACCTCTTGATGAGGACAGTGAATCTGATTTGACCGATTCTCGTCTTGAACAATGGGCTACTCAGTTAAAGAGCGAAATCCCCTCATTGGCTTAAGCTTTTGGAGATATTACTTTCCCTGTTTGTAACATTTGTTCTTTTACAATATGTTTTTTTTACATAAGTAATTAAATCTGTAAAGAACATGTAAAAACAATACTGATTAGAAATATGCTCAACATGCTGTTTACTTAAATCAAGTGTTACAAACTTACGGAAAATCTGATGTCACCTATGACTGGTACGCAGGGAATTCTGGCGTAGTTGGCCGTTCAGGTAAATTCATAGCAGCTCATGCTGCCCACGCAGGCTTAATGATGTTCTGGGCAGGAGCTTTTGGATTATTCGAATTGGCTCGTTATGACGCCAGTATTCCAATGGGTGCACAGAAAGCAATTGTTTTACCTCATCTAGCGGGTATAGGAATTGGTGGTATTGAAAATGGTGTTATTACAGAACCATATGGAATTGTTGTAATTTGCACATTACATCTAATTTTTTCAGCAGTATTGGGTGCTGGGGGATTATTACATTCCAACAAATTTGCAGGAGATCTTGGAGACTACCCAGAAAATAGTAAGCCACAAAAATTTGATTTTGAATGGGATGACCCAGATAAATTAACTTTTATTCTTGGTCATCATCTAATCTTTCTTGGGCTTGGAGCAATTATGTTCGTAGAATGGGCTCGTATTCATGGAATTTACGACCCAGCAATAGGATCTACAAGACAAGTTATTTACAATTTAGATATTGCCGCTATCTGGAATCATCAATTTGATTTTTTAAAAATAGATAGTCTGGAAGATGTTATGGGGGGACATGCTTTCTTAGCTTTCCTAGAGATAATTGGAGGTGTTTTCCATATTTGTACTAAACAATTTGGAGAATATACAGAATTTAAAGGAAAAGGATTACTCGGCGCTGAGGCAATTTTGTCATACTCAGTTGTTGGTGTTTCTTATATGGCTTTCGTGGCTGCTTTTTGGTGTGCTTCAAATACAACCATATATCCTGTTGATTTATATGGAGAACCCTTAAAGCTTCAATTTGAATTCGCCCCTTATTTTACTGATACAGTGGATTTAGGTTCAGGTGCTTACAGCTCAAGAGCTTGGCTTGCAAATACTCATTTTTATTTGGGTTTCTTTTTCTTACAAGGTCATCTTTGGCACGCACTAAGGGCAATGGGATTTGATTTTAAGAAAATTGGTCAAGCTTTTGATAATATTGAAAATACAAAAATTACTCAAAATTAGTTTGATCTAATAAAAAACCTCTCCTCTAAGAGGGAGGTTTTTTTTTGTAGAATTACTTTAAATATTCAAAAAATTAATGGATAATCTAAAAGATATTAATTGTAAAGACATTTTTAAAAAGGCCTATGAAAAGCGTTACACCTGGAAGAATGATTTTCATGGTTACCAAGGTAAATGTATTTTCTTGACTAATAATAATATTTATAAAGGTGACTTCGTATTAGGTAGAGACTTTAAACCAAATATTCAAAAAATAGAAGATGAAAAAGTTGTTAAAAGTATTGCCTCTCAGTTATTTGAAGTATGTATACATAGGGTAAAGAGAGAGTTTGAATCTGTGCACTCAGAAAATAATTTTAATTTACTTAAAAATTCTGAAAGAGGGATTGAAATGAGTGTTTCAGGTAAGAATCAAGGTGATAAATATAGAGTTAAAAATAACTGTATTAATATGGTCTACAGAAAAATTCATGGAACTATAATTGAAATTTTTGTTGAAGAATTTTTAGATACAGGAACAGGTTTCCTTAGTAAAAAATACAGTAGTCAACAAATTGATCCAAATACATTTGAGACAAATTCTCAAAAATTGGAGTACGAGGACCAATTTATAAACATAGATAAAAAAGATTATTGGATATTAAATTCGAGGACAATAAAATACTTAAACAAAAGTCAAGAAGAAGAAACCCAAAAGTTTGTTTTCGAGGATCTAAGCTTATTAAATTAGTTTTTTTATTCAACCAATCTAAACCCTTTATCAAGAAGTTTTTGATATAAGAGCCTTGCTCTAAAAGCTAGAATTTGCTCTTCATTTTCATTACTAATAACATGAAAATAATTATTATCTAATTTATTTTTGCTAAAACATACATTTGCTTCTCCTAATCTTAAAGTCCAGTTTTCTTCTTTGGCTAAATGTTGATTAGGCCCAAGATCCCAGGGACATTTTTCAGGATATTTTTCTCTTTTAGAACCCATATGATTAATTTAACTACCCAATATTAGTAAAAATTTAAAAGTATGGCTATGAAAAATATTTGATAACTTTTAATAGAGTTTTTGTTCAATTCTAGGCAATTAAAAAATTTACTCTTTGGTCGCAATTAAACAATAAAATGGATCTTTATTTAAAAAATTAAAGATATTAAGTGCTGGTTCAGTAAACTTTTTGATAATTTTTGGTTCATTAAATCCGTTTGAGATTAAGACTTTTCTTACATATTTGACCCTCTCTTCTTCAGTTGATGAAGTCCATATGTTTGGTGCTTTATGCCAAAATGCTCTGTTCGAAAAGGCAATAATAAACTTGCCATTTGTACTCAATATTCTTGAAATTTCTTTAGTTAAATTCTCTGGATATTGTAAATATTGCCATGCGGCAACCATCAAGCAATAATCAACGCTTTCTTTATCTAACGGAATTTGTTGACTTAAATTAAAATTTTGTATCCAATAAGAATCAAATATTTTGTTTTTTTCAAGTTCTTGTTTGTTTAAACCATGTCCAATAACTTTTTTATATTTTTTCCCTTTAGGTAAATAACTATCCCAACTGGACATTAAATCAAGGATGGTTGAATAATTATTAATTTCTCTCTCATATAAATCTGATAAATTTTGCCTGAAGTTTGCATCTAGATGATAAACAAATTTTGGATCAGCATAAAATTCTTCATCATTACTCTCATCAAGTTTTTTCCTTTGATAATTATTTAAAACTTCCAAAACAACTAATTTAAAATCTACTTAGCAAATCTAGTAAAAAGAAATTCTAATTGTGTATTAGTAATTTATTTTCATTTATTAGATTAAATATTCTAAAAAAAACTAGACATCTATTCAAGAAAAGTTAAATTATTAATTAATGATTTAATAATAATGATTGAATTTAAAAGGAGCAAAAAAAACAGATCTAAGAATGCTCTTTTCAATCCCTATAAAAATGGAATAAGTTCATACGATATGGCATATCTTTCATCAAAAAGAAATTTAAAAAATAAAACTGTTTATCTAGAAAATGAATCTAAGAAAGATTATCTTGCTGCATAGAGATGCCTTATATTAATGTTTCTACTTCTGCGAAAGTAAATGATAAAGGTAAATTACTCGAAGAAATTTCAATTCTTATTTCATCTTTAACTAGTAAATCAAGAAGATTTGTTATGGCGAAAATTGATGATAATTGCCAAATGTATTTTGATGATGATACACCCTCTTGCTTTTTAGAAATCAAATCAATAGGCTCTCTAAATCCTTCAGAAATGGCAAAGCCAATATCAGATTTTGTATATGAGAAAATGGGGATACCAATAGATAGGATTTATATCTCTTTTGTGGATGTACCAGCTTCATTATGGGCTTGGAATGGAAGAACCTTTGGTTAAGAATTTTTTAGATATAAAACTCATGGAAATAAATAAATTAGTTGATTTAAATAATTTTAGAACTGCTCCTCAATTAAACGATACTCAAGTAGAAAAACTTTTAGATGAACTAGAATCTAAGATTTCGAATGCAGATTGGATAACAATAGGCATAATGTCACCTATTGATAAAAAAGCTATTGAAGCATTACAAACAATTTCTAAGAAATATCCCTCAATTAAATTTGGGAATCTAGATTCCCTTAATGCTGATGGAGGTGTTTTTTTAAAAGCTAATCAAAAAACTAGTAATGTTTTTGTCAGATCTGAAATTGGTCTTGGAGAAGGCATTTTAATAACATGTCAGTATGACGAAGGTTCTAAAGAATCTAATACTTTTGGACCATTTCCATTAGATTTTTTTAAATAATTAATTTCTCATTTATTTTTATAAAGGATTTAATTAAATGACAGCTTTTTATCGGATGAAATTTTGGTAACTTGGATTTCAAAATATTTTTTTACTTTAGAGCTTTGTTATTATGTCTAATGGCATTGATCTAAATTTTTAAACTATTTTAATTAAATGTATTTTCAGGATATAGTTCAAAATCTAAATAATTTTTGGTCAGAAGAAGGTTGTTTGATTATGCAGCCATATGATACCGAAAAGGGTGCTGGCACAATGAATCCTCACACCTTTTTAAGGGCTATTGGACCAGAGCCTTGGAGTGTAGCATATGCAGAACCGTGTAGAAGACCTACAGATGGACGTTTTGGTGATAATCCAAATAGGGCACAGCATTACTTTCAATATCAGGTGATTATTAAACCTTCACCGGATAGAATCCAAGAAAAATATTTGACATCTTTAGAATCTCTTGGAATTAATCCTAGAAATCATGACATAAGATTTGTGGAAGATAATTGGGAGTCTCCAACACTTGGAGCTTGGGGTGTGGGTTGGGAAGTTTGGTTGGATGGCATGGAAGTTACTCAATTTACTTATTTCCAACAATGTGGGGGTATAGATTGTAATCCAATCCCAATTGAGATCACTTATGGGCTTGAAAGGATTGCAATGTTTTTGCAGGATAAGGAGAGCATCTGGGACTTAAATTGGAACAAAAATTTGAAATATAGTGATATTTGGCTGCAATTTGAAAAAAGTCAATGCGCATATAACTTTTCTGAATCTAATCCTGAAAATCTTAGAAAACTATTTGAAATTTATCAAGTTGAGGCTATCTCTTTAATTGAGAAGAAATTAACCTACCCTGCTCTAGATTATGTTCTTAAATGTAGTCATACTTTTAATTTGCTTGATGCGAGGGGCGTAATTTCAGTAACTGATCGTGCTCAATATATTGAAAAGATTAGAAAATTAGCAAGAGAAGTTGCATCAACTTGGATTGAGGAGAGAGAATCTTTAGAATTTCCTTTAATAAAGTCGACATAACACAGATATTATTACCAAAAGAATCTGGTGTATAAAAAGTTACAGGGTAGTGAAGCTTTTCTTTCTTTCTTTTTTTGTTACAGCCGATACAGTATAGTTACCCATTTTTATGGGTTTTTCCGTGTGAGGTAAAATGAAACTCTTCCAAAAAATGTTGGTTGCTGGAGCTGCTATGAGCTTAATTGCTCCAATTGCTTCTCAAGCTTCCGATACAGTTAATCTTGAAGAGATGAATAGCTATGTTCGTAGCGAAAAATCATCTTCAAGATTAGACAGCAAAACCTTCGTTAACGAAATTAAAGATGGTCTTGCAAATATTAATAGCCGTATAGACGGATTAGAATCTAGACAGAATAACTTTGAAGCTGGCGGATTCTCTGACACAACAACATTAGACGGTAAAGCAGTTTTTACTGTTGGTGCTCTTGATGCTCCTACAAGTGGATCAAATGTAAGTTATCTGACTGATTCCACTGTATTCCAGTATATGTACGTCATGAACTTGAATACAAGTTTTACTGGCGATGATAATCTTTATGTAAGGATTAAATCTGGAAACGGTCCAACAAATACAGTTAATGATGAGACCAAAAAATATAGTGCATTTAACGAAACTGGATATGGTACATACCTATCATCTGCCAACCAGAACGGAGATGCATTAAAGGTCGACAAGATGTGGTACACAATGCCTTTAGGTGACAGCATTACATTTACTGCTGGACCAAAGATTGAAAACTACTACATGCATGGTACTACTCCATCAATCTATAAACCTGTTTTAAAACAGTTTACTCTTG
>QCLV01000012.1 GCA_003214295.1 Prochlorococcus sp. AG-418-F08
TTCTACATATCCTATTATTCTGGCCTTAGACGGTATTACTGATCCACATAATGTTGGTGCGATCATAAGATCTGCAGAAGCATTTGATTGCAAAGGTATTATCATTCCTCAAAGAAGATCTGCTGGATTAACGGGTACTGTTGCTAAGGTAGCTTCAGGGGCCCTAGAGCACTTGCCGGTAAGTAGGGTAGTTAATTTAAATAGAGCACTTGAGCAACTAAAGAAAAATGGTTTTCTTATTGTTGGATTAACGGGAGATGCACAATTATCGATCTTAAGGTTTCAAGATAAAACCCCCTTGGTAGTAATTGTTGGATCTGAAGATAAAGGTATATCTTTGCTGACTCAAAAAAAATGCGATTACTTATTAAGGATTCCCCTTAAAGGTAAGACTTCAAGTTTAAATGCCTCAGTGGCAGCTGCAATATCAATATTTCACCTCACAAGTAAGTAAATTCAACTATTAATAATCACCTAAATCAAGACCATCTAAAATATTGTTGTTTCAATATATTTATATAATTAATGAAAATTTATTGAATTTTTACTACATAATTGTATAGAATTTAACAAGAATTAATGGTCTTGTAAGACCAAAACAATTGATTAGAACTTTTGGAAACAAACTCGGATTAGCTTGGTGGGCTAAAATAGAGACACAACAACCTAATGCTACATATTGGTACGGTCCATTCATTACAAAACGTAGCTTAAAAGTAAATATGTCTTCTTTTATTGAGGATCTTACTAATGAAGGTTCTAAGAATATCCAACATAGTTTTGTACGATGCAAGAAAGAAGAACCATTAACTATTTGATATTTTTAGATTTGAGAAAATTAAAACATGAATTTTAATTCTTTAAGAAAGGATATTAAAAGTAAAAATGCCTCCGTAAAGGAAATAGTTAATGATATTTTTTCAAAAATCGATTCTAAGGATTCTGTAATTAATTCATATGTCTGTACTACAAAAGATAATGCCATATTGCAAGCTGAAAATATAGATAAATTAATTGAAAATGAAGAAACGCTTCCTCCTCTTGCAGGAATCCCATTAGCTATTAAAGATAATATTTGCACTAAAGGTGTTGCAACTACTTGCGCCAGTAAAATGCTCAAAAGTTTTGTTTCACCATATGAGTCAACGGCCTCAAGTAGATTATGGTCCTCAGGTGGTATTTGTTTAGGTAAAACAAATTTAGATGAATTTGCCATGGGAAGTTCAACAGAAACTTCTGTATTCGGTGTTACATCAAATCCATGGGATATTAATAGAGTTCCAGGAGGAAGTTCAGGAGGTAGCGCTGCCTCAGTAGCCGCTGGATTTTCTGCTGCTGCTATAGGTTCTGATACCGGAGGGTCAATAAGGCAACCAGCTTCCTTCTGTGGTGTTGTAGGACTTAAACCTACCTACGGCAGAGTAAGCAGATGGGGATTAGTAGCATTCGCTAGTTCACTTGATCAAATTGGTCCTATTACGAATACTGTTTCAGATGCTGCTGAGATCCTTTATGCAATATCAGGTGAAGATTCTTTTGACTCCACATGTCTTCACAAACCAGTGCCAAATTATTTGAGTGATTTAAACAAATCTATAAAGGGTATGAAGATTGGTATCATAAAAGAATGTTTCGAACATCAAGGGCTCAATCCAGAAGTTAAAGAATCAGTACTTTCTGGGGTTGAAAGATTCAAAGGCCTTGGCGCTGAAATCATTGAAGTCGAATGTCCAAGGTTTAACGATGGAATTGCTACATATTATGTAATTGCACCCTCTGAGGCATCAGCAAATTTAGCTAGATACGATGGAGTTAAATATGGTTACAGATCTACAGAAGTCTCAAATCTTTTAGATATGACCTCAAAAAGTAGAGCTGAAGGTTTTGGAGATGAAGTTCAAAGAAGAATTTTGATAGGAACTTATGCTTTATCAGCAGGATACAGTGATGCTTATTACAAAAAAGCGCAAAAAGTTAGAACTTTAATTAGAAAAGATTTTGATAATGCTTTTAAGAAAGTTGATATTTTATTAACCCCTACTTGTCCAACTACTGCTTTTTTAAAAGGTGATTTTGCCAATGATCCACTTTCTATGTATTTATCTGATCTTCTAACTGTGCCTGCAAATCTAGCTGGACTCCCAGCTATCAGCATTCCTTGTGGTTTTGATAAGAAAGGGTTACCTGTAGGACTTCAACTTATAGGCAATGTATTGGAAGAAGGTAGAATATTAAATGCAGCAAATATTTTTGAAATTGATGCTCAGGTAATTAAGAATAGACCTATATTTTAAATTTGTAGTAATAATTAATTTGTAATCACAAAGTATAGATCTTTTGGGAATTTTCTCTATCTTATATATATAAATTGATTGAGTATGGGTTTCGTTCCGCTTCATAACCATAGTGACTACAGTTTGCTGGATGGAGCCAGCCAAATTTCAAAAATTGTTGATAGAGCTAGCGATCTTGGAATGGATTCTATTGCTCTGACCGATCATGGTGTTATGTATGGAGTTCTTGATTTAGTCAAGAAGTGTAAAGAGAAAGGGATAAAACCAATTATTGGTAATGAAATGTATGTGATTAATGGTTCTATTGATGATCCTCAACCCAAAAAAGAAAAAAGATATCATTTGGTGGTTTTAGCAAAAAATCATACTGGCTATAAAAATCTCGTAAAGTTAACAACTATTAGTCACTTAAATGGGATGAGAGGTCGAGGTATTTTTTCTAGACCATGTATTGACAAGTATCTTTTAAATAAATATAAGGATGGTCTAATAGTTTCTACGGCTTGCCTTGGTGGCGAGATACCTCAGGCCATTTTGAAAGGAAGATTAGATGTAGCAGAGGATATAGCTCTTTGGTATAAAAATTTATTTGCAGATGATTTTTATCTGGAAATACAAGATCACGGCTCTATTGAAGATAGAATTGTAAATGTCGAATTATTAAAAATAGGCAAAAAACATGCAATTAAAGTTATAGCAACAAATGACGCTCATTACATTTCCAATATGGATGTTGAAGCACATGATGCTTTACTTTGCGTATTGACAGGGAAACTAATAAGCGATGAAAAACGTTTGAGATATACCGGTACGGAATATATTAAGAGTGAAAATGAAATGCTTGAACTTTTTAAGGATCATATAGATGAAGAATCAATTAAAGATGCAGTGAACAATACAGTAGAAATTTCTGAAAAAATTGAAGTATTTGATTTGTTTGGTAAATATAGAATGCCAAAATTCCCTCTTAAGAAAGAAAAAGATTCATTTTCTTTCCTTACTCAATTATCTAACGAAGGTCTTTTAAAGAGATTGAAAAAAAAGAATCTTCAAGAAGTTGATGAGAATTATAAAAAAAGACTTTCTTCGGAATTAAAAATCATAAAAGATATGGGTTTCCCTGATTATTTCTTAGTTGTTTGGGACTATATCAAATTTGCTAGGGACAACTCTATTCCTGTAGGTCCTGGAAGAGGTTCTGCTGCAGGATCACTAGTAGCCTATGCTCTTCAAATTACAAATATAGATCCTGTTGAGCATGGATTATTGTTTGAGAGATTTTTAAATCCCGCAAGAAAGTCTATGCCAGATATTGATACTGACTTTTGTATTGATAGGAGAAATGAAGTTATTGATTATGTTACTAATCGATATGGAGAAGATAAAGTTGCGCAAATAATTACTTTTAATAAAATGACTTCTAAGGCAGTTTTAAAAGATGTAGCAAGGGTTTTAGATATTCCTTATGGAGAGGCTGATAAATTGGCTAAGTTGATACCTGTTGTTAGAGGTAAACCTTATAAACTCAATGAAATGATTGACAAGAATTCTCCTAGCCAGGAGTTTAGAGATAAGTATATTAAGGACGATAAGGTCAAAAAATGGGTTGATTTGGCTTTAAGAATTGAAGGAACTAATAAAACATATGGGGTTCATGCTGCAGGAGTTGTTATTGCATCAGATCCACTCGATGAACTTGTACCTCTCCAAAGAAATAATGAAGGTCAAATAATAACACAATATTCCATGGATGATATTGAATCACTTGGATTATTAAAAATGGATTTCTTGGGTCTGAAGAATCTTACTATGATTGAAAAGACGGTTTCTTTGATTAATCAATCAACTGGAAAAACAATTAATATTGACGATTTACCTCAAAACGATTGTAAAACTTTTGATCTTATTGGGAGAGGTGATCTTGAAGGTATTTTTCAACTTGAATCTTCAGGTATGAAGCAGGTTGTAAAGGAATTTAAACCTAATTCTCTTGAGGATATTTCATCTATCCTTGCTCTTTATCGCCCTGGTCCTCTTGATGCTGGTCTTATACCTAAATTCATAAATCGAAAAAATGGGAATGAAAAGGTTGATTTTCCTCATCCTTTTATTAAGTCAATTCTCACCGAAACCTACGGAATTATGGTTTACCAAGAACAAATCATGAAAATTGCTCAAGACTTAGCGGGTTATTCTCTTGGTGATGCTGATTTACTACGAAGAGCAATGGGTAAAAAGAAAGTATCAGAGATGGTTAAACATAGGAATATTTTTGTCGAGGGCTCTATGAATAAAGGAGTAAATGAAAAATTAGCAAATGATCTTTTTGATCAAATGGTTTTATTTGCAGAATATTGTTTTAACAAAAGCCATTCAACTGCTTATGGTGCTGTTACTTATCAGACTGCGTTTTTAAAAGCCCATTTTCCTGTCGCTTATATGGCAGCTCTCTTAAGCGTAAATTCTGGTTCTAGCGACAAGATGCAAAGATATATTTCTAATTGTTATTCCATGGGAATAGAAGTTATTTCTCCAAGCATTAATTTCTCTGGGGTTGATTTCACTATTAAAAATAATCAGATTTTGTTCGGTTTATCTGCGATCAAGAATTTAGGAGATTCAGCTATAAGAAATATTATTGAAAACCGTAGTAGTTTTGGAACCTTTAAGTCATTATCGGATTTGTGCGATCGTTTACCATCTAATGTTCTTAACAAAAGAAGTCTTGAATCTCTAATTCATTGTGGAGCGCTTGATGAGTTCTCAAATAATGATAATAGAGCTCAGTTATTGTCAGATCTCGAACATGTAATTGAGTGGGCCTCTTCAAGAAATCGTGATAGATTATCTGGTCAAGGAAATCTATTTGATTCTAAAGAGGAATTTTCTAATGTTGCTTTTTCAGATTCACAATTAGCTAAGGTTGATGATTATTCCCTTATTGAGAAGTTAAGGTTAGAAAAGCAGCTTTTAGGTTTTTATTTATCTGATCATCCTCTAAAACATTTAACAAGGCCAGCAAAACTTATATCTCCTATTAGCATTTCACAGTTAGAAGATACAAAAGATAGAACCAAAGTCTCATTAGTTGGAATGATCCCTGAGTTGAAACAAATCACAACTAGAAAAGGAGATAGGATGGCTATAGTTCAGCTAGAGGATCTTTCTGGAACTTGTGAAGCGATAGTTTTTCCTAAAACCTACATAAAATTATCAGAATTTCTTTTGACTGATACTAGGCTACTGGTTTGGGGGACAATAGATAAAAAAAGTGATAAGACTCAATTAATAATTGATGATTGTAGAGAAATAGATAATCTTAAATTACTTATTATTAATCTTGAAAGTACTCAAGCATCAGATGTAAGAGTACAAAATTTATTAAGAGACTGTTTAATTAAATTTAAGCCAGATAAAGGAAGATGCGGAATAAAGATCCCAGTATTAGCGGCAGTAAAAAATAAAAATAATATTACCTACGTTAAATTTGGGGAACAATTTTGCATCGGTGACTTACAAGGAGCATTTAAATTATTAGAAGATAAATCATTCCAAGTTAATTTATTGTCTCTAGTTTCCTAGTTTAACTGTTCTCCTCAAAATTCTGAGTTGCAGGTTTAAATGCAGCTTTTGCACGTTGTATGTTCATCGGGATATTTTCAATACCGAAAAATGATCCAGGCTCCTTATCCCAACTAGCTGATAATATCCCAAAACTTAAACCTGCTAGACCTAACAAGAAAAACAACGCTGATATTGCAATTGTTGAGGAAGGAGGTATTTCAGCAATATTTCTTGTAACGATAATGTAACTAACAACAAAAACTGACATTCCCAATATTGTAGGTATTCCTGCTGTAAAAAATATTCTTCTAGCCATTCTATCGGCTACATATTTAGGTATCCCACTTGATGATCGCTTTGGAGTACTTACAGTATTAGATATTTTTTCGTAATTAGAAAACGCAGATTTATCAGAATAATTTTTTTTCTTTTTATTTTGTATCTTTTTTTTTGATTGTTTCTTTTTCATCAATGGAAATCATCCTCTGATTCCAATTTTAGTAATTAAATCTTGATATTTTTTTACGTCTTTCTCTTTTATATATGAGAGCAATCTTTTCCTTTTGCCAATCATTTTTAATAATCCTTGCCTAGAAGCAAAATCATGAATGTTGCTTTGTAGATGGTCACTTAATTTAGAAATCCTTTTAGAAAGCATCGCGACCTGAACTTCAACTGAGCCTGTATCAGTTGCATGCACTTGGTGGGTTTCAATAAGCTTCTGTTTTTCAGCTGTATCTAATGGCATAAAATTTATTTTCCTTAGTTTTATATTACTACGTTAACTGACTATTTTACTACTTTCAGTATCTAAATAATTCATGGCTAACTTCAATAAATTTTCAAATGATAAATTATTTTCTTTTTTGGTGAGAAGATCTACATCTTTAACAATAATTGGCAAAATAGTCTTTATTTCTTTGTTTTTATAATTTAATGATTGAAGGGTTAATTGAAGATCCTCCATCATTTTATTCATTTGAGGATCCTTAATATCTAATTCATCATTGTCTTTTTCTTCTGCAAATGATATTTCACTTTTAAATTTGCTTTTTAATTCTAAAATTAATCGGTCACTCATTTTTTGTCCAATACCAGGTACGGAACAAATTAATTTTTTGTTTTGTGTTCTTATAGCACTTATAACTTCATTAATAGTAAATTTATTTAATATACCCATACTAATTTGAGATCCAACGCCACGAATACTTAAAATTTCAATGAAGAAATTCTTTTGTTCCTTCGATATAAAGCCAAATAATAAATCTGAATCTTCTTTTTTAATATGTTTTATCCAAAGAGTAATGTTTTTATTTGATATTTGATTTGTTTTTAATTTGAGAAAAAAGGATTCTAGAATTTGCACTTCGTATCCTAATCCTTGACAATTTATTAAAATAAAAAATTTTTGATTAGTTTGCCATAATTCAACCAAATCTCCATTTATCCAACTAATCAATTAACCACCATCCACTTGACATCCAATTAGCGCACCTGCTGTTCCACCTGCAGGAACGGCCCAAAATCTATCTTTTCCCCTTGAAGAGGATAGTGCTATGCCAGCACCAAGAAGAGTACCAATAAATGATCCTTGACTACAGTCATTATCATCAATTTTCTCCGCTTGTCTTTCTCCTGTACAAGGTATTACTACATCAACCTCGTAACTTTTTACAAAGCCTGGATTTGATTTCGTTCCAGGAATGTATTCCTCCCTATATTCAGTTCTTGTACAAGTTACTGACTTTGGGGTTGTAGCATTAACTTGACCAATAGGAAAAAAACAAAATAATAAAGTTAAATAGAAAACTTTCACTTTTATCAAATCACTATATTTACATTCTAGGTCTTTTTGATTATTTTGGTAGTCGAAATTATTGTTGCTAATAAAACTAGTAAGGCGCCTATTAAAAAATTTATGTTTATTATTTCACGAAAAAACAAAACCCCCCATATTGACCCGAATAAAACTTGCAAATAGTTAATTGTTGAAGCTTTAGAAGCAGGTAAATTTTTTAACCCTATAGTTAAGAAAGTCTGACCTAATTGAGTAAATATACCAATGCCAATTATCCAAACTAATTCATTCCAATTTGGGGTAACCCAGTTAATTAATACAATTGGCAATAACGTTATAAAAGAAACAAGTGGAAAATATTCAATAATTACATAAACATCTTCAGTAAATGAAAGTTTCTTAACCGTAACGTATGCTAATGCAGTAAAGATTGCCCCAAGAAATGCTATTGAAATCGAAATATTTTCAATTTCAACGTTTATATTTGATAATTGAATAGGATTTAAAATTACTAATATTCCAACCCAACCAATAATTAAAGCAAAAATTATATTTCGATTTATTTTTTCATTTATAAATATGCCAGCAAATATAGATATAAGAATAGGATATGTGTACTGAATGACAGTAGATATACTAAGAGGCATATTTCTAATAGAATAGAAAATACAAACTAAAGCTAAAGTTCCTAAGACACCTCTTAAGATAAGTAATGGTCTATTTTTGCCCCAAGGATTTATATTTTTTAGATTAATTATGAATAAAGTAATCATTAAACTTAACAATGATCTGAATAAAACTAATTCATAAATAGGGATCCTTTTATCAATATTTTTTACGCACAATGTCATCAAACTAAAGAAGAATGAGGCCAATACCAAATTAAACTTATTCAATGAATTAAATTTTTTTTCAAATTCTGCGATATTGATCATTTAAAAAAATAATTTTTTTGTGAAATTAAGTAGATTCTTATTTCATTTTGACCTATAACAAATAAATTATTATTTGTTTTTTTATAAAAATCTCAATGGTTCATTCTATACATCCAAGAACTATTCAAGAGATTAAGGAAAAGGCAGATATTGTAGATGTTATTTCTGAACATATTGTTCTTAAGAAGAAAGGCAAGGAATTTGTTGGTATTTGCCCATTTCATGATGATAGTAAGCCATCTATGACAGTATCACCAAGTAAACAATTCTATTATTGTTTTTCTTGTGGTGCTGGTGGTAACTCTATTAAATTTTTAATGGAATTTACTCGTGCAAATTTTTCTGATGTTGTACTTTCTCTTGCTAAGAAAAATAATATTAATGTTGAAAATTTTGAAGGGCCCCAAGTAGAAGCATATAAAAAACAATTATCTAGAAAGGAGGAGCTTTATAAAATATTAAGGGTCACTAAAAATTGGTTTAAGTCTCAATTAAATAATTCTATAGGTGTTGAAGCTATGAAATATTTAAAAAACAAGAGGAACTTGAGTAATAAAATTATCGACGACTTTGAATTAGGTTTTGCTCCAAATTCATGGAATGATTTATTTAACTATCTATCTATGGTTGAAAAATTTCCTATTAATCTAATATTGGCTTCAGGCCTTGCAATTTCTAAGGATAATTCTGACAAGATTTATGATCGTTTTAGAAATAGATTAATTGTTCCAATACATGATATGCAGGGGCGTGTTGTTGCCTTTGGTGGAAGATCACTTGATGGACAGGAACCTAAATATCTTAATTCTCCTGAATCAGAGATATTTGAAAAAGGGAAAATGTTGTTTTCATTTGATAAAGCATCTAGCAATATAAGAAAAAGAGATAAAGCTATTATTGTTGAAGGATACTTTGATGTGATTGCTCTTCATTCAAAAGGTATAACTAATTCTGTAGCTTCCCTCGGCACGGCATTAAATAAATATCAAATTTCCCAACTATGTAGATGCACGGATAATAAGAATATAATATTGAATTTTGATTCTGATAATGCAGGAATATTAGCTACAAAAAGAGTAATAAAAGAAGTAGAAAGCTTATCTCTCAATGATCAAATTAATCTTAAGATACTACAACTTAATGATTTTAAAGATCCTGACGAATTTTTGAATAGCCATACACCAGAAGATTATTTTAATCTAATTGATAATTCATCCTTTTGGATTGATTGGGAGATTGATCAGATCTTTAAAGATAAAGATTTAAGTAAGTCTGAAAATTTCCAAAGTGTTATTTCTTCATTGGTAAAATTGTTGAGCAAATTACCTCAATCATCAATAAGGACACATTACTTACAAAAAGTTTCCGAACGATTGAGTAAGGGACAAGCAAGGTTAGCTATACAGTTCGAACAAGATTTAAGAAATCAAGTTAAGGGATTTCGTTGGCATGGTAGATCAAAAAAATTTGAACAACCAAATGAAATTTCTCGGCGTGAGAAAAATGAATCGGAAATAATCTTTTATTATTTGCATTGTCCTGATCTTCGGTTATTTATTCGCGATGAATTTCTTAAAAGAGAAATTAATGTTTTTAACACTAATCATATTCAAATTTTGTGGGAAGCTATTTCCAAAATTGAACAAAATAATTTAGGTTTAGATTATTTAAATGAATTAAATGAATCTGATAGTCATAATATTCAAAAAGAGTTTTTTGCTATTGACTTAATTTCACTTCTTTCTGATCACTTAGCTCTTTATAATCCTGATTTATCAAATAAAATTAATAATTTTGTTAATCCAAATGAGTTATTTTTAACATTGCTTACTAATCCGAAAGATAATTTACTTGGAACTTTATCACTTCTTGAAAAATATAATTCTTTAAAAAGATGTAGACACTTGATCGAATCTTGGGGATCACAAAGATTAAAAACTTTAGAAAATTGTATTTCTATTTTAATTGATAATCCTTCTTCAGTTTCCTCAGAGACTAATAAAGAGATAGATGATCTTTTTAAGGACTTAAATTCAGATGCGATTAAATTTCAGGAATTATATTACTTAGAAAGACAACATATAAGTTTTTTAGATAAACAACGCTGTGGTAATTTTATTACTAGCTAACTTATTTTATTTAAATTTATAGGCAGTATTTTTTAATCATATTTTTTACCTTTTTGGGCTTGTCTTCCAGAATATAAGCTTCTACTTCTTTCGCATAAGTTCCAGAAAAATTAGAAGTAGAGAACTCTAATGATCGCCTCTTACTTTGATGTAATTTAGCTTCTAAATTTTTTATATCCCCTACTGTCTTATTGTTGTTACATTTTTGTATAGCATGAGTAGCTTCATGTCTTAATGCTTTTCTTATAGCCAATTTTGTTTTGAAGTTGTCTTTATTTGGTAGCTGCTTTTTATTTCTATAATTTGTTTTCCTTTTCGCATTTTCAGTACATATTATTATTTTATTTTCTACAAAATTATGTAGTCCTTTTATTTCTTTATTTAAGAGACATTCAATTTTATTTTCTTCAACTTCATAGTTTGCTTTTATTAATAAGTCAAGAATCTCTTTATCTAATTTGCTTAAAAATATAATAAATTCCATTTTATTTTTTACTTTACTATAGTTGGGATTTGTTCAATATCAGTTGTAGATGAGCGACTTAAGAAATTCTTATTCATCGTCCAACTTTTTGGCGTTTTTGTAATGGCCCATGTAATTGCATTGTTATTAAATCTTTTATTTAATAAATCAATAGTTCTCATTAGAATTGCTGATTTTTTTAGGTCTTTCTGAGATTTGTAATTGATAACTGATTGCTGTAAATATTCGCTATTAGTTAAATCCTGCATTAAAACACCAGCTTTTGAGAATTTATATTCGGGATTATAAATTTCTTTAGATAATTCAACTACTATTTTTAAAATGCTGTTTGTGTCGTCTGTTGCATTTGTAAGTTTTCTATGAGCACTTCTTTGATAATTTTGACTTGAATATTTACTGGTTCTGGCAAATACTCTAATATCAGATGATTGCAAATTCTGACTTCTCATTTTTTCGGATGCTTTTATTGCGTGAGTCGCTAGTGCTTGAGTTAAGTCTTCTAATTTTGTGACAGGAGTACCGAAACTCCTGCTTACCTGAATTTCTTTTTTTGATTTCTTGTTTTTTTCTATAGGCAGACATTTATAACCTTTCAGTTCTAATTGCAATCTTTTTCCTACTATGCCTAGTTTCTTGGTGATTTCATTTTCTTCCATATCTCTTAATTCTTTCGCATTCTTAATACCTTTACTTTGCAACCAATTAGAGGTTTGTTTGCCGACTCCCCATATCTTATCTACACTAATTCTTTTTAAATAATTATTCTCATTTCTGGTTCTAGCTAAATCAAATATTCCAGCTGAATAATCAATATTTTTAGCTAATTTATTAGCAATTTTTGCTCTTACTTTATTTTCTCCTATTCCTACTGTTATGGTAATCCCTAGATTCTGATATATTAATGATCTTATGTTTCTTGCCCAAGGATATAGATTTTTATCATTAGGTCTAGAAATCGAGACAAATGCTTCGTCAATAGAATAAATTTCTATCTGTTCACAGTAGTTTTTCAGTAAATTCATTAGTCTTCTGCTCATATCCCCATAAAGCGAGTAGTTTGAGCTTAAGACTGCTACATCTAATTTATTTAATCTTTCTTTGACCTTAAAATACGGAGTTCCCATTTTAATTTTTAAAGCTCGCGCTTCAGGACTTCTCGCAATGATACATCCGTCATTATTAGATAAAATTACTACTGGTTTATTTCTCAAATGAGGATTAATATTTTGTTCACATGACGCGTAAAAATTATTAGCATCTATAAGAGCTATTGCATCAACATTTGAAATTCTCATAAATAGCTATGTATTGAATAAATGACAACTCCCCATATCTGTACATCAATGTGGTTTTTAAATCTAAAATCAGGATAATTATGATTTTCTGCTTTTAAATATAATTCATTATTTTTTATAGATAATCTTTTTATTGTAAATTCTCCGTCTATCATTGCAATGATGATATTCCCTGGCCTGGCTGTTAAGCTCTTGTCTACTATTATTAAATCTTTATCTTTAATTCCTGCATTTATCATTGAGTCACCTTTAACTCTAAGAAAAAAAGTGCTAAATGGATTAGATATTAAATGTTCATTTAAATCAATATTTTCTTCCGTATAGTCATCAGCAGGAGAAGGAAACCCTGCTGATACCGAATCAGTTAATAAGGGGATTTTAAATTTTTTAGTAGTTGAATCAAAAGAATCCAAGATTAAATTCATAGTATATATGTACTATATAGCAAAAAATCAAAAAATAGTTAGTTATTAAACTTTTATAGATTAATTTTGGATTGAATCTACTCTTTTTAAGAGCGATGGTAAGGGGAGTTGTTAGATATAGAAATAGCTCTATAGATTTGCTCGATAAGGATTAATCTAGCTAATTCATGAGGAAAAGTTAAAGGAGACAGGCTTAGTACAAGATCTGATTTTTCTTTTATATCTGAACTAACTCCATCAGTATCACCGATTAAGAAATTAATTTTTTTATTTTTAAAATTCAAGAGTAAGGAACATAGTTCAACTGAATTAAACTGCTTCCCTTCTTCACTTAGGCAGATAATAATATTGTTATTGGATCTAAGATTATTTAAATTAAAAGTCTTTAACTCATTAATGATAAGTTCAGGCATTCTTTTTTTGTATTGATTAATTCCATCTCTAATCCAAAGTTTCTTTATTTTGCCGATAGCATAAATCGTTAATCTATTACTCTGAAGCATAAGTGAATATTAAAACTAATTATTCATCAAGAAGATAATTAAATTCATCATATAGTTCCTCTTCAGTTGTTAATTTCTTGGAAAAATTATCTTTTTTAGAATTCATAGTAATTTGATTAATCTCACTTTTTCTTAGTGAATTATTAACGTTAGAAGTCTCTTCTAAAGATTCAGAATTATCAATTAAAGAATAAAAAATTTTATTGGGATCTTCTGAAGCAACTGGATTGGTGATTAAATTATCATTATTAGTTATATTTGTATAATTATTTATATTTTTACTTTCATTATTTAAATTTTTATTTTTTTTTAATTTATTGAGTTTATCTAAATTTTTTTTTGATAAGCTCATGATATAAAGTATTAAATAAATTCATATTTAATTTAAACATATTATTTATCTTTTAGATGAATTCTAAAAACTATCATCAAAAAAAAAGATTTGGACAACACTGGTTGGTAAATAAAAAAATATTAGAAAAAATTAAAGAAATTGCTGTTCTTAATGAAAATGACTTTATTTTAGAAATTGGTCCAGGTAAAGGAGCTTTAACATCTAAGTTGTTAGATTCAGAAATTAAAAAATTACATGCGATTGAATTAGATAAAGATTTAATAAATTTATTAAATGATAAATTCAATAATAATGATAAGTTTTCACTTCAGCAAGGAGATATTCTCACTGTAAATTTAGATTCTATTAATAAGAAGATTACAAAAGTGATTGCAAATATTCCTTACAATATAACTGGCCCAATATTGGATATTTTTATAGGGCGATTGGGCATTATAAGAAATTATAATTACGAAAAAATAATATTTTTAATGCAGAAAGACGTTGTAGATAGGATTTTATCAAAAGAAGGTAGTCCCAATGCTGGTGCGCTTAGTATAAGAATGCAACTTCTATCAAAGATAAAAAGAATATGTGATGTGCCTCCTTCATCATTTAGTCCGCCTCCAAAAGTTTTTTCTTCATTAGTAGTTTTTGAACCAATTAAAAATGATTTAAGATTAGATATTAGTCTAGAAAAATATATAGATAAACTTCTTCGAATTTCATTTAATTCAAGAAGAAAAATGCTTAGAAATACTCTTAATTCAATACTTTCAAATGAAGAGATAAATGAATTATCTGAATTTTCAAAAGTTTGTTTTAATTTAAGACCACAAGATGTCTCAATTGACCAATGGATTAGGCTTGCAGAAAATTGTATTAAAATTAAAAAATAAAAATTTAAGTATATGCAAGATTTAGCTAAAACGAAAATTAATATAAAATCCCCTGCCAAAGTAAATTTACACCTTGAAGTTATTGGTAAAAGAGAGGATGGATTTCATGAGTTAGCAATGATTATGCAAAATATCGATCTTTCTGATTATTTAGAATTTGAAATAAATAATGAAGGTTTAATTAAACTTGATTCTGATTGTAATGATTTAAGCTTATCTGATGATAACTTAATTATTAAATCGGCTAATCTTTTAAGGAAAAAATCAAATATAAATTACGGTGCGAATATATTTTTAAGGAAAAATATTCCAATTGGCGCAGGATTAGCTGGTGGATCCAGTAATGCAGCAGCAACATTAATTGGTCTTAATAAATTATGGGATTTGAACTTAGATCAAGAGACTTTATGTTCATTAGCCTCAAATTTAGGATCTGATATTCCCTTTTTTATAAATGGTGGTATTCAATTATGTTTTGGAAGAGGGGAAATTTTGGAGAAATTAGATTCAAACTTTGAATATGGAGTAATTCTTTTAAAAAATCCAAATGTATCAGTATCTACAGCTGAAACTTATAAAAAATATAGTAATAGATTTTGTGATCAATATCCTACTGATAGAGAAATGATTGAGAATATAAGAAATAATTTAAGAGATAATGGTTTAAATAACTTAAGTTTTGATAATCAACATTTATCTATTAAAAATGATTTACAGTTAGTTGTTGAAAATGAAAATGATTCTGTAAAGCAGGCATTATATTTACTTTCTAAATTAGAAAATTGTCTGACATTTTCAATGAGTGGATCAGGCCCAACATGTTTTGCACTCTTTAAAGATATAGAGACTGCTAAAAAAGAATTAACTGCAAATTATAAATTATTTAAAAATAAAGGTTACGACTCATGGGTTTGCACTTTCCTTAAAAAGGGAATAACATTCATTTAAATTTTTTTTATACAAAGTTTTATTGTGGCTGATAATAGTAATGAAAATTTAGAAAAAAACATTCCCGAAAAAGGACCACTAAATTTTTTTGTAGGATCATTAACAAGTTTTTTATTATTTATATTTTTTTATTTTTTAAGTAATAAAATTGCAATTTATTTTTCAGTACATAAACCATCTAATTCTTCTGAAATAGTTCAAAATATTTCTTCTAGTATTAATACCTTAATAATTGGATTATCTTTTTTGCTAACTTTCTCTTTTGCTTTTATAGGTATAGGACTTTTTATTGTATTTATTCGCAGTTTTTTTCTGAAGAAAAGTTGAATTACCAATATTATTAAGAAAATACTTTCTTTGAATGTCTTTACATGACTTAGGCCTTTTAGTCCTTTTGCTGTCACCTGGGATGATTTTATCAATATTACTACTCATAACTTTCGCTGAAGGAGGTTGAATTATTCAAAGTGGTAGGATTATATATGTGATTAATTAGGTAATTAATTGTGGCTGGAACATTATTATTTAATGCTTTGAAAGAGGCAATTGATGAAGAAATGGCAAATGATGTCAATGTTTGCGTTATGGGGGAAGATGTTGGTCAATATGGAGGATCTTATAAGGTAACTAAAGATTTATATGAAAAATATGGAGAGTTAAGAGTCTTAGATACTCCAATTGCAGAGAATAGTTTTACGGGTATGGCTGTGGGTGCAGCAATGACTGGCTTAAGACCAATAGTAGAAGGAATGAATATGGGTTTTTTGCTTTTAGCTTTTAATCAGATATCAAATAATATGGGTATGCTTAGATATACAAGTGGCGGAAATTATAAAATACCAGCAGTAGTTCGTGGACCTGGAGGAGTTGGGCGTCAACTTGGTGCTGAGCACAGTCAAAGGCTTGAAGCATATTTTCATGCAGTTCCTGGCATAAAGATTGTTGCTTGTAGTACGCCTACTAATGCTAAAGGTTTAATGAAAGCAGCTATAAGAGATGATAATCCGGTTCTATTTTTCGAACATGTTCTTCTATACAACTTGTCTGAAGAATTACCTGAGGGCGATTATACTTGCGCTTTAGATCAGGCTGACGTTGTAAAAGAAGGGAAAGATATTACTTTATTGACTTATTCAAGAATGAGACATCACTGCCTTAAAGCTGTTGAAGAATTAGAAAAAAAAGGAATAGATGTTGAGTTAATAGATTTAATAAGTTTAAAACCATTTGATATGGAAACCATCTCAAAATCAATAAGAAAAACAAATAAAGTAATTATTGTTGAAGAATGTATGAAGACTGGAGGTATTGGAGCAGAATTAATTGCCTTGATAACAGAAGAGTGTTTTGATGATCTTGATGCCCGACCAATTAGATTATCTAGTCAGGATATTCCAACTCCTTATAATGGAAATCTTGAGAATTTGACAATAATTCAACCACATCAAATAGTTGAAAAAGTTGAACACTTAATTAGTGGGAGTATATAGACAATGAAAAGAAGGCAAGGTTGGCTTTTTTTTATTATATTTCTACTTACTTTATCTGTTTATCTATTAATAAATTATCCCTTACAGTTAGGACTGGATTTACAAGGTGGTTCTCAACTTACACTACAAATTATTAAAGAGGAAGCTAAGGTAACAAGGGACGAACTTGATGCAGTTAATTCGGTTATAGATAGGCGCGTTAACAATTTAGGAGTTTCTGAGTCTAATTTGCAAACCCTTGGTGGAGATCAATTGATTTTAGAATTACCAGGTGAACAAAATCCATTAGTTGCTTCAAGGGTATTAGGTAAGACTGCTTTATTAGAATTTAGAACCCAAAAAGAGGGAACATCTACAGATTTAAAATCCCTGCAACTACAGAGATTGAGTATTAAAGAATTAATTGATCAATATTCCTTTGCAGAAAAAAGTCAAAATGATCTTAATTACTTAAAAGTTATTCAAGATGATCTTAAAGATATAGAACAAGAATTGAATTACTCATCTACTAGTAATGATTTATATGGAAAGTTAATTGAAATCAAAAAATACGTGGATAAAGAAATTACAAATTTATTTATTAAGACAGATTTATCTGGTAAGGATCTTATTAACGCAGGAAGGAGACAAGAACAAACAAATAGTAATTGGGAGGTTTTATTAACTTTTAGTAATTCAGGAGGTGAAAAATTTGCAGAAATTACAAAGTCAATTGCAGGCACTAATCAACTATTGGCTATCATTCTAGATGGTGAATCAATAAGTGAAGCCAGTGTTGGTAATCAGTTTGCTAGTACTGGGATTACAGGTGGATCAGCAACAATAAGCGGTAATTTTAGTGCTGAAAATGCTAGAGAATTAGAAGTTCAACTTAAAGGAGGCTCATTGCCATTGCCAATTGAAATAGTAGAAACCAACACAATAGGTGCTCTGTTGGGATCCAAAAATATTTTAAAAAGTCTTTATGCAGCAATTAGTGGGTTAATTTTTGTTGGTATTTTTATGATTTTTAATTATAGAATTCTAGGTTTTGTTTCAGTTCTTTCTCTAGTACTTTATGGTTTCTTTAACTTGGCCTTATATTCTCTAATTCCTGTAACTTTGACTTTACCTGGAATATCTGGGCTTATACTTAGCATTGGTATGGCTGTTGATGCAAATATTCTAATATTTGAGAGAATTAGAGAAGAATTATATGATGGTAATACTCTTACGAGATCTATTGATAGCGGTTTTCAAAGAGCTAATTCATCCATAGTTGATGGCCATATTACAACTCTTCTTAGTTGTTTTGTATTGTTTTTATTAGGAACAAATTTTGTTAAGGGTTTTGCGGCAACATTAGGTATTGGAGTCTTAATAAGCTTGTTTACCTCATTAAATTGTTCTAAAACAATTTTGCGATTTTTTACAACATATCAATCTTTGAGACAGAAAAATCTCTATCTGCCAAGGAATAATTTTTCAAATTAATTTTTTTATTTCTAATTTTCCATGAAATACAATCTTGAATTAAAAAAAAATAAAAAAAAGATAATTGGTTTTTCAACTATTCTTATTTTGTTTAGTCTTCTAGGAATTTTATATTCTACTTTTAATACTTCTTATAAGAAACCTATAAATTTAGGAATGGATTTTGTTGGAGGAAATGAACTAAGAATAGAAAGAGTTTGTGAAGCGGAATGTTCTAATTTTTCCCCAGATTCAGTTTTGGAAAATTTAAGAGAGATTTCTAAAAATAAAAAAGTTTTAAATAATATCAAATTACAATTCCAAAATAATAATAAATTAATTTCAATAAGAACACCTTATTTGAGTATCGAAGAATCAAATAATCTTATTTCTAATCTTGATAATATTGTTGGACCTCTTAATTATGAGAGTAAGGATTCAAGATTAATAGGCCCAAAGCTTGGAAAAAGATTACTAACTAATTGTGTTACTTCATTGTTGGTTTCTTTATTAGCAATATCTTTATATATAACCATTAGATTTGATAAGAAATATGCATTATTTGCATTATTAGCTTTATTCCATGATTTGTTAATTGTTTTCGGGATATTCTCCTGGTTGGGAATTATATTATCTGTTGAGGTAAATAGTTTATTTGCTGTGTCCTTGCTAACTATTGCTGGATATTCTGTAAATGATACTGTTGTTATTTTTGATAGAATTCGTGAGAATTTAAAATCAAAGAAAGAAGACTATAACGAAACTATTCAATTATCAGTTAACGAATCATTTAGGAGAACAACGTTTACCAGTATTACAACACTTATTCCTTTACTAAGCATAATTTTGTTTGGATCTTACTCGCTATATTGGTTTTCCTTAGCCTTATCATTAGGAATTATAGTTGGAAGTTATTCAAGTATTCTATTGGCTCCATCTTTGTTGCTTAAAGAATGAGCTTAGGCTTCTAATTTTATGAAATTGAATTACTATTTGATAATTTTATTTTCTTTAGTTTTAATAGATCTTTCTACTGAGCTTAGAATATTATTTGATTATTTTACTTTTAATTCGTTATATTTTGCTATAGGTAAACACCCTTTAGCTTTCTTTATACTTTTTTCGTATCCATATTTATATAAAAAATTAATTAAGTAGTTTTTAAATATCTTTAATTGATTCTTTGATTAAAACTTGTATTACAACAGCTAATGGAAGAGATAGTATTAAGCCTAATGGACCAAAAATAAAGGTAAAACCAAATTGTGATATTAATGTCAAACCAGGAAGTAAGTTTGCTTTTTTCTTCATTATAGATGGCATTATTATATAGCTTTCAATATTTTGAATAACGACATATGCTCCTAAAACGGCCAGTGGTTTCCAGAAATTATCTAATAGTGCTATTGAGATTGGAAATATAGCACTAATAACTGGTCCTATATTTGGAATTATATTGAGAACCATCGCTATTAATGCATTTGAGACAACATATTTGACATCTAAAACAGATAAAACTATTAATGATAATAGACCTACTGATAATGAGCTTATGACCATAGAAAAGGTCCAATTTGCTAATGCAATATTGCATTTTTCTAGAATATTTCTAAATTTGTTGCGATAATTTTTTGGAAATAATAGAAGTATATTTTCTTTATATTGATTTGGTTCAATAGAAATCATCAAACTCACTGCTAGTACAAATATTAGTTTCAAAAGACCTGAACCCAGATTCCCCGCTATGTTTATTAAATTTTTAAAACTTTCTTGAATAGCTTTTGCAATAGTTGAGGCATCTGGAATGGAAACTACATCATTTATAAGACTGAATATGTCAATAATATTTTCTGATTGTTTGCCATAAAATAAGCTATTAAGTTTGTTTAGATTTGAATTAATCAAAATATTTATTTTTGATAAGCCATTTGGTATATCAATTAGTATTTCATTAAATTCTTTTATAAACGGAGGCAATACAAGAATAAAAATAGTGAATACTATTACTGATATAACAGTTAAGACAAGAAATAGAGAAAACGATCGGGGGATTTTCAACCCTCTTTGTATTTGATTACATAAATTACATACAATATTTGAAATTACTAAAGAACATATTATTAAGAGTATAAAATCTCTTAAAATCCATATTATTAACGAAGTGATAAAAATTACTACTAACTTGAAATATGACGAGCTACTCAATTTAGGAATATTCTACTTCTTTTCAGAATATCCCAATCCATTCGATTTGGCATAACTATTTGCGAATCTCATAAATCTATCAAAGTCAGTAGTAGTCTTCCAAACATAAACTGCCTCTAAAAATATTGGTTCTCCATCTACAAACTTAACTTTAACTTCTCTTGTTAAAATCTCACCTTCACTATCAATCATACGCATACCTGTGATTTCCCCTTCTGTAATTGATGATAATGCTTGAGGTTTCTCAAATGAAAATAATGCTTGCCCAGTTGTACCATCCTTACTTCTTGTTAGCCTTATTTCAGGAACTACCGGTTCATCAGTTCCTTCATAAAATTGTATTTTTGCACTTTTATTTGATGTCATGTTTTTCGATAATTAATTTTTTATCTTAGGAAATATTTTTCACATTCGTTTGTAATTATTTTATAAAACATTATTTATTAATTTAAGAATATTTTCATCATATTTTTTATCGGTTAAATCTAATAACTTTATATTAGTTTTGCCAACCTTTTCATAGTCATAACATTTATCGTAATAATCTAGAACTGATCTACAAACTAGGTCCCATTTCTCGTTATTAATTGATTCAAGAGCTATTTTTGTTCTTTGCGGGCCTAATCTTTTTTTTATCCTTAATACAGATTCTTGGAGTTCCTCTTTCTTAAAAACACTATAAGTATCTATCAATTCATCTAATCTGTTCGATTCGCTTCTTAAAATTTCAATTCTCCTAGAGTTTTTCATCTGATTAAAGAATTCATGAGGTATTTTGCATTTTCCTATATTTGCACTCTCAGCTTCTACAAAAATATTATTAGAACATTCAAAAGTATTTAATTTTTCTGCAATAATATTTTCAAATTGTTCATTTGAGGGTTGCTCTTTCATTCCTAAACCACCAAATGTACTTCCTCTATGACAAGCAAATGCCTCGAGATCAATAGTTTGATATTTAAATTTCTCTAATAAGGATAATAATCTTGTCTTACCTGTGCCTGTTTTCCCTCCAATAACTACAATATTTAACTTCCTTGAAAAACTATCTAATACCCATCTCCTATACACTTTGTATCCACCATTAAGTGTAACGAGATTTAATTGAAATTTTTCTAGTAACCAAGCAATACTTTGTGACCGCATACCCCCTCTAGAGCAATATATTCTTATATAAAGTTCTTTATTATCATTTTCAGAAATATTTTTATATGATTCAATACTAATGAATAAATTATCAAGAAGTAATTCGATTTTTTTTTCAAAAAAATTTAATCCCTCTATGACTGCTTTTTTTCTTCCTTCTTTTTTATAAATTGTGCCAATTATAGATCTCTCATCATTATCAAATAATGGAATGTTAATAGAATTAGGCAGGTGTCCTTTATAATATTCACTCGGGCTTCTAACATCTATAAGTGGTCCTTTAAAACTTCTAAATTTCTCTAGTTCTTTTCTTTTGAAGTACATGGATAGTTTTAATTTTTTTAGTTTGATTTTTTAAAATGAATAACAAAGAACAAGATAATTATAATAATGCTACACTAGAACTTATAAAAAAATTTGTTGATTCCAATCAAAGAAAAAGAATAAATTCATTGACTCAAATAGAATCTGAAGTCGAAAATATTTTTAATCTTGGCCCTTCATTGTTTAATATCTTTGATAGTGATGGAGATGACTGGGCAGCTGGTTGGATATTACAAGTTTTAAAAAAATTTAAGCCTGAATTCTTTGAAAACTCTAAGTTCAATAATTGGTTTAACACCTATTCAGATATTGATATTAATTATGAAGATTTGCAATTAATGTTAATTGAGCAAAAATTTGAAGAGGCTGATAGATTAACAAGTTCATACCTTCGAAAATTAGCTGGAAAATTAGCTGAAAAACGTGGATATGTTTTCTACAGTGAGGTTAAGAATATGTCAGGTAAAGATTTACAAACCATTGATAGATTATGGACTATTTACTCTACTGGTAGATTTGGATTTTCAATTCAAGCAAAGATTTTAAAATCAGTCGGTAAAAAATATGAATTAATGTGGCCGAAAATAGGTTGGAAAAAAGAGGGCTTATGGACTAGATACCCTGGATCTTTTTGTTGGTCATTGGATGCTCCTGATGGACATATGCCATTAATAAATCAACTTAGAGGTGTAAGACTTATGGATTCAATCCTACGACATCCTGCTATTGCAGAGAGACATAACAATATCCTTTAAAATGAGGTATTTAATAAGTTAAAATTAAGTCAGTATCAAAATATTATTATGTCCTCTTTTCGGGGCAAAAATATTTTAAAAAAGTTTTTTAAAAGACCAAGGATTAACTGGTCAAACTACGAATTTGAATCATCATTACAGTTAAATGAATTTGTCGATCAATTATTAGAACCTATTAAAAATTCTGAATCAAGCTATCTGATAAAACTTGGTTTACATGAAGCTCTAGTTAACGCAGTAAAACATGGAAATAAATTAGATCCTAAAAAAAATATTAGAGTAAGAAGAATAATTACTCCTAATTGGTGTGTTTGGCAAATTCAAGATCAAGGTAATGGTTTAGAAATAAAAAAAAGAGATTACAATTTACCAAAAAAAATAAGTAGTGTAAAAGGCCGAGGCCTATACATTATTAATGAATGTTTTGATGATATTAGATGGAGTAGTAAAGGTAATAGGCTTCAATTGGCTTTAAAAAGGTGATTTTTACTAGGGCAAGGTTTATCTATGTTGATTTCTTTTAACCATTTAATACTTTCTTCTATATAATCAATCGTTTCTTTCTCATTACAAGAAATAATTAAATGGCATAATGCCGCCGAAATTAGTTCTGCAGATCGTTTATATTTATTTCCTTTATCTTTATGCCATTTAGAATGGTCTATCTTTAATTTGTCATTTAGACTTTGAACAAGGTGAATAGTATCTTTATCCCAATAGGTCATAGAAGTTTTTAATTACTTTACAGCAGACCATACTTTTGTCATAAAAAAGGAATTTGATTTTACATCTTTAAAACCTATTTCCTCAATTTTAGAATCTATATCTTCTTTAATATAATCACAATAAAAAGGCTCATGAAAAGACTTATAGAAACTTTCCATTACAGAGGTAAAGTCAGGTGAGTCGCTTATTTGAATTGAATCAGCTAATACTAATATCCCTCCAGGTTCAAGAACTCTAAAAAATTCATTTAATACTTTGGCTCTAACTGTTCTCGGTAATTCATGAAATAAGTAAACACAAGATATACATTGAAAACTTTCATTTTCAAAAGGTAATTGCTCAGCATTGCCTTTTATTAACTCAATTAAATCTCCATCTAAATCTGAAATATATCTACTTGCCTCTTTTAAATATGAATCAGATAAATCAAGACCTGTAATTTTTTCTTTAGGAAATGCGGCTCTTAATTGTTTTAATGTTCTTCCTGATCCTGTAGCCACATCAAGTATTTTTATAGAACTTTTTTTCCTATCGCTAAAAATTTCAAGTCCTTCTTTTATTGGTTTAATTATTCTTCTCCTCATTGAATCAGCACTTCCATTAAAAAGTATCTCTACTTGTAGGTCATAAATACTAGCTGAAAAATCTGATAGATAACCATCTGTTTGATGATGAAAATTTCTCAAGTAATATTGAGGATAATTATCTTTGTCAATAGATTTTGGGAGATCATCAAAGTTTTGTTTTCTGCGTCTATCCCATGTATTAGGCATATCGAGCCAAATTTTAGGATATTGAGTTAGATATCTAAGCCATGGCTCGTCAAACAATAATTTTTTTGGGTATATATTTTTTTCTGCATCGTTCCAATCTTCTTCTCTTAAGTTATCCATTGAATTTTGGATTTGCATTAGAAGATCCTTATCTATATCAAAATTTTCAAGCTTCGAATCTGGAAGAATAAAATTCATTAATCTTGAACTGATTTGCTTGTGGGCGAAACCTGCAATGCTTTTACTTTGTTGTAGCGTTTTATATGCAATTTTTGAAATAGAATCCCTAGCCATTTTTCAATTTATATATATATATTCCAACAAAAAAAAAATCAATTTGAGAATATTTTGTGATATTTCTCAAATTGATTAATTTAAACTAATCTGTTTTTTAATTATGCATCGTAATACATGAAGAATTCATGTGGATGAGGTCTTTGTCTTAGTTGTTGTACCTCTTCGTATTTTATATCGATAAAATTATCAATAAAATCTTCAGTAAATACTCCACCAGCTAATAGATAATCCTTATCTGCTTTTAGCGCATTAAGTGAGTCATTTAGAGATGAAGGTACTGTATCAATTCTTGCAAGTTCATCAGCTGGAAGTTCAAATAAATCTACATCTACTCCATCACCAGGATCAATTTGATTTTTAATTCCATCAATACCAGCAAGCATCATTACAGAGAATGCTAAGTAAGGATTTGCAAGGGCGTCACCTGATCTGAATTCTAATCTTTTAGCTTTGGGGCTAGGTCCTGTTAAAGGTATTCTTACCGCAGCTGATCTATTACCCTCAGAATAAACTAAATTTACAGGTGCCTCAAATCCTGGAACCAATCGTTTATAACTATTAGTGGTTGGGTTAGTAAATGCTAAGAATGATGGTGCATGTTTAAGTATGCCTCCGATGTACCATCTTGCTGTTTGAGATAAATTTGCATATGATCCTTCACCAAAGAATAGTGGCTGTCCACTCTTCCATAAACTTTGGTGAACATGCATTCCTGTTCCGTTGTCGTTAAAAACAGGTTTGGGCATAAATGTTGCTGTTTTTCCATATTTCTTTGCAACATTTCTGACAACGTATTTATAAGTCATAACGTTATCAGCTGCATTTATTAACGAATCAAATTTCATTCCAAGCTCGTGTTGGCCGGCACCAGCAACTTCATGGTGATGTTTTTCAGTGGGGATACCTAATTCACCCATAAGAAGAAGCATCTCAGATCTGATATCTTGCGCAGTATCATTTGGAGCTACTGGAAAATATCCTTCTTTATATTGTATTTTGTATCCTAAGTTTCCCCCTTCTTCAATTCTTCCAGTATTCCATGGAGCTTCAATAGTATCTACACTATAAAAACAACCACCTTCTTTAGAGTCGTATCTCACGTCATCAAATAGGAAGAATTCTGGTTCTGGCCCAAAAAATGCAGTATCTGCTATACCAGTCGAGTCTAAATATTTCAATGCCTTTTGAGCTAAAGCTCTTGGACACCTATCATAAGGTTCCCCGCTTCTTGGCTCTTGAATTGAGCAAATCATACTTAAGGTTTTATGTTTATAAAAAGGATCTATCCAAGCTGTACTTGCATCGGGCACCATTGACATATCCGAGGCATTAATTGCTTTCCAACCTCTTATTGATGAGCCATCAAATGCCAACCCTTCTGTAAAAGAATCCTCCTCTATCATGTCTGATGTAAGAGTTAAATGTTGCCATTTTCCATGTATATCAGTGAATTTTAAATCGATGAGTTCAATTCCTTCGTCTTTAATTTGACTTAAAACGTCTTGAGGAGATTTAGACATAATTTTTTAATACCTTATATGAAATTAATAACTTGATGATTCTTGTTATGTATCAACGGTAACTTTTTTTAAGACTTGATGTCTTCTTTTAGTGTTTCAAGTCATAACTTTAATAATTATTTACTTAATTATTTAAATTGAATTAATTTCTTTAAATAAATATCGCTTAAGCGACAATATTAGTCTAATTTAAAGATAACTAATTGTAATGCTTTGACAGAAGCAAAACTTATTTCGGCTTTAAATAAAGAGAATTTATCTCATTTCTCAAAAACTTATGTTCCCTCTAGACTTTTATTAGGTCCTGGTCCCTCAAATGCTCATCCAGAAGTCTTAAGCGCTCTTTCTTTGAATCCTATTGGTCATTTAGATGAAGCATATATCTCATTGATGTCTGATGTCCAGCAACTTTTAAGGTATACATGGCAGTGCGATAATCGTCTTACACTTCCGATGAGTGGTACTGGTAGTGCTGCGATGGAAGCCTCAATAGCTAATTTTATTGAAGAAGGAGAAAAAATATTGATTGCTAAAAAAGGATATTTTGGAGACAGATTAGTTGATATGGCAACTAGATATAAAGCTCATGTTTCCGTTATGGAAAAACCATGGGGTGAGGCATTTAATTATGAGGAAATTAAGTATGAAATAGAAACTAAAAAACCATCTATTTTTGCTATAGTCCATGCTGAAACATCGAGTGGTGTATTACAACCTCTTGAGGGGATTGGCGATATATGTAGAAAAAATAACTGCTTGTTTTTAGTTGATGCAGTTACTTCCCTTGGAGCTTTAGAATTATTGATAGACGAATGGAAAATTGATTTAGCATACAGTTGTAGTCAAAAGGGATTAAGTTGTCCCCCAGGTTTAAGCCCTTTTACAATGAATAAAAGAGCTGAAGAAAAACTAAGATCAAGAAAAACAAAAGTACCTAACTGGTATTTAGATTTATCTCTATTAAATAAATATTGGGGTTCTGATCGTGTTTACCATCATACTGCGCCCGTAAATATGAATTTTGCCATTCGTGAAGGTTTACGATTAATTGCTAATGAGGGTTTAGAAAATGTTTGGAATAGACATAATACTAATGCAAAGAAACTTTGGAATGGCTTAGAAAGTCTAGGAATGGAGTTACATGTACCAGAGGATTATAGATTGCCAACATTAACCACAGTAAAAATACCACCAGCAGTTGATGGCGATGGTTTTAGAAATCATCTCTTAAGAAACTTTGGAATTGAAATAGGAAATGGACTTGGAGATTTATCCGGTAAGGTGTGGCGTGTAGGGCTAATGGGTTTTAATTCATGTGAGAAGAATGTTGACACATTATTAAACCTATTTGATACTGAGCTTAAGAAATTTTCTATTTTTGAGTCCTCAACTTTTTGAACCAAATCTGTAACATTTGACTGCATTCGTCTTCTAGGACACCTCCAATTATTTCCATTTTGTGATGAGCACTTTCATGTTTTGATAGGTCAATTGAGCCACCCAATCCACCTCTTTTCTTATCGTAAGCCCCGAAAATAACTTTACCCATCCGCGCTTGAATAAGAGCAGAGGAACACATGGTACAAGGTTCTAAATTAGTGATAATAGTACATTCATTAAATCTCCAATCATTTTTTATTAGCGATGCCTGCCTAAGTGCCATTATCTCAGCATGGCCTAATGGGTCTTTATTTATATTCCTTCTGTTAACCCCTCTCCCGATACATCTCCCTCTCTCATCAAAAATTAGTGAACAGATTGGTAGCTCAACTTTTCCAATTTCTTTGGATCTTCTTAATATCGAATTCATCCACAAAGTGTATTTTAATTTTTCCGTTTTTTTTTGTTGAACGTTATTACTATTTCCATTTTCGAAAATATATCTCATTTTCCAATATTGAGAATAGAATTATTAATAGATATCTTATCTGATGGCTGAAGATTTAATTAATAATAAAGATATATATTTCCCCTCATATTTAGGGACTAACGACAAATTGATTACTCTTCTGAATAGAGCAAGTCAAAATCTTTGCGACTGGTTCTCTAAAGCTGATAAAAATGGTCCTTTACCTTTTGATGAGAATTTCAAGTGCACTATGCCTGCGGAAGATGGTAAATCTGAACAAGATTTGTTTTCTGAGATTGAATCTCTTTTGAATAATTCATTTAATCCCGTTCATCCTGGCTCACTAGCTCATCTTGATCCCCCACCTTTAATTTTCTCTATTTTGGGAGATTTAATTGCTGCTGGTTTAAACAATAATCTTCTCGCTTACGAGTTATCACCAAGTGTTACTTTGCTTGAGGAATCATTATGCAAATGGTTTGCCAAGAAAATAGGGTTTAATGATTTCTCAGGAGGTATAGCTGCTAGCGGAGGTACATTAAGTAATCTGAATGCACTGATAGCAGCTAGAAATAATGCTGGATTAGGTACAAATCCTAATTCTGTATTAGTTGTTAGTGAAGATGCTCATTCATCCTTTGTTAAATGCATGAGAGTGATGGGTCTTGATACTACGAATCTTGTCAGGATTAAAACTGATAATCAAGGTAGAATGGATATAAACGATCTCAGTAAGTCTTTAGATAAATGTTCAATAGAAAATAAAAAAATATTTGCTATTGTTGCCACCCTTGGAACAACTGTAAGAGGAGCCATTGATCCTATTAAAGAAATAAGTGAAATCTGTAAACAAAGAAATATTTGGTTACATATTGATGGATCAATAGGTGGGATTTTTGCTATAACTTCTATCCCAATAGAAGGTTTAAATAATATTAATCAGGCTAATTCAATAACGATAAATCCACAAAAAATCATTGGCATTACAAAGACTTCATCTTTGTTATTGGTTTCAAATATGTGTACTTTAGAAAATACTTTTAATACTGGACTACCATACATATCATCTAAAGAAAATATTATAAATAGAGGTGAAATAGGCATACAAGGTTCTAGACCCGCAGAGGTTATCAAACTATGGCTTGGCTTACGCTTTTTAGGTCTGAATGGAATAGAAAATATATTAAAATCATCTATTAAAAGAAAAGATTTTTTTATAAAAAATATTAGTAAAAATAAATTTGATATATATTCAGGTCCTCTTCATATTGTTTCATTCTTACCAAAGAAACTTGAGCCAAAAGACTCTGATGTATGGACGCAAACGAAGGTTAATGAACTAATTAAAAATAATTTTATGCTTTCTAGACCAAAATTTAAAGGTAAATATTTTTTACGGGTTGTCATGGGAAATTACAATACAAAAGAATCTCATATTGAAAAACTTTTGAGACTTTTAGATACTTAACTTATGAATATGGGTAGACCAAAAATTATTGCAATAGTAACAGGGTTTATATCAATAGCTATTTGTATTGCATATTTACTCTTAATTACTATTTTTGACTTCAGAACTTATTTAAATGATCAATTATCCAATTTTACATAGTAAATGGAGGCAATCTTTTATTTGATTTAAAATACTTTTTCATTTCAATTTTTGAAATAGCTTCATTTACGAAGTTTTTTAAAATGTCCTCTCTCTTACTTATTCTATAGATCTTATCTACTACTTCTTGAATTCCTCCATCTCCCCAATCTTGTCCATTTTTAAAATATTCAATCAAACTTAGTCCTACTATTCTTATTAACCAGCCTGCTGTAACTGATTGTATAGACTTTGATAATAATATTTTAGTAAAGCTTGTAGCTAAAGCAGGAGAAAGAATTGCTAGACCCCCTTTTAGTATTCCTTGTTTTGCCAATGCGCTTAGCAATGATGTCGCTAAATCTTTTGCGTCTTTTTTTGTAAGCTTTATTTCATATATTTTTGATAATTCCATTATCATTTGCAGGTTTACGGAGGTAGTAGTAAGGAAATCAATAGCTGGTAGTGGATTAACTAGTATTACACCTCCTGTTATCCACATATATTTATTAATCACTTTATTTGACATTAAATATCTTTGTTCTTGCACGAAATTTTTACTTTTAATACCTAACTTATTTGAGCGAAAAAGAATATTATCTGCCAATAACTCTTCACCATTATTATCTAGTGTTTCAATTATTTCTCTAAATAAACCTCCCACATCGGGAACTAATTTTAAAGCATCTGATTTTATATAGGAGGATTGTTGAGGTACTGCAATTGTTTGAACAACTGAAATTTTATTTTTTCTAGCGGATGTTATGGAAATAATATTTTCTATGATGAGGTTATTTTCATCTCTAGACCTCAAATCGCATTTATTTAATACTATTATTATTTTTTTCCTTAATTTTAATAACTCTTTAATTAAATAGTTTTCGTATTTATTTATGTCCTGATCTAAAACAAAAAGAACTAAGTCAGAATTTGATGCTTGTATAATTGTTGCTTTTTCTCTTTCTTCTCCTAATTTAGATGGTTCGAATAAACCCGGAGTATCAACTATATTAATGTTTCTTTTTAGGATTGGGATACGAACTTTATAGCTATTAATTTGCGATGTTGTACCTATTTTTGCTGAAGTTTGTCCGACAATATTTTTCAATAAAGATCTTGTTATGGATGTTTTTCCTGAGGAACCTGCTCCAAAAAGAGTAACATTGTAGTCTCCTGTCTTTAGTTGTGACTCTAGTTTATTTTTTTGGTAATTTAATAATTCAACTTTTACCTTATCGTTAATTTTTTTATTAATTTTCTCGACCCCTTCCAAACTTATCTTGGCAGCACCATATGTATTTTTAAATGAAAGTGTATTTTTTTTATTTTTATATATAACTTTATAAACTATTTTTTTAAATAATTTTTTATCAAAATTATAAAAGATATAAATAATTAATATTAAAAATAATATGGAATAAATATTTACTATTCTTATAAATATCGAAAATAAAATATAAAGAAATAAAATTAATACAATATACTTTATATATTTTAATTTTAAGTAATTCATTTTATCGATTATTTTTAAAAATGTTATACAGTAAAAAAATGAAACCAATATTAATAGATATATCAGCAATATTAAATACTGGAAAATTTATAATATTTAAATTTATAAAATCTACTACAAAGCCTTTATATATCCTATCTATACCATTACCAATAGTTCCACCAAGGATAAAGCTATAAGAATATAGATCGAAAAAGTTTAAAGTATTTTTCCTAAATATTAAATAAATAAGTAATATTGAAAAAAAAATACTTATTAAAGATAGAAATACTCTACTACCACTAAATATATTAAATGCTGCGCCGTAATTTTTTACAAAGTCTAATTTGAATAAAAGAAAATCTTTATTAATAAATAATTTATTATTATAAAGCATTAAATATTTCGTAAATTGATCTATTAGAACAATAAAAATACTTAAAGATAAAAAATATAATTTTGTTTGTACCTTAATAATCATTATTTGCTACGTTTTAAAAGTTCTAAAGGTTTAAGAAGTAATAAAAGTGGAAAAAGCATTAAAAAATGATATCCAATCTTACCTAATGAATATTTACCTAAATTATATAAAAATAAATTAAATTGACTGAAGATTATAATTTGTATGAAGTTGTAAAAAATTCCAGTTAAATGCATAGCACTTATTGCTATAAATCCATTTTTTAAAAAGTTTGTAACGTTTATTTTATTTCCATTATTTAAATTATCAATTATTTTGATTAATGGATATAAACCTAATAAATAGCCGAAATTTGGAGTGAGCAAATAACCAATTGAACCTCCCTCTTGAAATACTGGATATATAAATAACCCTAAAATTATATAGATAGAAAATGCTCTGAAAACAATTTTTTTTTGAAATATAAGTGTTAACAAAATTATCGTTGGAATTTGCCATGTGATAGGTAACTCGATATTTTTAGTAGATTTATAGATAAAAGCTAGTGGAACATAAACAGGTATCATTGATGTTATTACAATTGATTGAAGACTTACCAGTATCTCAATTAATTTATAAAAATTGAGCATTATTATAAGTTCTATTTATAAACTTCTCAATGCAACAATTGGATCTAATTTAGAAGCTCTTTTTGCAGGTAAAACACCAAAAATTAAACCAATTGAGCCTGAAATGATCATTGTGGAAAAAGTAGTTATAATTCCTACTGATGCAGGAAGTGGTGTTATCAGAGATAAAAGAAAAACACCTGATAATCCCGTTGTTGTTCCAATTAATCCTCCTATTGTAGATAAAATCAATGCCTCAATTAAAAATTGAATTAATATATCTGACTGTTTAGCTCCTATTGCTTTTCTAAGTCCAATCTCTTCAGTCCTTTCGCTTACAGATACGAGCATAATATTCATGATTCCTATGCCTCCAACCACTAATGAAACGGCTCCTATACCAGCTAATAAAAAAGTTAGCCCACTTGTTATGTTGGTCACTATGTTCAATGCATCTTCTTGTGATCTAACCGCAAAGTCATCATCTCTAATTATTTTATGTCTTTGCCTTAATAAGTTAGTAATCTGAAATTTTGCGGCACTAGTAGCATTTTTATTTATCGCTTCCACACTAATGAAGCTTAAACTAACACCATATGTGGGGTCCCTCCCAGTAATCCTATTAACCATTGTTGTTAATGGAATATAAGCATTTTTATCTTGATTGCTTCCAAATACGGCACCCTTTGGTTTTAATATTCCGATAATTTCATAAGTATGATCTTTAATTCTAATTTTTTTTCCAAGAGATGAAGTCTTATCTTTGAAAAATTCCTCTTTAAGATCAGGACCTATAACTACATAACTTCTTGCACTATTAATATCACTTTTTGATAAAAATCTTCCCTTATCTACTTCAAAGCTTCTTACTTCTAGAAATTCAGGAGTAACTCCTGCAATTGATATATTTAGACTTTTAGAACTTGATTGAACTATTTCGTTAGCTGAGATTTGAGGAGCAACTTTTTTAACTGTTGGTACTTGATTACTTATTGCTACTGCATCATCTAAAACTAGGTTTTTAGGAAATGAAATTCCTCTTCTTCTTGTGTCATTATTTCCTGGAACAATGAATAAAACATTTGCACCTAAATTACTTAATTGGTTTTTTGCTAGCGTTTGAGCTCCTCTACCAAGTCCAACAAGTGTAATAACTGATGCATTCCCTATAATTATCCCTAGCATTGTTAACGAACTTCTCAATTTGTTCGAAACTAATGTTTTTGTGGCCATGCCTAAGGCTTCTTTTATTGAGATATTCCTAGACATATTTATATTTATCTACTGCATCATCATCTTCAATTTGTCCCTTGTATATAACTCCTTCATTAAGCTGCAGTGTTATAAGGTCACCATTACTAATTTGATGATTATCAATATTTTCTAAATTACAAATTGTAGAAATCTTTTTATTACTTTTGTTAAACAAAGAATAAACATCATTTACATTTTGGTTCGTAACAATACCAGCAATATTTTTACTAAATGGAATATTTTTCATTAATTCCTCGGGTACAAATAATATTTCTCCAGGACATATTAAAGATACATCGAGATTATTTTTAATTATTCTTGCTTTGCCCGTAACACCGATTTCCCCTATTGAAATTCCTCTTGAAACAATCTTTCTTACTAAACCTACTTTTATTAAATCTGTAGAGCCGCTAATGCCAGTTAATGTACCTGCGGTTTGAACTACTAAATCTCCTTGATTAAGGATCCCCATCTCCTGAGCAATTTGCATAGCTAAACTAAAAGTTTTTGCTGTTCTTTCATCATTATTAACTACTATGGGAGTCACTCCCCAAACAAGTTGCAATCTTCTCGCCACACTCCTCTCTGTAGTAGTTGCCAAGATAGGTGTTGGTGGTCTGAACTTACTAACATTTCTAGCGGTAGAGCCTGATTTTGTTAAAGGGATTATAGCTCCTGCATCAAGTTGTCTAGCTATATTACTAACTGCTGCACTAATAGCATTTGGGATCGTACTAGGTAAGTGGCTTTCAATAGCTTTAAGTGGATAATCCCTTTCGATTCTTCTCGCTATGGTTGCCATCGTTTCTACTGCTTCTACTGGATAATCGCCTACTGCAGTTTCATTTGAAAGCATTACCGCATCTGTTCCATCAAGAATTGCATTTGCAACATCACTAACTTCGGCCCTAGTTGGTCTTGGGTTTGAAGCCATAGAATCAAGCATTTGAGTCGCTGTAATTATTGGGATACCTAATGAATTAGCTTTTCTTATTAATTCTTTTTGTAAGAGAGGAACTTCTTCAGCAGGCATTTCAACTCCTAAATCACCTCTTGCAACCATAACCCCATCACATAAGGGTAATACTGTATCAATTTGATCAATTGCTTCAAATTTTTCAATTTTTGCGACTACAGGAGTTGAATGCCCATTTTTGTTTATTAAGTCTTTTATCTCGTTTATATCGGATGGATTTCTTACAAAACTTAGGGCTATCCAATCAACCCCTTCAGATAAACCGAATTTTAAATCCTCTTTATCCTTATCTGTTAATGCTTTTACTGATAATTGAACATCTGGGAAATTAACACCTTTATTGTTAGAAAGAACTCCCCCTACAGTTACTAAGCACTCTAAAAGATTAGCTTTTATATCTACTTTTTCTACAAGCATTTCTATTTTACCATCATCTAATAGTATTCTTTTCCCTTCGCTAACTTCTTGAGAAAGTTTGTCGTAGGTTACATTTGCAATAGTATTAGTGCATTCGACTTCATTCGATGTCAGTGTAAATTTATCACCTTTTTTAACCTTTACTGGACCATCTTTAAAGCGCCCTAATCTTATTTTAGGTCCTTGAAGATCCTGCAATATTCCAATATCTATATCTAACTTTTTTGATACTTCTCTTATGGTTTTAATCCTCTCAGCATGATCCTTATGATCTCCATGTGAGAAATTTAATCTGAATGTAGTTACTCCAGCTTTAATTAAATCTGTAATTATCTCTTCAGATTGAGTTGCAGGACCAATAGTCGCTACTATTTTTGTTCTTCTTTTTAAATCAATATTCGACATATATAGATAATATTGCTAGATATAAATAAATTTACCATACCCAAAGTTAGTTATTTAAGTCATGGATTTTAAAACTTATCAGAAAAAAGCTAGAGAAACTGCACAATATCCAGATTTAGGTTCAAATAATATTTATCCAACTCTTGGTTTAGTTGGAGAAGCTGGTGAGGTAGCAGAAAAAGTAAAAAAAGTTATAAGAGATAAAAATGGAATATTTGATAACGAATCAAAAATAGGTATTAAAAAAGAGTTGGGAGATGTTTTGTGGTACATCTCAAATCTTTGTACTGAATTAAATTTCAATTTAGAGGATGTTGCTATACAAAATCTTGAAAAACTAAAATTAAGAGCGGCAAAAGGTATGATATCCGGTTCTGGAGACGATAGATAAATTTAGCTATAACCTAAACTTGCATACTGGAGATTTGTAATTAAGTTTTGAACAACATTTAAAAGTAAAAAAGCTAATAATGATGAAATATCAAATCCACCTATTGGAGGGATAATACCTCTAAAAATGTTTAAATAAGGATCTGTGATAGAAGTTAATGCAGATAAAACACTGTTACTCCAATCAATACCTGGAAACCACGTAAGTAAAATTCTTATTATCAATATAAACGAATAAATTGATAGAGTTTGGCCCAGAACTGCAAAAATCTCAGATAACATTATCTTTTCGTAATTTAATACATACTAACATTTACTTATTATTGCTGCCTCCTATATTTGAGAGATATTCATTACTTACTGCAAAAGTTTGGAAAAACTTTTCTGATAATGATAACCAATATGATCTACCATCTTTTTGCTTCCGTTTGACAATAAATTTCTTTTCTAATAATTCTTTAATATGATCATAGGCACCTGAACCTCTAAGAAGTATAAGATCCGATTGCAGGATCTTTTTTTTGATCGCAATAGTTGCCAATGTCCTTAATTCAGATGTTTTCAAATCTGAAGGAAGTAAATCATCTACGAATTCATTAAGACTGGATTTTAGTTCGAGAGAGAAACTGTTATTAATTGAATTTAATTCAATAGCTGAGTTGGAATTAGAGTATTTATTTTTTAGTTCTTTAATTGCATCATTTATTGAGTTGATATCAGAATTAGTAATTTCTGAAAGATCCTTTTTTGTTATTGGTCTGCCTTTCAAATATAGAACAGCTTCAACTTTAGTAACTAGATCTATATCAGATATTGGCGTGGTATTTAGATCAGATTGATTGATTTTAATTACCGAAATCTTCCCTAATTTACCTTAAATTTAATCTGATGCACCAAGGAATAATCTATATGTATCGTTTTGAGTTTCATCCCAGAATTTATAGCCTAGAATTCTTACAAATTTATTCCACTCTAAAATCTCATTTTTATCGATCAAAACTCCAATAACAATTTTCCCTACATCAGCTCCATAATTTCTATAGTGAAATACGCTTATAGACCAATTAGATTTCATATTATTTAAGAAGTTTATTAATGCACCAGGCCTTTCAGGAAACTCAAATCTGTATAAAAGTTCAATAAAGTTTTTATATTCCATCTCTTTAAAATCTCTTGGTAATCTTCCACCTACCATATGTCTGAGATGATTTTTAGATAATTCATCATCACTTATGTCAATAAATGAGTACTCAGAATTTCTAAATACATTTAATAGATTTTTTTTATCATCTAAACCATAGACTTGAACCCCTACAAAGATCTGTGCATTTTTTGCATTCGACATCCTATAGCTAAATTCAGTTAAATTTCTATTATCAAGTAACTTACAAAAATCAATTAGACTACCAGCACGTTCAGGAATTTCAACAGCCATCATTACTTCTTTACACTCTCCAAGTTCTGCTCTTTCAGCTACAAATCTAAGCCTCTCAAAATTCATATTTGCACCACATGCAATCGCAACCATTTTTTTATTTGAATGATTCAAACTTAAAATATCTTTTTTCATTCCTGCTATTGATAAGGCACCTGCGGGCTCTAGTATTGATCTAGTATCCTCAAAAACATCTTTTATAGCAGCACAGATTTCGTCAGTATTAACCCTAATCATCTTATCTATATATTTTCTACCAATATCAAAAGTATTTTTACCAATTTTTTTAACCGCCACTCCGTCTGCAAATTGACCTACAGAAGATAATTCCACAATTTTTTCTTCTTCCAATGATTTCGTCATGGCGTCAGCATCTTCTGGTTCCACACCAATTATTTTGACTTCGGGCCATATTTTTTTTACGTATAAGGATATTCCTGATATCAATCCCCCACCACCTACAGCAATATAAATTGCATAAGGTTTTTCCTTAAGCTGCTGTTCAAGTTCTATAGCTATGGTCCCTTGTCCCGCTATTACTTCTGGATCATCAAAGGGATGAATAAAGCATAAATTTCTTTCTTGGCTAATCCTTATTGCCTCTTTGTAAGTTTCATCATAGTTATCGCCATATAATATAACTTTTGCCTTTAAATTTTTTACTGCATTAACTTTTACTATAGGTGTGGTAATGGGCATTAATATGGTTGCCTGGCAATTTAACTTAAGGGCACTTAGTGCAACCCCTTGAGCATGATTACCAGCACTAGAAGTAATTACTCCCTGAGCAAGCTGGGAATTAGTGAGCTTACTCATTTTGTTATAAGCACCTCTTATTTTGAATGAAAATACATCCTGAAGATCTTCTCTTTTTAGAAAAACTTCATTATTAAGTGTATTACTTAAATTATGAGCTTTTTCTAGCGGTGTCTTTTTTGCAACTTCATAGACTTCAGCTTGAAGTATTTTTTCAAAATAATCATTCATATATATATTTCTAGCATTAATTATTAATCTAATAAAACATTACATGATCTATTTCAAAAAAAATACTCATTTTGCACCTCGGCGTTTTAGATTATATAGATACCAATTTTTGTTAAATGCTTTTAAGTGAGTTAAGTCATCCAAATCAACTTCATGACTTAACAGTTTCACAATTAGAAGAAATTGCTTGTCAAATTAGAGAAAGACATCTTCAGGTTGTATCTAATAGTGGAGGACATCTTGGTCCTGGATTAGGAGTAGTCGAGTTGACATTGGCTTTATATCAAACTCTTGATCTTGATATTGACAAAGTTGTTTGGGATGTAGGACATCAAGGTTACCCTCATAAATTAATTACAGGACGTTTCAGTCAATTTGATTCTCTAAGACAACAAAATGGGGTCGCTGGATATCTAAAAAGAAGTGAAAGTAAATTTGATCATTTTGGTGCTGGACATGCAAGTACTTCTATTTCTGCTGCTTTAGGAATGGCAATAGCAAGGGATAGAAAAGGTGAAAATTATAAATGTGTCGCTGTTATTGGAGATGGAGCACTAACTGGAGGAATGGCATTAGAAGCTATAAATCATGCAGGTCACTTACCAAATACCCCTTTAGTTGTTGTATTGAACGATAATGACATGTCTATTTCACCTCCTGTTGGAGCCCTTTCATCTTACTTAAATAAGGTAAGAGTAAGTCCACCATTGCAATTTTTGTCCGATAGTGTTCAAGAAAGTGTAAAAAATATTCCCTTAATTGGTAAGGATATCCCAGAAGAACTCAAAAATATTAAAGGAAGTGTTAGACGACTATCTGTGCCTAAGGTTGGAGCTGTTTTTGAAGAACTTGGATTTACATATATGGGTCCAATTGATGGTCATGATATTGGCAACTTAATTAAGACCTTTAACGCTGCCCATAAACTTAAGAGACCTGTACTTGTTCATGTTGTTACAACAAAAGGAAAGGGTTACCCATATGCAGAAGCCGATCAGGTTGGATACCATGCACAGTCTGCATTTGATCTTACAACTGGAAAATCTATTCCATCAAAGAAACCTAAACCTGTTAGTTATAGTAAGATATTTGGTCAAACCTTATTAAAAATATGTGAGCAAGATAGCAAAGTCGTTGGTATTACAGCTGCAATGGCTACAGGTACTGGTTTAGATATATTGCAAAAAAATATCCCTGATCAATATATCGATGTAGGAATAGCGGAACAACATGCAGTTACTCTTGCGGCAGGAATGTCTTGCGATGGCCTTAAACCTGTTGTAGCTATCTATAGTACTTTTCTTCAACGTGCTTTCGACCAATTAATTCATGATGTAGGAATACAAAATTTACCTGTATCTTTCGTACTTGATAGAGCTGGGATAGTTGGAGCTGACGGTCCTACACACCAAGGTCAGTACGATATCAGTTATATGAGATCTATACCTAATTTTGTATTAATGGCTCCAAAGGATGAGTCAGAATTACAAAGAATGTTAATAACTTCAATAAATCATAATGGTCCTACAGCTCTAAGAATACCCAGAGGCTCTGGATTAGGAGTTGCAGTGATGGATGAGGGCTGGGAACCTTTAAAGATAGGCGAAGCTGAAATACTTGAAGAAGGAGAAGATATTTTAATTATTGCTTATGGTTCAATGGTCGCATCAGCAATCGAAACAGCAATGATCTTAAATAATATGAACATTAATGCATGCATTGTTAATGCAAGATTTGTTAAACCTCTCGATAAAAATCTTATTATGCCTTTAGCAAGTAGGATTCAAAAAGTTGTAACAATGGAAGAAGGAACATTAATAGGTGGATTTGGTTCCGCAATAGTTGAATTATTTAACGATAATGAACTAAACATTCCTGTATACAGAATAGGTATACCCGATATATTAGTTGATCATGCTTCACCTGATCAGAGTAAAGAAAAACTAGGACTTATGCCTGATCAGATGGCAGATAAAATTGTTAAGAAATTTAAGTTAGTTAATTAAAAATTTAATAAATAAATATTTAATAATTAAATAAATATTTATAAAACACCTCGTGAGGCTAAACCTAAGATTGCTCCAATTCCGAAAATATGACCTAGGCAATTAGCACCTACAACTGATGCGTGACTTAAACCACCATAGAATTTTGAATTAGGTATTTCAAAACCTTCATTAGGTTTTCTTATTGTTGCTCTAGCAATTGCATAAGCAATAACATTACATGCAATCATTACGACGGCACACTTTGGAGACCAAGAAAAAGTTGCTGGATCTGCAGCTGCAAATAATGTAGTAAACATAAAAAATCGTTATTTTTATATATTCTCTAATACTTTTACCTAAAAAACACAAAATTGTAAAAGGTCTTAAGAGTTGTTTACTTCTAAGCTATTTAACAACTTTATAAATCCAAACAAAATAACAAAATCACTTAGAGTTAGGAAGGATTCAGCAAAGCCATGCAGGAAATCAACCTCAACAAGTGTTTTGTCATAGTAATTTAGAGTGAAGATAGATACCAATATAGTTATGAATACGAATAAAACAGTTAAGGAAAATCCTGATTTTATAAAAATATTAATAGACTTGATTTTATATAGGTAAAACAAAAATATTGCATATGGAATTATTGATATTGCGAACAATAATGTGTTATCAATTGCCCCTAATTTTTCTATAAATCTAAAAATTAAATCATTCATAAGTTTCTTTTCCTTTAAAAATTATTATTGCAGCTAAGGCTAATGTTGAATTACCTATAAATGTAAATATTCCTTGAAGTGATACTAGACCGTAAAGATTTTCTTGGTTGTCATATATATGCCAGGTGATGGCACACATAGCACCTATTAAGTTTGGGACCATAGCGAGGCTTAACCAAAAAAATAAATTATATTTTTTATATGTTGATATTTTGTTTATTACAAATATTGCAAAAATCCATTCTATTACTGATGAGATATGTATTAACCAAGTTCCAAATGATAATTCGTGCAAAATTTTATATTTTTTTCTTTAGAACGTTGAGAACTTCTTTGGCATGATTTATAGGTAAAACACTTATCCATCTATAAGAAATTTTCCCATCTGGAGAAATCAAAAAAGTATTTCTATCTGAGAATGGAGGAATCCAGGAACCATATTTATCACTAATAATTCCGTCAGGATCAGATAATAAAGTGTAGTTTATGGATTTCTGGCTGCAGAAACTTTCATGAGAATCTTGATTATCAGCGCTAATACCTACAATTTCGGCTTTATATTTTGAAAAATCTGTTTTTAATTCCGAAAAACCTTTAGCTTCAAGGGTGCAACCTGATGTAAAGTCTTTTGGATAAAAATACAAAACTAGCCACTGACCTTCAAAATCATTTAAT
>QCLV01000013.1 GCA_003214295.1 Prochlorococcus sp. AG-418-F08
ATCCTCAAATTTTGCCTGGACTATATTTACTTCTGACATTGGAATACCTTTCCATAATTTCTTACTTTTCCAATTTACCAATATTAAAGCTTCTTCTTTTTCTTTATCCCAATATAATTGTCTCCCCAAAAAACCATTTTGAGAAGATAACCACGGATCCCAAATCTCTTTTTCAGCATTCAACCATGCCGCTTTTGCGTCTGCAGGGACTTTAAGTCTTAATTCTTCAATAACCATTTCACCTTGATAATTATCCATAGGAAGAGCTTTTAAATTAGGTATATCAGATTGAAAAATTAAAACTACTAAGCAAATTAATAATAAACAAAATCTTTGAATTTTTTTTTTCAAATTTAAATTAAATTTCATTTTTTCTCAAGAAGAACTACTGAATGGCAACTTATACCCTCTTCTCTCCCCTCTGGACCTAATTTTTCATTCGTGGTTGCTTTAATCCCAATTAAATTTTCATCAATATTTAAGATTTCAGAAATGTTTTTTTTCATTAGTTTTATATGAGGCATGATTTTTGGCCTTTCTGCAACAAGAACACTATCAATATTATTTATTTCCCAACCATCTTGTCTGATCAAGTCAATTACTTTTGATAACAAAAACAAGCTATCTGCATTTTTCCATTTTTCATCAGATGGGGGGAAATACTTTCCTATGTCGCCAAGCGAAAGTGCTCCCAATAATGCATCCATTATTGAGTGACTTAAAACATCAGCATCACTATGACCATCCAATCCTAAATTTTCAGGATGATGCAATTTTACACCTCCAATTATTAAATCTCTATCCTCTACTAGTCTGTGAATATCGTATCCATTACCTATTCTAAATTTCATGAATTGATTATTTTCTTTTATTATTCTCTTACTTTGTGGGGATTTTTTGTAGTTTTCATTTGAAATTAAGTCACTTCTTCTCTCCAATGTTCTTTCAAAACTTTTTCTTCTTCTCCACGATTTAATCTCTTCATGATTACCGCTCACTAAAATATCTGGCACTTTCATATCTTTAAAAGTTAACGGCCTCGTGTATTGAGGATACTCTAATAAAGAAGAATTATGACTCTCATCGACTAAGGAGTCTGGATCACCAAGAGTTCCTGGTAATAATCTAGTCAAACCGTTAATTATTGATATAGCGGGTATTTCACCTCCAGAAAGTACATAATCGCCTATCGATACCTCTTCATCAGCTAAACATCTAATCCTTTCATCAAAACCTTCATATTGACCACAAATAATTATTATTTGATCCAAAGTGGACCATCTCGCAAGATCCTTTTGCTTTAGGACTTTACCCTGTGGGCTCATCAGCAAAGTTTTACTTTTAGGTAATTTTCTAATTGATTCATATGCCTTATAAATAGGTTCAGGTTTTAATACCATACCTGCTCCTCCTCCATAAGGCTTATCGTCTACCTGTCTGTAAGAACCTTCTCCATATTCTCTCAAATCATGTAAATTTACATCGATCAAATTCTTATCTAGGGCTTTTGTGATGACCCCTAAATTATTTATTGATTCAAAAGCTTTAGGGAACAATGTAATTACATCAAAATTAAAACCACTCATCTAGAAATCTTCCTCATAACCAAACTCAATTAACCTTGATTCTTTTTTTCTCCAATTTGGAACAACTTTCACAAACAACTCTAGGTGAACTGGACCATCAATTAATTTTGACATATTTGATCTTGCTGTCTGACCAATCATTTTTAACATTGAACCTTTCTTTCCAATAAGAATGCCTTTTTGAGTTGATCTTTCAACAATAATAGTAGCCAAAATAGCTGTAAAAACTTTGCCATTTTTTCTTTTCATTTCCTCTCTTTTTTCTATCTTTACTGCAACACTATGAGGGACTTCTTCCCTTGTATTTATTAATACCTGCTCTCTTACTAAATCAGATAATAAGTTATCTAATGGTTGATCACAAATAGTCTCTTCACCATAAAGTTTTGGTCCTTCTGGAAGAAAATTAAGTGCCATATCAACTAGTTCAGAACATCCTTCTCCTTTAGAGGCACTTACAATTTGAAAGTTTCTATTAATTCCGAAAAATCTTCTATATTGATCTAATCGTACATTCCTAAATTCTTTATCAACTAAATCCCACTTATTTAATGCAACAATAAACTCAGTTTTATTTGCTATTAAAAAGTTCAAAATATATTCATCGCCTCTACCTGGTTCTTCACTTGAATCAATTACAAAAATTACCATATCAACTCCATTAATTGCAGATTTTGCGTTTTTTACTAATATCTCTCCAAGTCGATGATGAGGTTTATGAACACCTGGCGTATCAACAAAAATTATTTGCCCATTGTCTTTAGTCAGTATTCCTTTTAATTTATTTCTAGTAGTTTGCGCTATTGGAGAAGTGATTGTTATTTTTTCTCCAATCAATTTATTTATTAAAGTAGATTTACCGACATTTGGCCTTCCTAGTAAAGTTACGAACCCAGATTTATAATTGGCCAAGGACTTTTAATACATCAATAATAAAATTCTGATCAAAAATGAAAAAAAAAACCATAAATTTAAAAGAAGCTTCGTTCACGCAAGCAATAAACATATCCGCACAATGGTGCAAAGAGTGGGGTGAAGATTTACTCAGTGAAGAGGTTTTAGCAGATAGAATCGCAGAGCTAACTAAAACAAGAAATGGACTCAGAGGATTTTTTGCATACGCTTTATCAGATAAAGATTGTTTTTTGTTAGATAAACTTCCTTTTTCACTAATTTACAAACTGAACGAAGGTGGGGATGCTGTAACAGACATAGTATTAAAAAATTTAATAATGAGTTCCGCTCAAATTATTATTCATCGAAGAGATAATAATAATGAATATGAGATAACATCGGAAAACATTTCAGATAGATGTAAGGCTATTTTAAGACTGCTAGAAACTAAGTCAGTTACAAAGTCTGTCAATCAAGTCCTTAGAGACTTAGATGATATGGGCAACAGTTTTGATAATTCAGTAAAGTATGACTCAGAGCAAAAGGAATTTATAAAAAAACAAATTCTTGATATCGCTCAATAAAAAAGCGTAGAAATAAATCTACGCTTTAGGTTAGAAAATTAAATAATGCTTAGTCTCTTCTTCCGCCACCTTGAAGTGCAATCATTAATCTCAATATAAAAACAAAAAGATTTATATAAGTTAGATACATACCCAATGCCCCTGCAAGATATTGATCATCACTGTATCTTCTTGGCATTGTATAGAAATCCACGAAAGACATTGCAACAAACAAGACGGTTCCAAATCCCGCAATTATCAATTCAAGGCCTGATCCTCCAAAAACTCCTGGGGCAAAGAATCCTCCAATTATTTGGACAAACATTGCGATAAGAAGACCTATCAAACCAAGACCAACAACACCGCTTAGTGCCTGACCAACGCTATCACTCATTCTCTGGCCTGTGTAAGACGCAATAACGAAAGTTATACCAGTAGCCAAAGCAGCTGTTCCAACAGAACCAATACCAATAGTTCCTATTGCTAGAGCAACTATTCCACTTAATGTGAATCCAGTTAACAAACTAAATCCTGTAAGTAAAGGCAAAGCCTTTGAATTATTTGCATTATTTGCAGCATTAGTTGCTATAAAAAACAAAACCAATTCCGCAATTAAAGCAACTATCGAGAGAGGCTGAAACAGTCCAGGGTTTGTTGCTATAAGTGAGACTCCTGCTAAAACACCTAAAGAAGTTAGTACCATACCTCCACCAACGTAAGGTAGAGCCTTTTGAACAACATTTGGTCCAACAATTGAACTAGTTTGTGCTTCACGAATAGCTTGATTGAAATTACTACTTGCTGGCATTTTCTTTTTTTAAATATGATTTTATTCTACTCGATTTTTAAAATTTCAGGGTACGGATCTCCAGAGTTTTAAAGTTATTGATAAGCCTCAATAATTTTCTGGACTAAAGGATGACGAACCACATCTTCAATAGTTAAATAACAAAATTTTATACCTTGAGTTTCAGAGAAAAGTCTAGATGCTTCAATGAGGCCACTTTCCTGGTCTTTTTTTAAATCAATTTGTGTAATATCTCCGTTTACAACCATTTTTGATCTGTCTCCTAATCTGGTCAAAAACATTCTCATTTGAGTGCAAGTAGTGTTTTGTGCTTCATCTAGAATAACCATAGAATTTTCTAAAGTTCTGCCTCTCATAAATGCTAGAGGAGCAACTTCAACAATTCCCTTATCGATTAACGAATTAGTTCTATCAAATCCAAAAATACTATGCAAAGAATCAAATATTGGTCTTAAGTATGGATCAACTTTTTGTTGCAAATCTCCAGGGAGGAATCCTAGACTTTCTCCAGCTTCTACGGCTGGTCTGGTTAAAACAATTTTATCTATTTTTTTCTCATTCAACAGTCTCGCTGCGCAAACAGTTGCTAAAAATGTCTTTCCAGTTCCAGCGGGACCAATTGCGAACGTAAGATCAAAATTTTCAATTGATTCAACATATTCTTTTTGCCTTATAGTTCTTGGCCTCAAATATCTTCCTTCTTTTGAACGCGCAAGAACCTTTTTCCCAAGTTCAGCATGTGACGATGAGTCTCCCATATTTAGAGAACTTAAAGCCGCTTTAAGATCTACCTCTGGGACTTCTAAGCCTTGTTCCCAAATTGGCCTTGTTAGTTCTACTAAGGCTGAGGCTCTTTCAATCTTAGACATAACACCATTCATCTCAAGTTGTAGGCCTCTTATGGTTAAAGAAACTCCTGTTAAAGACTCAAACTTTTTTAAAAAGGAATTACCTGGGCCAGATAGTGCTGTAGCAGCATCAGAGCTAGGCAAATCTATTGTGAAGTGACCAGTTTTGGAAACTTCCTTCATATAGTTTTTTTATAAGAATAGAAATTAATCAAAGCACTAGCTTTCAGCTTCATTAACCTCACTTTCAGCTTTACTACTATCATTTTCTTCGTCTTTGGTTTTAGCCTTAGCTAATTTTTCCTTCTCTAATTTTGCCTTACCAATTGCAATAGAAGGTCTTTCTATTTTTTCTAGTAAGCCTCCCTTTTCTAATAAAGTTCTCACAACATCAGTTGGCTGAGCACCCTGATTAAGTCTTGTTCTTAGAGCTTCCGTATCAAGCCTGGTTTCTTTAGTTCTCGGGTTATAAAAACCTAGTTCTTGCAGAGGTCTACCATCTCTTCTGGAAGTACTATTGCATGCAACAATTCTGAAACTTGCCTCTTTTTTCTTTCCAAAGCGCTTAAGGCGCAATTTAATCATCTTAAATCAGTGCGTTTTAATAATAATATCATTTAAAGGTAAAAATATAGAAATTATAAATCTGCAAAACCTTTTTTCTTTTTATTATTTTTTTGTTTTTTCATTGGTTTATTATTATTCATTCCTGGCATTCCCCCCATTCCTGGCATTCCCCCCATTCCTGGCATTCCTCCCATTCCTGGCATTCCTCCCATTCCTGGCATTCCTCCATTCGACATTTGTTTCATAAAACCTCTCATTCTTTGAAAATCAGCTAATACTTTATCTACATCTTTTGCTTCATAACCACTACCCTGAGCAATCCTTTGTCTTCTTGAAGGCTGAGCAGCAAGAACTTCAGGTTTTTGTTTCTCCTCAAGAGTCATTGATGAGATCATAGATTCTATTTTCTTAAGTTGATCTTCTCCATCTTTTATCATCCCATCGTCAATTTTATTCATTCCAGGTATTAATTTTATTAATCCACCAAGTGAGCCCATCCTTTTTATTAATCTCATTTGCTTAACAAAATCATTAAAGTCAAAAGTTGCTTCTTGAAGTTTCTTTTGCATAGCTTCTGCATCAGCAAGCTCGACTTCCTTTTGAGCTTTTTCAACAAGTGTTAAAACATCACCCATTCCTAAAATTCGGCTAGCCATTCTCTCTGGATGGAATGGTTGCAGTGCCTCTATTTTTTCACCTACACCAATGAATTTGATAGGTTTACCACTTATTTTTCTTATTGATAAAGCAGCACCTCCTCTAGAGTCACCATCCAACTTAGTTAATATCGCTCCCGATATCCCTACTTTTTCATGGAACGACTTTGTTAAGTCAGCAGCTTCTTGTCCAATCATAGAATCAACAACAAGTAAAACTTCATCAGGATTAGAAACTTCTTTTATCCGAACCATTTCAGTCATCATTGAATCATCAATTTGCAATCTTCCTGCAGTGTCAATAATGATTGAATTAAAATTATTTTCACTCGCATAACTCAATGCGTGCTTTGTTATCTCTTCTGGTTTGCTATTTTTTTCTTTCGCCGAAAAAACTTCTAAGTCGTATTGACTTCCTAATGTTTTAAGTTGTTCAACAGCCGCTGGTCGATAAATATCCGCAGCCACCAAAAGAACTTTTTTTTCTTTTCCTTTCAAATAAAGCCCTAATTTTCCTGTTGCAGTTGTTTTACCAGCCCCCTGAAGTCCAGCCATTAAAATAACAGTGGGACCACTTTCATTCTCTTTTAATGGAGAATTTTCATTCCCCATAATGTTAATCAATTCTCTATTAACAACTTCTATAAATTTTTGACTTGGGTTTACACCCCTAACTACCTCTTCTCCGATGGCTTTATCTTTAACATCTGATATAAACTCCTTTACTACAGATAAACTTACATCAGCATCAAGAAGTGCTCTTTTAACCTGATTCAAGGCATCATTTATATTATTTTCACTAATTTTTGCTTCGCCTCTTAAACCTTTTACTGCGTCTTCAAAGCGTGATGAAAGTTCATCAAACATTATCAAAAAGTAATTTTAATTATTATAGATGATCTAGAAGTTAATACCTAGAGGCCACTTACAAAATCAACTAATTTCCATTTTTTGTTAGAAAAACCCAGAATATATTTAACTTTCAGCGGAGTCAATGATGTTTCATTAACAAGTTCTCCAGAATTATTTATTATTTTCTCTAAGTAATTTAGTTCAGCTAAAACAGCGATTCTAGAGGAGGTTTGTGATTCCAGATCTATCTTAAGTATTTGAGAATTAATTTCTTTATAAATTCCTTTCTTTATATCATTTTGTCTTTCTTCTATTGTTCTATCGATTAAACTATTGCCGACAATCTTCGAGAGATTAATTTCACTCTTACCAGATAAGTAATTACTTTTAGTTTGAAGCCATGTATTAATCAAATTTGTTATCTCTTCTAAAGAAGGAGAGGCTGTAGTAATTTCTATTTCTTTAAGGGCTTTTTTTAAAGTTAGATCTTCATCATTAGAATTCAATTCATTTAATGGTTTCTTTTTGATTTCTTGAAAAGTATTTTTATCACTATCCTTTTGATTTTTATCAATAACTATAAGCGGTTTTTTAGTAACAGTTTTTTCCTGAATTGATTCTTTAAAATTATTTTTTAAAAAACCCAAACCAATACCAAATGAAAATAAGATTAAAAATGCATATATGTAAAATCTATAAGTTGACCGACCGGTAAACTCTTTATCCTTCAAGAACTCTCCAAAATTAAACTTTAGTTCAGCAATTTTTTCAATTAGATATTTATAAAAATCTATTGATTTATTCTTAAAGATTTCCTCATTGAATTTATTTTCTTGGATATCAGGTTTTTCATATTCTTGTTTTATGCCACCTGGCCAAGGTAATTTTTTATCGTTATTTTCAGATGTATTATCAAAATCTTCAATAATTATCGAAGATTCTTTATTGATGTTTTTGTTTTGAAGACTTGATTTAATTGTTATTTTATTAGATTTCTTTTCTAATTTTTCAATAAATTCTTGAATTTCTCTATCTTCAAACCAAGAGTCTAAGTCCACTTCTTTTGATTCAATATCTCTATAACCAACTAATACATCATTCTCTAACCAATTTTTACAGAAAATACATATCGCTTCTAACTTATTCCCTGGAAAATTATTAAGCCAATCTCGTAGTTTTTCATCAGAACTACTCAAAAACCTTGCAGAAGCCTGATCAACATCAGCTAAAAGCAAGTCTAAACAACCAGCAAGAGGCATTGAATCAAGACCTGATAAATTCAGTTTCCTTAAAATTCTCTTTGCTTCAAATAATTTCTCAGGCTTTCTTCTTGAAAACCCAATTGCTGTTAAGGATAGAAAAGCTAAAAATCCTGCCTCTAGTGAACCTCTCTTTTGTAATTCAAGAAATAAATCTATCTGTTCTTGTACTGTCAAATATGGCTTTATTTGTTGAAAAAAAGCTTCGAATTCTTGTTGATTCAGATAATTTCCATATTCAGATTTATTATTACCTTCTAAACCTCCTCTTTTAATTATTAAATTTTCCAGCATACTCAAACCTTTTTTATGAGAGTCCTGATCTTTTAAGTCCCTACTAACTAGATCTAAAATTCTGTAAGGAAGCAGCGCAATCAAATCTTCTTCAAGTTCTTTCCTTTTTTCGCTCAACTTTCCCATTCTTTGAAGAAGTTGTATACCCTCCTGTAAAAAGTCAGCGGCGTTTGAATAAAATCTAAGCTGTTGTTCTTGAATGGCGGAGTCTCTAGCAGTTAAAGCCGCCAATAAAGTTAGATCGGCTTCTCTACTACTTCCTAAAGCTGGTGTTTGCGGGGGCTGCAAAGCTTTTATCGCTATTTTAAAAGCTTCTTTTGGAGAACCAGATTCCCAAAGAAGTAGTAGTCCTGCGACTTCTCTATTTGAAGAAAAATCTAACCCAGAGGATCCATCTAGTAGCAAATTTTCATATTCTCTTCTGCTATCTGGGTCTGTGAGTAAATCAGCAGTGAGGCGAAGCAATTCTGATCTTTGAGTTAGAACTTCATATGTAAAACCTTCATCTGGAGTTTTATCCAATCGTAATTGAAACGCCCTTAATATTTCCTCCGATGTTGCAGAGGGGCTTACTCCAATTAAGCGAAAATGATCTAAAGGAAGTTCCAAGCAAATATCCTATTGAAATTTCTTAGACAAATTTTATCAATTTAAAAATTTTTTTCATAAGGTCTTATAGAGTTTTAAAAAAAAATCATGAAAATCGACCTTCACGGCTTAGAATGTTAACAAATCAAAACTTCATTAAGGTATTTTCTTGGAAACACACGTAGAGAGAATCTCAAATCTTCAAGAGATAAAAAAAGCCGAATTAAATCGAGAAACCGGATTATTTCTTTTTGAAGATATGACACTTGGCCGAAGGTTCGAAGATAAATGTGCAGAAATGTACTACAGAGGCAAAATGTTCGGTTTCGTTCATTTATATAACGGTCAAGAGGCTATTAGCACTGGTGTAATTGGAGCCATGAAAAAGAAACATGATTGGTTTTGTAGTACCTACCGCGACCATGTCCATGCACTAAGTGCAGGTGTTCCATCTTTTGAAGTAATGAGTGAGCTTTTTGGTAAAGCTACAGGTTGTAGTAAAGGCAGAGGGGGTTCAATGCATTTATTTTCAAGAGAACATCATTTATTGGGAGGATATGCATTTATTGGTGAGGGAATTCCAGTAGCTTTAGGAGCTGCTTTTTCAAGTAAGTACAAAAAAGAAGTCGCTAGTGATAACAATAGTGATGCAGTAACTGCAGCATTCTTTGGAGATGGAACTTGTAATAACGGACAGTTTTTTGAATGTTTAAATATGGCTCAATTGTGGAAATTGCCGATAATTTTTGTTGTTGAGAATAACAAATGGGCTATTGGCATGGCTCACGATAGAGCAACAAGCAATCCTGAAATTTGGAGAAAAGCTTCCGCTTTTGGGATGCATGGAGAGGAAGTTGATGGGATGGATGTATTGGCTGTAAGAGGAGCAGCACAAAGAGCAATTGAGCGCGCAAGAGCAGGAGAAGGGCCAACACTTTTAGAATGCCTGACCTATAGATTTAGAGGACATTCTCTTGCAGATCCTGACGAATTAAGATCTGAGAAAGAGAAGGAGTTTTGGGGGGAAAGAGATCCTATAAAGAAATTAGCAAAAGAATTGATTGATAATAAATTTGCGACGGAAGACGAATTAAAGGGTATTGAAAAGAAAATAGATAATGAAATATCCGAGTCAGTTAAAAATGCTCTAGAAGCACCCGAACCTCCCTCACAAGAATTAACAAAATATATTTGGGCAGAAGATTAGATTAAATTCCGCTAGGTAATTTTCTAGTTAAATTTCTTAGCTTACGTAGTGCCTTTAGTTCAACTTGTCTTACCCTTTCTCTAGATACTTCCAATAATCGTCCTATTTCAGCAAGTGTATGTCTTTCATTACCCTCTAATCCAAATCTTAATTTCAAAACATGTTGCTCTTGCTCGCTTAGATGACTTAACCACTTCCCAAGTTGCTCCTGATGCATTTTTTGCTCAACTTGATCTAAAGGCTCTTCATTATTACTGTCTGCAATTAAATCGCCTAAAAAGCTCCTCCCATCATCACCATTAACTGGAGCATCTAAACTGCTTGTTGATAAGGCTTGTCTTAAAACAGAATCTAATTCTTCAACATCAATTTCCAATGCTTCTGCTATTTCAATTCTGCTTGGCATTGCTCCTAATTTGTGTGCTAAATCCCTACTAACTTTTCTGATAGATGCTAGCCTTTCACTAAGATGCACTGGCAAACGGATAGTTCGTGATTGACAAGCAATTGCTCTTGTCATACTTTGACGAATCCACCAAAAAGCATATGTAGAAAATTTATATCCTCTTGTCGGATCAAATTTTTCAACTGCTCTTTCTAAACCAAGAGAGCCTTCTTGTACTAAATCAAGTAGTTCGAGACCTTTACCCTGATATTTTTTTGCGACACTGACGACTAATCTTAAATTAGCTTTCATCATTCTTTCTTTAGCTCTTCTGCCGATTTTTATTGTTCTTTTTTGTTGAGTTGTAAATTCTTTAATTTTTTCATTTAATTGACCATCCTCTGTAAGAATCATCATTTTCTGTACTTGATTACCCAATTCAATTTCTTCAGCAGGTGTTAACAGTGGAACTCTACCGATATTTTGCAAATACCAACTTATAGGATCATTACCCCTTCTTTTTTGTGGTTCTGCTTGAGCAGGGATTGATGAAACCATTTTTTTACCAGTTTAGGTATTAAAACTTTCCTATACTTTTATGGAAAATGCCTATTTTTTAATAGTCGCTTCAGATTTCATGTAATATTTGTATGTGTATGTGTTAAAAGCTAAAAATAACTCTCTTAAATTGTTTCTTTCAAGATATTTGTCTCATTTTTCTATTTTTCATTAATTTTGATATTTCATCGCCAATCGCAGATGCATTTGACCCCTTTTTACACTTTGATGCAGCATATGAATGTAAGAGTACGTATTTAGCAAAATATTCAGTTTTTATCTTTCCAGAGACTGTTAAATCAATCGCAGACCCGCCAGCTAAAAACCCAGTTAAAAGATCACCCAAGCCAGCTCTGGCTGATTGAGAATCAGTCCCAAAAAGTTGCCATGCTTGTTTATTGTTAGCCACTACGCTATGGGCACCCTTTAACAAAATACTAATATTAAATTCTTTTGCCGCCTCAAGAGCTAGTCCAACATTATTCTCACCTTTTATGCCAGGGAATAATCTCAGAAATTCTTTGCTATGGGGTGTAATCCATGTTTTAAATTTTCTCTCTAAAAAGAACTTTGATCCTAATTTAGATTGGGAAATTCTATTAAGTGCATCAGCATCCAAAATCAATAACCCTTTGAAACCTATTAAAAAATCTATTGATTTTTGCCAATCATCATTATCAATTCCTATTCCTGGGCCTACAGCTAACGAATCATATGCACTTAGATCAATATTCTTTAATCCACTAAAAATAGATGCATTACCAGTTTGATTGCAATGCATAGTTCCTTTTAAAACTATTTCAGGTGCAACTTGCCAAATAGACTCAGCAACTTTCTCAGGCAGGACTGCTGATACAAAACCTGCTCCACTCGATATTGCCCCTTTTAATGCTAAGTATGCTGCTCCAGGATATTTTTCACTTCCTGCCATTAGTAATGTTCTTCCTCTTTTATATTTATTAGAATTTTTTGGTAAAGAAGGTAAATCAATATTTTTTAAATCTTTGTAAGTAACTTTAAATATCTTTTTTTCAACTTTAAACAATTTACTAATTGGAACCCCAATATCTATGCATCTTAATTCTCCAATGAAAGGTAAAGCAGAATCTTGCGTTAATCCGATTTTATTAAGACCTATAGCTAAAGTGTAGTTTGCCTTTACTGCATTATCTAAAAAAGGCTTTCCCTTATCAGGACATAATCCTGTAGGAATATCAATGCTTATTACCTTGCCAAATTTGTTGTGATATTTTTGATTAAACAGTTTAATTAATTTATTATCAACTTTTCTTGTTTGATTATTACCAAAAACAGCATCAATCCATAGTTCTTTCCCATTTACATCAGGGGGCTCTTCTAATTTTGTGACACCAATAGTTGTAAGATAATTAAGGTGATTTCTTGTAAGTGTTTTTTTTATCGGAAATGGACACCATACCTGTACTAAAAAACCTTTCAAAAAAAGCTCTCTAGCTATTACGGCACCATCCCCACCATTATGCCCAGGACCAATTAAAACAGTTATTCCATGTTTAAGAAGAGGTTTTCTTTTCAAGAGCCATTTACTAATTTGGATACCAGCTTTTTCCATCAATGCTTCTTGTGGCATACCATCAGAAAACATTTCTTCCTCTAAATTCAAAATTTGCCTTGAATCAACAATTAAATGTTTAGAGTCAATTGTTGGCCATCCAATTTCGTTCATAATTAGTACAAAGCATTTAAAGTACTGTTCAGCAATTTAAACTTTCATGTTAAAGACACAAAAGGATAAAAAATTAGAGAACTATTTTTCTACTAATAATAAAACTAAAAAGAAGAAAAATATCATTGTAGGTCTTTCAGGTGGTGTAGATAGTTCACTTTCAGCGGCACTTCTTTTAGAAAGAGGCTGGAATGTTGAGGGACTAACACTTTGGCTAATGAAAGGAGAAGGCTCCTGTTGTTCTGAAGGATTAGTAGATGCTGCTGGCCTTTGTGAAGATTTAGGAATTAATCATAAAATAATAGACTCAAGAGAAATTTTCGAAAGAGAGGTAATTAAAAAAACTACTGAAAGCTATGAGAAAGGATTCACTCCACTGCCATGTTCGATGTGCAACAAGAATGTGAAGTTTGAAGAGATGCTTAATTACGCAATAAACAAAAAAGACTTTACTCATATTGCGACAGGACATTACGCAAGGATAAAAAAATCATCTTATGCAGAAAAACTTGATAGCAAAGGCATTGTATTTAATGACTTCCTTCTTCTCAGAGGTGCTGACGAAAACAAAGACCAAAGTTATTTTCTTTATTCTCTTTCACAAGAAGTACTAAGCAGATTAGAATTTCCTCTTGGTGAAATGAAAAAAGAAGAGACAAGAAAGGAAGCCTTGAGATTAGGCCTTAGAACTGCTCAAAAACCAGAAAGTCAAGATTTATGTTTAGTTGAGCATTATGGATCAATGCAGAGATTCATCGACAAACACATTGAACCTAAAGAAGGAGAAATTGTGCATGTAAATGGAAAAGTCCTGGGAACGCACAATGGTATTCAGCACTTCACAGTAGGTCAAAGAAAAGGTTTGGGCATCGCTTGGCCGGATCCATTGTATGTAAAAAGTTTAGACAGGGTAAAAAACATAGTTTACGTAGCAGATAAAAGAGATTTATTTAAGAGAGAAGCAATAATTACTAAGGTTAACTGGGTTTCAATCGAAGAACCTAAACAAGAGATAGAAGTAGAAGCACAAATCAGATATAGAAGTCATCCAGTAAAAGGAACTTTAATACCTTTGAAAAATTTTGATAATCCAACTACAACATTTAAATTAATTTTTGAAGAAAGTCAAAGTTCGGTAACTCCCGGACAAGCTGCAGTTTTTTATAAAGGAGAAATTTTATTAGGTGGTGGATTAATTAGTTAATTTTCCAAAAGATATTTAATCCCATAAATAATATAAACAAAAACAAAATAGGTTTATCTCCAAATTTTGTATAGAAAGTCTTTTCGGATGAAAAATTAGGGAACACTATTTCATTTTGCTCAACATCATAATCTAAAAGTTTAATTATTTTCCCATCATCTTGAACTAAGCCCGAAGGGCCCGTATTTGATACTAGTAAATTATTTTTCTTATTTTCAATACTTCTCAATCTAGCCAAAGATAGGAATTGATTATAAAGCTTAGCTGGATATGGATCTAAATTTGCTGCAGTTATTATTAGTTTTGCACCGCTATTAATAGCCTTTCTTATTTCTAGTCCATCACTAATTTCGTAACATATAGCTACTGCTAGTGGGGGTGTAAATTTAGGATCAAAAAATCGTGAATCATAGCCTGGTTGAATTCCTCCTACTGCAGATAATCCTCTTGAAAAACTATCTAGAAATCTAGGTATTTTTTCACCTATTGGAACAAGTCTATTTTTATCTATAAATGAGGTAAAAGATTTATCTCCAATTTGAAATCCGAGTAAAGAACTTCTTAACTCATTATTTGAATTTCTGAAACCTCCTGATAAGGTATTAACCTTAATGCCTTTAGAAAAATAAAAATTATTAGATAGAGTTCCTTCAGGAGCAACAAGAAGTTTCGCTTTGTTTGATAAGGCATATTTTTGAGCGATAGATAGCTTTTCTTCAATAAATTCATCATTTATTTTTAATTTTTCTCTTGTTGGTATATTAGTTTGCCAAATCGCTACTGGATATTCATTATTTCCTTTTATTGGAGATTTTAAACCTCCAAATAAATGTAAGAAAATAAACAACAAAAGTCCTAAAAGAAATATTTTTTTAAAGTAAAGTTTTCTTTCCCATCTACCTTGAATATAAAAAAATCCAAAATCCAATCAATATTTGTAATACGCATAAACCACTTGCACCAATCCATTTTGCTAAACCAGCAAGATAAATATCACCTGGAATAAGACTTTCTCCTAAACCTATCCAAAAAAAAGGTGTTTGAGAAAGTATCATTTCACCAATACCCCAAGTCAAAGATAAAAAAAATACTTTTACTGTTAAAGATAATATTTTCATTTTGAAAACATCCTCTTTCCAGAGAATAATTTCAACTAACAAACCCCATAAATAAACTAATATCCCACCCAAAAAAGCGCAAAATATTAATATCAAAGTGGCAATAATTAAACTTGCAAGCCATGAAAAACCTAGCCAACTTAGTGGGTGAAGATCATAAAGCCAAGAATGACTTATCAAGATAAAGAAAAAACCCCAACAAAAATTTGCTGTTCTCCTTTCACTTCCCTTCCATAAAATAAATAATGATATCGGCATAAAAATCAGCCAAAAATGAGTTGAGACTGAAATTCCTCCTAAAATCCCTCCCAAACCAGGGTAAAAATATTGTCTTAGACTTTTAATTTGAGTTGGGATTAACAATCTAAAATTACGAAATTAAATTTATAATCACCCATTTATTGTACCTTCATTCTGTAGACTAGGTATTAGTCACTTTCAAAATTTAAGTGAAAGAAGTATTTATTAGTTTTGCAGTTTTTGTTTTTTGTGTTTCATTAACTCTTTTCAGTCAATTTAATTCACCTCAAGTTGTTAATGCTGCTGAATCAGAAACTCAGTCAGTTCAAAGAACACCTGTTGCAAAAGCATCAAATGTCTCAAATAATAATTTATTTGAACTAGACCCATCAGATCCAAATCCTATACTTTTCGCTATGGCAGAAGAAACACCATCAGACAACAATTCAAGGACTACAGAAAGTGGTCTAATTATTGCAGATCTCGTAAACGGGGAAGGAGATGAGGCTATTGCTGGGCAAACAGTTACTGTAAATTACACAGGAAAACTAGATGACGGAACACAATTTGATACCAGTATCGGCAGAGCTCCATTCAGCTTTCCCTTGGGTGCTGGTCGAGTAATAAAAGGTTGGGACGAAGGTGTAGCAGGCATGAAAGTTGGAGGCAAAAGAAAATTAACAATACCTCCGGAACTTGGATACGGATCAAGAGGAGCTGGAAATGTAATACCTGCTAATGCGACTTTAATATTTGAAGTTGAATTATTAAAAGTCAATTAAATTAAGTTAGAAAAATATTTAAGACTTTTCAATTTAGTTAATCTCCAAGTAATATATGTACAACACTAAATATTTGAAATGTTAAGTAAATTCATCAATTCTTTTCTAGATAAAAAATCCCCAATGACAGTCCATGCTCACTGCGATGGTCCTTGTGGTGTTTACGATCCAGCATCTACGAGAGTTGCAGCTGAAGCAGTTTTATCAATGACAAAAAAACTTATTGCATTAGAAGCTCCTTCTAGCACTGATTCAGCAGAGTGGGCTTCATACAGTAATACATTCTCTAGATATGTTGCAGTTAAAGAGGAGCAAGCAAAAGAAACAAAGAAAGAGATTCTAATTTTGTGGACAGATTATTTTAAACCAGTTCACTTAGAAACTTATCCAGACTTACATGAAACCATTTGGAAGGCGGCTAAATTATGCAGTGCATGCAAAGTTAATATTGACTTAGCCCAAGCTGAAGAACTCATGAGTTATGTAGAAAAAATTCATAATATTTTCTGGGCTTCAAAAGGAAGATCAGACGCTTTTGTAAAAGCTAGTTAATCAGAGTTATTTTCAAAAGTTTTTTTGATTTTATTTTATTTTTTTTAGGTTTAAGAAAAACCGCGATTATTAGTGGTGAATCTATGCTTCCTTACCTAAAAAAAGGAGATATTGTATTTTTTAAAAAATATAAAAAAAATAAATCAATACTTAAAAATCGACAAATAGTTATTTTTAATCATCCAATTAAAAATAAAATCCTAATAAAAAGGATAAATTCAGTAAATCAAAATAACATTGAGGTTATTGGCGACAATATTGAATTTAGCGAAGATAGTAATAAATTTGGATTAATCAATAACGAAAAAATAATTGGGATTGTCACCTCTAAATTAGTTATTCCTAAATTAAAAAATTTTTTAATTCAAAAAAACAGAAGCACTTCTTTGAATCCAAAATAATCCCAAAGCAAACGAAAGCCCTCCTGTTACAGCTATTAATCTTTTAATAAATTTTTGACTTGCTTTAAAGGTAGTAAAAGATATTAAACAAGTAAAAAGATTCATACTTATGAGTGAACCAATTAAATATGAAATCAAATATAAGCAAGCGCTTGTTAAAGGTAGTGCTAAAGCAGGAAGAACTGCAAGAAAATGTGAACCTCCAGCTATACCGTGTAGCAAGCCTAAACCAGTCAAAGCATGTGAGTGCTTATTATTATTTTTTTGTTCCTTAACATGAAAGTGAAAGTGTCGATGGGCAATTCCATTCTCATGCTTATGGGAATGCGAGTGGATACTTAATTGAAAAGAATTTTTTATAGCAAATACTCCAACAATTAGAAGTGAAATTCCAACTAGGAATTCGGCAATACTAGAAAATTTGTTTAATGGCGTAATATCCTTAATAAAAATCGCTAGAAAAGCTAACAAGAGGACTCCTGACGAATGTCCCAAGCCCCATGAGAAACTATTTTTAAGAGCTTTTTGGGGATTATTAATCGCTGCTGGTGCCATAGCAATGAGATGATCAGCGCCACTAACTACATGCACAAATCCTGCCACTATACCTGTTAAAATTACAGCCTGCATATATATTCAGTACAACTCTGTTTATTCAATTTTATAGCACGATTTGAAGTCAATATTAAATTGAGTTAAATAATTTCTTGAACGATTGTTCAATATCAGTTTCTCTCATAAAAGTTTCACCAATTAATACTCCCATGATTCCAATAGACCTAAGCGATTCTAAATCTTCGGCACAATTAATTCCAGATTCACTTATAGGAATAATATTTTGTTTTAAAAATATATCTGCATATTTATGCATCAATTCTTTTGATGTTTTTAAATCCGTTTTAAAAGTCTTTAAATCCCTATTATTTATTCCAATCAAATTAAAAGATTTTAACTTTAGAATCCTTTCTAATTCATTAGAGTTATGGACTTCAACAAGAACACTCATCTTTAAATTATCAGCTATTTTCTTTAAATAAATTAAATCATCATCACTTAAAATCGCAGCTATTAATAATATTGCATCAGCACCAGATACCCTTGCTTTATAAATCTGATAAGCAGAAATGATAAAATCTTTGCAGAGTAGAGGGAGATTAGTTGATTTCCTTACAGTTTCGAGTATTTCATAACTACCTTGAAAAAACCTTTTATCGGTAAGTACTGAGATACATGATGCACCTAATCCTTCATAACAAATTGCTATATTTTCAGGGTTAAAATCTTTTCTAATCACTCCTTTACTCGGACTAGCTTTTTTTATTTCAGCAATAACCCCTGGTTTTATTTTTGACTCCAAGATATTTTTGTAAAAATCTTTGGGAGTAGGAAGTTTTTCAATCTTTTTGATGAGATCTTCTAAAGAGACTATTTTTTTAAAATTCTTAATTTCAATATCCTTGTGCCATACAATTTCTTCCAGAATGTTTTTTGCTTGTGCCTCTCTATGAGGTACAGCATATTCTAAATTTTCTACCCTTACTGTTGGATTTGGTGGCCTGCGTCTTATCTCCATTTATTTTAGATATTATTTTATTTGAGAAGCCGCCTGTTTATATGCGACCTCAACTACTTCACTAAGAGTAGGATGAGTATGAACTTCTTTAGATAATTCAATTACATCTTGGTCCCTTGAAATAGCGTTCGAAATTTCTTGAATTAAATCAGCTGCATGTAACCCAAAAATATGCGCCCCTAATACTTTCCCATTATCTTTGTTGAAAATCAACTTTAGCAATCCATCACTCTCTAATTCAGCCAATGCTTTTGAATTAGCCTTAAAGAAACTTTTGACAACTCCCAAAGTAAAATTTTCTTTTGTAGATATCTCTTTAGCTTCAACTTCAGAGAGACCAACTGAACTTATCTCTGGGTGGGTAAAGGTTGCTGCGGGGATACTTTTATAGTTAATTTCGACATTACCACCGCAAATATTATCAACAGCAATAGTGCCCTGCGCTGCAGCTGTATGGGCAAGCATTAGTTTGCCCGTTACATCTCCAACAGCCCAAATGTTAGGTATTATTTGATCACCATTCTTAACTCTCATTTGATCATCTACAGGAATGAAACCTTTTACTGTTTCGATACCAACGGAATCAAGATTTAAGTTATTACTATTAGGACTTCTGCCAGTTGCGACTAGTACAGCGTCAACTTCTAAAGTTTCTGAAACTTCCTTAGATTTTGCATCAGTAAGTTCTATTTTTACAGGGCATCCAGGTGTTATTTTTGTCGCAAAGACATTTGATTTTGTGTCTATATCTCTTGCTTGAATAAGGTTCTTCTTAGCAATTTTAGTGATGTCTGGATCAAATGTTGGCATAATATTCTCCAAAGCCTCGATCATGGTAACTTCACAACCAAGCGCGGTATAAACATCAGCAAATTCAAGACCTATATATCCGCTTCCAATAATTGCTATCCATCTTGGAAGCCACTCAAGTTTAACCGCATCATCGCTAGTAAATACGGTCCTATTATCCAAAGTTATTCCACGGGGCACAAAAGGAGAAGAGCCTGTTGCTATAACAATATTCTTACATGTGAAAATTTTATCAATTCCGTTTTTATCTCTTACACCTACTTTTTGATTTCCTTCAATTCTTCCAATGCCTAAAATAATTTCAACTCCACTCCTCTTAAGAGTTTTTGTTAAATTTTCTCTAACATTTAAAACTAAATTATTTGCATGATCTGCAATTTTTGATCTCTCGAACCTTACTGGTGAAGCATGTATACCAAATTTAGCTAAATGTTCATAATTAGCTATTTCTCTAACTTTTCCACTTGCAGCCAAAAGAGCTTTAGATGGAACACAACCCTTGTTAACACAAGTGCCTCCCATATCAGAAGATTCTACTATTGCGACTTTCAGTCCCTTACCAGCAGCATGTTTAGCGGCATCAAAACCTCCATATCCTGCTCCTATTACGATTAAATCAAAATCAAAACTTGAATCAGTCACTTTTTATTTATTTATTTAGAGATATATGCGACTCTTTTTCGTTCTAGTAATAACGGAACTGCAACACAAGCCACATTCAATGATTCTACAATCTCACTATGCGGAATTGTAATTGTTTCATTAAAAGCTTCTTGAATTTTTTTATGAATACCTTGACCTTCATTACCCAAAATTAATGCTGTACGTCTAGACCAATCAACTTCCCAGTAAGGTTTTGAAGGTTTTTTTGAACTCTCATTATGGCTACTAGTAGAGAAAATATTAAATCCTGCATTTGATAATTCAGACAAAGACTTAAGTAAAGAATTTAATATTTCTTCTTCAATGCCATCAAATCTTAAAAATGGCATATGAAAAACTGCACCTGAAGATGCTCTTAATACTTTTTGGCCTAATGGGTGCGCACCTCCAGCTAAAAAAATTGCATTAACACCTGCAGCTAAAGCGGTTCTAAATAGATTACCCATATTCCCAGGATCTTGAATTCTGTCAAGAACAAGAACAAAATCATCTTTTCTATTAAATTGATAATTAGGTATTGCTGAAATCTCTACTAAAGCTGCTATCCCATCTGGATTAATTGTTGAAATCGCAGATGCCAAGAGTTCCTCTGAGACAATATTTATTAATGACTCATCAAATTTTTTGCTTAGATTTTGATTCTTTCTAAGCCATTTTTCGGTAGCTAACATCTTAGAGGGATTTTTTCCAGACTTCAGCAATTCTTCAATGAGATGTGTACCCTCTATGCAAAAAAAGTCTTGATCTTTTGGAGATGATCCTCTCTTAAATGATCTAAATCTTTTAACTAGATTATTGTTTTTACTAGTTATTTTTAAAAAAGTATTTTCTATGAGTATTTTAAAAAATTGGTTATCAACTATATTTTAATTCATAAATATTTTGATCAATTATTTATTAAATTTTTATTTCCCAAGAGATCAAAAAATACATTTTCACTTTTAATTAATATTCATGACGTTACATAGGGTGGACTTAATATTATTAGTTTGTCATGATGAATCTAATAAATTAAGTCTTAATGATTTGCGGAAGCAAAACGAAGTCATATCTTAAATCGCAAAATTTAAAGATTCTTGGCCAAGGCAAGTTAAATGGAATAGTTGAAATAAGTGGCGCGAAGAATTCCGCCTTAGTTTTATTAGCCTCGTCATTGCTAACTAATGAAAAAATAGTTCTTGAAAATGTACCTTTTCTCACTGATATTGAAAAGATGGGGAATATCTTAAAGAATTTAGGGGTGAATTTAGTTCGTAAAAATAACCAACTAGAAATAGATCCAACAACTATTTCGATTAAAGAACTCCCATATGAACTTGTTAAAGGATTAAGAGCTAGTTTCTTTTGTATAGGTGCACTATTAACTAAATTTGGAGAAGCTCAAGTACCTTTACCAGGTGGATGCAATATTGGTTCAAGGCCAATAGACGAGCACATTAATGGATTAATCGCACTAGGAGCAGACATTATTATTGAAGAAGGAATTGTAAAGGCAAAAACAAGGGGGAATAAAAATAGACTTCATGGCACTCATATTAAATTAAATTGTCCAAGTGTAGGTGCGACTGAAACTTTAATAATGGCAGCATCTTTAGCCAAAGGAAGAACTACTATTGAAAATGCGGCTAGAGAGCCTGAAGTTCAAGATTTATGCCAAATGCTTAATAAAATGGGGGCAAAAATTTATGACTCCGGTAAAGAAACAATTATTATTGATGGTGTTAATAAGCTTGGCGGATGTACCCATAAAGTAATTCCAGACCGAATAGAAGCTGGAACTTTTCTAATAGCTGCTGCTGCAACTTCCTCTTCAATAACAATTTCTCCAGTAATCCCTCATCATCTTGAAGCTGTCACTAATAAGCTTCAAGAGAGTGGGAGTAAAATTACGATTAAAGGTAATTCGATTTCTATCAAGAGTAAAGAGATTAAAGGAGTAGATATTGAAACAGCTTCTTTCCCAGGCTTTCCTACTGATTTGCAGGCACCATTTACAACTCTAATGACAATCGCAAATGGTGAATCAAAGATAACTGAAACAATTTTCGAAAACAGAATGAATCATATTTATTTACTAAATGCAATGGGCGCCAGTATAAAACTAAACAAAAACGTAGCTCACATCAAAGGTGTTAAAACAATTAATGGGATGAATCTAGTTGGCTCAGATTTAAGGTCATCAGCTGCATTAATAATTGCAGGAATCATCGCAAAAGGTAGTAGTAATTTCTATGGATTAGAACATCTAGATAGAGGTTATGAAAATTTTGAATTAAAACTAAAAAATTTAGGTGTAAAAATAATTAGAGAGATCACTAAAAATACTATTGAGGAGAATGGATATAAAATTGAACCTAAATCTGAAAATCTTCCAAAACTCGAAGCAGCCTAATTTTTCCAAATATATTTTTAAAACTATGAAAGTAGATTTAAACGTAAGCGATATTGATTAGTGAAATACAACCCAAAAATAATATAAACAAAACTAGAAAGCGATTAGACCAAATTTTATCTAAACCATTAAATTTGAATTCGTTCATACCCAAGTTCCACTATTTGATCCGAATGTTGTAAGTATAGTTACTGCAATAAAAAGATAAGGGACAAATTTAAATGATAATTTTTTAGCTTGAGTTTTAGACATTTGCTTTTTTTTTCAAATATAACATAATATTACTAATTATGAAGATATCTCCTTTAAAAAAGAATTTTAAGCGCATTTAATCGCAAAAATGTATCATAAATGTTTAAATTTTCTTTTTCCCCTCATTTCTTGTCAGCAAATGCATTAAATAATTCTATGTTTTTATCGAAAAGATTAACTATTAACAAACGTTATCTTGATAACTGTTCCTTGACTAAATCAATAGTCAATAAGTTGATTTTTGTTATAATAAAAAAGTTAATTTTTTCAAAAGCCTTGGGAGCGTGGTGGAATTGGTAGACGCACCGCACTCAAAATGCGGCACCTTCGGGTATGTCGGTTCAAGTCCGACCGCTCCCACTTTAATGAATACCTATAGTAGATTCGATATATCTTTCAAAAAAGGAAAAGGTTGCTGGCTATGGGACAAAACAGGTAAAAGGTATCTTGATGCAGTAGCTGGTATAGCAACTTGTAGTCTTGGACATAGCGATAGAGTTTTGAGAAGAAGGTTATCAACTCAACTAAAAAAGATCCAGCACATTTCTAACCTCTACAACATTGAAGAACAAGAACAATTAAGCAGAACCTTAACGAATATGAGTTGTGCTAAAAGTGTCTTCTTCTGTAATAGTGGTGCGGAAGCAAATGAATCAGCAATTAAATTAATTAAAAAATATGGAAATAAAACAAATAAAGGTAAAGAATCAATTATTCTTGCAGCAGAATCCAGCTTCCATGGAAGGACGCTTGCAGCCTTGAGTGCCACTGGACAACCAAAATATCAAAAAGGTTTCGAACCAATGATTCAAGGGTTCAAATTTTTTAAATTTAACAATTTTGATTCGGTAAAAAAATTATTTGAAGAGTGTGAAAATAATGATCAAAAAATTTCTGGCGTTTTAGTTGAACCAATACAAGGCGAAGGTGGCGTAATACCTGGAAGTAAAATATTTTTTAAAAGCCTGAGAGAAATATGTGATAAATATAATTCTCTTCTGATTTTAGATGAGGTCCAAAGTGGAGTTGGTCGAACTGGGAAAATGTGGGGTTATGAGAATTTAGGAATTGAACCTGATGGATTCACCCTTGCTAAAGGATTAGGAGGAGGTCATGCAATTGGAGCATTATTGGTAAAAGAAAAAGCCAACATTTTTTCTCCAGGGGATCATGCAAGCACTTTTGGAGGGAACCCATTCGCTTGTAAAGCTGCCCTAACTGTATTAGAAGAAATAAATAGAAGAAATATTATCAATAATGTTTATCTAAGAGGGGAACAATTAAGTGCTGGGTTTGAAGAATTGTCAAAAAAATTTCCAAATATTATTATCGGGAAAAGAGGTTTAGGTTTAATACAAGGTCTTGTGATCAATGATGATTATGCTGATGCAAAAAAAATTACATTAAAATCTTTTGATAAAGGATTACTGGTAGTTCCTGCAGGAGAAAATGTTGTAAGGATTGTCCCACCATTAGTTATTTCTCGAAGAGAAATTAATATTCTTTTGGATAAGCTAAATTCAATTTTTGAAGAGTTATAGCAATTTAAATTTTGAAAAATGCAAATTTAAAAATGTTTGAATTATTATCTCCTAAATATGAAAGGGATAATATCAAGTTAGGTTTATCAAGAATTAAAAAAGCACTTCAAGAACTTGGTAATCCTTGCAAGAATATCCCTGCGATACAGATTATTGGAACCAATGGGAAAGGATCAATCGCGGCATATTTAGAAAGTATACTTTTTGAAGATAAAAGGAATTTCGGTGTAACGACATCTCCTCATCTTTTGGATGTATGCGAGAGGATTAGAGTTAATAAAAAAAATATCAACAAAACTGATTTTGAAAAAATTTATAGATTAATAGAAAAAAATTTTTCAACATTTGAATTAACTCCTTTTGAAAAAATTATTTGCTGCGCACTAAATTTTTTTGACCATCAAAAAGTTGAATTACTCATTCTTGAAGCTGGTTTAGGGGGACGATTAGACGCAACAACAGCCCATAAATCTAGACCAATCATTGCTATTGGGAATATTGGCTTAGACCATAAAGAATTTCTTGGAGATACGATTGAAAAAATTGCCGAAGAAAAATTAGCAGTTATTGAAAAAAACTCAATTGTCATCTCATGCAATCAAAATAGTCAAGTTGAAAATTTAATAACCAAAAAAGTTAAAAAGGTAGGAGCAGAAATTATTTGGAAAGATTCAATTTCAAACAGCTATGAGCTTGGATTAAAAGGAATTTTTCAAAAGCAAAATGCTTCAGTAGCTGTTGGAGCAATTGAAGCGCTGAATAATTTGGGATTTAATATAAAAGAAAAACACATATCTGAAGGTCTTAAAAAGACAACTTGGAAAGGAAGGCTAGAAATAATAAATTATTTCAACAAAGAAATTCTTGTAGATTGTGCGCACAATTATCCTGCTGCGAAAGCACTTTCTAATGAGCGAAGCAATTGGGAGAATGAAGATAAAGGAATTTATTGGATTTTAGGAGTCCAAAGACAAAAAGATATTTACGCAATATTAAAAACACTTCTAAAGAAAAATGATCACTTATTACTTGTGCCAGTTCCAAACCAACCTAGTTGGCAATTAAGTGATCTCTCTCAGATTAAAGAAATTGACTTTCAAAAAACAATTGAATTTAAAACATTTGAACTTGCAATTGAGTATTTATTTTCTTTAAAAAAATGGCCGACTAATCATCCTGTTCTAACAGGTTCTATTTTTTTAGTTGCTGAATTTATTAAATTTGCGAATAAACAGAAATGTTAAATTTTAAATTGTTCTTTTACTTCCCAACCTTCCAATTTTCCAGGATTTAATAGCCCTTTAGGATCAAATCTTAATTTCGCTTTTACTTGATCTGCATCCACCACTCCTAGACCTCCTCCTTCAACTGTTAAAACATGAGGATTAAAAATAAACGCACCAAGTTTCTTGCAATCTTCCATTATTTCTTTTAATTCTTCTGCCCCATTCCATTTTAATACAGGCAAAGCCGCTAATCGCGGTGATCCTTGTTGAGAAACTGCCTCTAAATGCCAAAGAACTTTTTTACCCCATTTTTTTCTCAAAAAATTAATTAATTCTAGTTCATTATTAAGTGGCAAAAGCATCTGTAAATACGTCCAATTTTTATCCCTAGACCTCATATGAAGAGTTGTATGATTCCATACGACTTCAGAAATTCCATTCACGAGCTTCTCTTCTTCCCCAAGTAGGGTAGATTCAACTTTAAATTTTTTACAAATTAGGTCTATGGTTTTTATTCCTCCAAGAGTAGATTGTACTAATATCTTGTGACTTCTAGATTTACCTTTAAACCATTTTGGCATTTGATCTACAATTTCTTCTTCAAGAATTGCTCCTAATTTCAGGTCAATTGCTGCGCTAGTAAGAGTTTTTAATATTTCTATTGTTTTTTCAAATTCAATACAGTCGATAACTAATGAGCACCACTTACGTTTGATATCAGTTGCAAGTAATAAAGAAGTAATTATTCCATTAGTCCCATAAGCATGATTAAGAGGTTCTGATTCTTCAGCATCAAATTTTAATAATGCGGGTTTTTCATTCATCGTTACTGCCTCTAAACCAATAAGATTTCCTGGATCTCTTAAAAATCCCCATCTAATGGAACCAATACCTCCTGATCCACCTGCAATAAAACCTCCAATTGTTGCGGTTTTCCAAGTACTAGGAAGCAGCCTCAATTCTCTTCCATATTTCTCTAATTGTTTATTCAAATCTCCCATAACACAGCCAGACTGTACTTTTACAAAGCCTGTATCTGGATCAAATTCTTCTACCTTATTAAAATGATTCATCTGCATTACAACTCCTTTAAATAATGGGACAGCTTGTCCATAATTACCTGTACCTGAACCCCTTAAAGTAAGTGGTATAGAAAATTTCCAACAAATTTCTGCTACTTCCTTTACCGCTTTGTGATCACTAGGTCTTACTACCAAATCAGCAATACATTCGTCTAATTTTTCAGTAAGGATTGGAGAGTAGTTATAAAAATCTTTTGAAAGTCTTTTTACATCGGATTTATTTTCAATGATCTCTAAGTTTTTGACTTCTCTAAATTTGTCTGTAAATTTAAGTTTTGATATCATTAATAAAAATTTTATGCTTTGTATATAAATTAGCCAATTAGCAATATAAATTGCCTTTTATAAATACTTTTCTCTTTAAATTGCTCGAAAAAACATCTGCCCATCTTTGTGCATCTAAAATCACAAAATCAGCAGGACAACCTTTTTTAATTAAACTATCCCATTTTAAATTTAATAATCTGCTTGGAGCTAAAAAAATAGAAGATAGAGTCATTCTCTCCCAGGGATTTAGTTGAAGCATAGGCATCGAGCAAGACAACATATAAAAAGGGTCAAAATTACCAAATGGGTACCAAGGGTCTTGAACATTATCACTACCAAGAGATACATCCACATGTGATTTTTGTAATTGCTTTATTGGCGCAACTGGCCTTTTAAAAGAAGTAGTTTTATTACTTCGATTGAGCAGCCAAAAGTTTGTTAGGGGTAAAGCAATAACCTTAATATTTTTCTCAGCCATTTTTTCTCCTAAATTTAAAATCTCTCTATTACTTAAAGAAATAAGACTACTCAAATGACTGCAAGTGATTGGAATACTATTAATTTTTAAATTTTCAATTGTTTCTAATAAAACTTTTATTCCCGCTCCAGGTTCAATAATTGATTCATCAATATGCAAATCAATTTCTAATTTATATTTACTAGCAAGAAGAAGCATCTTTGCTAGAAATTTGCTTGTATTTTTTTTATTGAAAGGAGGGACAATAACGCTTCCTAAAATACCTCCATTAGAGGAAAATATTTTTGCCAAATCTTCTCCATCAGTTGTATCCCAGAATTCTACTGGAGCTAGAGCAACGTATTGTAGAGTCAACTCAGATGAAAATTTTTTTTGTAATTTAAAAAGTTCAATCCAAATATCAATAGATTGACCTTTATATGTATCGATATGACTTCTAATAGCTCGATATCCATTTCTAATAGCAAGTTTTAATGATTTCTCAACTCTTTCAAGAACCTTATCTGTAGTTCTAGTTTTATGTTCTTCAAGATTTACTGATAATGCTCCTCCGTAGTTTGATTCCAGATTAGGAAAGTCTGCCCACGTAAATGATTTATCAAAATGCGAATGCGTTTCAACAAATCTTGGTAATAAAATATTTTTTGGTTTTGTACATTTATTTTTTAAAGGCTTTAACTCAGAAACAAATCCGTCCTCCCAACTTATGGAAACTGAACACAAATCCTCTACATCAATAATGAGGTTATCAAAATCTTCTATTAAACAAAGGCTTCTGGGAATAAGTACGTCAGCTGTGCCGGAATTAATCAAATTTTTTTTAATTGTTCTTTTATTTTAAAACATAAGAAAACTTTACTGAATTAGAAAATAATTAAAATTTCGCTAAAAGATAAAAATAACTATGTAAAATTACCCTTTAGTTGTTAGATTTATAAATGTGCGGCGGGCGTCGCCAAGTGGTTAAGGCAGCGGCTTGTGGCGCCGCTATTCGGGGGTTCGAATCCCCTCGCTCGCCCTCAAGAAAATTGCAGCAAAATTTTTTAACTTGTAATTTTGAATTAAAGAATCATAAAAAATTTCTAGCAAAGTGCTAACAAAAACAAAACCAGACGAAAAAAAATTTCGAAAGAATTCAACTACTAGCAGTTATTGGATAACAACATTTGGATGCCAAATGAACAAGGCTGATTCTGAGAGAATGGCTGGTACATTAGAGAAAATGGGATACACCAAAGCAGATAATGAGTTAGATGCCGATTTGGTCTTATACAACACATGCACCATTAGAGATAATGCAGAGCAGAAAGTTTATAGCTTTCTAGGAAGACAAGCAAAAAGGAAGCACAATACACCCAGCCTGAAACTCGTTGTGGCAGGTTGTCTCGCCCAGCAGGAGGGGGAGTCCTTACTAAGAAGAGTTCCAGAACTTGATTTAGTAATGGGGCCTCAGCATGTAAATAACCTTGAGAATCTTCTAGGAAAAGTTGACTTAGGAAATCAAGTTGCTGCCACAGAAGAGACCTTCATTTCTGAAGATATAACAAGTGCTAGGAGAGAAAGTTCTATTTGTGGCTGGGTTAATATAATTTATGGATGTAATGAAAAATGTTCATATTGTGTAGTTCCCTCTGTAAGGGGGAAAGAGCAATCAAGATATCCAAATGCGATAAAAAGTGAGATACAAAAATTAGCTGATGATAATTTTAAAGAAATTACTCTTTTGGGTCAGAATATTGACGCTTATGGTAGAGATCTTCCAGGAACTACAAAAGAGGGGAGAAAAGAAAATACTCTAACTGATCTTTTATATTATATTCATGATGTTCAAGGAATTCGCAGAATAAGATTTGCTACTAGTCATCCAAGATATTTTTCAAAAAGGTTGATTCAAGCTTGTTATGAACTTGAAAAAGTCTGTGAACATTTCCATATTCCCTTCCAAAGTGGAAATGATGAAATCTTAAAGCAAATGAGATTAATAAAAAGGATGGGCTCACTTGGTGGATTAATAAAATTAATACCTGGAATGAATAAAATTGACGATGGGATGATAAAAGATGGAGAAGATCAACTTAAGAAAATAGAATCTATGATCTCATCAATGACTCTTGAGGAGAAACAAAAACCTGAAGTTCTTGCTGCTCAGCCTTCAAGAAGACAAAGGATTGCTCAGGGTAGTGGTTATGAAGCAAAAGATGTAGATAAAGTATTAGCTGATTTTCAAAGAATGAGAGGTTTTATGAAACAAATGTCGAATGGAGGAATGCCAGGAATGGGAGGAATGCCAGGAATGGGAGGAATGCCAGGAATGGGGGGAATGCCAGGAATGGGGGGAATGCCAGGAATGAATAATAATAAACCAATGAAAAAACAAAAAAATAATAAAAAGAAAAAAGGTTTTGCAGATTTATAATTTCTATATTTTTACCTTTAAATGATATTATTATTAAAACGCACTGATTTAAGATGATTAAATTGCGCCTTAAGCGCTTTGGAAAGAAAAAAGAGGCAAGTTTCAGAATTGTTGCATGCAATAGTACTTCCAGAAGAGATGGTAGACCTCTGCAAGAACTAGGTTTTTATAACCCGAGAACTAAAGAAACCAGGCTTGATACGGAAGCTCTAAGAACAAGACTTAATCAGGGTGCTCAGCCAACTGATGTTGTGAGAACTTTATTAGAAAAGGGAGGCTTACTAGAAAAAATAGAAAGACCTTCTATTGCAATTGGTAAGGCAAAATTAGAGAAGGAAAAATTAGCTAAGGCTAAAACCAAAGACGAAGAAAATGATAGTAGTAAAGCTGAAAGTGAGGTTAATGAAGCTGAAAGCTAGTGCTTTGATTAATTTCTATTCTTATAAAAAAACTATATGAAGGAAGTTTCCAAAACTGGTCACTTCACAATAGATTTGCCTAGCTCTGATGCTGCTACAGCACTATCTGGCCCAGGTAATTCCTTTTTAAAAAAGTTTGAGTCTTTAACAGGAGTTTCTTTAACCATAAGAGGCCTACAACTTGAGATGAATGGTGTTATGTCTAAGATTGAAAGAGCCTCAGCCTTAGTAGAACTAACAAGGCCAATTTGGGAACAAGGCTTAGAAGTCCCAGAGGTAGATCTTAAAGCGGCTTTAAGTTCTCTAAATATGGGAGACTCATCGTCACATGCTGAACTTGGGAAAAAGGTTCTTGCGCGTTCAAAAGAAGGAAGATATTTGAGGCCAAGAACTATAAGGCAAAAAGAATATGTTGAATCAATTGAAAATTTTGATCTTACGTTCGCAATTGGTCCCGCTGGAACTGGAAAGACATTTTTAGCAACTGTTTGCGCAGCGAGACTGTTGAATGAGAAAAAAATAGATAAAATTGTTTTAACCAGACCAGCCGTAGAAGCTGGAGAAAGTCTAGGATTCCTCCCTGGAGATTTGCAACAAAAAGTTGATCCATACTTAAGACCAATATTTGATTCTTTGCATAGTATTTTTGGATTTGATAGAACTAATTCGTTAATCGATAAGGGAATTGTTGAAGTTGCTCCTCTAGCATTTATGAGAGGCAGAACTTTAGAAAATTCTATGGTTATTCTAGATGAAGCACAAAACACTACTTGCACTCAAATGAGAATGTTTTTGACCAGATTAGGAGACAGATCAAAAATGGTTGTAAACGGAGATATTACACAAATTGATTTAAAAAAAGACCAGGAAAGTGGCCTCATTGAAGCATCTAGACTTTTCTCTGAAACTCAAGGTATAAAATTTTGTTATTTAACTATTGAAGATGTGGTTCGTCATCCTTTAGTCCAGAAAATTATTGAGGCTTATCAATAACTTTAAAACTCTGGAGATCCGTACCCTGAAATTTTAAAAATCGAGTAGAATAAAATCATATTTAAAAAAAGAAAATGCCAGCAAGTAGTAATTTCAATCAAGCTATTCGTGAAGCACAAACTAGTTCAATTGTTGGACCAAATGTTGTTCAAAAGGCTCTACCTTACGTTGGTGGAGGTATGGTACTAACTTCTTTAGGTGTTTTAGCAGGAGTCTCACTTATAGCAACAAACCCTGGACTGTTTCAGCCTCTCTCGATAGTTGCTTTAATTGCGGAATTGGTTTTGTTTTTTATAGCAACTAATGCTGCAAATAATGCAAATAATTCAAAGGCTTTGCCTTTACTTACAGGATTTAGTTTGTTAACTGGATTCACATTAAGTGGAATAGTTGCTCTAGCAATAGGAACTATTGGTATTGGTTCTGTTGGAACAGCTGCTTTGGCTACTGGTATAACTTTCGTTATTGCGTCTTACACAGGCCAGAGAATGAGTGATAGCGTTGGTCAGGCACTAAGCGGTGTTGTTGGTCTTGGTTTGATAGGTCTTCTTATCGCAATGTTTGTCCAAATAATTGGAGGATTCTTTGCCCCAGGAGTTTTTGGAGGATCAGGCCTTGAATTGATAATTGCGGGATTTGGAACCGTCTTGTTTGTTGCAATGTCTTTCGTGGATTTCTATACAATGCCAAGAAGATACAGTGATGATCAATATCTTGCAGGGGCATTGGGTATGTATCTAACTTATATAAATCTTTTTGTTTTTATATTGAGATTAATGATTGCACTTCAAGGTGGCGGAAGAAGAGACTAAGCATTATTTAATTTTCTAACCTAAAGCGTAGATTTATTTCTACGCTTTTTTATTGAGCGATATCAAGAATTTGTTTTTTTATAAATTCCTTTTGCTCTGAGTCATACTTTACTGAATTATCAAAACTGTTGCCCATATCATCTAAGTCTCTAAGGACTTGATTGACAGACTTTGTAACTGACTTAGTTTCTAGCAGTCTTAAAATAGCCTTACATCTATCTGAAATGTTTTCCGATGTTATCTCATATTCATTATTATTATCTCTTCGATGAATAATAATTTGAGCGGAACTCATTATTAAATTTTTTAATACTATGTCTGTTACAGCATCCCCACCTTCGTTCAGTTTGTAAATTAGTGAAAAAGGAAGTTTATCTAACAAAAAACAATCTTTATCTGATAAAGCGTATGCAAAAAATCCTCTGAGTCCATTTCTTGTTTTAGTTAGCTCTGCGATTCTATCTGCTAAAACCTCTTCACTGAGTAAATCTTCACCCCACTCTTTGCACCATTGTGCGGATATGTTTATTGCTTGCGTGAACGAAGCTTCTTTTAAATTTATGGTTTTTTTTTTCATTTTTGATCAGAATTTTATTATTGATGTATTAAAAGTCCTTGGCCAATTATAAATCTGGGTTCGTAACTTTACTAGGAAGGCCAAATGTCGGTAAATCTACTTTAATAAATAAATTGATTGGAGAAAAAATAACAATCACTTCTCCAATAGCGCAAACTACTAGAAATAAATTAAAAGGAATACTGACTAAAGACAATGGGCAAATAATTTTTGTTGATACGCCAGGTGTTCATAAACCTCATCATCGACTTGGAGAGATATTAGTAAAAAACGCAAAATCTGCAATTAATGGAGTTGATATGGTAATTTTTGTAATTGATTCAAGTGAAGAACCAGGTAGAGGCGATGAATATATTTTGAACTTTTTAATAGCAAATAAAACTGAGTTTATTGTTGCATTAAATAAGTGGGATTTAGTTGATAAAGAATTTAGGAATGTACGATTAGATCAATATAGAAGATTTTTCGGAATTAATAGAAACTTTCAAATTGTAAGTGCCTCTAAAGGAGAAGGATGTTCTGAACTAGTTGATATGGCACTTAATTTTCTTCCAGAAGGACCAAAACTTTATGGTGAAGAGACTATTTGTGATCAACCATTAGATAACTTATTATCTGATTTAGTAAGAGAGCAGGTATTAATAAATACAAGGGAAGAAGTCCCTCATAGTGTTGCAGTAAAGATAGAAAAAAGAGAGGAAATGAAAAGAAAAAATGGCAAAGTTTTTACAGCTATTTTGGCTACTATTATTGTTGAAAGATCAACTCAAAAAGGCATTCTTATTGGAAAGAAAGGTTCAATGTTAAAAATGATTGGTCAGACAGCAAGATCAAATATGTCAAAATTAATTGATGGTCCAGTTCACCTAGAGTTGTTTGTGAAAGTTGTTCCAAATTGGAGAAAAAAAGAATCAAGGTTAATTGAGTTTGGTTATGAGGAAGATTTCTAGATGAGTGGTTTTAATTTTGATGTAATTACATTGTTCCCTAAAGCTTTTGAATCAATAAATAATTTAGGGGTCATCACAAAAGCCCTAGATAAGAATTTGATCGATGTAAATTTACATGATTTGAGAGAATATGGAGAAGGTTCTTACAGACAGGTAGACGATAAGCCTTATGGAGGAGGAGCAGGTATGGTATTAAAACCTGAACCTATTTATAAGGCATATGAATCAATTAGAAAATTACCTAAAAGTAAAACTTTGCTGATGAGCCCACAGGGTAAAGTCCTAAAGCAAAAGGATCTTGCGAGATGGTCCACTTTGGATCAAATAATAATTATTTGTGGTCAATATGAAGGTTTTGATGAAAGGATTAGATGTTTAGCTGATGAAGAGGTATCGATAGGCGATTATGTACTTTCTGGAGGTGAAATACCCGCTATATCAATAATTAACGGTTTGACTAGATTATTACCAGGAACTCTTGGTGATCCAGACTCCTTAGTCGATGAGAGTCATAATTCTTCTTTATTAGAGTATCCTCAATACACGAGGCCGTTAACTTTTAAAGATATGAAAGTGCCAGATATTTTAGTGAGCGGTAATCATGAAGAGATTAAATCGTGGAGAAGAAGAAAAAGTTTTGAAAGAACATTGGAGAGAAGAAGTGACTTAATTTCAAATGAAAACTACAAAAAATCCCCACAAAGTAAGAGAATAATAAAAGAAAATAATCAATTCATGAAATTTAGAATAGGTAATGGATACGATATTCACAGACTAGTAGAGGATAGAGATTTAATAATTGGAGGTGTAAAATTGCATCATCCTGAAAATTTAGGATTGGATGGTCATAGTGATGCTGATGTTTTAAGTCACTCAATAATGGATGCATTATTGGGAGCACTTTCGCTTGGCGACATAGGAAAGTATTTCCCCCCATCTGATGAAAAATGGAAAAATGCAGATAGCTTGTTTTTGTTATCAAAAGTAATTGACTTGATCAGACAAGATGGTTGGGAAATAAATAATATTGATAGTGTTCTTGTTGCAGAAAGGCCAAAAATCATGCCTCATATAAAACTAATGAAAAAAAACATTTCTGAAATCTTAAATATTGATGAAAATTTAATTGGGATTAAAGCAACCACGAATGAAAAATTAGGTCCAGAGGGGAGAGAAGAGGGTATAAGTTGCCATTCAGTAGTTCTTCTTGAGAAAAAATGAAATTTAATTTAAATTTGAAAAAAAAAATTCAAAGATTTTGTTTATTATTAATTTGCTTAGTAGTTTTAATTTTTCAATCTGATATACCTAATTTAAAAGCTCTTCCTATGGATAATTATCAAGGTGAAATGGTTATTGAAGAATTAAGACTTAAAGTCCCTGCAGACGCAAAAGCGGCATGGTTGAATGCTGAAAAAGAGATTTGGGATCCGTGGTTATCTTCTCAAAATGGTTTTTTGGGGAGACAATTATATTGGGATAAAGAAAAAGAAGAAGCTTTAATATTGGTAAATTGGAAAAGTAAGAAATTATGGAAAGGTATTCCAATGTCAGAAGTAAATATAGTCCAGGCAAAATTTGAGGAT
>QCLV01000014.1 GCA_003214295.1 Prochlorococcus sp. AG-418-F08
TCCAGGAAGAACAGCAAAATTAATTATTGAAGGGAAAGACGCTGGTTATTTTGGCGAAATTCATCCCAAATTAATACTAGAGAAGAAGTCAATAAAAAAAGTTTATTTATTTAGCATAAATGTAGCTAACCTTTTGGGAGCTAGTACAAGAAAAAATAAATGGATTCCAATATATAAGCAATACCCAATTGTTCCGAAAATAGAAAGGGATATAAATTTTGTTTTCAGTAAGAAATTCTTAATTAGCGATATAACATCACAGATAAGAAAAACAGGTAAAAATCTACTTGAGAATGTAAATTTAATTGATGTTTTTGAAGATATTAAACTTGGTAATGATCAGATAAGTTATACATTTAGATTAACTTATAGAGATAAAGATAAAACATTACTTGAATCAGATATTACATTAATACATTCAAATATTATTTCTAACATAGAAAAATGTTTTGACACTAAATTGAGGAATTAAGTGTATACTTAATCTTATATGAGACTAGAAAATAGTCTAGTCTTAATTCTTAAATAAGATAAGTAATAATCCTATAAAACCAATTTATGCTGTATTATTAAGTTCATGATCAATTTACTATCAATATTATTATCATCATTGCTGTGGGTACAGGTACCACAATGGTCAGACGATTGGTCAAAATGCTCTGTAGATGTTCCTGATGCATCATGTCATTGGTACATAACTGCACCTGATAACACTTTTGGAGAAGGGTTTGATTGGGCAAGTGCCCCTTGGTTTGATGCAAATGGTTTAAGCGATATCCCTAGCATTGATAAGCAAACTGCTATTCAAAAGCTTCAAAGTAAGTAGTACTGTCTATTAAGCAGTACGGCTAGATGTAAAAGTCACTATTAGCAATACTTTTTAGGCATTATTAATTTCTTGGACATTGAAAGGACATTATTAATTGATTTTTCATAAATTTTTTTATTTTTTCCAGATATTAAGTAGTTTTGGATATGGTTTATTCGTTTGAAAAATTTCTATATCTTATTTATCTATAATAAGACTATATACTAGACTATTAATAAGTCTCATATGAGAATTAAAATACAAAATAATTTTATAAGTATTTATTGCTGTTTCCTTAAATTTGAATAAATAGAAGATTGATGAAGAGCAATAATTTGTATTCACATCTATCTTGTATAAGACTAATTAGTAGACTCATACTAAGTCTTATTTAAGAATAAGTATACTAACTTCTGTATAGATTTTTTAGCAATTGATACGCTTCATTTAATTTTCTCATTTGATCTGTTGATCCTCCAGCATCTGGATGCGTCTCTAAGGCGATTGATTTATAAGCCTCTCTAATTTTACGGAACGTATGAGCTGATCCTGCGCATGTTGATAAATTCAATAATTTAAGTGCTCCATGTACTGTCATTGTTGAGTCCAAAGTTTCAAATGAATTTGATCTGTTACTTCGCTTAAATCTACTTACAAACCTTCTCATTAATGTCGGTATCCTATTAATTAGATCTGATGTTGCAAAAGGGTCTTCTAAAACGCCAATCATTAATAAAACAATTTCAAGGGATGGATTTTTCTTTATCCAAAATGGGCATAATTCAGACATTAATTTATTGGCTGCACTCCACGTAAAGGGTAGATTTTCAGTTCCATCAAGATTCGGCCATATATCCCTACCAAACCAATCCATCGAAGCTTCTACTACATGATCATTAGGAACAGATCCATATAAGGTTTTCCAATGACTAATTAACTCAATTCTACATTTTATTAATTCAGTTTCTTTAATAGTATTAATTTGAATATCATTAATATTCTCCTTTAATTTTTCACTGTTAATACTTCTTCTTAGATTCTTTACTTTTTTTTCAACAAAATTGGGAAGGCTTATATTTGAGTTGGCTTTTTCTTTATATTGATTGTAATTTGAAAATCTTTTATTCAAAGATATCTCATTAACTTCTTTTTTTACGTCTGATTTAATTAATACCAATGCAGTATCTTCATCAATATTTAAATTTTCATTATTATTCTTCTCATTAAAATCTATTTCTTGCTGTTGATTCTTTGGTAGTAAATCATCTTCCTGAAGAAGTTCTTTAAGTATCTTTTCTATTACAGGTCCTCTTGCTCTATATCCCCACTCTTTTCGTAATTGATCAAACCTGGAAATTAGTTCCTCAGGTAAATCAACTGAAATTCTTTTTGTATTTGAATTTTCAGGAATATTCAATAATATTTTCTAGAAATGAAAGGATTTTATTTAATTTTATTCAAAAAAAAATGAAAGTCCATATGGAATATTGTTTTTAAATTAAAACCAATTTATTTTCATGTCACGAGTCAATTAAATTTCATTTTATAATAAATACAAAAATGTTTAATTGTTACTATAAGTCATCTAAAGAAAAAAAGATTTTTTATCAACATAAGAAATTAGAAATGCTCAATTATATTAAGGACTCACTTGAACGTAAAGTCGCCTCTGTAACAGCATCTATAGAAGTTCTAGAAAATCAAATAAGCAGAGATAAAGAAGTTGAAGTAACTAACTAGTATTCAAACGAAACTTTCTAGAAGTTTTTCAGGACCATATTTCTTTAAATAATTAATATTTGATTTTTCAGTTACTAAGAGATATCCTGCAAACCCTAGACCATTTATACTGAAACCATGAATATGATCATTTTTTCTCTTTATAATAGCGATCCATTTATTAGTTATTAAAATATTGTAAGGATATATTGGTTTCTTATCTTTAATAGGGTCCCCAAGTCCTAATTTCTTGCATAATTCTAAATAAAATTCAAAGAGAGATGATGAATTTTCTAAAAAATTAAATTTGGATACAATAATATTTTTTTTAAGCTTACTATTTAAATATTGATATGAGTTCATTTCTAAAAACCACTTTTCTCTAGGGCATGATATCTCACCTTTAGATCTACGCAGAAGTTGAAAATGCCTGTGAGGTTGACTTGCACCAGCAATTGGAGAACTATTGAAAAACCATAATCCACTAGTGTCTTTATTTACTTGTTTGATCGCATTCCAATCTTTAATATCTAACCATCCATTTTGAGGTTTCCATTCATTTGTAATCAGTAAAATATGACCTTTTTGTACAGGGTACTTATTTAAAATTAGTTGATGATTATCACCAATTTTATCAATTTCTAATATCTTTTCCCAAGGACAGAATGGATTTTGCTTGGGACCATAAATTTTATTTTTATTAAATTTTGAAGTATCTAGTTTCCTAATTATGAAGTCGTCTTTTTCATATAAATCTCTTGTAATAATATCAGTTTTGAGAGGATATAATGATTCATCATCAATTGATAATCGAGTTTTCTCTAGTGCTTTTTTCCAATATATTTCTAAACTCATTTAAAAAAATTTATCATAATCATTTTAAAAAAAAAAATAAATTTGTAGTTACTTTTTATTAAATTGATATTCTTTCAATTTTTCCAAAGGTACTGATTCTAAGACTACAATATTCGTTGATTCTAATATGACTTTTGGTGCAAGACCGTCTAATAATGCCTGCTTCCACCTATCAAGACAAATACACCAATGATCACCTTCCTTTAGTCCTGGGAAGGAATAAATAGGCATGGGAGTTATTAAATCATTACCTTGAGATTTACTATATTTCAGGAAATTATCATCCATTACACAACATATGGAATGATTCCCTCCATCATTTTTGTCATAGTTGCAAAATCCATCTCTGAACCAGCCGGTCATAGGTGAGCAACTACAAATTTCAATTTTTTCTCCTAGGACATTCAACTGATCCTTATTATTTATGGTCATAGATTTTTTTAATAATAATAAAACACCAACATTTCTTTAAAAAAGGTTGACGAGTATGGGGGGTAAGGAGGTAATAATTCTAATAAGGTTTTTTTCATTATGGATTGGGACTTTACTGAAAACATAGCATTTAAAGCTCTTTATGAAGCTTTTAAAGATAGTGATGAAATTTCCGCATTAGAATTTTTATCTAGTGATGGTGCTTCATATTATCTTGAGTTAACACAAGATGCGGCGGGTGAGGGAATTGATCTAGGTGATAATGAAACGATGGAAGAACTAAAGGAAGAAATTATTGAATATTTAGAAAACAACTAAAGATTTTGCTTAAGCGCTGAAATATTTAGCTTTTGAGTGTAGTGAAATGATGGCTGTAGTACTTTGTTCTGGATGAAGTTGTTCAGATTCATCCATGGTCAAGTTTATTCTTTTTGCACCCAACAATGATAATTGTATGTTTGAATCAGATACTTTTGGACATGCAGGATAACCAAAAGAATATCTAGCTCCTCTATATTTTTGAGCTAGTATTTCTCTATTTTTGTCTGGTTCTTCAGTCCTAAAACCACATTCTATACGAATTAATGCATGGACATACTCAGCTAGAGCTTCTGCTAATTGCACGGTAAGTCCATGGAATAATAAATAATCGCTATATTTATCTTCTTTAAATAATTTTTGAGAGTATTCACTAGCAATATCGCCCATCGTTACTGCCTGCATAGGAAATATATCTATCGGTTTATCATTTTTCAAATCACAATAAAAATCAGCTATGCATAAATTATTCCCAGATTTTTGTCTTGGGAAATTAAATTGGGAAATTTTATTTAATGATTTATCATCAAATAAGAAAATACTATTATCTTTTCTCCCGCATCTGAAATATCCATAAACTGCTTTGGGTGAAATAAGTTTTTTTTCTATAATTGTCTCTAACCATTTATCTAACAATGGTTTAGCATATGAATCCAAATAGTTATTGTATTCATCTACACTTTGGTTTTTTCCTTTTTTTATTTGCCATTGTCCGCTAAATAGAGCTTTTGTATCTAAATAAAAAGTTAACTTATTTAAATCTATATCAACGTCGTTCAAGACTTTCGTCCCCAAGAAAGGGGCTTGAATTGGTTCTTCTTCATTTATAAATTTAGATCTTTTAAAATTTTCTTTTAAATTTAATTTAGAAGTCTCTATATCAATAGATATTGATTTTTTAACAGCTTGAGAGTTGGATTTTGATGAGGCTAAATTAACATTTATACCTTCATTGTTAATGAACCCCTCTGTATTTGACCAATTACCCTTTTTTTTATTATCCATATATTCATTCATAAATTTAAGATCAGTGAACGCATCTTTTCCGTACAATATTTTCCCGTTATATATTTTGCTGCAGTCCTCATTCACAAATTTTGGGGTTAAGGCTGCTCCTCCTAATATTACTGGTACACTAATATTTTCATTGTTAAAAGCCTCTAAATTATCTTTCATAAAAGCAGTTGATTTAACAAGTAATCCGCTCATAGCAATGCAATCTGCATTGTGCTTCTTTTGTGCATCTATAATTGCTGAAACATCTTGCTTTATTCCAAGATTTATAACGTCATAACCATTATTTGTAAGTATTATATCAACCAAATTTTTTCCAATATCATGAACATCGCCTTTGACAGTAGCAATTAAGAGTTTTCCATTTGATATGTTTTCATCTACAGTTTCCATATATGGTTCTAAAATTGAAACAGCAAATTTCATTGTTTCCGCTGATTGGAGTACAAATGGCAATTGCATTTGGCCAGAACCAAATAAATCTCCTACAACTTTCATCCCATCAAGTAAAAAAGTATTAATTATTTCAAGAGGTTTATATTTTTTTAACGCTTTATTTAATTGATCCTCTAAACCTATTTTTTCTCCATCAATAATATGATTTTTTAGACTTTCTTCCAGAGTTAGGTTTTTATTATCTAAAGATGCTTTTTTGAAATCTTGAATAGATAAATCTTGAAAAGCCTTTGTTAATTCTACTAATGGATCATAAATACAGATATCATCTTCAAATTCTCTTTTGTCATATATCAAATCTAAGCAAAGCTTTTTAATTTCTTCAGAAATTTTAGATAATGGCAAAATTTTATTTGGTGCGATGATAGCAGAATCCAATCCTGCTTTAATGCATTCATCTAAAAATATTGAATTTAGATTAATTCTTGATAATGGTGAAAGACCAAAACTAATGTTTGATATCCCCAGTATGATATGAATATCTGGGAAATTTTTACGAATTTTTGATATAGCAGTAATTGTTTCTTTAGCGTTTAATCTATCTTCTTCTATCCCAGTAGATATTGGCAGAGCTAATGGATCAAAAAATAGCTCATAATCTGACAATCCACATTCTCTTGTTCTATTGAGTGCTCGTTTTACAATGTTATATTTTTTTTCTGCATTCCTTGCCATTCCATCTTCATCAATAGTTCCTACAACAAGACCTGAACCATATCCTAAGGCTAAATTTAGTACTTGATCAAACCTTTCATTGCCGTCTTCGTAATTGGTTGAATTTATAATACATTTACCACCAGCTGACTTTAATCCACTTTCCATTTTTTCAGCATCTGTAGAGTCAATCATTAATGGCAAATTTATATTGGTAACTAGTCTTGAAGTTATTTCTTTCATATCTTTCACTCCGTCTCTCCCCACATAATCAACATTCACATCAAGAACGTGTGCATTTTCTTTTTGTTGTTGCTTGGCAATTGAAACTAGTCCATCCCAATCGTCGTTATTTAACAACTCCCTTACCTTTTTAGATCCACTTGCATTTAATCTTTCTCCTACAATCAAAATAGAATTGTCTTGTTTGTAAGGTACAGAATTATATATTGATGATGCAGAAGGAATATAACCACTTAAATTGTTATTAGCTATTTTGTTAGACATTTCGTTAGCAGTAATTTCATCGATTATTGAAGAAAGATATTTAATATGTTCAGGTGTTGTCCCACAACATCCACCTATTAATTGAACTTTAAAGTCATATATAAAATTCATTAACTGCATCTTTAATTCTATTGGCTTTAATCTGTAGTGAGCCACACCACCAATATTTTCAGGAAGTCCTGCATTGGGAATACAGCTTATAGCGAAAGGAGAATTTTCAGATAAATATTTAATATGTTCTTTCATTTGTTCTGGACCAGTTGCACAATTAAGTCCAAGGATATCTATATTAAATGGCTCTAATATTGTTAAGGCAGAGGCGATGTCAGATCCAACAAGCATAGTACCTGTTGTTTCCATTGTTATCGATACCATAATCGGTATATCTATATTTTTACTATCAAGTACTTCTTTAGACGCTAATAGGGCAGATTTAATTTGTAATACATCTTGACAAGTTTCAATTAAAAGAAGATCAACTCCTCCATCTGTAAGACCATATATTTGTTCTTTATATGATTGCTTTAATTCATCAAAATCTATATGTCCTAATGTGGGTAATTTAGTAGTTGGTCCAATTGAGCCAGCAACAAACCTTGGCCTATTTACTGATGCATATTTGGCAACAGCCTTTTTTGCTATTAATGCAGCATTTTTATTTATCTCATATGCCTTATCCGCTATATCATATTCATCAAGAACTATTGATGAGGCTCCAAAAGTATTAGTTTCTATAACATGACAGCCTGCTGCTAAAAATGAATTATGAACCTTTTCAACTACCTTTGGTGAGGATAAAACAAGGTTTTCATTACAACCCTCTAATTCTTTGCCTCCAAAGTCGTCTGCTGTAAGGTTTAAGTTCTGAAAAGATGTTCCAGTACCCCCGTCAAAAATTATTAATGGCTTTTCATCTCTATTTAAATAGGTTCTGAAAGATTCCATTTTTAGGCAAAATTAATTTATTTTAGAGAAATTCTTGTTACCCAATTATCATAGTCTTGTGATCGACCTTCTGTTATTTCTATAAGCTTACTTTTTAATTTATTCATTATTGGTCTTTCACCGTTTAATTCACTTGATTCAATTTTTTTAACTGGTGTAATTTTTGCTGCTGTACCAGTTAGAAAAACTTCATCTGCTATTAATAATTCTGTTTTATCAACAGGCCTTTCAATTACATTTATTTCAAAAGATTTTGCTAATTCAATTACACTAGCTCTAGTAATACCTTCAAGGATATCTTGATCAACACCAGGAGTGATTAAGTCTCCATTTCTTACAATAAATAAATTCATACCACTAGCTTCGCTTACCTTACCACTTGAATTTAATAGCAAGGCTTCATCAAAACCTGATAAACTAGCTTCTGTTTTAGCTAATGAACTAGTAATATATGCTCCACTTATTTTTCCTCTTAAGGGGAGAGATCTATCTTCTTGCCTTGTCCAACTACTCATTCTACAAGAAACACCATCTGGGGATAGATAATCTCCTAATTCAATACAATAAATAAAGAAATCTGTTTCAATATTGTGTAGCCTTGGAGCTATACCTAAATCGCTTGTATATACAAATGGTCTTATATAAATAGGTTTTTCTGGCTTGTTTCTTTTTATAACTTCTTCTAAGGCTTTAAAAATATATTCTTCAGAAATTTCAGTTAAGAGTAATTTTGCACTTTGAGATAATCTTTTTATATGTTTATCAGTTCTAAACAAAAGGAATTCTTCTTTGTTTGTTGGGTTAGGTATTGCTCGCATTCCTCCAAATGCAGCAGTACCGTAATGTAGTGCATGAGTAGCTATTGATATTTTTGCTTCTTTAAATGGAATACATTTACCTTCGAACCAGGCGTATGGAAGAAATTCATGCATATTTAATTTATTTAATTAAGGTAAACTTGTTTTATCCTACTTACGTATTCTAAACCTTATTTATATACAAAAATGCACAGGATATTAAATATAGCAGGAAATGAAAAGAATAAGGATGATTTAATTGAGCAACCAGCTGCAGATTTTATTTTTATAACAAGTGTCAAGGCTGATTTAAATCTTATATCTAACTTATTGTTAGAAAAAGAATTTGCTTCATTAAAAAATAATATAAGAGCTTTAGAAATTTCTAATTTAAATTCCTCAGCTCAAATAGATAATTATTTATTAAAAACAATTAATTACGCAAAAGTTGTCGTACTTAGATTATTTGGAGATAAAGGTACCTGGAACTATGGAATTGAACAACTTTTAAATTGGCAAGCAGTTAATAAAAAAAGGAAGTTAGTAATCCTATCAGGTACCGTTGATCAGGAAATTTCCCTATGTGAAATAGGTAGTATAGATAGAAATATTGCATTAAATATTTCTAGATTACTAAGATCTGGAGGATTAGATAATTATAGAAAGTTTCTTAATTGTTTAAATTATTTAGTTGTAGATGAAAAATTAATTCCTGATGAGTTTTTGAATATTACTTTTTATGCAGATCCCTATTTATATGATTGGAAAAATGAAAAAGGGGAAAAGATAGGGATAATATCCTATAAATCACTTTTTTTGGCTAATGAAATTGAAGTAAACGAAAAACTTAACTTGCAATTAAGAAAATGCGGTCTATCTCCTAAAACATTTTTTATTTCAACACTAAAAGATCATATTCTTCAGAAGAAATTAATAGACATTTTTAAAAAAGAAGATATTAAAATAATAATTACCACAACTTCATTTTCTTCATCTCAAATCAAAAATAACGATTTAATTGAAAATTCAACAAATATTTTTACTTCTCTTAAAATTCCAATTTTACAGCTTCTTTCTTCTAATAGATCAAGAAAAAAGTGGTTAAATTCATCTATTGGAATGAATTCATCTGATTTGTTAATGCAAATAATTATTCCCGAATTTGATGGAAGAATTACTACTTGTCCTTCAGCATTTAAAGAAATAATTTCTAAAAAAAATACACTATATAGTGAAATAAGTAGTTACAAAGCTGATCAAGTAGGTATTAAATGGATTTCAAAATTTGCAACAAATTATGTGAAACTTCAGAAACTTAATAATTTTGATAAAAGAATTTGTTTAGTAATAAGTAATTATCCAGTAAAGAACGGAAGAATCGGTAATGGCGTTGGTCTAAATACACCATCTTCAATAATAAATATTCTTAATTGGTTAAAAGAAGAAGGTTATGACCTTGGATCTTGTAATTATCCTCAAGATTCTTCGGAATTAATGTCAATGCTTATAAAAACTAGAACTAATGATATTGAATCTCAAAATAATAAACCATTAGATTACTTACCACTTAGTGAGTATTTAAAATATTGGAATTATTTAGAACTTGATCCCAAAAATATTATTGTTAATCGTTGGGGTAAACCATCTGTTGCGATCGATATAGATAATAAAGGCTTCTCAATAAATGGTCTTAGATTTGGAAAAATAACATTATTGATTCAACCTCAACGAGGTTATGATGCTTTCACTGATAGAGATATTCATTCTCCCGATCTTCCACCTCCCCATAGATATTTAGCACAATATTTTTGGATTGAAAAAGTTTTTAATGCAAATGCTATTTGCCATATTGGTAAACATGGGACTGTTGAATGGTTACCTGGCAAATCTATAGGTCTCAGCAATAAATGTTTTCCAAATATTATTTGTCCAGCAATACCAAACATATATCCCTTTATCGTAAATGATCCTGGAGAAGGATCCCAAGCTAAAAGAAGAACTGCTGCCACAATTATTGATCATTTAACCCCTCCTTTGGATAGGTCAGAATTATATGGAAAATATTCAATATTAGAAAATTATTTAGACGAATATTTTGAAGCAAAATTATTAAATTCTAATCGGATTGAAATAATAGAAAAATCCATTTTTGAATTAATTAAAAAAGATTTTAGCGAAATTACATTAAAGAATAAAAATAATCAAATAGAAGAAATTGATTCCTTTCTTTGCAAAATTAAAGAATCTCAAATTAGGACAGGTTTGCATATTTTTGGCAATAGGCAGAAAGGCATTAATGAAATAAATTTATTCTTGTGTATTGCTAGAGTACCAAATGCCAACCGAATTGGTCTTATTCAATATATAGCAAAACATTTAAAACTAGATTTGAATCCTTGGACAAATCAATATGATCTAATGTTAAGTGAAAAGGATAAAAGAATATTATTGACTTTTTCCAATAAAAAGATTTTAAACTTTAGAATGGCTATTGATTTTTTGGAACAACAAGCAAAGTATTTAATATATTTATTTTTTTACAAAAAGAATACAAATATAAAAAATCTAGAAAAATATAAAAATCAGAAAATAATAGACTATTTCTTTAATGAAAAAAAACATAATAAGTATTTTTTATTATTAAAAAAAGAGATTCTATATCCAATCATTAATTCTTCATATAATGAGAAATTATCATTTATTAATTCATTAAATGGAGAATATGTAAAAAGTGGTCCATCTGGAGCCCCTACTAGAGGTAAAACTGAAGCTTTACCCACTGGTAAAAATTTCTTTTCAGTTGATTCTAGAGGTCTACCAACTGAATCAGCATGGAGAGTTGGTTGTCAATCCGCTTCACAAATACTTGATTTATACAAACAAGATAATGGAGAAGATTTAAAAAATATGGCAATATCTGTATGGGCAACATCCACAATGAGAAATGGTGGTGAAGACATTTGTCAAATACTATATTTATTAGGAGTACAGCCTATTTGGGATGGGCCTTCAAGAAGAGTAGTAGATTTAGAAATCATTCCTTTATCTATTCTCGAAAGACCAAGGGTTGATGTTACTTTAAGGATTTCTGGAATGTTTAGAGATGCATTTCCACAGTTAGTTAAATTAACTTCTAAAGCAATAGATCTTGTTTCTAATCTTAATGAGAATGATAAATTTAATCCTCTTGCTGCGGCATCAAGGGATGGTGATTCAATTAATCGTATATTTGGGTCAGCGCCAGGTTCATATGGAGCTGGCCTACAAGAACTAATTTCAAATTCTAATTGGGAAAATATTGATGATTTTGGAGAATCTTTTCTTAATTGGAGTAAGTGGATTTACGGTGATAATCTTGAACCTATAGAGGATAAAAAATCATTAGAAAATGCTCTTAAAAATGTACAGTTAGTTGTTCACAATCAAGATAATAAGGAACATGATATTTTAGATTCTGATGATTATTATCAGTTTCAGGGTGGATTATCTTCAGCAGTAAAAAAATTGAGCGGTAAATTACCTGAAATGTATCATGGTGATTTATCTAAATATGGATTATCTAAAATTTCAAAATTACAAGATGAAATTAATAAAGTTGTTATATCAAGAATACTTAACCCTAAATGGATAAATGGAATGAAGGATAATGGTTATAAAGGAGCTTTTGAATTTTCAGCTACATTAGATTACTTATATGCTTTTGATTCTTCTACTGAAGTAGTCTCAGATTGGTGTTATGAGGAAGTTTATAAATCATGGGTATGTAATATGGATCTTAGGAATTTCTTTCTAGAGAATAATCCATGGGCTTTAAGAGATATTGCACAAAGATTTCTTGAAATTGTCAATAGAAAAATGTGGAATAATTGTTCCTCAGATGTCATTGAAAATTTAAAGAACATAATAATTAATACTGATTCAATAATTGAAAAAAACGAATTCTGAATTATCTTCCTAATAGCGAAAGTCCATGACTATCTGTTCCGCATGTTTTTAGCATTGAATATTTATCTGCTAATTTATCTATTTCTGAACATACAAATAAACTCGGATTCCATACTTCATTAAGTTCATAATCGTACCAAACCTCTATTCCATCAATACCTTGTATTTTTGCCTCTGGAATTAACTTATAAAAGGGAATCCTGTATCTCGCTGGATGTGCAAGAAATGATAACCCACCAGCTAAATTTATTGCTTTAATAACTGATTTAATATTTAAATCATTACCTATGGGAGACTCTCCAAGGATGTAGGGATTTAGGTATTTACTTTTTATATCTATTCCCAATCCAATTACATGTACTAAACATCCTAGAATCAAACAATTAATTTCAATTCCCGAAATTAATGTAAAAGAATCTTTAGGATAATTTTTGAGTATATTATTTTTTTTTATATATTCATGAGCTTTAATTGTATGATGATCGGTTATTGATAAAAATTTCAAGTTATTTTTATAAGCTTGTTCTAAGAGTTCATATGGTTCTAGACTTCCATCACTAAATTTTGTATGACAGTGAAAATTAATATTTTTAGGACAACTATTTTTATTAATATTGGAAGTTAATTTTACTAAGTCTTCCTTATTCATTAGTTAATGAATTCTCATTTTTCTTTCTAATCTTTGCATATAATTGTATTGAAGCCAACATGAAAATAATTAGTCCAACTACGCTCCATGTAGCAACACTAGTTGGAAAATTATTTTTAAAAATAACTAAAAGTACAATTATAAATAATAATAAAGTAGGCAATTCATTTAATAATCTAAGGTTTTTTGCTGAAATAGTTGAAGTACCATTTTGTATTGAATACATTATTTTGTAACAATAAGAATGATAAATTACTAATCCTAAAACAAAAGAAATTTTAATTTGCAACCACTTCTCACTTAACCAACTTGGTTGCATAATAACCATGCATATAGCCATACTTAAAGCTAATATCATCCCAGGTGTTGTGATTATATTCGCCAGCCTTTTTTCCATCAAGGTGTATTGTTTATTAAAGGCAATTTTTAATTCATTATCCATACTTTTAGATTCTTCATGATATATAAAAAGTCTTACTAAATAAAAAAGTCCCGCAAACCAAACGATTACACCAATAATGTGAAGAGATTTAAACCAGAGATATGCTTCAGCTGCCAAATTACTAGATTAATTTAAAAATATATATATTTTTAATATAATTATATTTAACTATATCAAGAAATCTATTTTTCAAAAATTAATTAATATTTATAACTCGTTAAAATATTCATAAATATCATTAACTGAATTTTTTCCAAGTCCTTTAACTTTTGATAAATCCTCTTTACTAGCTATCCTTATCGCGTCTATTGATTTAAAATGCTCAAGCAATTCTCTTATTCTTGATGGTCCTAATCCACTGATTTGGGACAATTGAGATCTATTCATTCTCTTAGATCTTTTGTCTCTATGAAAAGATAATGCAAATCTATGTGCTTCATCTCTTACTCTTCTTAATAGAAGAACTCCTTTTTGATTTTCATCAGTATCAAGAGACTTAGAAAAGCCCGGAATAAATATTTCTTCATTTTTTTTTTGCTAATGAACATATAGTTACTTCTTCCTCAAGATTTAATTCTTTTAATGCTTTAATAGCAGCATTTAACTGTCCTTTTCCTCCATCAATCATTATTAAATCAGGCCAATCTGATAGAAGTTCATTGTCTAATTTTTTATTCGTTTTATCATTTAATATTGAAAAATCCCCTCCGCTTTTTTTAAATCTTGACCATTTTTTAAATCTTCTATGTATTACTTCATATATCGAAGCAAAATCATCACTATGTCCTACAAAAACGTTTGGATCTTTAATTTTATATTTCCTATAATTCTGTTTAGAAGGAATCCCATCAATAAAAACGACTTGTGATGCTACAGGGTCACTACCTTGAATATGGCTTATATCATAACCTTCAATTCTTTTAGGTTGTTCACTTAATTCAAGTATTTGGGCAAGATCCTCAATTGATGATTCATTATCTTGTATCCCATTTAATATTCTATCTAATTCCAATTTCGCATTTTTTAAAACCATTTCAACAGTTTCATGTTTTTTATTTCTTTTTGGGATTAAGATTTTTACTTTCTTTTTTCTTAGCTCAGTTAACCAATCCTCTATGGGTGCTTGTTTTGGAAGGTTATATTGAATAAGTATTTCTGATGGTATTTCTACAGCTTCAACATTCATATAATGTTCTTCTAATATCTTTTGTAGTATAAGATTTTCATCTTCATTATTTAATTTTTGACTATAGCCAATTCTCCCAATGAGCTTTCCAGATCTCATTTGGAAAATTTGTATACTAGCTACATTTTTTTCTGAAACTATTCCAAAGATATCTCTATTAATTGAAGAATCTGGTATTGATATTTTTTGTGATTCAGTTAATAATTTTAAACCTGAAATTTGGTCCCTTATTTTTGCTGCATTCTCATAATCTAAATCATTTGAAAATTGCAGCATTTTTTTTTGTAAAAATATTTCTAAGTCATCATTTCTTCCCTGAAATATCATAGATACTTGTTTCATTATTTTTTTATAATCATCAGATGATATAACTTCTTGGCAAACACCTGGACATCTTCCTATTGAATAATTCAAACAAGTTCTATCTTTATAGACTGGCCTTGGTCTTTGTCTTAGTGGAAATATTTTTTTTATCGTAAATAATGTTCTCCTTAATAATCCGACATCAACATAAGGTCCATAATATCTATCTAGATTATTTCTATTTCTTCTTCTTCTTGTAATAAATATTCGAGGATATTTTTCACTCCAAGTTATACAAAGATATGGATATTTCTTATCATCCTTTAAAAGAATATTAAAGTATGGTTTGTTTGTTTTAATTAAATTTGACTCTAAATTTAATGCTTCATATTCGCTATCTGTGACTATTATTTCTATTTCGGTTATTTGACGAACCATCAAACTTAATCGGGGAGTTAAATCTGAATGATTATTGAAATAACTACTTACTCTACTTCGTAGTTTTTTTGATTTACCGATATAAAGTAGGTTATTATCAATATCTTTAAAAATATAACAACCAGATGACTTTGGAATTTCGGATAATCTTGATTTTAATAGCTCTTTATTATTAATTAATTTATATTCAATTTTAAAATTATATTTGTTATCTATTTTTTCGATAGAGGAGTTACTCATTTATATTGATTACCCTCCATAATTCCAGCCAGTTGAAGATAAATTTAATGAGTCAACATCATTATTCAGATAAGCAGATTGAACCTCTCCTACAAAAACGGTATGGTCTCCATGCATAACACTTCCAACAACATTACATTCAACTCCACCAACACTATCAACTAAAATAGGCAATCCAAGCTCACCTAAATTAAATTCAACAGATTCAAATCTACCTCCTAATGCTTTTTGAGGCTTAAAGAAAACAGCTGCTAGATCCTTTTGATCACTTTTGAGCACATTCAATGAGAATTTATTGGTGGACTTTATTATTTCATGACTTGAACCCTCTGCTCTAACAGCCATTACAACTAATGGTGGGGTGAAGGAACCTTGAGTCACCCAACTTGCAGTAAATCCATTCACTTCATTTTTATCCTCGTCTCTAACGCCACATATAAATAATCCGTGAGGTATTTTTCTTAATAAGATTTTTTTTGCTTCTAGATTTAATGTCATAATTGATTTATCTAATAATTTTATTTTAACTAAATTTTTTATTCGATCATAATAAATTCATGAAAATTCTTTATCCAGGTACATTTGATCCTTTAACTAACGGGCATCTTGATTTAATAGAAAGGGCTGAAAAAATTTTTGGCAATCTAGTAGTTGCTGTTTTAGAAAATACTTCTAAAACACCAACATTTAATCTTCAAAGAAGAATAATACAAATCAAAAATTCACTTTCTCATTTACCTAATATTGAAGTTATTTCTTATTCTGGACTCACTGTTGATTGTGCAAATGATCTAAAAGCTAATCTTATTCTTAGAGGCTTAAGAGCAATGAGTGATTTTGAGTATGAACTTCAGATTGCTCATACAAATAAATCTCTTAATAATGATATTGAAACTATATTTCTATCGACAAATACAAATTACAGTTTTCTAAGTAGTTCTTTAGTAAAAGAAGTTGCAAAATTTGGGGGAGAAATTAATCACATGGTCCCCCCCTCTGTTGAAAGGGATTTAAAAGAATATTTTAAATAATACTTTTATTAGCAAGATCTCAAGTAATAAACATCACGTAATAATTTAAAAGCTTTATCTTTATCAAGATTATTAGAATTTTGGATAATGCTTACAATGATTGGCTTTTCATTTTTATACAAAAAGCCAGATAATGCAAAGGCATTTGAAAGAGTCCCAGTTTTTCCAAAAAACTTTCCAGATAATTCACTATTTACAAATCTTTTAGATAGCGTTCCTCTTATCCCCATAATTGCAAGAGAAGATTGATAAGCTTTAAAATCTTTAGAATATCTCATTTTATCTAAAAACAATACAATCAACTTTGTTGTAATTTTATTTTTTCTAGACAATCCACTAGCATCTGCAAAGTATGTACTAGTTACTGGGAGGCCTTTATTTTTAAGCCATTTTTTCAATTTTATATAGTCATTATCATTCCATGTATTTGATGCATTTTTAAATAGAGATTCAGCTGTAAAATTATGGCTTTCAGAATTTATTAAAGTTAATAATGAAAGAATTGGAGTTGAATATATTTTATTTATCTCTTTAATATCTTTTAAATAAAATGTTTTTTTTGAATCAAAAAAATCTATATATACTTTTGAATTTGGAAATTTATTTTTTAAATAGTTTTTAATAAAATTTTTTAATGTATAAATATCTTCATATTTATTTTGATTGCTTTCTATTGCAAGAGATGTAATTGGAGATCCATATTCGTAAAGTTTATCAGTATTTGTCCAACCATTTGGCCAATATAATTTTGAATCAATTTCTACAATATTAAAGTTAATAATTTTATTTTCTTCAATATTTGAAATTAGTTCGATCAAATGTTCATAATTCAGATCTGGATCACCTTGACCGTGCAAATAATAATTGTTTTTATTTTTTTTTAATAAGGAAGTTTTTAAATTATTATTTAATTTATATTTACTTAAAACATAAGCTGATGAGAATAATTTTTGATTTGATGCTGGCAACCTTGGAACTTCATCATTATAAGAACTAATTATTTCCCCTTTATTATTAATAATTGAGACACTAAAAGAGTCATCAAGCGTTTGATTCAATAAAGTATCATAAGCAGGACATTTTTTATTTTTAGTAATTATTCCAGGAAAATTAAAATAAATACTATTTAAAATAGCTATTTTCTGATTTGTTAGTAAATATCTTATTAAGAAAGGAGATGTTACTAATACAAGAACAATTAAGAAAAATGAATAAATTTTTTTTATCACATTCAATCTATAAATTTACAAAAATAGATTCGTTGTCCGGTTTAATTTCAAATTCTTTTTTAAAATAATACTTTTTGTTTTCTTCTTTGAAAAGCAACCAGTTATTTGGATAAACATGCATAAGAGCAGCTTTATTTAAAGGCTGAAGAAAATAAATATTTTCCCAAGTTTTGACAAAGTTTTTACGTCTCTCTCTAATAACACTTCCTATACCAATATTGGCATCTTCAAATTTTGGATTTAATGAATAATGCATTCCTTGATAATTATCAGACATAGGTTCAAATGAATCGAAATCATATGGCTGAGGTAGTATCGATATCATTGCACTATCAATATTATTTATATATTTTGATTCATTAAATGATTTAAAAGTAAAGATTTTATCTTTGATATCTGGATAGTCTCTCTGAGCCAAAGCCACAGCACCTTGATCAGCAAATGTTATGAATACATTATTATTTTTAGATAATATCTTGTAGATAGTTATTCCAATTCTGTTAAATTTCAATCCTTCAAAATTAAATTCTATAGTAAATCTTTTATTTGAATCTAATAAGCTTGGTACAATTGCATCCTCCATATTCTTAAGAGATTCATTTAAATCTTTAGGTAGTCTGTAATTAGTTCCCATTAAAATTTGTGAATACATATTTGAATAAGTTCTAAAAATTTATCTATTTCTGACTTATTGTTTATTGAACCTAAAGTAACACGAATATTTGAATATAGTTCATCATCTTTTAAACCAATATTTTTGAGTGTTGAGCTAGGTTTCCCAGATGAACTTGAACAAGCGCTTCCACTACTTATGGCTATTCTATTTTCTGACATGAAATTAACAATCTTATATGCCCTTATAGGCTCAAAAAGTTTATTTAATAGTAGAAACGAAATATGATTGGGGAGCCTATGGTTAATACTTCCAGTAATCTTTATATGATTATTATCATATATTTTTTGAAAAAAATAATTTTTAAGTTTAATAATATTATTAGAAGGAAATTTAGTTACGTAATCATATACTTCTATTTGTCCTTTAATATTCTTTAATGATTCATACATTCCAGCGATTAATGGCAAAGCTTGTGTACCTTGTCTAATTGAAAATTCCTGAGTAAGTGATATGTCTTTATTTTTTAAAATTTGTCTAGACTTTTCTTTTGTTAAAAGGATACCGATACCTTTTGGACCTCCAAATTTATGAGCAGATAAACTTAAAAAATCACATTTAAGATTTTTCCAATTAAATATTCCATTACTTAATATTTGAGTTCCATCTAAATGAAACATTATATTTAACTCTTCACATTTGGAACCTATAAATTGCACAGGTTGTATTGCCCCAATTTCACTTTGGCCCCAAATAATTGATACAAGCTTAGTATCATTGGTTAAAATTTTATCGATATTAGCAATATTTAAAATTCCATCATTATTTACAGTCCATTCGTATATATCCCAACTTCTTTTTCTTAGTTTATTAGCACAAATAGTTGTTGCTTGATGTTCAACATTTGAAATAACAACTCTTCCATTTTTAAAGTTCTCATAAATATTATTAAATACAATATTTGTTGATTCTGAAGAACCAGATGTAAAAATTATGTCCTCTGGATCTGCTTGAAATATATAAGCTATTTTAGATCTAATTTTTTCAAGATATGTAGAACATTTAATCCCTAGCTCATATGTAGATGAAGGGTTATGCCAATAATTCTTATAAGTTGAATTTATTATATTCAAAACATTCTCAGATAATGGAGTTGTGGATGCATTATCTAGGTAGATAAAATTATTTTCCATTAATTTACTAATATTGATCCTGAGAAAACCTTTTTAGCATTACCGGTCATCATGACTTCACAATCGTCTTTGGACCAATCAATTTTAAGGTTACCTCCCGGTAAAGTTACTATGGTTTTTGAATTACAAAGGCCTAATTTATAAGCTGCTACATGGATAGCACAGGCTCCTGTTCCACAGGCCAAGGTTGGTCCTGCACCCCTTTCCCATACTTTTACTTTTATATTATCTCTATTTAAAATTTGACAAAAATGTACATTAGTTTTTTCAGGAAATAATTCATTTTTTTCAAATATGGGACCATAATTGGAAAGAACAATTGACTCTATGTCTTTTAAAAAGAATATTAAATGAGGATTTCCCATGCCTACGGCATAACCCATATTATTAAAATTTCTCTCAATAAATTCGTGTGAAGGAATTGAATTGATTTTTTTTTCAATTGTTGTTGGAATGTTTTGACTTTCTAAAATTGGAACTCCCATTTTTACTGTAATTTCATCATTTATGTATTTTGCAATTTTTAAACCTGCTTTAGTCTCAATTTTATATTCTATATTTTTATTTTTCATTGAATCATTTACATGGAGATACTCAACTAAACACCTAATTCCGTTTCCACACATTTGTGCTTCAGAACCATCAGAATTAAAGATTATCATTTTTGCATAATTATCTTCATTAGGTTCTTCTATAAAAATCAAACCATCTGCTCCAATACCAAATTGCCTGTTGCAAATATGTTTAATATCAAATATTTTATTTGTCTTGTAATTTTTATATAAATCATTTCCTCTAGAATCAATTATTATGAAATCATTTCCGTTACCTTGATATTTTTCAAAAGTTATATTTTTCATTTGAAGATAATATATTCTAAATTTTAATTATAAATTATTCCTTTTAACAATCTATTTCTATTTTATACAATGGATATTAAAATAATATTTTAACAAATAAATTTTAAGTGATTTCTCCCGATCAACAATATGAGACTGATTCCAATTTATATAATCCATCTGAAATAGAAAAAAAATGGCAGTCAATATGGACAGATAACAATTTATACGAAACCGATAAATTAACTGAGAATAGCGATAAATTTTATGCCTTATCAATGTTTCCCTACCCTTCAGGTAATCTTCATATGGGACATGTTAGGAATTATGTTATTACAGACTTAATAGCTCGGTTCCAAAGGTTTAAGGGTAAATCTGTTTTACATCCAATGGGTTGGGATGCTTTTGGTTTGCCTGCTGAGAATGCAGCGATTGAAAGAGGAATTAGTCCAAGTGTCTGGACTAAAAAAAATATTTCTCATATGAAGTCACAATTAAAGCTTTTGGGACTATCAGTTGATTGGGATAAAGAATTTGCAACTTGTGATGAAAACTATTATGTTTGGACACAATATCTATTTTTAGAATTATACAAGGCAGGTCTTGTATATCAAAAGGAATCAGAAGTTAATTGGGATCCGATAGATAATACAGTCTTAGCGAATGAACAAGTTGACTCAGAGGGTAAATCTTGGAGATCTGGGGCACTAGTTGAAAAAAAATTATTAAAGCAATGGTATTTAAGGATTACTAATTATGCGGATGAGTTATTGAAGGATTTAGAAAAATTAGATAATTGGCCAGAAAGAGTAAAAATAATGCAAGATAATTGGATTGGAAAGTCAATTGGTACAAATATTATATTCAATATCAATACCAATCCAGAAGAAAAATTAACTGTATTTACGACAAGACCAGATACTTTATTTGGAGTTACTTATTTAGCAATTTCTGTGAATCATTCATTAATTAAAAATATTTCTGACCAAGAAACTATACAAGATATAGAGAATCTTAAACAATATTTGAAAAATAATAAAAATAATGAACTAGAAAAAATTGGAATAAAAACTAGATTAATTGCAATAAATCCAGTTAATTCTGAACCTATTTCTATTTGGGTGGCAAGTTATGTTCTTGATGAATATGGTACAGGCGCTGTTATGGGTGTGCCTGCTCATGATCAAAGAGATTTTGAATTTGCTAAGAAAAATAATATTGATATTAAACAAGTAATAACAAAGGATAAAAGTGAACAAACTATAGAGCTTGATGAAGCTTATGTAGAAAATGGATATCTTATTAATTCAAATCAATACGATGGTATAGAAAATACTATTGCTAAATTAAAAATTTTAGAGGAGGGAGTAAATAATGGATGGGCTGAAAATAAGATTCAATATCGTTTAAGAGATTGGTTAATATCTAGACAAAGATATTGGGGATGTCCGATACCTATCGTTAATTGCAAAAAATGTGGATCTGTTCCTTTAAACCAAACGGAATTACCTGTTTCATTACCAAAAGATATAGAAATCTCGGCTAACAAGATTAATGCTTTAGGTGATAATAATAATTGGATAAATACAACATGTCCAAAATGTGGAATAACAGCAAGAAAAGAAACTGATACTATGGACACTTTCATGTGTTCATCTTGGTATTTTTTAAGATATCCATCTTCAAAATGTTCAAATAAGCCATTTGACAAGACTGAAATTAATAAGTGGTTGCCTGTAGATCAATATGTTGGAGGAGTAGAGCATGCAATATTGCATTTGTTATATGCAAGATTTTTCACTAAAGCTTTGCGGGATAATGAACTATTTGAAATCGATGAACCATTTAAAAAACTATTAACGCAAGGAATGGTTCAGGCCGCAGCTTATAAAAACAATAAAACGGGTAAATATGTTTCTCCTTCCGATATTACTGATCTATCAAATCCTACAGATCCAATTGACAATACAAAACTCGAAGTTCTTTTCGAGAAGATGTCCAAGTCAAAATATAATGGCATAGACCCTGAATCAGTAATTAAAAAATATGGAGCAGATACAGCAAGAATGTTTATATTATTTAAAGCACCGCCAGAAAAAGATTTGGAATGGGGAGATACAGATGTTGAAGGACAATTTAGATTTTTAAGCAGAATATGGAAGCTTTATGTAAATTGTGCAGAAGATATAAATAGTAAATCTAAATCCTATCCAGATAAAGAAAAAAGTTTAATAAAGTCAATGAATATCGCTATAAAAGAAATTTCAAATGACATATTAAATAACCAATTTAATACTGCGATTTCAGAACTAATGAAGTTTTATAATTCATTATCAAATTACATTAATGACGTAAACAATAATTTAAAAATTGAGGCTTTAAAAACATTTTGTATTTTGTTGGCTCCATTTGCCCCTCATATTGCAGAAGAAATATGGCATCTTATAGGATTTAAAAAATCTGTGCATTTAGAACACTGGCCTTCCTTCAATGCCGAGGCACTAAAGGAAGATTCATATGAACTAGTAATACAAGTCAATGGAAAAGTTAGAGACAAAGTAAATATTAATAATGATATGAGTGAAGATCAAATTAAAGAATTGACTCTTAAAAGACCTAACATACTAAAATGGACTCAAGATAAGGTAATAAAAAAAATAATTATTGTTAAAGGAAAAATTATGAATATTGTTGTTTAAGAATTTATTTTTTTTATAACTATTGAATTTGGATTTGACCAATCGCCCTTAACTAAATAATTATCATTACTGAAACACATTTCACGGAGTATGAAAAATATAGGTTCACTCACTGAATTATCAAATAATGATCTTATGTCATTTATGGAATATTCTCCACCTTCGTCTAATAAATTACTTACTTTTTGTTGATACTCAATGATATTTGCGGCGGCTTTCTTTCCAGCTTCAACTCCAGGTTGATCATATGCATTTATATTTACCAATTCGGCATAGAAGGATACAGCCCTCTCAAATAAAGCGATTAATGCGCCTAGTGAAAAACAATTTAACTTTTCTAACGTGATAGTGATACTTTGCCTGTTTTCACTAGAGAGTGCTGATCTGGTTCCTTGCAAAAAACCAGATAGATATTCTTTAGGATTCTCGTTTTTATCAAAAATATTAGTAGATGGAGAGTCTAATAATTCAATAAAAATACAAAAGAAATTATCAATACCATCTCTCAGTTGCTGAACATAAGCATGTTGATCTGTAGATCCCTTATTACCAAAAACGGAAATACCTTGATTAACTACTTCACCATTCCTATTAAATTTCTTACCTAATGATTCCATTACTAACTGCTGAAGATATTTACTAAATACCTGTAACCTATCTCTATAAGGTAATACGACCATATCTCTCTTTCCAATACCATCTCCAGTTAAATACCATGCGGATGATAATAGTGCTGCTGGATTATTTTTAAAATCACTTACACGTGTGGCTTCATCCATTAATGATGCACCTCTGATAAATTCAAATATATTTTCATTAATAAGAGCTAATGGAAGTAATCCCACAGAGCTTGTAATACTAGTTCTTCCTCCAACCCAATCTTGCAAATTAAATATTTTTAACCAATTTTCAGAAGTGGCTTTATTAAATAACTTACTATCTTTCATAGTTATAGCTATAGCATTAGAATTCCATTCAAGAGAATTGTTTTCGCAGTGACTTTTAATAATTTCCATAGCAATTCTAGGTTCAGGCGTACCACCTGATTTGCTCACTACGACAAATAATGTTGTTGATAATTTTTCAGATAACTCTTCTAACTTTTCGCTAATTAAAAAAGGATCAACATTATCGATATAAGAAAAATTTAAGCCTCTAGAGCACTTCTGCAGTGACTCTGTAATAAGTAATGGTCCTAAACCACTTCCACCAATTCCTATCCATAGAACATCAGTATAGTTCTGATTATTCTTATTCTTAATATCTCCATTTAAAATTTGTTTTCCAAATTCAGAGATTGCATTAATATCTGCGTTAATTTCCTCTCCTATTTTTGAAGAGGGTGAAATTGAGGGATTTCTAAGCCAATAATGTCCAACTTGTCTATTTTCATCAATATTTGAGATTGCCCCATTTTCTAAATCTTTTATTGATGAAAAAACATCTATAAATTTATCTTCTAAATTTTTTATATCTTTACTTGTGAAATTAATTTTGCTTATGTCTAACCAAATATTTAATTTTTTATCAAACCAAAGATAATTACAAAATTTATCCCAAGATTTTAAATCTCCATTCATTTTATATATTTGTTTCTTTTGTTTATTATTCAATTATATCTATACGAATAGTACATAGATTTGAATCATTTAATTTTGTTTAAATTTTTATCTTCAAATAAATATGTTTTTGTATATAAACAATTCAAATTGAGGGTTTTTTTTATTTCATATGAATTTATCATTGGATAAAATAAAAAACTTTGGATAGATCATTTAATTACATAATTTCGCCTGAGATATCTGAATTTAGAAGATTTTCACCAAAATTAAAAATAGGTGTACTTGCTTCTGGGAAAGGATCAAACTTTCAGGAATTAATTAATCTCTCAGAAAATGGAGAATTAGATATAGATATAAAAGTTCTAATAACTAACAAAGATGAAGCCGGTTGTATAAAAAGAGCTGAAAGTAAAAAAATACCTCACAAAATTATAAGAGGCAATGACTTTCTGAAAAAAGAGGCATTTGAATTAGAAATTGTAAATACATTAATTCATTACGATGTTGAACTTGTGGTTATGGCAGGCTGGATGAAAATTGTTACTTCATTTTTTATTAATAAATTTAAGAATAAGATAATAAATATTCACCCTTCATTACTTCCTGCATATAAAGGTGGTTCTGCGATAAAGGACTCTATATTAAATGGTTCAAAAATAACCGGTTGTTCTGTACATTTTGTAGAAGAGGAGGTAGATAGTGGATCATTAATAATGCAAGCTGCATTATCAATTAGAGAAGATGATGACATCGAATCACTTTCCAAAAGAATACAAATGCTTGAGCATAAAATTTTACCTCACTCAATCTCTCGAGCTGGTTTTTTGATAAGAAGTAATTTTATGGAAAATTATTAGTTAAATCAAGACCTTCATCCATTGAAAATCCACTCATAATATTTAAATTTTGAATTGCTTGCCCAGTCTGACCTTTTAATAAATTATCAATTGCTGATAAAATAATAATCCTTCCATTACGAATATCAACTTTAACAGAAAGGAAAATTTGGTTTGTATTTTTAACCCATTTTGTTGAAGGGTATGTATCTACAGGTAATACTTTAATATTTTTGAAATTTCTATAAAAATTATCCAAAAGAATTCTGCAATCATCTGATGTTAATCCTGGATCTCTTAATCTCCCATATATAGTCGAATGCATACCCCTTGAAATTGGAACCAAATGAGGTGTAAAAAGCAATTCAATTTTATTTCCAGAAATTATAGATGCTACTTGCTCGATCTCTGAGGTATGTCTATGGTTTATCAATCCATAGGCTGATAAGCCTTCACCACATTCTGATAAGAGTAGCTTTTGGTTTGGTTCTCGACCTCCTCCAGAGGTTCCACTTTTAGAATCAATCACTATTCCTTCATTTTCAATTATTCCTTGCGAAAGATAAGGAACTAATGGAATAAGAGCAGATGTTGGATAGCATCCTGGACAGGCAATTAATCTTCCTTTTGAAATGGCTGCCTTATTTATTTCAGGAAGACCGTAGACTGCCTCTTTACATAAATCATCATCATTCCTTTTATAAATAGCAGCTTCTTTGGAATATACATTTTTCCATTCATCTAAAGATTTATATCTGTAATCAGCAGATAAATCAATAACTTTAACTCCTCGATCTAATAATTTCCTTGTCAATGTTGAAGATAGACCATTTGGTAAGCAAAGCAGAGCAACATCTGCATTTTTCGAAATATTATCTACGGAAATTTCTTCTATATAAGGATCATTATCTAGATAAATAAAAGGAAAATTATCATTCCACTTTGATCCAGATGTTTTATTACCTCCTAAAAATGAAATTTTGTATTTTTTAATTTTCTTTAATAGATTTACCGCTTGAATACCGCCGTAACCAGTAGCACCTACTATTGCAACATTCATTTCTTTGAATTGGCAGACTTTGAGATAGGATTATAAAGTGTTGAATTTAAGGTAACTAAAACACTATTTTTCTATATTGATAGGAATAATGAAAGAAACAAGTCCCAAATCAAATAATGGAACAATTTTGGATATAAATGAATCTTTTAAAATTGAATTTGATCCTATCAGCGATGCGTTGGCAGCTATAAGAAATGGTGAATGCATAATTGTTGTAGATGATGAAAGAAGAGAAAATGAAGGAGATTTAATATGTGCGGCTCAGTTTGCAACTCCTCAGCAAATTAATTTTATGGCTACTGAGGGGCGTGGTCTTATATGCCTAGCAATGCAAGGTGAAAAACTTGATTCTTTAGATTTACCATTAATGGTAGATAGAAATACAGATGAAAATCAAACAGCATTTACAGTATCAATTGATGCTGGACCTGAAAATAATGTTACTACTGGAATTTCCGCTGAAGACAGGGCAAAGACAATACAAGTTGCTATAAACCCAAATACAAAACCTGATGATTTAAGGAGGCCAGGACATATTTTTCCATTAAGAGCTAAAAAAGGTGGAGTATTAAAAAGGGCAGGTCATACCGAAGCTGCAGTAGATATTGCTGCAATGTCAGGTCTTTATCCCGCTGGAGTGATTTGTGAAATACAGAATCCTGACGGTTCTATGTCAAGACTTCCACAACTTAAAGAGTATGCAAAACAGTGGGGAATGAAATTAATATCCATAGCTGATTTAATAAGTTATCGGTTTCAAACTGAGAGATTTGTATTTAGAAAATCTGATGCTGTTCTTCCAAGTATTTTTGGGAATTTCAAAGCTTATGGATATGTTAATGAACTGGATGGTTCAGAGCACGTTGCATTAGTTAAACAAAAATCATCGAAATTAAGCGAACCTGTACTAGTAAGAATGCATTCAGAGTGCTTAACTGGTGATGCTTTTGGATCATTACGTTGTGATTGTAGACCCCAGTTAGAGGCTGCTTTATCAAGAATAGAAAAGGAGGAAGAAGGAGTTGTTGTTTACTTGAGACAAGAAGGCAGAGGTATTGGTCTAATAAATAAATTAAAAGCCTACAGTTTACAGGATGGTGGATTAGACACTGTAGAAGCTAATGAAAAATTAGGTTTTCCAGCTGATCTCAGAAATTATGGAGTTGGAGCACAAATTTTAACTGATTTAGGTATAAAAAAATTAAAATTACTAACCAACAATCCTAGAAAGATTGCTGGATTAGGTGGTTACGGAATAGAAGTTATCGAGAGAGTTCCATTAGTTATTTGTCCAAATGATAATAATGCAGAATATTTGAGTGTTAAAAAAACAAAGTTAGGCCATATGTTTGATGATGATAATTCTAATTCCAGTAATATTGACCCATTTATATCAATTTTTCTTGACGGTAAATATAAATCTATTGATTTAGTTCCAATAAAAAATAAAGTTACTAAATTCTGTAGTCAACAAAACATTAATATTAAACTTGAAAGTAGTCCAAGATTATTGGCGTTTTGGAACCGACCAAAATTAGTATGGAGAATTTTACATGATCAGAATAGAACCAATTTCAATATTAATGATGAGGAAATAAAGAATATAGAATTATTTATTCAGTTTTTATCCAAATATGAAAATAGCACAAAGATTGGAATTATTGTTTCTAGAAACATTGAACAAGCATTACACCCAAAAAGTAGTATCAAACTAATCAATACTAAATTCACTATTAATAACGAAATTTTATATTCTTCTACAAGAAAATTTAATCTAGATAAGGAGACATTTAGTATTGTTTTTGAAGCCTAAGTTACTACTTTATGGTTGCTTTAATAATTTTTGAACCATTAGTAAGCTTTTGCACTATATCCATATCATTTGTTTTGCCAAATACGGTATGAACTCCATCGAGATGAGGCTGTGGTTCATAAACTATGAAAAACTGACTGCCACCTGTATCCTTTCCTGCATGAGCCATAGAAAGTGAGCCTTTTAGATGTTTATTGGAATTAATTTCACATTTAATATTATATCCCGGACCTCCAGTCCCAGGCATACCAGATGCTCCATTACGAGTATTTGGACATCCACCTTGAGCCATAAATCCAGGAATAACTCTGTGAAATGCTAAACCATCATAAAAACCGTCACTAATTAAATTTGTGAAGTTTTTAACTGTATTTGGTGCATCCTCAGAGAAAAATTCAATGTTAATATTCCCTACTTCAGTTTCAAATAATGCAGTTGTCATGTTCTATTTGTTTAATAATTTATAAATATCTTAATAGCTAAAGCAACTTTTCAAGGTTTTCCTTAATGGTATTTAAATCAATATTTTTATTGTGATTCTTGTCTCCCTCCCAATCTTCAACTTCGAGGTTTTTCTGGGGTGGTGAAATTAGCAACCTATCTTCGGCTGTTTTAGGCACAAAATTTTTTTCTACTAATTTGCATTCATAATCCAATTTAATACAAAATTCTTTTATTTCCTCAATGTCGATCATTTCAACTGTTGGTAGAGGGAAATCTTGGGCTTCAAGTAGTCCACAGTATCTTGTCGCGTCATCCTTTTCTTCAAACATAAGAACTATTGTTCTACCTTTTAATTCGATTGAATGAATTCCTTCCTTATCTGTTCCTGAATTATATAAGAGAACAAATATATCCATAAAGTTAAGAATTAGCTATATATATTTTATTTGATTAAAAATCAGAAAGTGATAATTCTTGTAATCTTGTATATAACGCAATTTCTTCATCATTTATATCTGCAGGAATAACTACTAATATTTCAACGTATTGATCTCCTACATTATCTTCATATCTTAAACCTCTACCCTTTAAACGTAACATTCTTCCAGTCGATGATTTTGGAGGCACTTGAAGGGTTACATTACCATCAAGGGTAGGAACCTCTACAGCACAACCAAGAAGAGCATCATGTGGAAATAATTCCAATTTATAAAGAACTCTCAAACCATCTATTCTTAAACCATTTTTCGTTTGAACTTTTAACTGTAGATAATGATCTTTTCCTCCTCTGGCAATATTTTCAAGTCTTAATCTCCATCCATCACCAGCAAAAGGAGGTGTATCAACTTCAACTACAGTTTGATCTTCAAGTTCTATTAAAATGGAAGCTCCGCTCAATGCCTCGTCAGGAGTTAATTCAATAATTGTTTCAATATCCTGATGGAGTTTAACTGGAGGAGGTTCTTCTGGAGATGTTGTCGGGTATCCATAATTATTAAATTCATCATTATCTATATTTGAAGTTTCATCATCTAATTCTTCATTGTTATCTTCATCGTAATTCTTTGTAGAGTATTCATAACCAAATAAGGCATCAAGATAATCCTGAAAATCAGGAAACCCCGTCTTGAAATTATCATAATGATCATCGGGAATATCTTCATCAGGACTATCATTTATTTTCTTTGGATTACTTAAGTATTCATATGCTTCATTAATTAATTTAAATCTTTCTTCTGCATTAAGATCATTTTTATTTAAATCTGGATGCCATTTTCTTGCTTCTCTTCGAAAGGCCTTTTTTAGTTCTTTAACATCAAAATCAGGGGGTAAACCCAAAATCGACAGATAGTCTTTTTTAGAGGAAATAGTCATTGTCCCATGGATCATCATCCCTAGAGTTACCATACCTCGAATTTCTATAATTTCTATTCACTTGATTATCCCAAGGATCATCATCCCAATAATCATCTGAAAAAAGTTCATCCTTTAATGATCCAAATGTATTTTTTATACTCTGTAAAGGACTATTATCAGTTTTCCTTTCTGCTGCAAATTTCCTGTTTAAACCAAATAATGCTTCTTGGAGTGCACTTACTGAAATTTCTAATTCTTGAGGATCATCATCATCTAAATATTCCTCTACATCTTGAATGGCTAATTCAACAGCTCTTTGTTGTCTTTCAGCTCCATAAGGACCAAATTCTAAAGAAGCATCCCTAAGCCTTCTTTCAGCTTGCGCAATAAGAGTTAAAGCACTATTTTTTCTATCAATAACAGATCTTTTCTTTCTATCTTCATTAGCTTTTGATTTAGCTTCTTCAATTATTGATTTAATTTCTTGTTCATTTAAATTAGAACCTCCAGAAATTGACACTGTTTGTTTTCTTCCAGTTGTTCTATCGGTTGCACTTACTTCCAAAAGACCATTGGCATCAATATCAAAAGCTACCTGGACTTGTGGAATACCTCTAGGAGCTGGAGGTATTCCTGATAATCTAAATTTACCAAGTGATTTATTCTCTGAGGCTAAAGGCCTTTCACCCTGCCTCACTTGAACAACAACTGAAGATTGATTAGCTTCTGATGTACTAAAAACATCAGATTGCCTTACTGGTATTGGTGTATTACGAGGAATAAGTACCTTCATAAGTCCACCAATAGTTTCTAAACCTAAGGAAAGAGGTGTAACGTCATTTAACAGTAAATCTTGTAAATCACCACTAATTATTCCAGATTGTATCGCTGCACCAATTGCAACTACTTCATCTGGATTAACGGATTGACAGGGATCTTTAGGAACAAGAGTCTTAACTAATTGTTGAACCATTGGAATTCTGGTGCTGCCTCCGACAAGAACTACCTCATCTATATCTTCTGCATTCCATCCGGAGTCATCTAAAGCTATTTGTACAGGCTCTAATAATCTGTCTAATAGATCTTGAGATAATGATTCAAATATCTTTCTATCTAATGTTTCTTCAATATGCAACGGCCCCTCATTACTTGTTGTGATAAATGGCAAAGATATCTTTGTTTTTTGCAATCCTGACAATTCACATTTTGCTTTTTCAGCAGCCTCAGATAATCTTTGTAAAGCTTGTCTGTCTCTTCTTAGATCAATGTCATGTTTAGCTAGAAATTTTTCTGCAAGCCAATCAACTATTTTTGAATCAAAATTGTTTCCGCCTAGCTGTGTATCACCACAAGTGGCTTTAACATCAAATACACCATTAGAAATTTTTAACAATGAAACATCAAATGTTCCCCCTCCTAAATCAAAAACTAAAACATTATTAGAAGAACTTTTTTCAAAACCATATGCTAGAGCAGCAGCAGTAGGTTCATTTAGAATTCTATCAACTTTAATACCAGCTAATATTGCAGAATCCTTTGTAGCTTGCCTTTGAGATTCATTAAAGTACGCAGGGACTGTAATAACTGCAGAGTCAATAGTATCTCCAAGATAAGTTTCAGCATCATTAATTAATTTTCTAATTAATGAGCTTACTAATTCTTCTGGTGCATACTCTCTTTCTGTATTTGGACTAAGAACCCTAACACTTCCAGTATTATTAGCCTTTACGTTATATGGGACAGAAATACTATTCTCATCTAGTTCATCCCAATCACTACCAATAAATCTTTTTAAATTAAAAAAAGTATTTTTAGGATTTAGCACAAGTTGTCTTCTGGCTTGATCTCCTATTACTATTTCTTTGTCTTTTGTAAATCCAACTATTGAAGGTGTAGTTCTAGAACCTTCAGAATTAGCAATAACAATTGGACGACCAGCTTCTATAACTCCTACAACAGAGTTAGTAGTACCTAAATCAATTCCAACTATTTGCCCCATGATTTTAGATCGCTAAATTAAAGCAAAATTTAATAATAATTTAATTAATTTTTATCTTAGATATCTACATATAATAGTAAAAATCAAATTTTTTCAACTTAATTTAAATAAAAAAGTTTATTTATAACTTGTCAAAAAGATAACTATCAATTTTATAACATTTTTTACATAGAAAGTTGTTGATGTAGTTAACCAAAATAAACTAATATAAAACGGAGAGAGAGGGATTCGAACCCTCGATAAGGTTGCCCCTATACAGCATTTCCAGTGCTGCGCCTTCAACCGCTCGGCCACCTCTCCACATCAAACTATTTTAACCCTTTATCATCCTATTTTTGAGGAAAGTTATTTGAACAAGACTTTCACAGTAACGATTAAAAATAAAGAAACCGGAAAGGTCTATAAAGAGCAGGTTAATAGTGACAAATATATACTTAAGGAATTTGAAAAGAAAGGTTTCAAACTTGCATTTTCATGTAGAAATGGTTGCTGTACAAGTTGTGCAGTTAAAATTAAATCTGGTACTTTACAACAACCTGAAGCCATGGGTGTATCTCAGGCTTTAAAAGACAAAGGTTATGCACTTCTCTGTGTCGCTAAAGCAACTTCAGATCTTGAGGTAGAAACTACATATGAAGATGAACTTTACGATTTACAATTTGGACAATATTTTGGGAGGGGAAATACAAGAGTTGCGCCACCTTGGGAATTTGAGGAAGATTAACTATCATGTTTGAATTAAGTGCAATTGAAGAACTTACAAATCAAGTAAACTTATCTATTTTGTATGAAATAGCCAAGAATTCCGCTCAAATTGGTAATGAAATTTTAAAAGATAATTACAATAAAATTCAGAAAATATCGTCAAAGGGTAGGAAGGGTGATTTAGTTACAAATGTAGATTTGGAAGTTGAAAATAAAATAAAAGAATATTTATTAGAAGAGACACCAAACATATCTATAAATGCAGAGGAATCTGGTAAATTAACCAAATGTTCGGATTTAACGTGGTGTATAGACCCATTAGACGGTACAACAAATTATTCCCATGGATATCCTTTTTTTGGAACTTCTATTGGTCTTGTATATAAAAATAAGCCAATAATAGGAGCTATATCAGTACCTTATTTAAATGAGCTATATTCAGCCTGTATAGGTTTAGGTTCATTCTGCAATGATAGTGAACTTAAAGTATCGAATCCCACTAATCTTTCTGATAGTTTACTAGTAACTGGTTTCTCTTATGACAGATTTGAGACAGAGGATAATAATTATGCTGAATTTTGTTATTTAACACATAAAACTAGAGGTGTTAGAAGAGGAGGTGCAGCAGCAGTTGATCTAGCATTTGTTGCGGCAGGTAAGGTAGATGGATATTGGGAAAGAGGATTGGAGGTATGGGATCTCGCGGCCGGTGCTATTATTGTTAAAGAGGCTGGTGGTGTTATTTCTGATTATCCATCAGGCGAATTTAATTTAAGTTCAGGAAGAATTTTAGCTTGTTCTCCCAGCCTTGAGAATGAATTAAAAAATGAACTGGATAAAGTCTCTCCATTTAAAAAAAATGTGTATACCTAAAATTAGTTAAATATTAAAATGACAGATATAAAGGAAATTAAATTAGTCGATGTAAAAAATAACTCAAACATCATAAATAATTTAAATAGTATTTATAAACTATGGGGTTATGAAGAGGTTTCACCCTCATTTATAAATACTTTAGAGACCATAAAAGGCCGTGGCGTTATTGACGAAAATCAAGTTGTAGGAATAGTAAGTAATAATTCATTATGTCTTAGGCCAGAAATGACAACATCTATTGTTAAATTGTCATCGACTAGATTAATAAATAAGAAAAGACCTATAAGATTATTCACCAATGGGATGGTTTTTGATAAAAAACAAAGTAATAAAAATTCATTTAAATTACAAGAAAAATTGCAGAGTGGAATTGAATTAATTGGATATGATACAAAATACCCAGAAATTGAAGTTATTAATATTTTGTTTGATTCAGTCGATAATATTAATTTGAAGGATGGTTGTAATTTATTTCTACTAGTAAGCACCACAAAAATAATGGAATTGATACTTAACAAATATAAGAATAATAATTTTGAAGAAATTAAAAAAAGTCTTGTTAATTTTGATCAAGATAATTTATCTAAATTAGGA
>QCLV01000015.1 GCA_003214295.1 Prochlorococcus sp. AG-418-F08
TTGAGGGTAGCAGTTATTGGAGGTGGTCCAAGTGGTTCATGTGCGGCAGAAATACTTGCTAAAGCCGGAATAAAAACTTGGCTATTCGAGAGGAAATTAGATAATGCAAAACCATGTGGAGGAGCCATTCCTCTCTGCATGGTAGAGGAATTTGATTTACCAGAGTCAATTATTGATAGAAAGGTAAGGCATATGAGAATGATATCTCCATCAAATAGAGAAGTAGATATTAGCTTGGATAGAGTTTATGGGAAAAGCGATAATGAGTTTATTGGGATGTGTAGAAGAGAAGTAATGGATGCTTTTATGCGCAACAGAGCATCTGATCTTGGGGCTACACTAATAAATGGATTAGTTACTTCTATTGATACTGGCGACAATAATCAAGGGCCATACAAACTTTCATATTCAGATTTTACGAATGGAGACAAAAAAGGGGAGCTTAAGGAGCTTACTGTTGACCTTTTAATCGGAGCTGATGGTGCGAATAGTAGAGTTGCAAAAGCCATGGATGCAGGAGACTACAAAGTTGCTATTGCATTTCAAGAACGAATTAAATTACCTAAAGAAGAAATGAGTTATTACGAAGATCTTGCAGAAATGTATGTCGGAACTGATGTTTCTCCTGATTTTTATGGATGGGTATTTCCTAAATATGATCATGTTGCTGTAGGTACTGGAACCATGCAAAAGAATCAGTCATTAATTAAAGGACTTCAAGAGGGAGTAAGAAATAGAGCAAAAAAAAGACTTGTTAATGGTGAGGTAATAAAGGTAGAGGCACATCCTATTCCAGAGCATCCAAGACCAAGAAGAGTAGTAGGGAGAATGGCATTAGTTGGTGATGCCGCCGGTTACGTTACAAAGAGTTCTGGAGAGGGTATCTATTTTGCTGCAAAAAGCGGGAGAATGTGTGCTGAAGAAATTGTTGAGGCATCAAAAAACGGTCAAGTAATTCCATCAGAAAAAGATTTAAAAAACTACCTTAAAAAATGGGATAAAAAATATGGCACAACTTATAAGGTTCTAGAAATTCTTCAAAATATTTTCTACAGAAACGACTCTGCAAGAGAAGCCTTTGTAGAGATGTGTGATGACATGGATGTACAGAGACTTACTTTTGATAGTTACTTATACAAAAAAGTTGTTTCAATGAAACCATTACAGCAACTTAAAATCACAATGCTTACACTTGGTTCTATTTTAAGAGGAAAAGCCCTCGCACCTCTAAAATATAAACCCGTTGATAGTGCTGTTAGAGAAAATAAAGAAGTAGAAAAGATGCTAGAAAATTATTCAATAAAGGGAGGCATTAAAGTAAAGAGTTAAAAAGTGTAAAATCAGCGATCCTTAAAGAATAATTTCTAATTAAGCTCAATAAATTGAGTCTATTGTTTCTTATTTTTATATCCTCTGCCATTACTAAGACACCTCTTTCATTATCAAATAAATCCTCAATAGAAATAATATGGATCTCGAACAAATTTAGAAGTTCCAAATAATTGCCAGGACCTGTTGAAAAAAGTTTTTCTAATTCTCTAATAAATTCAAAAACTTTCAATTCACAATCTTTTTCAAAAAGTTTTGTGTTTACATAATCTTTTGTTGAGAGAATTTCTCTTGAGAGATTACTGCTATTAGCTAATTTGCTAACCCTAGTAATTACATTTTGGATTTTAGGAAAAGCTTCCTTCTCTTTAAATTCGACAATAGATTTAATCCTTTTTTTAAGATCAACAATATTCAACATTCTTTTTTGAGAAAATTCATCAAAAGAACAGACAGCCTTGATTAATTCTTTACTAAGTGATATTTCTTCGAGATGACTTACAATTCTTTGAACTAAAAATTCATTTAAATCATTTGAAACTTTCTCTTTTGAGAAGTTCAAATTAGGGAATGCAATTTTCCAGAAATCAATAAGTTCGTTGAATAAATTATCTAGTGGTAAATCAAATTCATAGTCCCAAATTATTTTAATCACTCCATTCAAATTCCTTCTTAAAGCATAAGGATCTGATGATCCACTTGGACGTTTACCAGAAATAAAAATACTTATCAATGTTTCAATCTTATCTGCGATAGAAACTATCGCACCATATTTTGTAGAGGGCAAAGCATCTTTATAAAAAGCAGGTAAATAATGTTCAGCCACAGCCAAGCAAACATCATCACTAAATCCCTCATTTTTAAGATATTTTCCACCCATTATTCCTTGCAACTCTGGGAATTCGTAAACAATTTCACTACATAAGTCGTTTTTACAGTACTTAGCAGCTTCTAATATTTTTTTGTCTTCTAAAGAATTATCATTTAAAAATTTAAGAATTTTTTTAGAAACTTCAACTATTCTTTCTACTCTTTGAAAAATATTTCCTAATCCTTTTAGATAAGAAACAGATTTAAGTTTTTCATTTCTTTCAAGTGAAGCAACTTTTTTATCACTTTCTACAAAAAACTTTGCATCTGAAAACCTCGCTCTTAAGACTTTCTCATTACCCTTAGTGATATTTTGATTTGACTCTTCAAGACCATTAGAAATAACAAAAAAATTTGTACTAATATTTTTTTCAGAACTTAAATCAAGTTTAGAAAAACTATTATTTTTCAATAAAAGAGGAACATATCTCTGATGACTTTTCATAACAGTTGAGAGAACTTCAAGAGGAAGATTAAGAAATTCTTTACTGAATTTCCCAACAATTAAGTCTGGCCACTCAACTAAATCAATCAATTCATTAAGTAGTCCCTCAGAAATATCAGGCTTCAGATTTAGTGATGTAGATTCCTGATTTATAAGGTTTTCAATTTTTTCTTTTCTTTCATGGCGCTTAACTAAAACTCTATTTTGTTTTAATAATTGAAAAAAATTATCAGGATTCTGCACTTCAAAAACTTCATTTATTAGTCTATGACTTCTTGATTTATTGCTTATTTTAATTTTCGGATCACATTCACCAAATTCGAAATCAAGGATTTCATCATTATAAAGAGAAGCAATCCACCTAATAGGTCTCGAAAATTTTATGTTCCCAGACCCCCACTTCATAAATCGAGGGCCTTGAAGACTCTTCAATACTTTAGGAATAATTGTAGACAAAGTAATTCTTGTTGATTGACCTTTTTCAATTTTCTTTCCAAAAACAAAATCGCCTTTTTCTGTATTTTTTATTTCTAGCTGATCTACATCTACTCCTAAACTATTTGCGAATCCTAAGGCAGCATTAGTAGGAGATCCATCTAAAAAAGCTGAACTTGCTTTAGGCCCCTTTCTTACTATCATTTTATCTTCTGCAAAATCGACTAAACCTTCTAGAAGAAGAACTAACCTTCTCGGTGTGGAAGTAACAACTATATTGTTGTATGTGATTAACTTTTTATCCAATTCAAATTCTATTAGAGATTTAAATTGATCTAGAACATCATGAGAAAATTTTGCAGGCAACTCTTCGGTTCCGATCTCAAGTAAATATTTAGACAAGAAAAAAATATGACTTCTATTACTATAATTTACTACCAGTTAAATAAGCTTTTCGCTAATGTATAAAAAGAGATATGTTTTGGTCCGTTGATCAAGGTTGAGAAAGTAAAAAAGAAAAAAAATCCTGCCAAAGATGAAACAGTTTGTTTGGCAAATGGATTAGAAGTATCTAAATTTGAGAATTTCAAGAAAAGTAGCCAATTTCTTAAGGAACCACTTGCAACAGAATTAAATAATGATAGCGATCACTTTACAAATGATGCAGTCCAACTATTGAAATTTCATGGTAGTTATCAACAAGATAACAGGGAGAATAGAAGGCCCGGCAAAAGTAAAGACTGGCAAATGATGCTTAGATTAAGAAATCCCGGCGGTGAAGTACCTGGTAAATTATTTTTAGCATTAGATAAATTATCTGACAAACTAGGTAATGGAACACTTAGGGTCACTACTAGACAAGCCTTTCAAATGCATGGAATTAGAAAGGAAAACCTAAAGGAAGTAATTCAAACAATAGTAAATTCAATGGGCTCCACCTTAGCTGCATGTGGAGATATAAATAGAAACGTTATGGCCCCTGCGGCTCCATTTGATTTGCCAGCCTATGTTATTGCAAGAGCATTGGCAAAAAAAGTTGCAGATCTTCTCACCCCTATGGCTGGTCAAGGCACTTTTTTAGAGCTTTGGGCAGATGGAGATTTAGAGTACACCATAAAGCCTGACAAAGATATTGAAGCAATTAGGAAGCTCCAATTCAATGATAATGTTTTTAGTGGAATAAAAGATGAACCTCTATATGGTTCAACTTATTTACCGAGAAAATTCAAATGTGCTGTTACAGTTCCTGGGGACAATTCTGTTGATCTTCTTACCAATGACATAGGAATTGTTGCCTTTACTTCTAAAGATGGAAACTTAGAAGGTTGCAACTTCTATGTAGGAGGTGGTATGGGTCGCACCCATAATAATGAAGAGACCTTTGCCAGGATTGCAGATCCACTTGGTTATGTTGAAGAACATGATGTTTATGAATTAATACAAAGCATTGTGGCTATTCAAAGAGATTATGGTGATAGAAAATCAAGAAAAAATTCGAGAATGAAATATCTTCTTCATAGAAAAGGTATTAAATGGTTCAAAAAAATACTTTCTGATAAGTATTTCAAAAAGGAAATTAAAAAAATCAGGAAAGAACCGGATAAGGTTCTTATTGATTACCTAGGTTGGCATAAACAAAATCAAACCTCCTATTTTGTAGGTTTACCATTATTATCAGGGAGATTATTTGGCGAGAAGAAGAATACCATCACAAGTATTGTTAAAAAATATAATTTAGATTTAAGGCTCACACCTAATCAAGATATCTTACTTTGTAATATTGCCAATAAAAACAAAGGTGAAATTCAAAAATCTCTATCAAAAATAGGATACGAAAATTTAGAAAACATTAATGAGATACAAAGACATGCTTTAGCTTGTCCTGCCTTACCACTTTGTGGTCTTGCGATGACTGAAGCTGAAAGAATATTACCTGATGTATTAAAAAGAATTGAAAATTTACTATTAGATCTAAAAATTCAAAAAACAATATTATTCAGAATGACAGGATGTCCGAATGGATGTACCAGGCCTTATATGGCCGAATTAGCACTTGTTGGAAGTGGGCAAAACAAATACCAATTATGGTTGGGGGGAAGTAAAAATCTACAAAGGCTGGCTAAACCATTCTTACAAAGAATGGAACTTAATGATTTAGAAAAAACTCTTCAACCATTATTTGACAATTGGAAGAGTAATTTGGATTTGGATTTCGGAGATTTTATAAATACTCAAGATGAAACTTATATATTGAATTTACTAAATAAAAATCAATAGAATTTATATTTTTCCATAAAGTGCATTTGCTTTTCTATTTTTCCAAGCCCATAATTGATCACCATAACTAAAATGCCACCACTCATTAGGATGTTGAGCAAATCCGAATTTATTCATAACTTTCCTTAATAAATCTCTTCTACTATTCCAAATAATTGCCTCTTCATTAAATATATTTTTGTAAAAATCAGGATTAGAAGTCTCATCCATTTGATCAACTTTGCTTCCCATTTCAACAAGATTTCCGTCTTTATCTGATAAACAAACATCCAATGCACCCCCAGTTGAATGAGGAGGAGGAAACCTAACGTCATAAGAAGGATACGCCCAAAATTTTTCAACTTTTTTTAAAATGGATGGATAAGATTTTATATTTTCAAAAGAAGTATCAATATCGGATTTTTCACACTCTAATAAAAATGCTCTTTTAAACATAAATTCCTGGACTTCTAAAGGTCGCCAACTGTCATAAATTAAAAGGTTAAAACTACTCTTTGATATCAAATAATCATTTACTTTTACTAATCTATTTACAACCTCCTCTCTTAATTTCCAAATAGAAGTTTTATCTTTGTAAGGTGCTCCTAAATGAAAGTAAGGGTGGGGATCTAAAAACTTTAAGCAGCTAGGTATAGCTATTAATTTATCTCCATTATCTTTAATTGGTATTTTATTCCAAATTTTCAATTGAAATTTGTAATTGATTTATAGTGGCATATATATCAAAAATTACAATGATAGTTCTCAATTTAAGAAATCATGAATGAATTTATTATCAGAATTATCAATAAGTATATTCCTTAAAACAATATTATCTTTCAAATCAGGATCATCACTAATAATCTTTATAGCCTCTTCACGAGCCTTATCAATAAGAAATTTATTGTTAGGTAAATTGTCCAGCACAAAATCAGGCAATCCGGATTGTCTATACCCTAAAATCTGGCCTGGTCCTCTAAGCTCCAAGTCTTTTTCAGCAATATAAAAGCCATCATTAGATTTTTGCAAAACACAAAGTCTTTTATTTTCTAATCCATTTTTGTCAGAGGTTACCAGATAACAAAAAGATTTTGTTGATCCTCTACCAACTCTCCCCCTTAATTGATGAAGCTGGGACAGTCCAAATCTGTCCGAATTATAAATAATCATAATTGTGGCGTTAGGCACATCAATGCCAACCTCAATTACAGTGGTTGAAACCAATATATTAATTTCATTCTTTAAAAAAGAATTAATCACTTCATTCTTTTCTTGTGAACTTAATTTGCCATGTAATAATCCAACTTTTTTGTTAAAAAAGACCTCTTCTGATAAATATTTAAATATTTTCTTTGCGGAGCTTAAATTCATTTTTTCTGAATCTTCTATAAGTGGCAAAATCACATAAGCTTGTCTTCCTTTAGTAATCTCATCTTCAACAATCTTGAACAGGTTTTTTAAATCATCTTCAGGAATTATTTTTGTAGTTATGGGAACTCTTCCAGGAGGAAGTTCAGTAATTTGGCTTACATCTAAATCACCGTAAATAGAAAGCGCTAGAGTTCTAGGAATTGGTGTAGCTGTCATTGATAACAAATTAGTATTATCACCTTTATTAAGTAATCTATTTCTTTGAGTAACTCCAAACCTATGTTGTTCATCAATTACTACCATGCCTAATGAATTAAATATGACTTTATCTTCAAATAATGCATGAGTACCTACGATGATATCAACTAGTCCATTACTCAAATTCGAAAGGATTTCTTTTCTTTTTTTTTGAGGAGTATTCCCAGTTAGAAGTTCTACAGAGACAAAAAGAGGATTCAAATATTTTAATAAATTTTTATAATGTTGTTCTGCTAATACTTCTGTAGGAACCATAAAAGCACCTTGAAGATTTTTTTCAATAACAATTAGAAGAGAGGCTATTGCAATGATAGTTTTACCACTACCCACATCTCCTTGAAGCAGTCTCGACATTGGCACGGGATTAGATAAATCTTCTTTGATTTCATCTAAAACATTGACTTGAGATTTTGTTAATTTAAAAGGGAAAGTATTTAAAAATTCTTTTAGTAAAGATTTCTTTTGACTAAATTGTTGGGTAATCACTTTATTGTTCGTTTTTCTTTTTCTAAGAAGGAACTTTATTTGCAATAGGAACAACTCATCAAAAACTAAACGTTTTTTGGACTCAGCAAGTGCCTCTTGAGTTGGCGGAAAATGAATATTAATCAAAGACTCTCCTTTTGATAATAAAGATAATGATTCAAGTTGCTTATGATTTAAAATTTCTGGATATTGATTAGCATAAATCAGTACCTTTTTCATGAGTTTTATAAAACTCATATTTGACAACGTTTCAGCTAATGAATATAAGGGCAATATTTTTCCTGAGAAATTAAAATTATCATTGTTATCCTTAAGAATTTCAATCTGCGGATCTACAAAAGTCTTGCCATATTCTGTTAATTTAACCTTACCGGAAATTGCCACTTTAGTGCCAGGAGTATACAAAGATTTTTGAGATGAGAAAAAGGAATAAGATCTAAATCTCCTTCCTAAAAAAAATTTTGTAACCTTTATCGAAGATGTTTCATCAGAAACTACAAAGTTCATTATTGATAAATTATTATTCTTTTTACTCTTATGGATATAAAATTTTTTTATATTTGCAATACAGGTATATAAATTGTCAGGTTTTAAATTTATTATCTTAACTCTATTTGTGTAGTCTAAATATGTTCGTGGGAAATAATTTATCAGATCTTTAATATGAAAAATCCCTAATTCATTAAGCTTATTTTTATAAACTTTCCCTACATTTTTTATTAATGAAATATCTGAATCAAGAAATAAATTTGAATCAGCTTTGTTTAGAATAACCCTTTTAGAAATATTATTAGAACTGTCTATTTCAATGGTTTTACCAAGTTTATAAAGACTTTTTCTTGTATCAATAATTAACCTTTTTCTTTGGTTATCATCTAATTTATTATATTCATTATATTTTTTAGAAAATTCATTAAATATGTTCAAATATTCGTCTGATAGATTCAAATTATCTAGTTTTGTCAATGATTCATGCAAATAATCATTAAAATATTTCTCTCTTCCAAGAGTATTAATAAATTGGTTTTCAGTTTCAATAGTTAGGGACTTTTGAAGAGGTCTTATCCAATCTTTAATTAATTCATTATTATTCCCACTAATAGTCACATCTGAAAAAGATTTATTTTTTCAACGTATTTTATTCAAAGTTATTTCTTTTTGCCTCCAGTATGACTCTTTTTTAATCAAACGCTGAAATTGATTTTTTAATTCATTTATTTTATTCCTTTGAATAGAAATATTTAAATTTTTAAACTCTAACTCAACAGCAGATATATTAAAAAAAATAATACTTGGAAGACTATCGCCATTTGATAATGGTCGATTTAAGTTCAATTCGAAATTAATAACAAAAGGGTATGGATGTTTAATCATCAATTTTTTGCCCACCAAGTACATATAAGTATCTTTAGATATAATTTTTTTTATAAGATTTTCTTTAAATAATTCTTGGTTAATCATGTATGAGAGATTCAATAGTAAGTTATCTAATGAGTTATCTATTAAATCAAAAGTTTCAAGGCTTTCATTTTTGCATGAAATATCCATTTGATTAATAATTTCTTTTTCTGAATGACTTGATTTTTCAACCTTTACTTCCTCTATTAACTCAAGAAGAGAGGAAATAAATCGTTTATCAATTCCTAAATTTTCAATGTTATTTTTACTAGAAAAATAATTTTCATAGTCATTATTATCTAGATCAAGTGATACTAATTTCTCATTATTATTAGCTTGATAATATTCAGAAGTATTAGAAATATCTTTACTAATCTGGAACTGAAAAGGTACTTCTAATTGTAAACCTTCCTGATATTGGAATTTTTCTTTTTGATCATCCTTTGTTTTTGAGGAACTGCCTAAATTACTAAAAATAATTTCCTCATTTATGTTTTTCTCAATTTCTTTTATTTTTAATTGTTCTACTGTTAATAAGGGCAAATTCTCATAGATTATCTTACTTATTTTCTTTTCAAAAAGACAAGAAAATTGATTTTCATTCAAGAAATTATCATTAATTGATAAGTAACTGAATATATTGTTGAGCCCTTTTTCTACCGAAATATGAAGTAAATCTCTCACGATATTAAGATAACGTTCATATTCCCTATAGATATTTGTAATTAATACTCTCTTTTGTATATTTGCTCTCTGTAATTGAGAGTTAATATTATTTGCAACTACGTAATTATTGAAATTATTCAAATCTTTCAAGTGACTAGGTTGATTGCATTGATGCAACTTCCTCAGCGAAATCCATCTGATTTTTTTCTATACCTTCACCCAATGTATATCTTGTAAAGCGTCTTACTTTAATATTTTCTCCAATTTTGGCTGCTACTTGTTTAACGAGATCCTCAACTGTTAGAGAACTATCTTTTATATAAGGTTGCGAAAGCAAAACCAGCTCGTTAAGTCTTTTAGCGATTCTCCCTTCAACTATTTTTTCTTTAATTTGTTCTGGTTTACCAGATAAATCATCTCTCCCCATTTCAATTTGCTTTTCTTTCTCCACAACATCTTCAGGTATTTCATCAATTGAGACATATTCAACATTTGGGCATGCTGCAACCTGCATTGAGACATCCTTCAATAGAGATTGAAATATATCACCTCTAGCAACAAAATCAGTTTCACAATTTACTTCTATCAGAACTCCGACTCTGGATCCTGTATGAATATAACTACCAATAGACCCTTCAGCCGCAACTCTTCCAGATTTTTTTTCAGCACTAGCTATACCTTTCTTTCTTAACCATTCGATGGCTTTATCGACATTTCCCTCAGTTTCATTAAGTGCTTTTTTGCAATCCATCATTCCTGCACCAGTCTTATCTCTAAGATCTTTTACAAGTTTTGCTGTAATGTTTCCCATTTAAGTAATAATTAAGTAATAGTTAGTAAGTTTAAAAAATTTTAATTTTTTCTATCGGCATTAGATCCCTTCCTGCCCTCATTTATTGCGTCTGCAAGTCTCCCTAAAATAAGTTGTACAGATCTAACTGCATCATCGTTACATGGAATTGGAACTTCACACAAATCCGGATCACAGTTTGTATCTAACATTGATACTAGCGAAATATCTAATTTCCTAGCTTCTAGAACTGCATTTGATTCTCTTCTCTGATCAACCAAAACCACAACGTCTGGTAATCTCCTCATTCCCTTAAGTCCGCCTAAGTATTTTTGTAATCTTTCAAGTTCTCTTCTTAAAACTGCAGCTTCTTTTTTAGGTCTCATTGCTATTGAACCACTACTTTCCATTCTTTCTAGATCCTTCAATCTTTCAATCCTAGCTTTCATCGTTGTCCAATTAGTCAACATCCCTCCAAGCCATCTTTGATTAACATATGCAGCTCCGCATCGAATAGCTTCCTGGGCTACTACGTCTGATGCTTGTTTCTTTGTCCCAACGAATAGGAAGCGTTTACCACTTTTTGCTGCGTTTCTTGTCCATTTGTATGCATTGTTCATACATAATGCTGTTTTAACAAGATCAATTATATGAACACCATTTCTCGCACAATAAATATACTTAGACATTTTGGGATTCCAACGTCTAGTTTGATGCCCAAAGTGAGCACCAGCTTCCATCATTTCAGATAGTGATACAACAGCCATAATTTAAAAAGGTTTCGGGTTAGCCTCCATCCAACGGGGAATTTAAATTAATAAATCACCCGAAACGGTCAGATGTGTGGATTAAATTTACACAATTGTAGCAAGTGATGCGTATTTCTAAAAGTTTTTTATCTTGATTTGGTTAACTGTTTAATGTAAATCATATTTAAAGGAATCCTAAGTATCTCAAGTGCAAGTCTGTTTCTTCTTGTATTTACTAGAAATCTCAATAAGGGAAAGATTCTATCAACACTGATTAGACCTCCTAAGCAAAGAATTTGCCACAGTAAATTATGAAGAGGAGTTAATTGAATCATAAATCTAACCCTTAAATTTGGATGTTTTTTATAAAATACTAAAGCCATCTTTGCCCTTTCTTTTTCTTGAATTATTAATGACTCTATTTGTTCGCAATTAAATGGTGGATGCCAGTGAAAACCTACTGCACTAGGACATTTAATTAATTTTGTCCCTATTTTTTTTAATCTTTCTCCAAGTTCTAAATCTTCCCAACCGTAAAGACTAAAAGAAGTATCAAATAAGCCGACACTTAAAATCAATTCTTTTGCTATCGCAACATTCCCCGTTGCAAAGTAAGCAAAAGAAGTATCAATTATTTTATGTTTTTCACTTTGTGGATTTAGAAAATTAGATGTATTTACAACCGAGCCGTATGTAAAACATTTTTTATCATTCTTTCCCCAATAAGAAAGTAGTTTTTCTACGTGACAAGTTATGAAATTTTCTAAAACAATAAGATCACTATCAATAAATATTATGATTTCATATTTTGATTTAATTACCCCAAGATTTCTTCCAAGTGCAGGTCCTCCATGTTCTTGTTGAAATAAAACTACGTGAGGTAGATTGGCTTTATTATTTTTTATCCATGAGGTTGTCCCATCAGTTGATCCATCATCAACTACTATTACTTCATAATTACTGATATTTGTATTTAATTTTTGATTCTCAAGCGCAAATAGACATTTCTCTAATATAGGTAATCTATTGTAAGTCGGTATAACAATACTTACATTCATGATTATGTCTTAAATATGCATGATATATTAAACTCCAAAAGATAAAAATAAAAGATATTCCCTAATCAGCTGCACCGCCATTATTTGAGGTACCTGTAACGTTTCCACCATCAGGTCTTCCATCAGATCTTAATTTCCTTTTTTTGAATTTTCTAGCATAGGCTCTATTACGTTCCTGCTTTTCTTTTTTTAGATTCCTTCTCTTAGACATAAAATTTTTAACTTTTAATTATATTAGCTCACTATGGGCACTATATATTTTACCATCTTCCATATTTAATATCCTATCAGCCATATCAGAAATTCTTGGATCATGTGTCACCATAAGTACAGAACAATTTTGCTCTTTTGCTAGTTTCCTTAAAAGGGTTACTATTTCTCTTCCTGTGACACTATCTAAAGCAGAAGTAGGCTCATCAGCTAATAAAAGTTTTGGATTAGCAGATAAAGCTCGAGCAATTGCTACTCTCTGTTTCTGCCCACCTGATAAGTCATTTGGCAACTTTTTATGATGTTCTTCTAATCCTACTGCTGACAACCAATTCCGTGCTATTTCACGTCTTTGCAAATATGTTAAACCTTTTATTAAATCGGCGCCCATCTGGACATTTTGTTCTGCTGTTAAACATCTCAGAAGATTATGACCTTGAAAAATCATTCCAATACTTCTTCTAAGAATCTGACGAGTTTTCCTTGATGCTCCATTTAACTGATTATTTAATACAGTTAAATCTCCACTTTGACAGGTTCTCAAGGCACCAATTAACGTTAAAAGAGTCGTTTTACCACATCCAGAAGGTCCTTTCAAAAGAACCAACTCTCCTTTATCAATATTTAAATTAACGTCATTAAGAACTTGTTTTTTATTCTCATTTTTTCCATAAAAGTGACTCAAATTATTTATTGAGACTGTTTTAAGGTTTTTAACATTATTTTTTGATTTATTAGCTTTAATCATTTATCTTCAATTGTTAAAAAATTTCGGCAGGATCAGCGTCAACTAATTTACGCATCGCAACAGCGGCGGACCCCATACACATAACTAAAACTAAAACGAAAATTAAAATAGTTTTGTTTGCGTCCATTATTATTGGGAGTTTAGTAGAACTTCTTATTACTGAGTAAAGTATTTGACCAGAGAAATAAGCAGGTAGATAACCAAACAATGCCAACAAAAACCCCTCTCTAGCCACAACAAAGAAAAGGGACTTAAGTCTATACCCCATTGCCAATAAGGTGGCGTACTCTGGGAGGTGATCTGTAACGTCACTATAAAGAATTTGATAAACAACCACACACCCTACAACAAAACCCATCAATGCTCCCAAACTAAATATAAAACCTATTGCAGTACTATTTTTCCAATAATTCTTCTCAAATTCTATAAATTGATTTTTTGTAAGAACCCTGACATCATTTGGGAGTGAATTATTTAATATCCTTGAAATCAATTCATGATCAGATCCTTTTTTTAGCTTTACCAAACCAATTTCTATACTGCCAGGAGGATTAGCAGGAAAAAGTCTTAAGAAGGTTTCTCGACTAGTTATCAAATTACCATCTGCGCCAAAAGATGGTCCCAACTCCACAAGGCCCTCAACAATTACTCTTTTACCAGCAACCTCAGTCTCAACTTTTTTTTCAGATAAGAACCATTCTTCAATCGGTCCAAATTCAGGTCTAGATAATTTGTCAAAAAGAACTCTTGATGGATTTCTCAATTTATAAGCTTTCTTTGAGAATCCCTCATCTAAAAGAAGTGAATCGGAGGGATTAAAACCTAATGCAAGTATTGATCTAGTTTTAAGATTTTCGGGATTTCTCCAAAGTAAATAATTTAGATTAACGGGAGCAGTTTTTTCAACGTCCTCTACCGCGAGAGTTTGAATTAATCTTCTCTTTGGGAATCCACTCATGCTTATAGAACTTTTTGATCTGGGACTTATCAAAACAAGATCGGCATCTAGAAGTTTATGAATTGTTACACTCGTGTCAAATAAACCATCTCTAAAACCTAATTGCATAAACATCAAAATCCCTGCAAAACTGATTCCAGCTATGGCAACTGCTAACCTTAATGGTTGCCTAGTTAATAACAACCAAGCTAATGGTATTTTTCTAAATTTTAAAAAAGAAAAACTCATTAAGGAATAAATTTTGCAATCACTTTCATTCCTGCATAGTTTTGAACGATATCTATAGAATCTTGATCTAGTTTTACTAGTACCTCGACAATTCGTGAATCAGCATCCCCTGTTGGATCAGTCGATAGAACTTTTCTTTGTTTTACCTGAGGACTAATCCTAATAACCTTTCCCTTAAGAATTTTTTGGAAACCTCCATTCTCACTGCTCAATTCAACATTCTGAGAGATAAAAACCCTATCGATATCAGATTCATAAACTTCTATCAAAGCTTCCATTTTTTGACTAGAACCAATATCCAAAATCCCTTCATTTTGAGGCCTTTCACCAACTCTAGTGTTTATTTCAAGGATAAAACCATCGATTGGACTCCTTAGTTTTGAGTTAAATAGATCTATCTTGATGTTTTTTTGATCACCGATAAGGTTTATTTTCTGTTTTTGCAATTTTAATAATTCATCTTTTCTCTGTGAAAACTCTACAAAAGAATATACATCCTTATTGAAAGCCAGCTCATACCTTTGAATTTGATCTTTCTTTAAGATGATTTCTTCGTTAATAGTATTAATTAGATTTTCGTTTCTTTCAAGATCAGCGATTAATTTTTTTCCATTTTCAAAGATTGCGAGGATATCGCCTTTCTTTACAAAATCTCCTTCATTTACTAAAACGTCGACAATTCGGGGGGAAGATCCAAACTGACTTATTGGAGCTGCCAATTTTCTAATCTCTCCCGAAGGAGAAAGTTGACCAAGTGCGGCGACAGCTGTAATAGGAGGTATGAAATCTGAAGTTATTTCCTCTTTAAGTTTTGAACTAGATTTATTATTTCCAGAACAGGAAATAACACCAAGAGATATTGGTGTAAATAATAAAAAATAAATAAATAAATTTTTTAATATTTTTAATTTCATTAAAAATCGAAGAGTACTGTTTTTATGTAGTTATTGACCCATATTTCATCAAAATATTTTAAAAGAACCATGCTAGTCTTCTCATTTTTCATTTGTTGAACACAATAATTTTTTTGAAAATCTATTCTCTCTTGGATAATTTCCTTATTAATTTCCGGTTTAGCTTTCTTACTTAATTTGATCAAAATAGTGAGGTATTGATCCACAACTCTACAAAAATCATTTTTTTCAGATTTACTTTTTAAGGAAGCAAAGAATACATTATTAGAAAAAATCTCCCCCCATTTAGGAATCTCTCTCAAAGAGGTAAAAGAACTTTTATCAACTACAGAAAGTAATTTTTCGTATTTCAAAGCTTGGTTTCGCGATGCCGGTGATAAATCAACAATGGCAGCAGAAACAATATCATTTATTTTCACCAAATCCATTCCAAAAATTGGGATATCAAACTTTGGATCAGGGAAAAAAACGCAGTGTAATATTTTAAGATTCTTTGAAAATTCTGCTACTTCTATATGTAATCTTCTAAAACCTTTTGCTTTATGAAATTCATTTTCAATATAAAGTTCTCTGCCTATTTCATTAGATATTATGTTAGTTAGTTTTGGATCAATTTTTATACTCTTAAGGTCCTCAAGCGTGGATCTATGCTCTCTAATATTTTGTAATAAATTCAAAATAAGAGGGTCAGTTAATTTTGTTTTAGTTAAAGATTCAGACAACAAGACTAAAAAGTACCAAAATAGAATTTAAATAGAGAACCGAAATGAACGTAGGAGAAGTTACCTATTACACCCATTCAAGCAAAACTAGATGCGTGTTTGTGGATAATAAAGAATTGCCGCTTATAAGCATTGATATTTGGTGTAAAGCAGGTTCTTCATTTGAGGATGCTGATAAAAACGGCACTGCTCATTTTCTAGAGCATATGATTTTTAAGGGATCTAACAAAATAATGCCGGGTGAGTTTGACCATAAAATTGAATCACTAGGCGGATTAAGTAACGCTTCAACAGGTTATGATGATGTACATTACCATGTCTTAGTTCCACCACGTAACTTTAGAGAATCACTTGCTCTTTTGACAAATATTGTCATTTCTCCAGATTTTAATCCTGATGAATTTATAAAAGAAAAAGGGGTAGTTATCGATGAAATAAAACAACAAAATGATCAGCCTGAAGAAAGATTATTTAATTATTTTTTGAAAAGGGTTTGGTTAAGTCCGAATTATGCCAATTCAATTCTGGGAACTGAAAATAGTATTAAAAACATAGAGATAAATGACCTTGTGAAATTTCATAGCAAACATTACACTACTGAAAAAATTTGTATTGCAATTGCTGGAAATCTCTCTGAAGAAATTTATAAAATTTTTGAAAAAAGTGATCTATCTGGTATAAAAGAAAGTCCAAATTTTATAAATCTAAAAAATAAACCTTCTTTGAAAATTAGGAATGGTAGAGAGTCAGTTAAGTTTGATAATTTAGAGTTTTCAAGAATATTTATGGCTTGGTTTATCCCAAACCTAAATGATCAAAAATATATTATTGGACTTGAGATATTAGCATCATTACTATCTGTTGGAAGAAACAGTAGATTAGTTAAAATTTTAAAAGAAGATAGTAATCTTGTTGAATCGGTATATGTAGATGTAAATGCTGGAGAATTAGGAGGATTATTTATAATGGAAGCAAGTTGTGAGTCCAAAGATATTGATTTAGTAGAAAAGCAAATTAACACAACAATTGATGAGATCTCAAATTGTAAAGCCTTGGCTTTGGATGAAATAAAAAAAGCAATAAATATTGTGAAGAGTAACTATATCTTTAATTTAGAGACATCTACACAACTCTCTTCATTCTTTGGAAATGAACTTCTTTGGGGGAGAAAATCTTCTATAAATAATTTAGAAAGTCATTTAAAATATTGGAGTGACTTGGATAACTTCAAAGAGATTACAGAATACATACGTAGAGAGAAATTTACTTTAGTTGCATCCCCTATGTAAATGTTAAAAAGATATTTTTTAAATAATAAAAAAAGAAATTTTTCAACTGCTTCAATTTGGATAAAAGGGGGTAGTGATATGGATAGCACTGACAAAAAAGGGATAAACAAGATCCTTTGTTCATTACTTACCAGGGGATGTGAAGGTTTTAACAATTTCACTCTCTCTGAGTATATTGAGTCCTATGGAGCAGAATTAAATCAAGAAATATTTGAAGATGGTATTTCAATAAGTCTTAAATCCTTAAATGAACATTTCAGCAAGTTATTCCCTTTATTAGATTTAATTATTAATAAGCCATTACTCAATGAAGCAGAATTTAAAAAAGTAAAAAAATCTTCTACTGATTACCTTAAGAAAGATAAAGAGAATCCATTCAATATCTGTTTTGAAAAATGGAGAAAAATAGTTTACTCAAATCATCCTTATGCTTTTAACACTATTGGCAATGCAGACGATGTCTCAAAGATTACCTATGAAGATGTTTTACTTGAGTTTAAAAATTTCGAAAATAGAGAAAAGTATTTAATTTCAAATAATCCTGAAATAAATGGAGAAAATTTTGGAACATTAGAAAAAAAAATCCTAAAAGAACAATCAGTACGTGTAAATAATAATTTAACTGCTGCTAATAGATTTGATTACATTGATAATGATTCAAATCAAACAATAATAATGATAGGGGACCAAACTTGCTCGCGAAGAAGTAGTGAATATTTTCCTCTTAAGGTTTTGGAGTCATATTTATCTTATGGAATGAGCGCTGCTTTATTTAAACTTTTTAGAGAAAAATATGGTATCACTTACGATTTAGGTGTTTATTATCCTATCAGGAGTGGAAATGCCCCATTTTTAATTTATTTATCCGTGTCTAATAATCAAGCACTTTTTGCTTTCGAACTTTTATCAACACTATGGAAAAATTTACTTTTAAATCCGTTGACTGATGCTGAAATATTTTTAGCAAAAGAAAAACTAAAAGGTTCTTTTTTATTAGGAAATCAATCACTAGATGAAATTTTACAGAAAAAGATACAGTTAGTTAGTTATGGTATTTCACCAATTTCTGAGAACGATTTAAATTTAAAAATAGAGGAAATTTCTTCGTTAGATATTTTGAAATTAACCAATAAGTATTTATCAAAACCTTTTCTGAGTATTTCCGGAAATAAAACTATATGTTTAGAAATTTCTAATAGGTGGAAGAAAAACTTTTAGATTAGCTTTTCTCAAGCTTATCAATATCTATTAAAAACGAACCTCTCCTAAACTTTACTTCAACAGTATCTGGAGATTTAATTGAAAGGATTTCCCCAATTTCATCAATTGCCACTAGATCAGGTGGTCTTAACATCGGCATATTATCTGATGTCTTCAAGTAAGAGACTGGCGCAATCAACTTAACCTTATCGTTGACATCAAATTTCATTTATAAATTAGATACATTCAAGAGTAGTATAAGCATAAAGTTAGAGAAAATATCAACGAAATTCACTGATTCATTCTAGAATCCTAGAATTAACTTTCTACAAATTAATGAATCAAAAATTTAAAACATTAATTTTATGGGCTTTACCTATACTTTTAGTAATTGCACTTTCCTATCAATTCCTATCATCTAGCAATGTTGATTCACTTAAATCAAATGGAACAACAGTTGCTCCAAGGAACTCTGCCGTGGCAAGAGTTAGTTATGGTAGATTTTTAGATTACATTAATTCAGGAAGAGTTACATCTGTTGATATTTTTGAAGGAGGTAGAAATGCTGTTATAGAAACAGTAGATTCAGATCTAGATAATAAGGTTCAAAGATTACGTGTAGATCTCCCAGGGTTAACACCAGAACTAATAAATATTTTAAAAAATGAGGGAATTAGTTTTGATGTACATCCTGTCAAAACGGCCCCTCCTGCACTAGGAATTTTAGGAAACTTACTTTTTCCTGCAATATTAATTGGAGGTTTAATTTTATTGGCAAGAAGATCAAATGGGATGCCAGGAGGACCGGGCCAAGCAATGCAATTTGGAAAAACAAAGGCAAGATTTGCAATGGAAGCAGAAACAGGAGTTGTTTTCGACGATGTTGCTGGGGTCAACGAAGCTAAACAAGATTTACAGGAGGTAGTCACTTTTCTTAAAAAGCCTGAAAAGTTCACTTCCGTCGGAGCAAGAATTCCTAAGGGTGTTTTACTAGTAGGACCTCCAGGCACGGGTAAAACTTTATTAGCAAAAGCAATCGCAGGAGAAGCTGGAGTGCCGTTTTTCTCATTATCAGGTTCTGAATTTGTAGAAATGTTTGTTGGAGTTGGTGCGAGTAGAGTCAGAGATCTTTTTAAAAGAGCTAAAGAAAATAGTCCATGTTTAATTTTTATTGATGAAATAGATGCGGTAGGAAGACAAAGAGGCGCTGGAATTGGTGGAGGTAATGATGAGAGAGAACAAACTCTCAACCAACTACTTACTGAAATGGATGGTTTTGAAGGAAATAGTGGAATAATAATAATTGCAGCTACAAATAGACCTGACGTTTTAGATTCTGCTCTAATGAGGCCTGGAAGATTTGACAGACAGGTAACTGTAGATGCTCCAGACATCAAAGGAAGATTATCAATACTTGAAGTGCATGCTAGGAATAAAAAACTTCAAGAAGATTTAACCCTTGAAAGCATCGCAAGAAGAACGCCAGGTTTCACTGGGGCAGATTTAGCAAATTTACTTAATGAGGCTGCCATCCTAACTGCAAGAAGAAGAAAAGATTCGATTAGCATTTCAGAAATAGATGATTCAGTTGATAGGATTGTTGCTGGAATGGAGGGATCTCCACTAACTGATGGAAGAAGTAAAAGATTAATTGCTTACCATGAAGTTGGCCACGCTCTTATTGGATCACTGGTGAAAGCTCATGATCCTGTTCAAAAAGTAACCGTTATTCCAAGAGGGCAGGCTAAGGGTTTAACTTGGTTCACTCCCGATGATGAACAATCTTTAGTAAGTAGAGCACAACTCAAGGCTAGAATAATGGGTGCTTTAGGAGGAAGAGCAGCTGAGGATGTCGTTTTTGGAAAAGGCGAAATCACAACAGGAGCTGGTGGAGATTTTCAACAAGTTGCTTCTATGGCTCGTCAAATGGTAACAAGATTTGGGATGAGTAATTTAGGTCCGATAGCTTTAGAAAGTGGTAATCAAGAAGTATTTGTTGGTAGAGATTTAATGACTAGAAGTGAAGTTTCTGATTCAATCTCTAAACAAATAGATGAAAGTGTAAGAATAATGGTCAAAGATTGTTATAAAGAAACCTACGATATAGTAAGCAAAAATAGAGAAGCTATGGACAAGATAGTTGACCTATTAATCGAGAAAGAAACATTAGATGGTGATGAATTTGTAAATATTCTCTCCAAATTCACCAAAATCCCAGAGAAAGAGAGAACACCTCAATTATTAAGCTAAACTTTTATTGGTTTCTTATCTAACACCAGGTCAATTAAACCGTACTCAACAGCTTCGTTTGGGGACATATAAAAATCTCTATCAGTATCTTCTTTGATAGTGTCATAATCCTTTCCAGTTCTTTCTGATAATTCAGCATTTAGTCGTTCTTTTAAGAACAAAATTTCATCTGCTTGAATTCTTATATCACTGGCTTGCCCTCTAGCACCTCCAAGTGGTTGATGAATCATTATTCTTGAATGTCTAAGGCTGCTTCTTTTACCTTTAGTACCTGCCGCAAGCAAAAATGCACCCATACTAGCTGCTAAGCCAACACAAACTGTATGAATGTCAGGCTTTACATGTTGCATGGTGTCAAAGATCCCCAATCCGTCATATACGGATCCGCCAGGTGAATTTATGTACATATAAATGTCCTTATCTGGATCCTCGGCCTCGAGGAACAATAATTGAGCAACAATTCTATTAGCAGTTTCACTAGTAACTTGTTCTCCCAAAAATATTATTCTTTCTCTTAAAAGTCTCGAATAAATATCAAAGACTCTTTCACTACCGCCCGATTCTTCTAAAACTAAAGGGATCATAATAATATTTATCTGTTTATTAGATATTAACGATATTGAGTCAACATACGCTAACCTTATTAAGGTTTACATATAAAAAATTGAAAGAAAAATTGACTGTTTCAGATAGCAAAAAGTTATTTCATGAAAAATTTCCTTACGTCATTCCAGGTTTATATAAAAGAATAGTTGATGAAATGCTTGTCGAACTTAATCTTTTGAACCATCAAAATGAATTTACGCAAGATTATCTCTTTTGTGTCGGCCTCACCGAAACATTCAAAGAATTAACGAAAGGATATCAACCTGAAAAACACTTGGATCTACTTTTTGAATCTTTATGCAGTTCAACAAATTTTGAGGCGAAGGAAATTAATGAAATATCTAAAAAGTCTCAAAAAGAATTAAAGGATAAAATTTCTAAAGATATTTTAAAATTTTTATTAGAAAAAAGTGATTCTCAACTTTATCCTTCAAGGATTTTGAACTTAGGTATATATATATTAATTTCAAACTCCCAAGATTTCAAAGAGAAAAATGAATCAGATAAAAATAAGATGATCTCTGAAATATTTGAGAAGTTAAGCTTATCTGCTAATAAAGCAGAAAAAGATATTGGAATCTACAAAAGCAGCATATCAAAAATGGAACAAGCAAAAGAATTAATTGAAGAGCTCAGAATCAAGGATAAAAAAAATAATCAAAAAAAATAATTACTATTTTTTTAATCTTTTTTTATCTTTCCAAGAAACATAGGATATATAAATTACAGCTAAAGTTATGAATATGAGTAAAAAAAAAGATGTTAAGATAAGAAATTTACTTAAATAGACTTCATAAGTTAAAAATGGAATCATATATCAATAGAGCCATCTCCGTTTCTGCCCCAAACAACCATTGCAATTGAAAAAGTAAAAATTGCAGCTAAAGCAGCCCACCCTATCTGAAAAATCATTGAATTAAAATCACTATATTTTAATATAACAGAACTTAAAAAATTTTTTTAATTAATTCTAATATAAATTAATTTCTCAGAAATAATTATTTATAAATAGAATGAAAAAAAATGCCAAAATTGGGAAGATTAGTATTAAACCATAGTACGAATATCGAAGGTTTAATTCCTATATTGCAAAAATTAGCCCTTAATACAAATATTAAGACAATAACCCCAGCTGTAATATCTAGAGCAAGGGGAAGATCTTCGAAATTGATAATAAGATTATCAATTAAAACTATAAACGGTTACAAAGCCATTGCAAGAAAGGGAAAAACAGCTCAAGAAGTTTTTATTTCAACAGACCTAGGCAAAGATGAGTTAAAACAAATCATAGATATTTATAATAAGTAAGGTAATCTAATGCTAAAAAAAATTTGCCTTAAGAAAAAATGAAATTATTGTTATATTTCTCTCTATTTTTAATTCCACTTTTCTTAATTGGTGAAAAATCATTCTCTATTACTGATTTCCAAATAAAGAAAATTTGTAAAAATGAGAAAAGAGAATTAACTTGTATAAAAAATTTACGAGAAAAAAGATCTAATCTCCAAAAAGGTAATCATATTGAAATACCTGTGGTACCTCATAAGAGTAATTAAAATTTAAATCTCAAATTCCGACTCAAAAATATTGAGAGCATTTTTATAATTTGCGAGAAGTTGATCTGAATTATCATTAAATCCATGCTCTTCATAACTTGCTCTTAATTCATCATATAAGTGTACAACTTCGTTAAAAGCACTCATATATTCTTTTTGTATATTTTCATCATCGATATCATAGATTTTGGCTAAAACTAATTCAACATTTTTTTTTGATGAATATATTTTTCTCTCGAAATCTTTATTTAACTTCCTCCTTTTCTTTGCCATTTATAAATTTTTTTTTAAATACAAATTAACAATACACAAATTCATAGATAAATTAAATTAAAACTTATAAAATAAAAATATAGTTTCCAAATCAAAATAAAAGCTCTACATTCCAAATAAATTATTCAATTATATGGATAAAAAAGATACAAGTAATCTCAATGAGGTTAGAAACCAAAATTATCAAGATAAAAAAATGAATAATTCCCAAAAACAAAAGAAAAAGAAAGATAATTATCTTCCTTGGTGGGTTGAGTTTTTATTTGTTCAAGTAGGGTTGCCAGACAGAATACTAATAAAAATACTTAAAACAAAAAAGAAGGCTAAAGAATTAATTAAAAATGACCACAAAATATTAATAACATTTTTGTTTTTAATTACTTTAATGGCATATTTTTATCCGGTTATTAAACATTCAAAAAACAAATTAGATTGTGAATCAACTGCCAAAAATTATATTACTAAAAATAAAAAAACAAACAATATTGATAAGAAAGAATTGAAAATGTTATCCATAAATTTTTGTTATGGTGGTGAAGAAATTTATGAAATTGAAAATTTAAAAAATTAACTTTTTAATAATTAACTTTTAATAATACTCAAAAATACTATAATGATAATTTTAAATTTAGTTTAATTTAGATTTAAACATTATGACTGATATAAGAGAAAAAAAAGAAAACGTAAAAATGCATTTAAAAGATTTAAGGCAAAACTTAAAGAAAATGCATCTAGAAGTAACTGAAGAATTATTAATCCCGCAACCTGAAGATGTAAAAAGATTGATGAAAAAAATGGATCTATTATTAAAATTAATAGAATCAAATTAATTTATAATAAAAATAATCGGAAATTTCAAAAAATCAAAAAATGAAAAAGATAAAATATTTCTCACAAATATTATTAATTGCAATTTTCTTAAGTTCCTGTAAAACATCAATTAATAAAGAAACTCCTCTTTTTAATTCTGAAGACAAGATGAATGAGCATCCTAATTTAGAAAAGAAAAGAATGGAAATAAAATTTTCCTGTGGAGAAGATGGGATTTCAGAATATTTGGATGATGGATGGATTATCCTAGAAGAAGATTATCAAGAAAAAATTTGCACTTGGAAATCTGTTCCTGCTACAAAAGATTGTGACATGGAGAAAGATAAAGGCTGTAAAATAACCAAGCCAGATAAAATAGGAGAAGAAAAAATTTATTTATTAGAAAGATAATTTTATATTATGGATCCAAAAACAGAGTATTTGGTTGATTTGATTTTTGAGAAATTAAAAAACTATAAAAGCAAAAAAATAATTTTAGAAAAAACTTTTTTGAAAAAATTTATATTTTCACTTCTTAAAGAAAACTAAATTTATATAAAAAATTAATTAAAATGTTATTTTAATTAAAGTTGTAGTTATGTATAATTTTTCTTCCTTAACTATTACTCTTATAATCACTTTTGTTGTGAGCCTTTATTTTCTATTTAAGGTTACTTCTAATACTAAAAATTAGAAATCGTTCTAAAGTTATCCTTAAATGATTGGATCTTCCCTTAGTAACAAAACTGTATGATTATTTAAATCTTCATTGATCCATTCTTTATATTCATCTAAAACGCTTTTTTTATCAGCATTATCTAGAAGATCAATTCTTTTCTTTGCATTATCTAGAGCTTCATTAATATAAAATTGATGATCTTTGGAATTTTCATACATTTTATTTTTTATTTTATTAAAAATAAATTTCTGGTATGTATTATAAATAACAATAATTAGTTTTTATTTGCTAAGGGTATCAAGCAATACGGAAGATTTTTTTATATATTTATGATAATAAACTTTTAAAATATTATGTCATACGAAGCAGGCAGTAAAGAATGTAGACACTTGATAGAAGCTAAGGAAAGTCTTTTATCAGCAATGGATGCTCTAAGTAATATAAATTCAACTGATCTAATCCAAAGCCAAATTAAAGAAATCTACATTAAGTTAGAACAAATGCACGATAATCGCAAAAAAATAGAATCAGCAACTAACTACCTTTAACTTACTCAAAATTTATAAACTTCAAAATTGATTTTTTAGCTTTTTAATTTTCTTATCCGATAATAAATCCAGTAGAGCATCAAGTTGTGCATGAACTTCCTTAGCTTCGTTTAGATCAGGCAACAAATCATCCTTAATAAGCATTTGATGCATCTCTCTTAACTCAAACCTTATATATCTAAGGTGAGAACTTACTTCCTCTCTTTTAGCAGCACTCATATTTACTTTCTATTAATTACATTATACAGTATTGAGTTTTTGTGATTCCTAAATAGATTTGGCTTAAAATATTCGAAATTTTAAAAACACATAATATTATTTAAAGTATCAATATAGTATAATGTGATCCATGAAAAAGAAAAAATCAAAAAAAATTCCAACTAAGTCAAATAAACAAAATCAAGAATTAGGACAAACAAAAAATTCTGCAAAATTAGTGCTTTTTGTCTTTGGAATAGGACCAATAATAGGAATAACAATATTTTTATACAGTAATGGTTTTTTTAATTCACCTAACATGTGAATAATAAATATTAAAATTTTAAAAATAATTATTTAAATTTTTTTAATGAGAATACTCTAAATTCTGCCAATTTTCTTGCATTTTCTGGATTAGAAATTAAGAAAGGATGATCAGATAAAAGTTCAAAAACTTTATCTATCTTTAATTTTAAATCTTCACAATTAATTCTTTCCCATTCCTCATCAAATGACATTGCAAAGCTGTCAGCATTATCATAAAGTTTGTCTCTCATAGAACTTAAATTTTGAATTTAAATGGATTTAAAAATTTGAATTGAACACAAAATTAATTGAGGTAAGGATATTAAACTATCCTCGTAAATAATTAAAAATAACTCATTTTGAAAGTGCATTCTAATTATACTTTTTTTCATTAAGTAATTTCACACTTTTCACAACAAACTAAGATCTAATAATATTTGACAGAAGTGTTACAATAGTGACATATGTAAAATTTCATGGAAAATAAAGTTAAAAGGATAGGTTATCTTCCAAGGAAAAGAGTCCTCGAAATTATTGATGAGATATCTAAAAGCGAATCTATAAGTAGATCTAAAGTTGTTGGAATATTAGTCGAGGAAGCATTGGATGCCAGAGGTATTGCAAATTTTGGCTACAGCAACATTATTAAATCCAAATCATACAAATCAGATATTTATAAAGAGATTAATAAAGAGAATATCCATTTAAAAGATGCAGAAGATGAATTTGTTGACGATAGTGGTTACACAGTTTCTTCTCAAAAAACATTAGATCGCTCAATATCATCTTCTGATATTGAATTGGCAAATAAAATTAATATTCTTAAAGAATCTGGATTGATATAACTTTGAATTTTTTTTATTTTTGAATGCATAATATTGAATCATTGTTTATTCTTAGTCAAGAATAATATTCTTTTTAAATAATTCGAATATTGAATCCTTTCTTATAGTCAATTTGTAATTTAAAAATGAAAGATATTAAATGTCCCTCATGCGGAAAGACTTTCAGGATTGATCCTAAAAGCTTTGAAGAGATACTTCTTCAAATCAAAGACGAAGAATTTAATAAGCAAATAAAAGAAAGACTTCTATTAGTTGAAGAAGATAATAAAAAAGCTCTTGAAATTTTAAAGCGAGAATTAAAAATTCAATTAATAGAACAAAATCGTATAAAAGAAAATGAGATACATGACCTTGAAGCAAAACTAAATATAGCTGAAGAAAAGAAAACTAATGCACTAAATGATTTAAAAAATCAAGCAACAAATAAAATAAATTCACTGAATAATGAATTAAATAGATTGAAAGCTGAAATTAAAAACCAGTCTTTAATTTCAGAATTGTCCTTAAAAAATAAAATCAATGAGGCAGTTACAAATTTAGAAAAAGAAAACTCCTCTCTGACCAATTCCATTGAAAAGATAAGACTTGAGCAATCAATTAATGAAAAATTAATTGAAGAAAAGTTTAAAAGCAAAATCAGTGAAAGGGACCTGACTATTCAGGAGCTAAGGGAGATGAAATCTAGATTATCTACAAAGATGGTAGGTGAAACCTTAGAAATCCATTGTGAAACCCAATTTAATCTTAATCGAGCTACTGCATTTAAAAACTCATATTTTGAAAAAGACAATGATGTCACTTCAGGAAGTAAAGGTGATTATATATTCAGAGAATTTGATAATAATAAAGTTGAGATAGTATCCATAATGTTTGAAATGAAGAACGAAAGTATAAATGGAACTAATAAAAGAAAAAACGAAGATTTTTTAAAAGAATTAGATAAAGATAGAAGACAAAAATCTTGTGAATATGCAGTACTCGTTTCGCTTCTAGAACCAGATAGTGAATTATATAATTCAGGAATAGTCGATGTATCACATAGATTCCCTAAGATGTATGTCATAAGACCGCAATTCTTCTTGCCGATTATTTCTCTACTAAGAAATGCATCTATGGAAACCTTAAAATATAAATCACAAATTGATTTAATGAAACGCGAGAATTATGACATAACTAATTTTGAAAGCACTCTTGAGCAATTTAAGAATGCAGTTGGTAAAAATGTATCACTAGCCCAAGATAGATTTAATGATGCAATTTCAGAAATTGATAAATCAATAACCCATTTGCAAAAAACTAAGGAGGCTTTGATCCTCTCAAAAAAGCACCTTTTATCTGCTGATAGCAAGTCCCAAGATTTGACGGTAAAGAAATTAACTAGAAATAACCCAACGATGAAAAAAAAGTTTGATGATTTAAACAAATTCGAAGATGAAGTTGCATAGTTTAAATAAAATTTGGGAGTAATAATAGTTAAAAATGTAGTGATTTACTAATTTTAAAATATACTATTATTAATAAATTCTTAAAATAATAATGTCTAATACAACTCCAATTTTCACTATCGCCAAAGATCTTAATATAGAAAGTAATAGAATATTATTAGCATGCAAGAAACTTGGAATTAATGCAAAAGGAGCTACAAAAAGATTAAATAAAGAAGAATTAGAAAAATTACAAAGTTACTTTGAAACAGGTAAAAATGTGTCAGATGAAGTGATCAATTTAAATAAAGTTAAAACCAAAAATAGTTCAAGAAAAATTGAAGAAAAGGTAAAGATAAAATACTTTACCAACAGACTGATTCGCAAATCTTAAATAAAGATAATTTTTTCTTAATCCTTAAAGGGATAAGCCACGGAAGAAAAAAGTAATAATTTATCATAAGTAAAAATACTTAATATGAGCATAGGAAAAATTCTAAATTCTCTAAATAAATCCTGGGAAAGAGATGATGTACTTTTAAATATTAAGAACGGGTTAGGTGCTGATGAGATAGTCAATGAATTTCTTGCAAAAAACGAGAGACAAATTAAAGAATTAAATTCTTTATTAAGACCAGAAGATATTGATTTATTAAATCAAGTAGAACAACTCTCAGATTGCGAATCTAAATTAATAAATAAGATTAAAAATTTAAATTACTTAGAGAACAAAGACAATAATGAAACAAATGAGGAAGAGATTTGGTTATCCAATAGAGTACCTTCTAACAGAATTACTCTATTCATGATTAATTGGAGCAACAAATTTGTAATTATTGCTTTAATAACAATTTCAGCCATAGCTTTATCAAAACAAGCATGGGCATAATTAGCTAAATTAACTTCACTGAAAGAGATGTATTTTTGAGAAATAAAGAAGAAGATTTAATTAAATATAAAGATGGAAATCTTTATTGTGAACTTGCCGATATTTGGATTGATCCAAGTAAGCCAGTAAAAAAAGCATTAATAACACATGCTCACTTTGATCACTTTACATTTGGCTGTGAAGAATATATTTCTACTAAGGAAACTGCGATACTACTTAAAGAAAGAATTGGTGATAATATCAAAATAAAGGTATTTGATTATGAAGAAGAATTTAAGATAAATGGCATCTATATTTCTTTTCATCCATCCGGTCATATCCTTGGATCTAGCCAAATAAGATTTATTTTTGCTGAAGAAAAATGGCTAATTTCAGGTGACTTTAAGCTTCAAAAAGATGAAACTTGCGAACAATATAAAATAGTAAAAACTGATTATTTAATAAGCGAATGTACTTTTGGTTTACCAATATTCAATTGGGATGAAACGAAAAAAGTTGCAAATAATATTTCAGAATGGATAACTAATTCACCAAAAAAAACTTCTTTACTTTTTTGTTATTCACTTGGAAAAGCTCAGAGATTATTGAACGAGATAAGTCAAACGAATTTCAAAGGCAATATTTATTCCCATGGCAGTATTTATAAAATGAACAATTGTTATAAAGAACTTGGAATTGATATTAAAGAAACTATAAAAATCGAGAACAAAAAAAATATTGATGAACTTAAAGGAAGTTTAATATTATTACCTCCATCTTTAAGTAAGGGCTCTTATTTAAAAAATTTCAAAAATATTCAAACAGCTTTTGCGAGTGGATGGATGTCAATAAGAGCTTTAAGAAAGAGATCAGGCTATGACAAAGGTTTCGCAATCTCTGATCATGCAGATTGGGATGGAATTCTGGAAGTAGTAAAAAAGTCTGAAGCAAAAAATGTATTTTTTCATCATGGTGATAGTGAAGCCTTAAGAAAATATTTAATTGAAAAGAAATCAATAAATGTTCTTTTATTCGGTAAATAAATATGAGTTTAATAAAGTTTTCAGAATTATTTTGTGATCTAGATTCAATTAATAGTACAAATAATAAAATTGACGTTTTAAAAAGTTATTTTCTATCAAATGAGCCAATAGATAATTCATGGGCAATATATTTATTGACGGGAAAAAGTAATAAGAGATTTATTAGTGGAAGATATTTGAAAAATCTTTTTTCTCAAATATATGATTATCCTCAATGGTTAATTGATACATGTTATTTAAAGGTTGGTGATTCTGCTGAGGTAATAACTTTATTACTTAAAAATAAAACAACTTCCAGAAATAAAAAATTATCAAATATAAGTCTCAATGAATTATTAAGCGAAATAATACCGAATTTATCAAAACTTAATGAGGAGGAGAAAAATCTAGAAATAAAAAATATTTGGGAAACATTACCTGAAGATAACCATCTAATTTTTAATAAAATTCTTACAGGAACTTTTAGAGTAGGAGTATCCATCGGATTAATAACAAAATCAATATCAAAACTAATTAATATTGATGAAGAAATTATTTCTCATAGGTTGATGGGTGATTTCAAGCCCTCAATTGAATCATATGAATTTTTAATAAATAAGAATATCAATCAAGAGGAGTTAAGTTCCAAACCATATCCGTTCCTTCTAGCAAATACCTTTGAAGATAAAATCTTCAAAGATTCAATAAATGATTTTCAATTTGAGTGGAAATACGACGGAATCAGGATTCAATTAATTAAGAGATCAGGTAATGTTTCGTTGTGGACAAGAGGGCAAGAATTAGTTAATGATTCTTTCCCAGAATTAGTGGAGAAAATGTCAACTATTAAAGATGATTTTGTTCTTGATGGGGAATTATTAGTTTGGAATTTTAAAGAACAAATTGCCTTTGATTTTTCTTTTCTTCAAAAAAGAATAAATAGAAAATCTCCTACCAAATCAATTCAAATAAAATACCCAATTATTTTTATTGCATATGATCTTTTAGAGATTAATGGAAGAGATATAAGAGAAATTAAATTAGAAAACAGAAGAATTGAGTTAGAAAAATATTATTTAAAATGGCAAAATAAAACTAAGAATAATATTACTGATATTTTCAAAACATGTGATTTGATCTTTCCTAAAGATTGGACTGATGCTTTAACTTTTAAAGAAAAATCTCGAGAAAATAATACTGAAGGATTAATAATTAAGAACAAAAAGTCTTCATACACTTCTGGAAGAAAAAAAGGTATTTGGTGGAAATATAAAGTTGATCCAATGCAACTGGATGCTGTTTTGATTTATGCTAAGGGAGGAAGTGGTAGAAGAGCTGGTCTTTATACAGATTATAGTTTTGCATTATGGAAAGACCAAGAATTAATTAAATTTGCGAGTGCATATTCTGGTTTAACAAATATTGAGATTAAAGAGCTAGATACATGGATAAGGAAAAATACAATAGAAAAATTTGGTCCTGTGCGATCATTGAAACCAGAGATGGTATTCGAAATATCTTTTGAGAAAATACAAATTTCAAAACGTCATAAATCAGGCATAGCAGTTAGATTTCCAAGAATAACAAAATGGCGAAAAGATAAAAAAATAAATGATGCAGATAGCCTTGAGAATGCTTATGCTCTTATGAAAAAAATATCATGAAAAATATTACGCAGAATAGTAAGCAAAATAATTTAATTTCTAAAATTAAAAAGTTTTTCTTTACAAATGGATGGGAGCCATTACCCTACCAGATCCAATCTTGGGAATCATTTTTTAATGGGAAAAATGGAATAATACAAGTTCCTACTGGATGCGGCAAAACTTATGCTGCAGTAATGGGACCTTTATCAAAGATAGAAGACCCCAAAAATAATAAAAGTATAAATATATTATTAATAACGCCTTTAAAAGCATTAAGTAGAGATTTAAAAAATTCCATACAATTAGCAGCTTTGCATTTCAATGAAGAAATCACTGTTGAAATCAGGAATGGAGATACCACCTCATATGAAAAGAAAAAGCAATTAGCTAAACCACCTAATATTCTAATTACCACTCCAGAGTCTCTATCTCTTTTACTTTCCAATAAAGAATCTAATAATCTGTTTAAGGAGTTGTCATCAATAATTATTGATGAATGGCATGAATTGATGGGTAGTAAAAGAGGTAACCAGTGCGAATTATCTTTAAGTTGGCTAAGAGGTAACATAAAAAATTTACAAATTTGGGCAATGTCTGCAACTATAGGAAATATTGATGAAGCGGCAAGAGCAATAGTTGGTATGAGAGCTATTAAGCCCAAAATTATAAGTACAAATATTCAAAAAGAGATCGAAATTATAAGTGTTTTACCAGAGGAGAAAACGACCTTTCCATGGAGTGGGCATCTTGGAATTAGGAGTAATTCTTCACTTTTAAAAATCCTAGATAAAAATAAAAGCACCTTATTATTCACCAATACAAGAAACCAATCTGAAAGATGGTATCAATGTCTTAAATTTTTTCTGCCAGAGATGGAAGACAAAATTGCACTTCATCACGGCTCCCTCGATAAAGAAGATAGAAAAGCAGTTGAGGAAGGGGTTAAAGACGGATTAATAAAATGGGTAGTCTGCACCAGCTCATTAGATTTGGGTGTTGACTTCCAACCTGTAGATCAAATAGTTCAAATTGGTAGTCCAAAGAATTTAGCTAGACTTATCCAAAGAGCGGGAAGAAGTGCTCATAGACCAGGCGGAAAATCAAAAATAATTTTTATGCCTACTAATTCTTTGGAGTTATTAGAGATTAGTGCAATGAGAAGAATAATAAAAAGTGGTATAACTGAAGAAATTAGACTTCCTGAACTATCTTATGATGTGCTTCTTCAACATCTAATAAGTTTGGCATGCGGAAATGGCTTTGATCCGAAAATTGAGAAAGAAAGAATTAAAAATTGCTGGAGTTATAGAAATTTAAAAGATCAAGATTGGGATTGGTGTCTTGACTTTTTAGAATATGGAGGAAAATGTCTTAAAGCATACCCAAAATATAAAAAGATAGTCAAAGAAGAATCACAAAATAATAATGAAAACTTTAAATATTTTGTAAAAGACAAATCTTTAATAAGAATGCATAAGTTCAATATTGGGACAATTACGAGTGACAAATTTGTGAATGTTAAATATTTGAAAGGAAAATCCTTAGGTAATTTAGAAGAAAATTTTGCTTCAAAATTAAATCCTGGAGATACCTTTTACTTTGCCGGTAAAATGCTTCAATTTGTAAGAATCAGAGACATGATTTTATACGTTAAAAAATCAACCCAAAAAAGTTCTCTAATTCCTGCTTGGGTTGGCGGCCAAATGGCCATTTCTGATCTACTTTGTGAAAGTTTGAGAAAAGAAATAGATATATGCAATGAATTAGAAATTCAAGAAAACTTGAATCCAGAATTAAATTCATTACGACCAATATTTAAAAAACAGAAGGTCCTCTCAAATATTCCAAAGAAAGAGGAATTCCTTTTAGAAATTTATAAAACCAAGGATTTATCGAATCTTTTTGTTTTTACATTAGATGGCAAATTTGTAAATGAAGGAATTGCATTTCTGTGGGCTTTAAGGTTGGCAAAATTAAAACAATCTACGTTTAGCATTACTGCAAATGATTTTGGATTCAGCTTAACAACCTCTGAAGATTATGATTTTTCAATCATAAAAAAAGAAGCTACTTACTTTTTGGATAACAAAAAATTAGAAGAAGATCTAGAAAATGCAATTAATTTTTCAGAATTAACAAAACGTAGATTTAAAAATATTGCCCAAATAAGCGGACTTGTAAATCAAAATAATCCAACTAAGACAAAAACCTCCTCTCAACTTCAAATAAGTTCAAGTCTTTTCTACGATGTCTTTACTAAATACGAAGAAGATCATCTTTTGATCAAACAATCTCATCAAGAAGTAAAAGAATATCAATTAGAAAACAAAAGAATATCCAAATCTCTAGAAAGATTAAAAAACTTCAAAATGATTATAAATGAGACAAAAACTCCAACTCCTTTTGCATTTCCTTTACTAGTTGAGCGACTTAAAAATACGTTAAGTAATGAACCTATAGAAAAAAGAGTAGAAAAACTTATAAAAAAATATAGAGATTAAATGCAAAATAGTTCTTTTAAACTTTTCTGGGAAGATACATTATTAGAGTTGCTTCCTTCAAGGGCATTATTTCTTCCAGCAACAAAAGAATTGTTAATATGCGATATTCACCTTGGGAAAGCTGAGTATTTTCAACAAAATGGTATCCCTCTTACTAATAATTCAGATGAAAATAATTTCTCCAGGATTAAAAAAATAGTAAAAAAATATAGTCCTGAAAAGTTAATAATTTTGGGCGATTTATTCCATAGCAAATATTCAGTAGGAAAAATTCTTCAAAAAAAAGTAGACGATCTTCCTGAACTACTAAAAACTAATATTGAGCTAGTCCTAGGAAACCATGATGTAGGTTGTAATTTTAAAAATATTAAAATTTTTGATGTCATAAAAACTAAAAATATTACATTTAGCCATCAGGAAGTTAATTTATCTCA
>QCLV01000016.1 GCA_003214295.1 Prochlorococcus sp. AG-418-F08
TGACTTATTGATCCTACTTCCAAATCTAGAACTTATTTTTTTTTGGTTGACAGCTGAAATAAGCTCAGGATTTAGATTTAGAAAATCATCAATCCACAAATTATCTATTACATCTTTATATAAATTATCTATATTATTCTCGATGTAAGGATCTTGAGTTACACCTATTTCAATACTATATTCATCAATTATATGTTTGCAAAAGGAATGGAAAGTAGTTACTTGTAACTTATAAATTTCATTAACAAAATTATCAATTTCGGATATAATTTTTTCATTAGTTATTTCCTTATCATTAAATTTTAGATGCCAATCCTTAAGAGTATTATCAATCTTAATTTCATTTTGATTTTGCAAATAAAATTTTAAATCCTTAAATCTCAAAAGTATTTTATCTCGTAATTCAGAACATGTATTTTTTGTAAAACTTAATAAGAGAATCTCATCTGGTTTAATTTTTTTCTCCAAAACATTTCTTAGAACTAGGTGAGCCAAAGTGAAACTTTTACCAGTTCCTGCACTTGCTTCTACCAATTTAAATTTATTATCTAATTTAATTTGATTAATATCCATACCTTTATTTGAATTAATATTTGACTTTATTTTTATAAAGTAAGTATTTTTTAAATTTTTTATTTAAATATTTCTCTTCTAAAGCGATCTTAAATTTAATTATTAAAGCCAGAATTATTGTTAAAAATAAATAATATATCGATAGCTTTGTTATAAAAACACCAAAGGAAATAAGTATTAAAGAATAGTAAATAGGATGACGATTAAATCGATAAATACCTGTCGTAACTAGATTGATATTTTTTTTAGGTCTTGGGAAAGGGGATAAATTACTTCCTAAGTCTCTAATTGCAAATAACAATGTTATGAAGGCGATTATTATAAATAAAAACCCTATAAAATAAAAAAAAGGACTTACTTGAATTATTTGTTTTTGTGGAATAATTTCCCATTGAAAGAAATGGAGGCTAATAATAAAGAACTGAAAAAAAACAAGGATTATTTCATAAGCAGCTTTTGAAAAAATTTTTAATTGAAATTTAGTCATTATTTATTTCTTTAATGCTTCAATAAGAGGACCATATAATCTGAATGATAATTTATCAAAATTATTATTTCCAAAAAAGAAATCTGGTTCTTTTTCATTTCCAAAACATAATTTCATTTCAATATTATCTCTTTCCCCTTTAGAAAATGTCTTATTACCAATCCATCTATCCTTAAAAGCTTTTTTCTCATTTTTTGATTTAATTTTTGCTTCTACATATTTATAAGTACTTTCTGGAGGTAGAGGTAAACATTTTTCAGAATAATTTCTAAAAATATTTATGTATTCATCCAAAATTAAATTAGACTCAATTACTCCGGGTGTTTGAATAATTTGCGATTTATATTGATTTTCTGTTCTGAAAATTATTTTAGTCTTTTTTATATTCTTATTTAAAGAAAAAATGAAGAGGGATTTTAACCAAGCCTCTTTCAAACGACTTAAACTTAGTTTCGAATGAATTAATTCAATTACGGTATCATCAGTTATGAAATATTCTCCTTTATTTGAATTCGATTTAACATAAATTCTATTAATGTTATTATGTTGACTCAAACTTGTGGATAGACTCTCTAATAATTCATTAATTTCTTTTTCTTTTATAAAAAAACTATTTTTGGGCATAATAATCCCATTTTCAAACAACTGATCACTAATATTCAAATTTTTTAAATCATCAATAAAGTTTTTGTTATCAAGATCTAATTCCTGAATTATTTTTGTAATTAATTGTGACTTCTGCAGATTACTTACATACTCCTCATCTGGATGATAAATAAATATTTCCTTGGGAGAAATATTTTTTTTATTTAGCCAATATTTTTGAGGAGTCTTGAACCAATAAATCAGTTCTGATAATTTGTAATTTTTAATATCAGATTTTTTTTCATTCCAATCTATATCTTCTACTAAAGAATAATTACTTTTAATTATCTTAGAACTATCAATATTAATTTTTTCTTTTTCTTCTAAATAAGAATCCTTTATTATTAGTTCTCTTTGGCCTTGCTTTAAAAAACTATCAAAAAAAGAAATTAACTCTTTTATAGGAAAAGAAACATCTAATTTATTATTGTTTTTATCATTCTTTAACCAAGTAACTATAAATTTTTCCCTACAAGCAATTAATAACTCAAGAAATGCATACTTCTCTCTTTCAAAAACTGATGGATCACCAAGGTGATATTTATTATTTAATAAATTTATATTTTCATTTTTTGATAATTTTGGATAATAAACACTATTCATATCTATTAGAAAGATAACCTTATGTGGGATATGCCTTGCATTCTCAATATCACTTACTAAGATCTTGTTGATGCGCGATTTGCTTTGATATTTAGTTTTATTTATGCAAGAAATTAATATCTCTCTAAAAACATTTAATAAAATAAGATCATCAGGTATTAAAGGTGTTGCGTGATTATCAAGAATTCTATTTATTTCACTTATTTCTAAATTAAAGTTTCCATTATAATCAGCAATATCTTTTAATATAAACTTTATCTTTTCAACCCAAATTGAGTAAGAAAAAGATCCCCTTAGCAAATTAATATAATTTTTTAAATGAAGTAATATTCGAACCCATTTATTTAAATCCAAACTTACATTTTTTGAGCTAAATGGTTTTAAATTAAAACTGCTTAAATTGACTTCTTTGTCATAAATTAAGCCTAAAGTAATTCTATTTAAGCACCACTCTAAGGTATTTTTTTCTTCACCTAATCTTTCATTGGCATCTAATCCCCAATGAAACCCAACTTGGCTAAGTAAGAAAATAATTTCATCCTTTTCAGTAATATTAAAATCAAAAATGTTCTGAGTTACTTTTTTCGAAAGCATATAATTTATTTTTTCAGGTGTAATTTTTTCATTTGCTATTTCAGTGATGTCAATTAAAAATTTGTATATATATGAAAAATCATCATTATCCTCATCAATAAAAAAATAAGGTATCTTTTCACCATTAACTAACTCATTATTAAAGATATACCTTAAATAAGGTTTAATTTTATTAGTTTGAGGAGATAAAACAGCAATATCGCTATATTTAATTTTTTCGCAAGAGTTTATTATTTCTAGAATTTTATTTCTTAAAAATTCTAATTGACTATTTTGATTTAAATGCTCACAAAGTAATATTGAATCATCTCTATTTTCTACTATAAAACCATCACTATTATTATCAATGAGTTTTTTTTGCATTTGATTAAGAAGAGGAATAGAATTCTTCTGAAAACAATGAGTTGTGGGATCAATATATATTGAATTATTTTTTAAATTTATACCTTCCTTATAGATATTTTCCTCAATTAATTTTTGAAAGTTTGCTCCAAATTTACCAAATATTTTCTCTATATCCGTATTATTTAGATTAAATTTAATTGCACTATCATCAAATTCCAACTCGCCTTCAAGACAATTAATTCTGTTCCATAAATCATCTCCTACAGATAAAAGATATAAATTTACCTTAGTAAATTTTGAAAGTTCTGAATAAAAGTTAATATATAGTTTGGATAAGTTATTATCAGAAATAATATAAATTTGATTTGGTACTTTAATTTGTAAGTTTTTAATTTTTCTTAAATTCTTTATTACTTCAAACATGTATAAACATGAAGGCTTTTCAGATATCTTTTTCTCTAATAATTTATATAAAATAGGTTGCCACAATTGATCTGAATTCAAATTATTAAATAAATTAGGTGAATTGATTTTATATCTATGCCATTTAGCAATCATTTCAGGTCTAAAAATTAGATAATCAATAAAATTATTGGTGATCTTTTTTGTCAGATTGTATAAGTCTCCATCAATTGTCTTTTTATTATCCAAATATTTGTTAATCCAATTCCTAAGAGGAAATGATTCTTTAAAGCTACTTAATTCTTCTAATGAATCAATAATGCCCCATTTAATTGACTCGAAATTCCATAAACTCATATCAATTCCTGGAAAAAAATTTGTTAATAATGATTCGGTATAACTTGATATGGTCTTTAATTCATAAAGAGCACTTATTTTGTTTTTTATAGTTATTTGTTCACTTAACCACTTACCCAAAAAATAATTTGGAACAGCTATTTCTAAATTCTCAGTAATAAAAGGAGGACATGTTTTTAATTCTTCTGCCAGAAGCTCACTAATTACTTCAATTTTATTTGACTTATATAGATTGAGCAATTTACTGGTTATTAATATTACTCAACTTTAAATGGATCAGTTATTTCTGCACTGGGACATTCGAATTCCCCCACAGCAACAAACTCTAAACGAAGCTTCAAGAAAGTTATAAATTTTTTATCTGTCGATATAACAGCTGCTGGAGGGGATGGAATCTTTGACTTTAGATCAACAAATTGTGTTTTTTTTAAGAAAGATGGATTTTTTAAAAGCCAGAAATCTATTTCTTTGTTGTTTTCTTTATAGTTTCGTACTCTTTCTTTCAAAATTTCTTCAAGTGGTTCATCAACTGTTAAAAACTTTTCACTTGCCGCAACGAAAAAATATGTTGTCATTTTGTATTTAAATTAGAGTAATAAGAGACTTCATTTCACGAACAGACTTTTCTAATCCTACCGCTAAAGCCCTCGCAACAATACTATGACCTATGTTTAACTCGTTCATATTGTTAATTGATGCAATTTTTTTTACATTATTATAGTTAAGACCATGGCCGGCATTAACAACTAACCCAAGATCACTTGCTTCATATGAAGACTCTATGATCCTCTGAAGTTCTTTATGCTGCTCGTAACCCGTTAGTTGGGCATATTTCCCAGTATGTAACTCTATAATGTCAAAACCTATTTCTCTAGAATAATTGATCTGGTCACCAACAGGATCAATAAATGCACTTACTTTGATGTTTGAATCTTTTAAATTTTCAACAAAATTCTTAAGATATTGTATATTACTTTTTACATCTAACCCCCCTTCAGTAGTAACTTCCTCTCTTTTCTCGGGTACAAGTGTTACGTAATCAGGAAGAAGTTTTTTAGCAATTTCTAACATTTCTTCCGTAGCAGCCATTTCTAAATTGAGCTGAGTTTTTATAGTTTCTTTTAGAAGGAATACATCCCTATCTTGTATATGCCTTCTATCCTCTCTTAGATGAACTGTTATTGAATCAGCACCCCCTAATTCAGCTAAAAAAGCGAATTGAACTGGATCTGGTTCTACAGTTTTTCTTGCTTGCCTTACATTTGCAATATGGTCTATATTTACTCCTAAAGTGGTCATAATTACAAAATCTTTGTTTCTAGACAATCTGGTAACCGCCCAATAATAGCTAATAAAAAATAACAAAGTCTTAAATTATTAATATATAGTTAATTGAATTTGAAGAAAAACTACATAAATATTTGGCACAAAATTAATCCGGTTTTAGGGTTTTTAGCAATGTTTATTACTCAAGACATTGTTTTGAAGTATTTTTTTAGTAGAAAGAAAATACTGAATAATAATTTTTCAGTTCCCACAAATTCGTCGATAATTTTAGCCCCTACACATAGATCAAGATGGGACGGATTAGTTCTAACAATGGCAATGGGTAGAAGGATAACTAACAAGGATTGTAGATTTATGGTTACTAAATCCGAAATGATAGGCATACAAGGCTGGTTTTTAAAGAGACTTGGATGTTTTTCGATAAATCAATTATCACCTTCTCTTTCAGCTTTAAAATATGCAATTAAGCTTATAGAAAAAGGTGAACAACTAGTTGTTTTCCCAGAAGGGAAAATTAATAAATATGGGAAAAAATTAGTTCTTAAAGAAGGATTATATAGATTGGCGCGATTAGCTAACAAAAAAACAGACTCCATTTTTATCATTCCTATTGGAATTGCATATAGCAAAGTATCTCCAAAATTCAGGAGTAAGTTTTGTTTATCATTTGGACAACCAATCTCAATGGATGATTATCTGAATTTTACAATTAAAGATTTCAATGAATTTTTAAATGAGAAAATGCTCAAAGCCGAAAAAATAGCCTTAAAAAATGTCGGAAGATGAATCCACAATAAGTTAATATTAATCGTAATATTTAACGAGAAAATGCAGTTAGTAAAATTTATTCCCATTTTTTTTATTATCTTTGGGATTTTTCCATATGAAAATTTAGTTCACGCGGGTGCTGAGAATCCCAAAAACTATAAGGTCCTCGCAGCTAAAAATAAAAAACTCTCTATAGATAATGTCAAGTATTACTTGAAAGAAGGAGATAAATTTATCAATAATGGTGATTTCGATAAAGCCAAAAAGTCTTACTTAGATGCGAGAAAATTAGCAAAGCAAATAGCATCATTTTATTCAGATCTAAATACAGCCTTCAAAGGAATTGATGCAAGAATACCAATCGAAGTCCAAGGAAAAGGTAAGAAAACATTACAAATGCTGGCAGAAACAAATAAAAGATTAGCCTCTCTTTACATAGAAAACGGAAAACCAGATGTCGCTGTTCCGTTATTAATTGAGACAATTAGAATAATGTCCCCCAAAAGCAGTGAAGGGAAAGAAGCCTATGAAAAATTGATCCAACTTGGATTTGTTGAAACAAAATATAAGGGTTAAAAAGAATTTCTTATGATTACGAAAACAGAAGTTATTAATTTAATTACAAAAAAAATACCAAGTTCCCAAGTTTTTGTTGAAAACATAAAGGGAAATGATCATTTGCAAGTAACAGTAATTGCAAATGAATTCATTGGATTATCATTGGTTAAGCAACACCAGTTAGTTTATTCTGCGTTAAAAGAAGAATTAGCTTCAGAAGCTATCCATGCACTTGCATTAAAAACAGAAACTCCAAATTAAATTATGGACAATTTAACAAAAGACAAAATACAGAAACTTATTGATTCCAACCCTGTAATGGTATTCATGAAAGGTACTAAATTAATGCCTCAATGTGGTTTTTCCAATAACGTAGTTCAAATACTGAATTCCTTAGGTGTAGAGTTTAGTACTTTTGATGTTTTAAGCGATTTCGAGGTCAGAGAGGGTATTAAAGAATATTCAGATTGGCCAACAATTCCTCAAGTCTATTTGAAGGGAGAGTTTCTAGGAGGATCAGATATTCTCATAGAATTGTACAATTCAGGATCCCTAAAAGAAAAAATAGAAATTGAATTAGCGTCTTAAAACATTTAGTAAGTATAAATACTTGTTTAGTTAATAAAAATTAATATTTTAAATCCTTTTTTTATCAAAAAAACCTTTATTTCCATCACCCTCAGGGTCTATAAAACTTGATGGATCTAAAATCCATCTTTCTATTAATTTTTCTAATTTATCTTGATCCCTTTGCTCTAAAGTACTGCAATTCCTTAAGGCTTGGAGATAACCATCACTATATAATTTAAGGTCAGCTGGCGTATGAAAACGAGTAACTAAGTCTTGGCAACCATCGCAGATTGATTGAAAATGACGAATTGCTTTAGGATTTTCAAATGATGTCATAATTCGATAGATTCTTATTTTTATTGAGCATTTGTTATACCTTATTAAGGATGATAAAAAATTGCCTGGCCCAACAGTAATTAAGAATGCAATCAACTGAGCAAATCTTAGCTTCAACCCCTGGCAGTTCACAATTGCCTACGAGTTCTCAAAGTCCATCAAGAGTTCTTGTTGTTGAACCTCACCCCACACTAAGAACAGTCCTAGTCCAAAGACTTCGTCAAGATGGCCATCTAGCAGCTGCTGTTGGATCGGCAGCCGAAGCTGTTGACTTATGCAGGGAACAGTCCCCAGATCTTCTAGTAAGTGCAGAAATTCTTGAGCAGAATACGGCAATGAGGCTAGCTCAACAATTAGGTTGTGCCGTTATTGTTTTAACAGCCAGATCAGGAGTAGAAGCATTAGTTAATCTATTAGATGAAGGAGCTGATGATGTACTTAGAAAACCATTTGGATTAGAAGAGTTAGCAGCGAGATGTAGAACACTTCTTAAAAGAGGAAGAATAGGATTACAAGAAAAAGTTGAGGTTGGCCCTCTGGAGGTTCATCTTCTTCTAAGACAAGTAACTCTTAGCGAAAAGCCTGTAGAATTAAGTCCAAGAGAGTTCGCACTGCTTTGTGCACTATTGATGCCCCCCGGCATGGTTAGAAGCCGTCAAGAGCTCCTAAGGATGGCTTGGCCGCCTTTTAGCGGAGGTCCAAGATCTGTGGATACTCAGGTCTTGACATTAAGAAGAAAGTTAGAACAGGCAGGATTAGGTGAAGGTGGAGGCATCACAACTGTTAGACAACAAGGTTATCGATTCAGTATTGATAATATTTAGATTACAAAAGCATAAATTTCACCGATAACCATTAAAACTGATAGCGTTGTAAGTAATTTATAAGTCCAAAGAGGAGAAATATAGGATATTTCTTTAATATTAATACCAGTATTTTGGGAAACAATTGACAAAAATCTTTCGAAATTTTCTATTCTTTGAGGGATGAGATAATTATTACCTTTATTAGTATTGAAGTAAAAAACCTTACTACCCTGACTGGTAGGCTGAGATTTGATTAATTTTATATCTCTCCAAGAAATCTCCCAATTTTTTCTACCTAAGGCTTTAGAAATAAAGCTAGTTTTATATAAAATTTTACTATTAGAAGTTTCAACATAATCGCTTGTGATATTAATAATTAAATAAAGGCCTAAAACAAATGTGAAAATTGATGGAATTTTTAATTTTTCAATGGCAATAAACGGCATGGGGATAGTTAGAGCCAAATATAGAGAAATTAACGAGCTTTTAACAAAAAAAAGAGTTTTAAACTTTTCTACCATCTACTTAGAACCTTTTAATCTGGCAAGTTGAAACTATTTATATTTAATTTTGAGCCTATTTTATGAGCACAAGCATATCCACTAAAGGCCACTGCATTTAAGCCTTGGCCAGGGAAGCATGAATCCCCTACGCAATAAAGATTTTTAATTTTTGTAGTATTAAAAGGCATTGGCAAAAGTCCTAGCAACTTTTGGTTAGGAATAGGTCCATAACTACCTTCATATCTTCCTAGAAACTTTTTATGAGTTTTTGGAGTCCCAATTTCTTTGTGATCAATGTTTTGATCTAGATTAGGCAAAAGCTTTGAAATCTTTTCCACTAAAAATGAAAAATATTCATCTTTCTTCTGAAGATATTCTTTCCTTGATAGCCCTTCCCATTCATCAATAGATGAGGGAGTAAATGCATGGATAATATGTTTACCTTCTGGAGCCAAAGATGAGTCAAGCAAAGTAGGGATAGAAATAAAAATCACACCTTTTTCACTCTCTAATTCATCCCAATTCTCAACAATTATATGATGACAATTAAAGTTATTCCTTATCAAATTTTTTTCTACCCCAAGGTGGATTGAAACAAAAGAGGGAGAAGGTTTATAGGTTTCTGACCACTTATATTCACTCTTTGGTACATTCTTACTCGCAATTAATCCTTTATTTTTATCTTTCAGGCCAAATGTGTCCCATCTTGTGGAATTAGATACGATGATATCTGAGTAAATTTCCTCCCCATTTGAGAGCTTAACGCCTACTGCCTTCTCATCCTTTAAAAGTATTTCAGTAACATTAGCTTTATAGCGAATTTTACTACCTAATTTTTCCATACCAGAAACTAACTTCTCAGCTATTGTTCCTACCCCACCTTTTGGATAATTTATACCGCCAGCATGCCTATCTGTAAATACCATTCCAGCATTAATCATAGGAGTTTTGAGAGCAGGCATAACAGACCAACAAAAGCATTCGATATCAATAAATTTTAAGAGCTGAGGATCCTTAATAAACTTTCTTGCGACATCTCCAGCATTTACAGGTAACCATCTTGCTAAACCTAAGCAAGATAATGGAGATTTAAAGAAAACTTTTAAAAGATAACTTGGATCCTCTATTGATAAAAGAGGCATTGAATCTAAACATTTAAAAACACTTGCACAAGTATCGTAAAATTTTCTGATACCCACTTTTTCTTTTGGGAAAGTTGCAGATAATTTATTTATAAACTGATCATAATTTTTATCTACAGAAATATTAAAGTTATTTGGAAGGTGATATTCCAGTTGGACAGGATCAGGAATAGTTTCACATTTTTCGTTTACATCTTTTAGAGCACGAGTTAATAAATTTGTATAACCCTTATCTCCAAATCCAAATATCATAGATGCACCAACATCAAAGGTATAACCTTTTCTCTTAAAAGAACCCCCACTCCCGCCTGGAATTATATATTTTTCAAGAACTAAGACTTCCGCTCCTTTAGCGGCTAATTGAGATGCTGTTACCAACCCTCCAATTCCTGAGCCAATTACAATTGCATCGAAATTTTCTTTATTAGATTTCATTTTGGACAATTTGGATAATTCATTTTAGTTAATTTTGGAAAGTAAGTGATCTTTTTCAAAAAGAGTATCTAATATTTTTTTAAACCCTTTTAAAGCATTTGTGGATCTATCTTGATAAGCTTTATATCTTAATCTTTTATCTTTAATTCTTTGTGTAAGTTCTGGGACTAAACCAAATGAAGCAGGCATTGGCTGGAATTTATTTTTTTTCTGTTTTGACAATATTTGATTTCTATTACTGATGAAATTCATCAAAGAACCAATCATGGATTCATCAGGGAAAGTAACTGTCTCTTTACCCTTAGCTAATAAAGCTGCATTTATCCCTGCGAGTAATCCTCCCGCAGAAGCAGCAGCATAACCTTCGGTTCCTGTAATCTGACCAGCAGCGAAAAGAGTTTCTCTCTTCATAAACTGCAGTGTCGGCAATAGTAGTTTAGGAGATTCTAAAAATGTATTTCTATGCATTACTCCAAAACGAACAAATTCAGCTTTTTCTAAGCCAGGAATCATTCTAAATATTCTTTTTTGCTCTGACCATTTGAGGTTAGTTTGAAAACCTACCATATTAAGCAACTTCCCTTCAAGATCTTCCATCCTTAATTGAACAATTGCATGAGGCCGATTTTTCAATCTATTTTCCCTATCAAATAAGTCTCCCCACTCTGGATTCCACAAACCAATAGATTTCAAGGGTCCGAATCTCATTGTGTCAATTCCTCTTCTAGCAATTTCTTCTATTGGCAAACAAGCCTCAAAAAAATTAGCAGATTCTTTTTCAAAATCTTTTAAGTTAGCTTGTTCTCCCTCTATTAGCTCGTTCCTAAAAAGAATATAATCATTTTCATCCATTGGGCAATTAAGGTATGCCGGATCTCCTTTGTCGTATCTACTAGCTTTAAAGACAATTTCTTTGTCAATACTTTCGCCATAAATTATTGGACTGGCAGCATCAAAAAAATGACAGGCATCGATACCTGTGAAAAATTGAATTTTGTTGGCTAATTCATCTGCTGTTAGTGGACCAGTTGCAAGGATAGTTATATTTTCTTTTGTTGGGAGATCCAATTGCTCAAATCTCTTAATTTCAATTAAAGGGTGATTAGATAAAACTTCAGTCAAAGCATTACTAAATTTAGATCTATCTACCGCCAAAGCACCTCCAGCTGGAACAGCAAATTTATCTGCAGTTTGAACTATCAATGAGTTGAAAAATCTTAGTTCTTTTTGTAATAAACCTGCAGCTCTATCTGAACTTAAAGCGCCAAAACTATTACTGCAAACCAATTCTCCAAATTCACAAGTATGATGCGCTGGAGTTGATTTGAAAGGTCTCATCTCAACTAATTTGACTGGCACGCCATGATTTGCCAATTGCCAAGCAGCTTCAGAACCTGCCAGACCTGCTCCAATTACTATTACTTGTTTCTCTATCAAACTAGATTAATCCTTCCCCAAGAAGTCTCTATTAAACTGTTCTCTTGCTGGTTTTTGTATATTAAATATGACCCAAGCTAAAGCTGCGATAATAGGTGCGAAAACTACAATTGTTCTAAGCATTTTAGTAATTCTGGTGTATATCCAATATCCTACCTTTTAACTGTAAATTTAGAGAGAATTTTTAATTTTTTATTTAATTAGTTAAGAATTGTATTTCTATTGTTCAACTTGAAATAATAAGTTGTTTTTTTTTCCTTAAAAAGGGATAATTTCTTATGTACTCAATTTTACAAAATGGGTCGCTAGCTCAGCGGTAGAGCATCCGGCTTTTAACCGGCTGGTCCTGAGTTCGAATCTCAGGCGACCCACATCTTAATATTGAGTGCAATTTTATTTTAGTTTTTATAAATAAATTAAAAACTACTTTTTAACATAAAATCGTTTTTTCTTATTTATTTTAATTAGCTATCCAAAATTCTAAATTGGAATCTTTAAATTAATTTAGGTAATATTTTCAATTAAAGAGCATAATGAAATATACTAATGAGATTTCAAAAATATATTCAGCCATACGACTTTAACTTTATCTATAACAATAAATTTTAAATGCATTAGATGTATTTTTAATTTTTTCTTCGTCAACTATGAAGGGATTTTCATTTTATCTTCAATCAAAACTACATAATCACATAATCACATGTATTTTAATAAAATTGAATTTACACAAAATTATTGCCTAAGGGAATACTGCTAATCTGATTCGTAATTGCCACACATATGTGCCTACTAAACCTGCTAATACGGAATTAAACCCATTTATTTTCATAATATACTTTACAAAGCTTCATAAATCCTGTTACAATAATACATATAATTTACATTTCTTATTATGACTCCTGAAGCAGAACGTTTTAATGGTTGGGCAGCTATGTTAGGTTTCGTAGCGGCTGTTGGCGCTTACGTTACTACTGGACAGATCATTCCAGGCTGGTTTTAAGTTTAGAAAACCCTTTGATATTAAGTTGTGGTTAAAGAATTTTAAAATTAATTCTTCACCAAAAAATTTAATAGCTACATAAATAATAACCTTTCGAATTTGGAAAAAGCTAGTTTTTAAACTTCTTAATCCTATTTGAAAGGTTTTTATTTATTAATAATCTTTAAAAATTTATTTTTCAAAAAAAATTTGGTTATTCCTGAAATAACTAAAGGTGGGTCAATTATTTTTATATTTTTTACAGTTATAACCAACTATGATTTATTCAGTGAGATACCGTTACATATAAAATATTAAGCTCTCTCTAGATTTTTAAATTTATTTTGTTACCATTAATTTTTGCATAACGAACTCCAAAAAATTTATTACTAATCTATATTTAGTTTTATATTTCAAAAATCTTTAGAAGATCTCTTTTCTATATTATCTAAGCAGGTTGAACATAATAAATGACCTTTCTTACTCCAAAAAGTTTTTTTAGATCTCTCGATATCCTTACGGCAAATTAAACATTTAAAAATTGGCGACATAATAAAATTTAAAAGTTTAGTTGTTTTACTATAAAAAAAAGGTAAAAATAAGCATTTATTAAATAATATACAAAAAGACAACTTATAAATATCTCTAGTGTTTTGCGTTTAAGTTAAAAAAAAAGACCTGCTGTTAAAAGCAGGTCTTCTAATGTGTGTAGTTTTTTCTAAGTTAACTTAGAAGCTAAATGATGTCTTAAGGATAACTCCAGTCTGATCGTCAGCAGATCCTGCTGTTTCAGTGACGAAGATACCAGGTGTGATTGTCATACCATCATTAACTGCGTATGAATAAGCAGCTTCATACTGATAAAGCTCAGTTTCAGCATCAGTATAGTTCTCAAGAGTTGACATACCTATGCTGAATGATCCAGGACCAAATTCATCCCATGTAAGTCCAACAAAGTAACCAGTTTCTTCTGCACTTGAATCTGGATCTTCTGATTCAAATCCAACACTGAGTGAAGGGCCACCATCTAGTGAATAGTAGGCATTAACTCCTATGAATGTTGTCTCAGCAGTTGCAGATGTCTCTGTCATCGCATAGCTAAGTGAAACACCTAGAGAATCTGTGTTGTATGCAGCCTGGACACCGTATACGTCAAGTGACTCATTAGTAAGTAAACCAACAGAAGAACCACCAGCAGCTGAAACACCACCAGCAACTGTAAATCCGTTACCGAAATCATAAGAAGCAGCGAAAGTAGCAGAACTAGCAGAGTCTGTAGTAGCAAAGTCACTACCACCACCTAAACCAGCAGCTGTTCCAGAACCACAGTCACTTAATAGATCTGTGAATGCACTGTATGTACAAGCTGTTGAGTAAAGAGCACTAACATCTGTAGAATCACCAACCATTACAGTTAGAGAATCTCCAAGAGGGAAAGTATATGTAATTCCATCAAGAGTCATAGCATCACTCATGCTATTCATATCAAGAATAGTTCCAGATGCAGATGCAGAGTTACCTGTTTCGATTGTTAAATCTAATGAATCTTCACCAGTGAAACTAGTTGAAAGAGACATTCCATACTGATAATCGAAAGTTGTAGCTTCTGAAGTAGCGCCATCTACAGCACCGATTACAAAGTCAGCTCCGAATGATGCTGTTGTTGTTGTTGAAAAACTTCCATCATAAGAATCTACTAATCCTTCACCACCGGCTAGCAATGTAGTTTGAGTTAGCTCTTCTTTGTCAAAAGATTTGGAAAATTCAATATTCTCTACATCAGAGTAGTTTGAAATATCGTTAAGATTAACTTCATTAGCGCTAACACTAAAAGGAGTTAATAACCCTATTGTTGCAGGAGCAACAAGTAAGCTTTTGAAAAGCTTCATAAAAAATTCCTCACACAGAAATTTACAATGTAATTTATTATAGCTGTTCCATTTTGTACTGCAAGCAAGATAGTGACAAAAACGCTTTTGTCCAAAAAACGTATTAATTATCAAGATATCTCTTTAGATCCTTATTTTTAGAAATATATGGAAAAGCTGGTTCGAGTAATTCTCTATATTTTTCCCAACCACGCAAAGATTTGGTGTGTATAGGATTTCTTACTTGTTCACTACTAGCAGTAAAAACTGATCTCTTACTCTTGTGAGGTGATAAATATTTTTCTGACCAATCCCAACCTAGCCAGTCAATAATTTTCTTTATTTGAAGAGTAGGATCTACAACTAGTTCATCATAATTGTAAACAAATAAGTTATTTCTGTAAGTTGCAGAATAAGATTTCATAATTTCATAGTGATGTATATACATTTCAGTGATCTCTCTAATACTGGTAGAAAAAGGTATTTTAATGAAATTTTCTCTATAAATTGAAAGAATATTATCAAGAGGGTTTCTTAAACATAAAATAATTTTTGAATTCTCAAAGTATTTGTTTATGACTGGGCAGAACATATAATTAAATAAATTTTTATCTGTAAATACTTTTGCTTTTGGAGCTAATTTTTTTATTTGTTTAATGTAATCTTCATATGGATTTTGGTTTTTAATTGTAGGATCAAAATCATTCAAAATATCAGGTAAAATTTCAATTTCACCTAAATCAAAAACTTCTTGATTAAGACTCAATATGTTTTCAAGCAAAGTACTACCTGATCTAGGCATTCCCACAATAAATATAAGCTCCGGGTTGATTTCATTTGAATTTTTAAATTCTTTTTTATCGATAAAAAATTTTTCTTTAATTCTTAGACTTTTTTCTATTAAAGACTTTTTATTTGAAGGATAAATTTTGCTCTTAAGGTCATTAGCAAGTTTATAATTCTTTGAGGCATTGCTAAATTTTTTTTGGCGGTGAAATATGTTTGCGCGTGCAAAGCATATCCTAAACATATCTTCCTGATTTAAACCCTTTAAAGGTACATTTAATATGTAATTCAACTCTTTTGGGTGATCTGAAAAGTCGTAATAAGTAGACAAATTGTTATAACATTTAAATAATCTTTTATTCATAGATAGTGCTTTTAAGAGATATTTCTTGGATTCACTTATTTCACCTAAATTTCTACAAATTACACCAAGATTAACAATCATTTCTGGAAAATTTGGGTCGATACTTAAGCCTTGGAGGGCAATTTTCTTAGCTTTTTTTAATAGTTTTTTGTCAAAATATAAATCACTTAAATTTAAATAAGCATTACCAAATTTCGGATATGAATCAATTATCTCCAATAAAATTTGTTCAGCCTCTATATCGTTCGAATCAAGCCTTTTCACCGTAGAAAGCATCAACAATATATCTTTTTTGTCATTAATACTCTCAGCAGATTTAAGATCCAAAAGGATTGATGTTGATTCATTAAAATCACCTAAATCCTTTAATAAGTCAGCTTTCAATAGCTTGTAGACATAATTAGTCGGCGTAAATTTTATTGCATTATTTATAGTATTTAACGCCTTTTCATTGTCATTTAAATCACGATATAAAAGGGAAAGGTTATAGATCGAATTGCTATTCCTAGGATTTATCTTACAAGCTATTAGTAATAAATCTTGAGCTTTTTTGAAATCTTTTTCTAACCTAAGGATTTCAGCTAACAAAATATAATGATCAACTTTACTTGGATATCTTGATATGGATTGAAAAAGTAATTCTTTCGCAAGTTGGAATTCAGAACAATTTCTGCTTAATAACGCATAAGAAAAAAACAAATCATAAGAAGAAGTTCCACTATTTATAAGCTGCGAATAAATCTTTTTAGCCTTTAAAACATCTCCTGATAATAAATAATTTTTGGCAAGATCTAATTTATTTTTTAAAACTAAGTCTTTATTTCTTTTTGGATGATTAAATTTATCAGAATTTAAACTTTTTTTATCTCCGAATCCCTTCATTTTAAATTAATAATGCTTAATTTTACCAGAAAAAAATAAATCTATCTAAAAAAAAGACCTGCTGTTAAAAGCAGGTCTTCTAATGTGTGTAGTTTTTTCTAAGTTAACTTAGAAGCTAAATGATGTCTTAAGGATAACTCCAGTCTGATCGTCAGCAGATCCTGCTGTTTCAGTGACGAAGATACCAGGTGTGATTGTCATACCATCATTAACTGCGTATGAATAAGCAGCTTCATACTGATAAAGCTCAGTTTCAGCATCAGTATAGTTCTCAAGAGTTGACATACCTATGCTGAATGATCCAGGACCAAATTCATCCCATGTAAGTCCAACAACGTAACCAGTTTCTTCTGCACTTGAATCTGGATCTTCTGATTCAAATCCAACACTGAGTGAAGGGCCACCATCTAGTGAATAGTAGGCATTAACTCCTATGAATGTTGTCTCAGCAGTTGCAGATGTCTCTGTCATCGCATAGCTAAGTGAAACACCTAGAGAATCTGTGTTGTATGCAGCCTGGACACCGTATACGTCAAGTGACTCATTAGTAAGTAAACCAACAGAAGAACCACCAGCAGCTGAAACACCACCAGCAACTGTAAATCCGTTACCGAAATCATAAGAAGCAGCGAAAGTAGCAGAACTAGCAGAGTCTGTAGTAGCAAAGTCACTACCACCACCTAAACCAGCAGCTGTTCCAGAACCACAGTCACTTAATAGATCTGTGAATGCACTGTATGTACAAGCTGTTGAGTAAAGAGCACTAACATCTGTAGAATCACCAACCATTACAGTTAGAGAATCTCCAAGAGGGAAAGTATATGTAATTCCATCAAGAGTCATAGCATCACTCATGCTATTCATATCAAGAATAGTTCCAGATGCAGATGCAGAGTTACCTGTTTCGATTGTTAAATCTAATGAATCTTCACCAGTGAAACTAGTTGAAAGAGACATTCCATACTGATAATCGAAAGTTGTAGCTTCTGAAGTAGCGCCATCTACAGCACCGATTACAAAGTCAGCTCCGAATGATGCTGTTGTTGTTGTTGAAAAACTTCCAGCTTCAAAATTGTTAAGTCTTGCTTCTAAACTATCAACACGGCTATTAGTAACCGCTAGTTCTTCAGCAGGGTTGAAGTCATTAATTGTAACTTCGTTTGCAGTAGCGGACATTGGCGCAAGTAAGCCAAGAGTCGCTGGTGCTACTAGCAAGCTTTTAAAAAGCTTCATAAATTTCCTCACACGAAATTTAAAGTACACCTCAAGATAGTGTATTCAGGCATACAAAATCAAGTAGCAACAGCTACATTATGATGAAAGTTGTGCCACTTTTTTAAGTTGAACAATGAGAGTTAATTAAGAAAATATCTTTTTTGCTCTAAGTCAATTTTTACAAAATAGGCTTTAAATAATTTAGATGTATCTAAAGTTTTTTAGAAATTTTAAATGAGACTTTTTTAGTTTTATATTTTTTCTTTTTGGTATTTTCAAAAGAATCAACGTACCATCCCGAAGCTAATCTCGTATCAATCTCCTCATAGCTTTCACTTTTATTTAATTTATTAAGAGATTTTTTCTTATAGTCCATAATTTTTTTTAACACCTGAAATATAGCATTTAATGAGATTTTGAGAAGTAAATAATAATCATGCGATCTATAACAATAATTTTGTTAGTAATTTTCCTGATTTTTTTTTTGAAATCTTTAGAAAAAAGAAAAAAAAATATTTTCTCCCTCGACGGAAGGAATTATTAGTTATATTTTTCTTAATTTTATAGACCTGAGGAGCACAAGGTTAAATGACTCAAATCAATCTTATTGTCAATTCTCTCCCGAGAGATCTTCTTGAATTTGTTTTTTTTCTCGTAGTGGGATTTACAGCTGGATCAATCGGAATTATTTAAGATTATTGAATATTAATTTAATTTTATAAATTAAATCACTTTAAAATTTACGTTAGATCTGTATACAAAATAAATAAATAATTTCTAACTTGCCAAAAATTAAACTACTCAGAAATTTTATATTTTTGTTTCTCCATATTTATAAACAACTCATAATAGTTGAGCAAAACTAAGTAAAGCTGTTTTTCTGAAAAACATTTAAATTGAATTATTGAAAAAATTTTTTAATAAATTATTGATGATTCAACAGGAAAATCCAGTTTAAGTTTTCCCTCTAAATTGCTTAATTCAACCACAACTAAAATACCCAAAACTTCTTTATTATTTTGCTCAAGAATCTTTGAAACACAATTAACAGTTCCTCCAGTAGCTAACAAGTCGTCAACAATGGCATAAGAATTATATTTATGCAAAGCTTTTTTTTGGATTGATAATGTATTTTCTCCATACTCTAAAGTGTAGTTATTTTCAACGAGTTCCCCCGGAAGCTTGCCAGGCTTTCTTGCTACAATCATGGGCTTTGAAGCTTGCAAAGAAATTGCAGAACCAAAAATAAAACCTCTAGCGTCTATGGAAATTATAGCTTCAGCATTTTTTATTATTTGACTAGATGACATTTTCAAAATAAGTTCCTTGAATATCACGGGTTCCTGAATAATTCCTAGAACATCTTTAAACTCAATTCCTTTTTTCGGATAATCTTTGTATGTATCAATAAATTCTTTAAGACTATTCATTCTCAATAATTAAATAATTAATTTTATGATCTACATATCATGTATTGATTTTAGCTAAAAGTAAATTTTTTTTCTTAACTTTTCTGAAAATTTCTCAATTAACCCCCTATTGGCAAACATAACAATTGAATTTAATTAAACGAAATTTAAAATAATTTCTAATATTCTTAGAGTGATTAAATTTTCCCTTAAAAGTGTCGATAAAGTTTATACATCTTTTTTTAATGATGAAACATCAATTTATCTAGCGACAAAAAAGCGATAAGACTCATTTTCTAGCTAAAAAAATGATTTTTTATAAAAAATTTAGTAATTTAGTCTTTTATAGATGGCTGTTATGAACTAAGATCTTATGAGCGGGGCGTGGCGCAGCTTGGTAGCGCGGGTGCTTTGGGAGCACTAGGTCGCAGGTTCGAATCCTGTCGCCCCGACTCTAATAATCCAAGTCATAGACAGGTTTCCCAGCCTGTCTTTTTTGTTGTTTACATTTTGGAATAATGAGACTGAGCGAGATTTGAGCGAGGATTTGCTATACCTTGCAATACTTTGCTGCCTGACCTCGCTCACTATGACTTAAATAAGCAATAAACAAATAATCGTTCCAATACTAAAAATTAAACTCCAACCTTGAGAATTAATCTTCATTAAACAATTTGAATCTATATTCCAAAGATTCTTTACTTACATTTGATTTGAATTTAGTTTTAGTAATTTGTAGATCTTCAGAACTTAACCCATCTTTATAGATTATTGAATTATCGGCTGGATTAATTGTGAATAAGAAATTATCAAATGCTGTGTGATGTGTAGGGCATAAAGGTATTCCATTTCTTACATCATCATTTCCTTTATTCTCAACTGGAATGATATGCGCAGCCTCTAATAGAGTTTCCATTGAAATATTGCAACAAGAACAAATAGAACCATATTCATTTAATATAGCTTTTCTAAATTTTGGATTTCTATAAACTCTTTTAATTTGAGTTGTAATTTTTTCTCTGTCAATAAATAGTTCTTTTGGTTGTTTATTTTCAAGTGTTTCTTTAGAGAGTAATTCTTTATTTCTCATTTCATTTATCATTCTCGATAGAGGAGCTAACTGAACACCTGCAGATCTAGCAAAAGCTCTTCTAAAAGTTCCAATCTTGTCGATTTTATAGCCTGTAACTGTGCAAATACTTGTTTCGCTTTTGCCACTACCATAAAGAACAAGTACCTGATCAAGAAGTTTAAAACCAGTAAGTTTTTCGTACTGCTTAATTTGAGAAATATTTTTTAAATTTTTAATTTCATCTTTATCGATATTTGTGTTTCTTATCTCATCATTCAAAATACTATTTGCTTTAAAGGATTTGATCTTAATAGGATCTTTTTTGATTTTTGATTTTTCCTTTTTCTGTGGGATTGGAACGCTTTCATATTTTTTTATAAGTTCTTTATAAAGCGCATCATAATGTCTATGGATATTGTCTTTTTGTTGGAAACGTCTAGTATCTTTCAATGCATTGTGATAAGCGCTAATAAATCTAACTATTCCTCCTTTATTTGATTTTCCGCCAACACTATGAGGACTTAAAAATCCACATTTGGCTGCAATATCTCTAAGATTTCCTTTGTAGCTTAATAGGCTGGCAGACCCGTGATAATGGATAATTTTTGATATTAATTCCTCACCTCTCAATTCTTTCTTTTCATTTTTAACACGCTTACGTTCTCCTCTCTTCTCTTTAAGTTGTTGTTTATTTAATATGCCCGATGGTTTTTGAATTTCGTTCTTTGCAATTAATACATCAATTTCTGCTTTAAAAATTGCGTCTACTTTTTTGCGCCCAATTTGACTTGTTTTATTTTCTTTGTGATATTCCCAAATGAAAGATTGCATTTTATTTTTAAGTTCATATTTTCTTCTGTATAAAAATGATTTTTTATTAAATGATGATTTTTTATTTAATGAGTTTATATATCCGCATTGTCGAGCTAGATCAAAAAAATTGCCTTTATAGTTTTCAAGATTTGTTGAGCCAGTAATTCGGTTAATTCTTGATAAAAGATTTTTTCCTTTTAAAGGTTTAGATTTTTGTTTTTTTTGTTTTTCAACATTGCTGTCTCTTCTTAATTTGTTTTTATCTTTTTCTCTAGTGTTAATGACTTGTTCACCTAACAAATTTTTTTTACTAGGAGTATTGGCCATTTTTATGTTCTATTTATAAAAAAAATAGTTAATTGATTTCTATTTTAGATTGAATGTCAATTTACCTTTATTTTCAAGAAAGTACCTATTTTTTAGGAAATTAAAAATTTAAATTACCCACATTGTTTATCTTCTCCAGTTATGCAATACCTTTCAACTTCACTATTTAGGCGTTGTTGACAAGCTATTGACATTAAAGGTTTAACTGTTCCTTGACCAAAGAATTTGTTTTGATAGTGATAACAAACCCTACCTCTCGCTTTTCTCCATTCTTCCCAAAGTTCGTCATTATTTAATTCTTTTTTTAACTCCCAATCACTTTTAAGTAAATCTTCCATGGCACATCTTGTATATTCTGGAGTTGCTCCATCTTCTACGCATTGGAATGGATAATTTTCAAAATAACTTTCTTTCCAGCTTTCAAAGCTATGATCATCAGCAATTACAGCAGTAGGTAAAGAGAGTAGAGCCAGTAGTGGGAGTAGTAAGCGTTTCAATCTATTCAACTGGAGTAAGTGAATTACAAATGTCTTTATAACCATTTTCTTTATCCCATTCTTTCATCTCTGGAGTACTTGTTGCAGCAGCAAATCCTTCTAAATCTTTAACTTTAAGTATTAAGTGACTTTTATGTTCATTTACCTTGATGAGTTCATATTCTTCGACATATTTATGTCCCTCCTTTTCGTGGAAATCAGATACGAATTTATCGAAATCTTCAAAAGAACAATCAAAAGTAGAAACTATTAAGGTATTCATAAAAAAAAGAGGGTTTTATCCCTATATGTTAGATCGACTGTCAATCAATAAATTTATAAATTCTGCGATCTAGTGCTCATAGGGCACTAGGTCGCAAGTGAGCGAGATTTGAGCGAGATTTTGCTTATCTATGCACTACCTTGCTATATATTGCTACTTTTTAAGACTCATAATTTTTCTTTTAATCGCAACTAATAAGCTATAGCCTCACTTGTTTATTTGACCTACTGTCGCAAATTGCGTAACGGGTGCTTTGGGAGCACTAGGTCGCAGGTTCGAATCCTGTCGCCCCGACCATTTAAAAACCAAGTCATACTAGCGAGTCTCCCAACTCGCTTTTTTATTTCTCAGAAGTCTCAATAATTTAAATAGCGATTAAATAGCGATTATTTGTATAGCCTTGTATAACTTTGTCCAGTTAATCGCTAACCATCACTAGGTTCATTAAACCTCTAAATAAATAAAATAATCAATAAAGTACCAATACTGAAAATTAAACTCCAACCCTGAGAATTAATTTTCAATTTAAAAATTATTTATATGTAATGAGTAAAAAACCTAAATAGGTTAAAAACCATTTACTCACAAGACCTTTTACTCGATGATGACTGAATTAAATTACCCATCCAATTTTTAATATCTGATAATACTTCCAAATCTAATTTGTAGTAAACCCATCTACCTTCTTGTCTATCAGAGATAAGACCTGAATCCTTAAGGATTTTTATATGATAGGAAATTTTAGATTGAGATAATCCAGTTACTTTAACTATGTCGCAAACACATATCTCTCCACCCATCATTAATTCAAGAATATTTATTCTAATCGGATCTGAGAGGGACTCCATTATCCCAATAAATTGATCACTATCAATCTTTTTAAGTTGTTCTAACAAAATCAAAAGATCATTAACTTTTTAAATACTAACCTAAAAAATTTAATTACACATATCAAGAATTATTGATATATCAATTATTTTTGATATATATTATATTAGGTTTTGATATTTCTATGAAAATTGGAATTAACGGATTTGGAAGAATTGGTAGGTTAGTTTTAAGAATTTTATGGGAAAGAAAAGATATTGAAATAACTCATATAAATGAAATTAATGGGGATTCTTTAACTGCATCTCATTTACTAGAGTTTGATTCTGTTCATGGTAAATGGAATAAAAAAATAGCTTCGAATGACAACGAAATAATAATTGAAGATAAAAAAATTTCCTTTACATCAATAAAGAACTATCTTGATGTTCCATGGAATAAATCTTCGGTTGATCTTGTTTTGGAATGTACAGGTATAAACAAAGCTCCTAAAGAATTAAATCCATACTTTGATTCTCTTGGAATAAAAAAAGTAATAGTTGCTTGTCCTGTGAAAGGAATTGTGGGAGGGGAACAAGCACTTAATATTGTTTATGGAATTAATCAAGCCCTTTATAAACCTGAAAAACATAAATTAATTACAGCAGCATCCTGTACTACAAATTGCTTGGCTCCCATCGTAAAAGTTGTTAATGAAAATTTCTCAATTAAACATGGGGTTATAACAACTATTCATGACGTCACAAATACGCAATCTCCAGTAGATTTTTACAAAAGTGACTTAAGAAGAGCAAGAGGATGCATGCAAAGTTTAATACCTACTACAACTGGATCAGCTAATGCGATTGCTGAAATTTTCCCTGAATTAGAAGGAAAACTAAATGGTCATGCAGTAAGGGTTCCACTTCTAAACGCCTCATTAACCGATATAGTTTTTGAATTAAATAAGGAAGTAACTGAAGAGCAGGTAAATAATGAATTTAAAAAAGCATCTGAAACATACTTAAAAGGTATTCTTGGATACGAGGAGAGACCCTTAGTATCCGCTGATTACTTAAATGACTGTAGAAGTTCAATAATTGATGGACTTTCAACGATGGTTGTAAATTCTAATTTATTAAAGATTTATGCCTGGTATGACAATGAGTGGGGTTATAGTTGCAGGCTTGCAGATCTTACTTCTTATGTAATTCAGAAAGAAAATAAATTTTAGTTTTTATGAAGTTATCTAGCCTTCAACAATATAGTGTCGTTACCGCAAACTATTGGGCATTTACTCTTACTGACGGTGCATTGAGAATACTAGTTGTTGGTCATTTTCATGAACTTGGTTATTCAACTCTGCAAATTGCTTTACTTTTTCTTTTCTATGAATTTTTTGGAATAATTACAAATCTTTTTGGAGGATGGATAGGGGCAAGATATGGGTTGAGACTTACTTTATGGATAGGAACGATTCTGCAAATTCTTGCTCTTTTTATGCTGATTCCAGTCAAAGAGAATTGGTCAATAATCTTTAGCGTCTCATACGTTATGTTAGCCCAAGCACTTAGTGGGGTAGCAAAAGATTTAAATAAAATGAGTGCAAAAAGTGCCGTTAAATCAATAGTTCCAAATTCAGAAGAGAATAATCAAAATAGTCAAAAACAATTATTTAAGTGGGTTTCAATTTTAACAGGATCTAAAAATGCACTTAAGGGTGTTGGTTTCTTCCTAGGGGGTCTCTTATACAAGCTATTGGGCTTTAATAATGCTGTTGGAATAATGGGTTTAGGTCTATGCTTCGCATTCTTTTTAACTTTATGTCTTCCTAAAGATTCAGGGAAAATGAAAAGAAAGCCGATTTTTAAAGACCTTTATTCAAAGTCTAAAGGTATTAATATTCTTTCAAGTGCAAGGTTTTTCTTATTTGGAGCAAGAGATGTCTGGTTTGTAGTAGCTCTTCCAGTATTTTTAGACATTTCTTTTGGATGGGATTATTTAGAAATAGGGCTGTTCTTGGGTGGATGGATAATAATCTATGGTTTCTTTCAAGTATTAGCTCCATTACTTAGAAAAGTATGGGGGAAAAATAATAGCCCAACAAAAACTACCGTTCAATTTTGGGGACTTATCTTGACGGTTATTCCTTTATTTATTGCAGGAGCATTAAACGGTGATAAATCATTAGGTCCTGTAATTGTTATTGGATTAATAATATTCGGCTTTATTTTTGCAATGAATTCATCTACTCATTCCTACTTGATTTTGGCTTATTCAGATAATGAGAAAGTAAGTTTAAATGTTGGTTATTACTATATGGCTAATGCAGCGGGAAGATTATTTGGAACCCTACTATCGGGCTTATTATTTATGCTCGGTAAAAATGCCACTATTGGTATGCAGTATTGTTTATATACTTCATCTATTTTGATTTTTATTGCTTGGCTTACTAGTTCTAAATTACCTTCCTATTCTTCCAACAGCTTCAATTGATTTTTTTAAAATTTCACCTTTCAAGGGAACGAAACCCAAGGCAGGAGCTTTATCTTGGTATTCATCGCTGAGCAATTTGTAGAATGTATCTTGAATTGCCTTAGTATTCCTTCCATTACCTGTTTCATAAGCAAGTATCCAAGTTAAGGTTGCTATTGGATAAGCTCCTTTAGCAGTGGGGTTTGGATTTTTACCAGCCAAGTTCTTATCAAGAGTTATTCCATTTAAAGCTATCGCGCCTGATTCAGTATTAGGGGTAACGAATTCACCAGATAGGTTTTGAAGTGCAGCAGCCTTAACATTACCTTTAATGTATGACTGGTTTACATAGCCAATTGCGCCAGGAGTGTTTTGAATAACACCTGCAACACCAGAATTTCCTTTTGCTCCAACTCCCGATGGCCATTTAACAGATTTACCAGTACCTAAATTCCAAGTTTTTGAAAAAGCCTCCATAGAATTTGTAAAAGCTTTAGTCGTGCCTGAGCCATCAGAACGATGTGCCCAAGTTAACTTACCTGATTTACAACCTAATTCTTTCCAGTTTTTAACCATACCCATAGCGACTCTTACTGCTTGCTCTTGAGTAAGTTTTAAATCGCAATCGTAGTTATATCCAAAGGCAATTGTGCCACCTACCATAGGTATTTGAACAAGTCCTCTAGTAACTTTTTTTATATCAGCTTCTTTCATTGGATCGTCAGAGGCTCCAAAATTAACAGTTTCATCTATGAAAGCTTTTCTTCCAGATCCAGAACCTACTGCTTGATAATTAACTCTAGGGCCTCCAGATTTAGCTAAGTCAAAAAACCACCTAGTATAAATTTTCGAAGGAAATGATGCACCAGCTCCACTCAATCTTTTTGAAGCCATCGCAGATGGAGAAAGTATTAATGAAATTGCAGAAGATAAAATGAGAGTTTTTTTGAAAATACTCATTAGCCACTTAGATTGAAGACAATTTATTTATAGCATCAAACAAAAAGCGAAATACAAAGATTAAGAAATACATCAAAATATTTTGATATTATCAATATTTATTGATATATATACGACCTGTTCGATCTTTTTAAACGCGAATTACTTGCATAAAAAAGAGGGTTTTATCACTCTATGTTGGATCGACTGTCAATCAATGATATTTTACAGCTCCTAAAGCACTAGGTCTTTGGTTAGCGATTATTTAGCGATTAATTGTATATCTAAGGATAATTTTGTATAACTTTGGCCTATTTTTAAGACTCGTAATTTTGTAGATAGAGCAACTAACAAGCTATAGCCTGACTTGTTTATTTAACCCACTGTCTCAAATTGGAGGGCGGGTGCTTTGGGAGCACTAGGTCGCAGGTTCGAATCCTGACGCCCCGACTCTTTAAATCCAAGTCATACAAGCGAGTTACCCAGACTCGCTTTTTTATTGAGAAATTTGTCCACGCCTAAAGTGGACAGATAGTGGACAATTTCATCAAAAATTTAGACTACAATTCCTCAATAATTCCATAAGTCACAAAATCATTAATTTCATTAACATCCACAATATTCCTAGATATCACTAATTGAGGAATAAAAATGCAAGAAATAATCACTGAGGTAAAAGTTAATCCATAAACGTTTGGCTTGAGAATTAAGTCCTTAAGCCTTTTATATAAAGAATTAGATTGAATTTTTTTTACTTCTTGTTTATAAGAAAGTGCATTCTCAATCATTTGATTAAGACGTTCCTTTTGTAATTTAGACATCCAATAATTCCTCCAAAATATTTTTTGGCAAAATAGCTTTTAACTTTTTGCGAGCACGAATAATGAGGCTTTCAGTTGCCTTGTCACTTTTTTTTAGGATCCTAGACACTTCTCTCTGTTTATAGCCAGAAAAATAATGAAGCAAAATGGCTTCTTCCTGATCTTTAGGAAGTTTTTGAATATTTTTTAAAAGCATTTTTCTTAATTCATTAGTCGTATGATTTTTATTTGTTATTTCTAAGTTGGAATAATTATCTTTAAATTCTTCAGCACTTTTATATCTTCTAAAAAAGTCCATACAAGTTGAAACAACGATTTTATGAATATATCCTTCTACACTTCCTTTGTTTACCCAATTAGGAGCTGATTGCCATACTTTAATTAAAGAAATTTGTACTACATCATCTGCATCCTCAGAATGCGATGAACCCAAAATCTTAATTGCTGTTGCATGCATTTTGTATCCCAAAGAGTTTGCAATGAATCGGAAAGATTCCTTATCACCCTTTGTTACTTTGAGCATATAAGCACTAAGGTCTGCAGACATTCTCTAATTTCCTTCATTTCTAAATTTATATATCCTTTTTTTCATTTCTTGCTTAACTGCTCGTAGTTCTTTTTTTGATAACTTACCATCACCATTCTTATCAAAATTCAAAAATAGTTTATCTATACGATCACGATGAGCTTCCATCATCTCGCCTTTAGAGAGAAGTCCATCTCCATTCTTATCGATCTTCTGAAATCGCTTGCGCATTTTAATAAAACTATTTTTCTCAAAGGTTGGATTGGAATAAGAAGGTAATGCGATAAAAAAGGCTAATGCCAAAATTAAAAATGAAAAATTTTTCATAAAGGTTTTAAATATCTATAAATTATTAACGTAGAAATCAATAAAAATCCTTCGCACAATTATATAAAGTGGACAAATAGTGGACAAATATTGTTTGAATTGTCAGGACAAACTACGCAGAACTAAGCAAAAAAAATAGTTATAGCTTGAAAACCCAGTGCTGCACTAGAGCTGTTAAGTGCTTTGGGAGCACTAGGTCGCAGGTTCGAATCCTGTCGCCCCGACTCTTAAAAACCAAGTTATACTAGCGAGTCTCCCAACTCGTTTTTTTATTGCCTTTCAGTCTCATAAGCCAAAAGGGATCTGTAGGGGGATCTAGAATCTTCGAAGATCCCCTTAAAACAACCTTAAAGATTTTAAAAACTCCTAAAAATTCACTCTTAAAGACCATTAATAGCTATCTATTTTATTTCTTTTTTATTTGATACTTATAGAGCCATTTAATTTCATACTTTACTGAGTTCTTCTGGGGAATCTCTAATGGGAAGCTCACAGGATATACTTAGTGCCATTAAAAAATTTCAACAGAATTTAATATAAAAATTCATTAAGACCACGAATTAAAATATTTATGGCAATTATAAATATTGCACTCTTCAAAATCCTTAAGCAAAGCAGTGGTTTTGCTGGGCGCAAATAAATTTAAATTATAAAATTTATATTCTTTTGACTATAAAAGATAGTTCTCTAGATTAAAACATTTAACTTCTTAAATATAAAGAAGACTATTTTTAATGAATAAAAAATTAAAGTATATTTTCGTAATTTCATTATTTATTCTTATTCAGACAATTTCTAAACCAGCATTCGCATGCGTTAAAGGTTTGTCTTGGGGTATGGAACTTTCAAAAGTTGAAAGTCATCTTGGAACTACCTTAAAGCCAATAGAGAATCAAAAAAACAACGATCTATTTGAAATTAAAGAATATAGGATGAGTAAGCTGCCTGTTAATAGCCTTAAACTTCGAATAACAGAAGAACAAGGCTTAAAGCAACTTGTCTATGAAATAAGCTATGACAACATGATTGAAGTTTTAGCAGGCCTAAGAAACAGATATGGATCTCCCGTTGGAACCACTGCAGATATTGAAGAAGATAATCCTCATCAGCAGTGGATTTGGCATACAGGAGAAGATATTATTACAGCAGTAAAATCGCAAGACAAACCCTTTATACTTTTTTATCGTCCATCCCTTTTAGATCCTACTTTTTTGTAATGCTTTATAAGTAAATTATTAATTTGATAAATTTCAATGTTAATGTGAGTTGCTTTATTTATAGATTTTGAGAAAATTTTTTCTGTTAATTCCTTTCAGTCTTAGCTTATTGTTAAGTCTTTCTTGTTCAAAAAAACCTGTTGAAAAAGAAATGAAAATGCCAGGATTATACGAAACAAAAGAACAAGCAGAAAAAGAAGCATATAAATTTGGTTGTGAAGGAGCTCATCGAATGGGGGATAAATGGATGCCATGCAGTATGCATAAACATAACCATTAAATAATTAGAAATTTTCTATTATTAAAGATCAACTTTCCTAAAAATTATCAAATCTTCGACCTAGTGAATACGAAGCACTAAGTCGCACAGGGGGGATCTGTAGGGGGATCTAGAGTCTATAAAGACCTTACATAATCTTCGAAAATATCCCTATTTTGAGTCTCAAAATGTTCCACAGTCCTCAAATAATTAAGACTATAAATTAGATTTAAAGGAAATCTCATTTGATAGTTCGAGTCCTTTGGGAGCACTAGGTCGCAGGTTCGAATCCTGTCGCCCCGACTCAAGCAATTCCAAGTTATAAAAGGGTCTCTCAAACTCTTTATTTCTATTATTTTCATTCTCCGACGTCATAGGGGAGATAATTTTTTACTAATATTTCACGACATGAGACCTTAACCTATATAATAATCGAAAAAAAGTGAAATATTAGATGAGCACGCAGCCATCAACAATATACTTATCTGATATCGAGAACGAACAAGGTGGGGGATTCGTTATAAATGGTGCCGATGCATATGATCATAGTGGAAACCATTTTTCTATTGCTGGTGATGTGAATGGTGATGGCTTTGATGATGTGATTATCGGAGCCAAATTTGCCGATCCATTGGGTGCAAATGAAAATGCTGGTAGCGCTTATGTTGTTTATGGCACCTCCTCTTCAACAACCTTTGAACTCTCTAATTTAGAATTTGGTAGTAGTAATGATGGTTTCGCCATACACGGAGCCAGTAGCAATGACCGTCTCGGCAGTGTTTCTGCTGCTGGTGATGTGAATGGTGATGGTTTTGATGATGTGATTGTCGGAGCATATTATGCCGAATCACATTTTCAAGACAGAGCGGGTCAGGCTTATATTATTTATGGCAGCGATTCCAGAACAACCCACATTGATGTCTCAGATTTAATAGATCAGAATTTAGGGGATGGCGTAGAAACTGGTTCAGAAGTTGGCTTTGTCATTCATGGGGTGGATGACCTTGACTATATCGGCAATTATGTTTCTGCTGCAGGGGATGTAAATGGTGATGGCTTTGATGACGTCATCGTCGGGCGCTACTTACACGATCATAATGGCTACCAATCAGGCAGTGCCTATGTTGTATTTGGCAGCGAGGAAGCAAGTGACACTTATCTCTTTGATTATAATTTTCAATTTGGCGTGGGGAATGGTTTTGTCATAAATGGGGCCGGCACAAATGACCGCGTCGGGCAGAATATTTCTGCTGCTGGTGATGTGAATGGTGACGGTCTTGATGATTTAATTATCGGAGTCAGTACTGCCGATCCTGGTGAGAGAACTGATGCCGGCAGTTCTTACGTTGTGTTTGGCACCACATCGACAGACGCCATTGAGCTAGAAGATATCGAGAGCGGACTAGGGGGTGGGTTTGTCATCAATGGGGTCGATCCCTATGATGGTGCGTCTGGTGTTTCTGCTGCCGGTGATGTAAATGGTGACGGTCTTGATGATATCTTGATCGGAGCAGGTGGTGCAGATCCTGGTGGACATTATCTTGTTAGTGGTGCCCATTCGCAAAGCGGTAGCTCTTATGTTGTGTTTGGAACCGACTCAACAAGTGCAATTGAGCTATCAGATATAGAGAATGAGCAAGGAGGCGGGTTTGTCATCAATGGGGTTGATCGCAGTGATGGTGCCACTGGTGCTTCTGCTGCCGGTGATATTAATGATGACGGTCTTGATGACATCTTGATCGCAGCAGGTGGTGCAGACTATGGTGACCCTAATGGCATAGATCCTCTTACAAACCTACCCTATGGTGGCACTGGATATAATTCAGGAACTGCCTATGTAATTTATGGCACCACATCGACAAGTGTCATTGAGCTATCAGATATAGAGAATGAGGAGGGGGGTGGTTTTGCCATCCATGGTGCTGATGAAGGTGACGGAATCGGTTCGAGTTCTTCTGGAGATGTCAATGGTGATGGTATCCCCGATATTATTCTTGGAACACGTAATGGCGATGCAAATGGTGCTTACTCCGGCAGTACCTATGTCGTTTTTGGATCCGATACAATCACATCTTCAACCGATTGGTCACTTAGAAATAATATTAACAATGTTACTTTGACGGGGACTGATGACATTGATGCAACTGGGAACTCAAATGATAATACGCTTACAGGTAATGCGGGTGACAATACCCTAGATGGTGGCTCTGGTGATGACACCCTAGATGGTGGAGCAGGTGATGACTCCATGTCCGGAGGTACTGGTGATGATACCTATGTTGTTGATAGCGCAGATGA
>QCLV01000017.1 GCA_003214295.1 Prochlorococcus sp. AG-418-F08
TTCTAGAAGCAAAAAACCTACAGTGAAAAAATCTGCAATAGTTGAAGAGACTCCATTATTTGTTCAATTACTACCATTCGCAAACAGAATGAATGATAAGGTTCAACTTGTAAATGCTTTGGCTTTTACTTTTATTATGGGATTCTCAATTTTTGGAATTGCTCTATGGAAACTATCAGGGCTGACCTAATTATTTAATTTTTGCATAGCATTTATTTTTGCTTCTTTGTTTTTAATTATGGTTATTAACCACTTAGAAGCAACTCCTCTGGATATTGATCTATTTTTTAGGAATCTACATATGTAAACGTGTAGATTTTTTTCGTTTTTGGAGTTAAATTTTTCTTCAAAGTCCAAAATATCTTTTTCCGATGTTCTCTTTCTTAGCTCATCCACTAATGCATGACTGGATGAATCATTAAATAAATTTCCAATATTTAGGCTTAATGTCATAAATAATTTATGTTCCTATTTAAGAGGTAGCCATAAATTAAATTTTTAAAAACTAATTTATATTTTTTATTTACAAATAATTTAATATTTAGTCTTTTGGTTTAGCAAGAGGAAGCAGACATTTATCTGAATCACAACCTGCTGGTCCTGCTTCAGATAGTTCTCCAACATCATATTTATTCAGAGCGTTAAAGAAATCGTTATTAACTTTCCTTTCTATTACTTTCTTCTGCAATGATATATATTCCTCTTTACTAATTGGTTCAAAAGGTAATCTTGGGAAAGTAGCATTAGCACTAAACCTAGCTAGTAATGCCGCTGAAATATATCCCTCATTATTTTCAATTGCATTATGAATAGCCTTAGCTAAATCCTCGATTTCATTTTCTCTAAATTCTACCGTTGCAGAAGTATTATGCTCTGTGTAAAATTTTTGCACCTGCATGTAAAAATCAAATTGAGCTAATGCTGAAAAATTATTGATGTCTATCTGGTCTGCACCATCTATATTTGCCCAGCTAACTTCTGTCGGAATTTCAACTAACCATTCTGTACATCTTGGATCAAATGGATTATCAAGTAAACAGCCACTTTCATCTTTATCAGATTGAGATGGAACAACTGAGTAACCATAATCCATGCAAGCTAAAGCGATTGGATCATTTTTTCTAAAAGTTATTCTTCTTATAAATCTTTGCGCCTTTGGAGGGTGCCATCCTGGAGCTGCTCCTGTTAGAAGACTTTTGGTACCCGCTGGCTGAACTGTTGTGCATCGATTTGGTCTTCTTAAATTATGTTTATCACAATATTCCCAGACAGTTTCTTTTACGATCTTTCTCCAAGAATCTAAGAATTTAGCTTCCTTTTCTTTGAAAGCCTTCCCTTCCTCGCTATTTGGTCTTCCTGCTTCCCACCACTTCAACCATGGTGTCCCAAATGCATGGACGCAGAAGTCGAATAATCCAGTGAAACTTACCCCTACGATAGGATCATATTCTCTACTTTTTCTGTAACGCTCAACTTCAAATTCATGATTAAGTAAGCAAGCTACAGAAAGAGCTGCTGCTTTAAAAGCTTTTTTTTGCTCTTCAAAATTGCCTGGATCAATCTGATTTAAATGAACTTCAGCCAAATTGCAGTGGAAATCATTTCCCAAGATCTCCCCACAGGGGTTAAGTCCATATCGGCTCATCCTGTGGTCTAACTCTTCTTCTGAAAATGGGCCATAACTACTATTTATCCAATTTCTCGCTTCATCCTTACCTTGTTCAGAGTAGATTTCAATAAATTCCTTTCTCAATTCATCATCTTTAAGAATATCTGCATTTGACCTTGCGATTGCTTCTGGAGCAAATTGAATAGCTCCTTCACCTGAATGGAATTGTTTTGTGACAGCATCCAAAACAGTTTGGTAAGTCGGCTTTGTATGGTAAACCCTAGTATGATTAGCCATCCTTAGGGCATCTTTTTCAGGATCTATTCTCCAATTACCATTTTCATCTTGACTCCATAAATTTTCTTTTGCCGATGCTGCTTCCTTATCATCTGAAGCAAACTGTCTCATTCCAGCACTTCTTCTTATATTCCCAGCAACAATGGTTACTGCAGCTTCATCAATTAATAAACAACACTCTACTGTACTTAATTTTCTGCCAATTGCCTTCCCAAGAAGGGATGCGACTCTGGAGTAGAGATCTTTCAATTTAATAGGATTTGCCATGCCACCAAAACCTTTTAATGATTCTCCAGCAGGTCTGATATCTTCCAAATTAATATAGACATCAATTTCTCTTTCAAGACTCTTGTTACTTGATGCCTCAAGAAGATATTTATAGCTATCTACCCACCCTCTTCTGCTATCTCCAACTTTGATATGAAGATCATTTCCTTTAATTTCTAATGATGACTTTTCTTCTCTTTTGTCTTTAGGAGTTATTCCAACTTCACTAACTGATTTTATATTTATTTTGTTTATTACCGTAGGTAGATTATTTATAAAATGAGGCTCAATTATTGCACCTGTTCCACATCCCATCATTGCTAAGTCCATCATCAAAGCAAAGGCTTCCCAATCAATTAAGTTTGTTGAAGTACAATTGTATGCTCCAGAGAAATTTTGGTTTTTATTAATCCAAGGAGTTCCTCCAATCCATAACCATCTCCCAGATGGTTGGGCTTTTTGGTTACTTTGCATCTCTCTCATTAGGATCAATTCTTCATCGGAAAGTTTTCCTAATTCTTTTAATCCCGATAAATTTCTTTCACCTACTTCACTCCAGTTCTCCCTTTTACCAGATGTGGTTTTCCTGCTGTAAGATCTGAAAAAAACAGGATAAGCAGCTGGCGCAGTCTTTGGAAAATCATCTTTTTTAAGATTATTCGAATTGCTCTCTGAAGAAGCTTTATTTGGTGCAACAGTCACGATAAAAAAAAGTATGTAAATAACCCGTACTGGAAGAATAACTCTACCTGTGGCGTCTGCAACCATTCTTACCACTATTTAACGGTTTGTGTAGAATTATGTTTATTATGAAATCTTTATTTAAAGAAAGGACATGGAAAGAGTCCCGGAACCTGAATTAATGAAAGAAAAAGAACAGGTCATTTCTTATGACGAAGCTGATTTTTCAGAAGGGGAATTTAATCTAATTAAACAAATAAATCATTATCTTTTGAGAAAAAATATTTCTTTAAGTGAAAAAGATTTAATAGTTGATTTAGGATGCGGCCCAGGAAATATTTCTGAGAAGTTAGCAATAAAATGGCCTAATACTGAAGTAGTTGGAATAGATGGTTCTAAAGAAATGATTTTGAGAGCGGAATATAATAAAAGTATTTCTATTAATAAAGAAAAAATAAAAAATTTAAGCTACATTTGTTCTGACATCAAAGACATTAAATCAAATAATTTTTTACTTAAAAAAAGAATTAGTTTGCTTGTGAGCAACAGTTTGATTCATCACATTACCCATCTTGAAGATTTCTTCAACACCATAAGAAGTTTGTCTAGTAATATTACTGTAAATTTTCACAAGGACTTAAAAAGGCCATTAGATGAAAAGTCTGCTTTAGAACTCAAAGCAAAATGCTCAAATAAATATAATAAGATTTTAACCAATGATTATTATGCATCTTTAAGAGCTTCTTATACTTTTAAAGAGTTAAAAAATTTCACTCTAGAGAATGATCTATCCTCTTTAGATGTGTTTGAAGAAGGTGAAAATTATTTAATAGTCTATGGTAATGTTTAAGAACTAATTGAAAGGCCCTTATATTATATAAATGAGCTTAGGTACAAAAATTCTAACAAATAAAGAAATACTGGATGCGGTAAATAAAAGAAGAAATTTTGCGATTATTTCACATCCAGATGCTGGGAAAACGACTCTTACCGAGAAGCTTCTCTTGTATGGAGGTGCTATTCAACAGGCAGGAGCAGTAAAAGCTAGGGGTAATCAGAGAAAAGCTACCTCAGACTGGATGGAACTTGAGAAACAAAGAGGTATTTCTATTACATCAACTGTATTGCAATTTGAATATGAAAGTTCAGTAATCAATCTATTAGATACTCCAGGGCACCAAGATTTCTCCGAAGATACTTATAGAACATTAGCTGCTGCTGATAATGCAGTTATGTTGGAAGATGCGGCTAAAGGACTAGAACCTCAAACTAGAAAATTGTTTGAAGTTTGCAAGATGCGAAGAATACCAATATTTACTTTCATAAATAAAATGGATAGACCTGGAAGAGAGCCATTTTCTTTACTTGATGAAATTGAATCGGAACTTGGATTAAATACTTTACCTATTAATTGGCCAATTGGAAGTGGCGAGGAATTTAGAGGGGTTATTGATAGATTTTCGAGACAGGTGATTTTATTTGATAAAGCAGTGAGAGGGAAACAATCGTATGAAAAAAAATTAAGTCTTGAAGATAAAGAGCTATCAAAATATGTAGAGAGAGATTTACTTGCAAACGCACTTGAAGAATTGGAGGTTCTTGATGAGGCAGGATCGAAATTTGAAAAAGAAAAAGTTTTTAATGGCTCTTTAACCCCAGTTTTCTTTGGGTCTGCTATGACTAATTTTGGTGTAAGACCATTTTTAGATAGTTTTTTAAAAATGGCACAAAAACCAACTTCAAGGAATAGTAATAAAGGGGATATTGAACCTGCAAGCGATGAATTTAGTGGGTTTGTTTTTAAGCTTCAGGCAAATATGGATCCAAAGCACAGAGATAGGGTTGCTTTTATAAGAGTTTGTAGTGGCAAATTTGAAAAGGATATGTCTGTTAAACATTCCAGAACTGGTAAAACAATCAGATTATCAAGACCACAAAAAATATTTGGGCAAGATAGAGAAGTAGTTGATGATGCTTATCCTGGAGATGTTATCGGTTTGAATAATCCAGGTATGTTTTCTATTGGAGATACTCTTTATACTGGGGCTCATCTGGAATATGAGGGAATACCATCCTTTAGTCCTGAAATATTCAGCTGGCTAAGAAATCCCAATCCCTCAGCATTTAAAAACTTTAGAAAGGGTGTTAATGAACTTCGCGAAGAAGGTGCTGTTCAGATTCTTTATGACTTTGATGAGAGTAGAAGAGACCCTATACTCGCAGCTGTTGGTCAATTGCAGATGGAGGTAGTAACTCACAGATTAAAAAGTGAATATGGTGTAGATGCAAATCTTGAAGCAATGCCATATCAATTAGCTAGATGGGTTTCTGATGGATGGCCAGCCATTGAAAAACTAGGGAGAATATTCAATTGTAAAATAGTTAAAGATTGTTGGAATAGGCCAGTTATTCTTTTCAAAAATGAGTGGAATCTAAATCAATTTGTTGAAGACAATAACCAATTAAATTTAAATAAAGTTGCTCCTGTTGTTAGTGGAGTCGAACCAATTGTTTTATAAAGTCTTGATGGATTATAAAATTAGCTAATCTGTTAGTATTGGTAAAAAAAATTTTGGATTCAAACAGTAGTAAAAACGATAACGAAAAATCACCTTATGAAATTTTAGGTGTAAAAGAGGGTGCTGCTTTTGAGGATATTCAGAAGGCTAGAGATATTAAAGTTAAAGAGGCTGGTGAAGATTTTATTTTAAAAGCGAAAATAGAATCCTCCTTTGATCAATTACTAATGGGGAGTTTGAAAGCAAGGCAATCTGGGAATGTAAGCTATGAAGCTGTTAGTGCCTCAAAAAAAGAAAAACAGATTAATCAGTCTACCAATAATAATTTCCCACTGCTTTCTAAGATAAAAAATTTAAATAATAACTCTAAGAGCTCAAGTCAGTATAGTTTGCCAAAAATAACCACTCCCTCATTTGATAATCTTTCAATAAAAATAGCTTTTGGTCTATTGTTTTTAATTTTGTTATCTATCAGTCCAGACTCTTATAATAGACTGTTACTCTCTATCTCAACATTAATACTTACCTATACTCAAATTAAATCGGGTAAAAGATTTATAGGTTCTTTAGGTTGGAGTGTTACCTTTCTTTCGATAGGACTAATATTTGGCGGATTGCTTGAAAATAATTCTTTCATTCAGGAAGTCTCAAACAATTCCTTATCAATACAAAAAATTCAAAGTATTCCAGCAATGATTATTTTATGGGTAGGCGTAATTTTCTTATAATTGATTTTCTATCATCAATTTAATTTCTTCGTAATTTATAAGATATTTATTCTTACAAAATTCACAAACCAATTCTGCTTTGCCGTCTTTTTTGAGGATGTCCTCCAATTCGCTCCTGTCGAGCATTCTCATAGCATTTAAACTTCTTTGTTTGGAACATTTGCATTTAAAACTTACTTCTTGGGAACGAGCTTTTTCAGAGATTGATTTATCGTCAATATCGGGAAATATATTTCTAATTAATGAAAGAAGATTATCTTTTGACTTAAAAAGTTCTTCGCTGAAAGAATTAATTTCTTTACATCTTTCTTCAAGAAGTGATATTAGCAGAGGGTCAGTGCCTTTTTTTGGTAGAACCTGAGCTAATAAGCCACCACTACAAATAACACTTTTATTTTGAATCTTTTCTCCAATAAATACAGCAGAGGGAGTTTGCTCTGAATGAAATAAATATGAAGCCAAGTCTTCAGCAATATTTCCATTTACTAATTCAACAGTGCTTGTAAAGGGTTCTCCAAATCCACTATCTCTAATTACATTTAAATATCCTTTCCCTAATGCTTTTGTGAAATCAAAAGAATATTTATTATGGTCTATTTTGACTAGGTCCAATTCTAAATAAGGATTCCCTACATAACCCCTGACTTTTCCATCTCTACCTGCGTCAACTAGTAATCCCTTTAAAGGTCCGTCAGATCTAACTCTTAAAGTAACTCTCCCATGCATTATCTTCATGGAGCTTGCTAAAAGCAATGAAGCACTAAATGCTCTTCCTAAGATACAGGTTGTTAAATAAGAAAGATCGTGTCTTTTTTTTGCTTCTAAAGAAGATTCTGTTGTTAAGACCGCAACTAATCTTATTCCTCCATTTGCTGCAGTAGCTCGAACTATCCTATCCTTCATGATTTTCTTTCATAAAATTTTTAATTTTCCCTTTTTCCAAGACTAATATCCTAGAAGGAATTCCCTCAAATAACGCGGGTTCATGGGTAACAATAATAATTGTATTTTTATTTTTTAGATCAAGAACTAAATTCTTTACATCATTTCTCATTGAATAGTCTAATCCAGCAGTTGGTTCATCAAGTAAAAGAATTGAGGGGTTTCTAAGTAGTTGAACTGCTACAGCTAACCTTCTTTGTTGTCCGCCACTTAGTTGTTCTGGTGGCTGGGTCAGATTGATTTTTTTTAAACCAACTTTATTTAAAACTAAGTCTATATTTTTTTCTCTTAAAGATTTATGGCCTATTTTTAATTCTTTACCAATGGTTGTACCAATAAAGTATCTTTCAGGAAATTGGAATACTACTCCACAAAGCCATCTTCTTTGTCTAGAAGATAAAATTTTATTCTTCCAAGTAATTTTTCCTTTTTGTGGATTTGTTAATCCGCTTATTATTTCTATTAGTGTTGTTTTGCCAGAACCACTATTTCCGCAAATTAAAATGATTTCATTTTCATGAACTTTTAAATTTAGATTGTCTATTATTTTTCTTTCTCCAGTTTGAGGTTGATAAGATATTTCTTTTAAATCAAGCATTATTAATTAAGTTATAGGTATGAATTTTAATCTAGTAATTACTTACTTATAATAGCTATAGAACTAAAAAGCTATCAGTCAATATGAATATTATTTTTAGAGAAGTTGATCCTTTTAACTGTTGGATATGGATAAGGTTTTCAGAATCACCAACACAAGATGAAAAAAATTATTTAGATGGCGTTTTTGATAGTTGGTACGTTTTAGGAAGGTTAGGTGGATATAATTCTGAAAATTTGCAAACTCATGAAGAGGGTTCCGATCTAAGTTGGATGTCCTATGATAATGATCAAAAAAATGCATCTCTTCCAGCCTTAATGCATAATTTAGGAATTATGGAATATCAAAATCTTTGGGGAAGATGTTGGGTTGATTTTGGAACTTCAGACTCCATTTCAATTGATATATTAATTAATTCTTTGAATGAGATATCAAATAATTATGTAAAAATTGAAGAGTTAATTATTGGGGGTGAAAATAATGATTGGTCAGTTGAAGAACATGAAGATTTAGTTTTCAAAGATTAAGTGTTTTAGATGGAAGACTTAACAAGATTAATTATTTCCCATGAAAGAATTGAAAATATTAAGAACAATAATTTAGAACTTTCTAAAGAAGAGGCTCATTATTTAAATAAAGTAATGAGGATAAAAAATGGTAAAAAAATATTTATAGCTAACGGAGAGGGTTCATTATGGAAAGCTATAAAAGTTAAAAATGATTGCTTAGAAATAATTAAATCAAAAAAACCTTACTTATTTCAAGAACAAGAAATTCATTTATTAGGAATAGCTGTTGTTATACCAAAAAGTGGTTTTGAGGATATTTTAAAAATGTGTACTGAAATAGGAATCGATTTTATACAGCCATTATTTTCAGAAAGACAGGTAAACAAAAATTTAAATTTTTCTAGAAAACTTTTGAGATGGAATTTAATTATTAATGAAGCTGTTGAGCAAAGTGAGAGATTATGGAAACCATCTATTTTAAATGGAATGGATATTTTTGAATGGCTAAAAAGTAGAGATAATCCAGAAAGAGTTTCAATTTCTATAACTAGAGAAGAAAAACTATATGACTTAAATCAATGGTTAAGAAAACAACAAGAATTTGGAAATAAAAAAGGAGGTATTTTTTGGAATGTAATTGGTCCTGAAGGAGGTTGGTCCGCTAAAGAAATTGATTTTTTTAAAAAAAATAATATTACCTTTGTTAAACTTTCCGACACTATCTTGAGAACTTCAACGGCTAGTATTAACGCATCATCAATTCTAAATCAGTGGAGAATTGATTTGAAATTAAAGAATTAGATAAATATGGATTTAATTAGAAATCAATTTTTTATAGGTTTTTGCATTAATTTTATTTTGATTTATATATTTTGCAGGATTCCTTTGATGACGAAAAGTGGTTGGGTAAGTGCAGGCATCTTAGGCACAATTTTGTGGGGATGTTTGTCTTGGAAGGGATGGATGTCAGTTGTAATTTATTTATTATTTGGATCCCTAGTTACCAAAATAGGTTTTAAATTTAAAAAAGCACAAGGAATTGCTGAAAAAAGAGGCGGGAGGAGAGGTCCTGAGAATGTATGGGGCTCAGCAGCTACAGGATTATTTCTAGCCATTATGACCAAATTTAATGCTGCCAATGTAGTGATGTTTAAAGTAGGTTTTGCTGCAAGTTTTGCTGCAAAGTTGGCGGATACTTTTGGTAGCGAAATTGGAAAAAGATTTGGGAAAGAAACGTATTTAATTACTTCACTTAAAAAGGTGGATAGGGGAACTGAGGGAGGAATAAGTATAGAAGGAACATTAGCTAGTGTTTTGGGATCAATATTTATGGCTTTTATAATGCTTCGTCTATCAATTATTTCTACAAAATATCATTTTATAGTTGTTGTAGTTTCTGGATTCTTGGCAACACTTTCTGAAAGTATTATTGGTGCTAAATTTCAAAACAAATATAAATTAAGTAATGAATTGGTAAATGCTATTCAGACAAGTATTGCTTCTGTTTTTGCTATCTTTGCTCTTATTTTATATTCATATTTTTTAAATTAATAATATTTGGAAAGACCTAAGATCCCTTCCATTTTGTAAGAATCTCCCAGCTTTTAAGTCTTTGGAAAAGCCAGAAATGACCTTCGGAATTTAGATGAATTCCATCATGTGTAATCCAATTTTTACTCCTTTTATCAGAGTACATTTCTCTAAAAGTAGGAAGAAATGGGACATTCTGATTGAGGCATACTTCCTCCATTCTTCTTTCATAAGAGTTACAAAAATCATTTGAGTACCATAGACATCCTGCGAACGGCATTTTGCTTTCGTCAACTGGTGTCAAACCAATAACAAATAAATTTGTTTGAGAGTTCATTTCATTAATTAGCCTCTCTAATCCATATTCAAATCCATCTATATCTAATTGATGCCTTCCATTTATCTGACCAATTGCTGCAGTGTCGTTAAGACCTACATTTAGTAGGATTGCTTTAGGTTTATTTCTTCTCGTTTCTCCTCTAGATGACCATTCTTTTTCCCATCTAGATGAAACTTTTTCTATCCCATCTCCCCTAACGCCAAGTTGATAAATAACTGGCCCATTTTGGTTATTACCCCAATCTTTTCTAAGCCTCTCACACCATCCACCACCCTCATTATCTCCCCATCCATAAACTGAGCTATCTCCAATTACAACAAGCTGTTTTGGTAAACTAATCACTATCACCGGAAAAAAATAATTACTTGATTTAACAAATTATTCTTACAAATCAAGTTAAACTATTTTTGATTTTACCATTTATTAATTCTCCAACTATTGCGATGGAGCTATAAGCTATCAAAACTATGGCGACTTCTTGCCATGCGAAGGAACTTAGTGATTCTTGCAATTGCCAACCTAGACCAACACTTCCAATAACCCCAACAATTGCAGTTTCTCTAATAATGATGTCAGATCTATAAGCGCAATATGCTAAGTAACTTTTTGCTTGTTGAGAAAATAAACCTAAAAGCCAACTAGTCTTTTTTGGGATTCCTAGAGATTTCATTGCAATATAATTTCTCTTGTCTTGGATATCTAGATTTGTAAAAAGTAATTTGCTAGTAATACCAGCGTTGTGGAGACCTAATGTTAAAGCTGCTAAAGATAAAGAAGGATTATTAAAAGTTAATAGAGTTAGAAGTATTACAGGTGTAGGTATTAAACGTAATAAAAATGCAAAAATTTTTATAAAAATTTTAAAACTATTGTTGTTAAAAATTCCTATTACTAATGGAGGTAAACTAATTGCGATTCCTGTTGATAAAAGACTTAAAATTATTGTTTCTAATATAAGTTTTAAGAAATCAAATAATCCTAAATCTAAGCTTGATTTAAAAAGAGAACTAACGGAATTAAAATTTTCAAAATTATTATTAAAAATAAAATAAAGAAAATATGAAAAAGAAAATAAAATTGTTAAGAAAAAAACTACAATAAAAAAAATAGATAGGATTTTATTTGTAGTATTAAATTTTATTTTTTTGAATATTAATCCAGAAAGAATTATCAAAATTGCTAAGGACCATAAATAAGTCCATAACTCTCTAAAATTCAAAGTTTGGAAAGATAAAAAAATACTGGTACCTATTCCTCCAATCCCAAAAAGTCCTAAAATCACTGCACTTCTTATTGAACACTCTAATCGATATAAACCAAAGTTTTTAAATGTATTTATTATTGGATTCCATATTAAAGTTAGTAAAGAAGAAAATTTAGGTGCATTTATTTGATTTATAGATTCAAAACTTTTGTAGTCAATAGTTTCTAATTGTTCAGCAAAAACTTTTGTATTTACAGCAATATAAGGTATACATATAGCTATTATTCCTATCGAAAAATTTATTCCATATATTTGCATTAATATTATTCCCCAAACCACTTCGTGTATAGATCTAATTATTGTTAGAAAAAACCTTATTATGACGTAGATAAAACTTGGAATATTAAAGATTTTATAAAAAATATTTGAGGAAAAAATTCCAAAAATTGCTCCAAAAATAATACTTACTAACCAACTAAAAAAACCAATTAAAATAGTTTCATTTAATCGCTTAATTACGGTAATAATAATTTCATTATCGATCTTGGGATTAAATGCAGAAATTAAGAATTCTTGGAATAATTTAAATCCTCCAAAATGAATATTGTTTATTAATTGATACCCTAGAGGTATGCATACCAAAATTGGAAGAAAAGATAATGAGGTATAGTTTAATTTTAATTTGTTCAACTAGTTAATATATTTTCTCTAAATGAATCTTCTTTAAGTTATTTCTTTTGATATTGAAAAAAATTTTACCATCCCTTATTCCAATAACTTTATCGAAATCGTTTAGCAAATCTAATCTATGTAATGCAACTAATACCGTCTTTGGGGATTTTTTTGTTTTATTTTTATCTACATTTTCTAGCAGAAGGTTTTTAATTGTTGTTATCAATTTGGGATCTAGATTATTAAAAGGCTCATCTGCAAGTAATATATTTGATTCTTGAATTAATGATCTAGCTATAGCCACCCTTTGTTTTTGCCCCCCAGATAGTTTTCTGATTTTTTTGTCGTAAATAAAGTTATGAAGTCTACATAATTTCATATATTTATGCGCCTTCTTAAAAGAACTTATATTCAATAAATTTTTAAAAGCGAAATAAAAATTGTTTTCCGCTAGTAGTCCACAATTAACATTTTGTTCTGCAGAGAGATCTTCTATTAATCTTAAATCTTGCCATATAGTTGTTATTTTACTTTTCTGCTTTCTATCTAATTCCTCGAAACTTTTATTGAATAATTTAACCTCACCTTGAGTTGGCTTTATAGTGCCATTAAGTACTGATATAAGTGTAGTTTTTCCTGAACCGCTTTTACCTAAAAGTGCAATTTTTTCCCCAGAATTTATTTTTAAATTTATTTTATTTAGGATTAGATCATTTTTGTATTTATAAGATATATTTTCTAATTCTAAGACAGTATTATTCATCTAATTTTATTTAATTTCCTCCCGATTTCCTCTATATTTTTATATTGTTTTGATTCTGCCTTTATAAATCTTTTGGCATTGAACATATCTAATATCTGTTTATGTGATTTTTGCTTTATATCTAAAGTTAGAATTACTGATTTGAGGTCTTTTGTAAACCCTTCCCCGAATCTGTTTTCAAGATCACCTTGAGCTAACCAATGATAGTCAACATAATCTGGTGTGATCCAGAATAATTCTACATTACTTGTTCTTTTGGGATTATTTTTAAGATTCTTTTCCCAAACCTGTTTATTTAAAGCTCCAGCATCAAATGCCCCACTATTAACTAAAGCTATAGTGGTATCATGACTACCACTAAAACCTGCTTTTTTTCCTTTAAAATTTTTAATTTCTACCCCTGCTTGATTTAAAAAATATTCTGGCATTAATCTTCCAGAAGTTGAGTTTTCAGAGCCAAAAGTAAATCTTAAATTCTTTAGTTTTTTAAGTCCTTTAATGTTTGAAATTGAGTTAAGTTCTAAATTTTTGTTTACTATAAAAACACTTTTAAATTCCTTATCGATATCTCTTTGAGCTATTATGATTGAATTAGGCGTTTGTAATCTTGCTTGAACTCCTGATAAACCGCCAAACCAAACTAAATCTAAATCTTTAGTTCTAAATCCAGTTACTGCTGCAACATAATTAATAACGGGAATGTATTTAACTTCTACATCAAGTTGTTTGGATAATTCTTTTGAAAATAAATTAAATCTTTTGTCCAAAACATCCTGGTTTTGATCAGGTATTGCTCCAACTTTTAAAACTTTGGGATTTGAAAATACAGGTGATGAAAAAACAGAAAATAATAGAGATGAACTTAGTAGGAAATTCTTTAAATTACACATAACTTATTTAAATTAATAGTATTTAGAGATTGCTTTTTCAAGCCTCTGTAGTCCATCTTTTATTTTAATTTCTGAAGCTGCACAAGATATTCTTATACATTGATCAGCTCCAAAAGCTTTTCCAGGTACAACAACTAATCCGTAATCTTGAAGCGCTTTATTGCAGAAATCAACAGAAGTAATTGTGGAGTTGGGTAATTTTGGAAATGCGTAAAATGCTCCGTTAGGTTCTTCAATATAAATCCCATTTATATTATTAAGGCCCTCATAGAGAACTCCTCTTCTTTGATCATAATGGCTGTTTATCATTGAGAAAAACTCATTATTAATTTTTAAAGCCTCTAAAGCACCTTTTTGAACAAAAGAGCAAACATTACTTGTACTTTGACTTTGCAATGCTGAGGAGGCTTTGATTACATCTTTGGGACCTACTAAATAACCTATCCTCCAGCCAGTCATAGCCCATCCTTTCGCAAACCCATTTATTATAAAAATTCTATCTTTTAAGTCATTTGCTAATGAAGATAAACTGTAGTGTTTAAATTCTTTTTTAAGGATTAGTTCGTAAATCTCATCAGAAAGAATATTGATATTTGGATTTTCTCGAGCTAAATCGGCAATTTGTAATAATTCTTCCTTTGACATAACTCTTCCAGTAGGGTTATTAGGAGAATTGATAATTATAAATTTAGTTTTTGAAGAGATTTTAGACTTCAAATCTTCTATATTTATTTTGAATCCATCTTCTGCAGAAGAATTTGTAAAAATTGGCTTCCCACCCGCCAATCTAACCATCTGGGGATAACTTAACCAATATGGAGAAGGAATAATAACTTCGTCTCCGGTGTTTAACAATACTTGGAAAAGATTATATATTGCTTGCTTAGCACCATTTGTGACTATTACATTTTCAAATTCATAATTTAAATCGTTTTGAATTTCAAGTTTATTTGCAATTGCTTTTCGGAGATCTAAATTCCCCGCTGCGGGCCCGTACTTTGTAAATCCATCAAATATAGCTTTACTTGTAGCCTCTATAACTTCTTTTGGGGCATCAAAATCAGGTTCACCTGCACTTAAATTGCAAATATCTGCTCCTTCTGCAGATAATTGATTTGCTTTAGCACTTATCTGCAATGTAAGAGAAGGCTCAATTGAAAGTGCCCGATCAGATAAATTAACTTGACTCATTGACTTATGACTTTTCAAATATGACTTTTAAAAATGACAAATGCATAAATTAAGAATAAATAAAACTATCACACTATGGTTTAATTTAGTTCATTTTCTTAATCTATTTTATTTTCTTGTTTTGAGTTCTTAAGATAAAAATATTTAAAGTTTTATTTTCGGTGAAAAGGTTAGTAATTGGGAGAGGAAGTGTATTTGCAGATTTGTTAATAATTGGTGAGGCGCCTGGAGCACAGGAAGATTTAGAAGGAAAACCTTATGTAGGTAAATCTGGTAAGCTATTAAACGAATTATTAATACAAGCTGGTATTGACTATAAGAAGGATGTTTATTTTTGTAATGTAATTAAATGTCGTCCACCAAATAATAGAAAACCCACTACTAGAGAAATTAATATTCATAAACCTTGGTTATTACAGCAAATAAAGCTAGTTGATCCAAAATTTATGTTACTTACTGGTTCAACTGCTATGAGAGCTATTTTAGAAGTCAAAGATCCTATAAGTAATTTAAGAGGTAAATGGATTAAAAAAGATGGGAGAGAAATTATGGTAATTTTTCATCCATCTTATTTGTTGAGATTTCCTTCAAAAGAAATCAATAAACCTTACCATCTAACTTTGAAAGACCTAGAGAATGTAAGTGGTAAACTATATGCCGTATAATTTAGTGAAATCCTTTTTGAATATCAAAAATTTTAATGTCATTAACTCAATCAAAAGAGGTTAATAGTCTCTCCAAAAGATATTCAACTCATATTGAGAGAAGGATAACTAGAACAGTAATGGTTGGTGATGTAGCTATTGGAAGTGATTATCCAGTAAGAGTTCAATCGATGATAAATGAAGATACTATGGATGTCGAAAATGCTTACTTAGCTATCAAAAGACTTCATGATGTGGGTTGTGAAATAGTAAGGTTAACTGTCCCATCCTTAGCACATGCCAAAGCGGTAGGAGATATAAAGGCAAAATTAATTGAAAATAATATCAATACCCCCTTGGTGGCTGATGTTCACCATAATGGTATGAAAATTGCAATGGAAGTTGCAAAACATGTTGATAAAGTAAGAATTAATCCTGGATTGTTTGTTTTTGAAAAATCAGACCCTACAAGAACTGAATATACAGATGAGGAATTTGAAACTATTAAGCAAACAATACTTAAAAGATTTACCCCATTAGTTGAAGTTTTAAAGGCTGAAAACAAAGCTCTAAGGATTGGAGTTAATCATGGGTCTCTATCTGAGAGGATGCTTTTTACTTATGGAGATACGCCATTAGGAATGACAGAATCTGCGATGGAGTTCGTCAAAATTTGTGATGAGCTTGATTTTCATAACATAATTATTTCTATGAAAGCTTCCAGGGCTCCGGTCATGATGGCAGCTTACAGAATGATTGCAGATAGGCTTGACTCAGAGGGATATAACTATCCCTTACATTTAGGAGTGACCGAAGCTGGTGATGGTGATTATGGAAGGATTAAAAGTACTGCTGGAATTGGAACGCTTTTAGCAGAGGGATTAGGAGATACCATCAGGGTTTCTTTGACAGAAGCGCCAGAAAAGGAAATACCAGTGTGCTATTCAATTTTGCAATCTTTAGGATTAAGAAAAACAATGGTTGAATACATCAGTTGCCCTAGTTGTGGTAGAACACTTTTCAATCTAGAAGAAGTTGTAGATAAAGTTAGGAACGCTACCTCACATTTAACGGGTCTAGATATAGCAATAATGGGATGTATTGTTAATGGGCCAGGTGAAATGGCTGATGCTGATTATGGTTATGTTGGGAAAGGTAAAGGAACTATTGCTTTATATAGAAGAAAAGAAGAGATAAAAAGAGTCCCAGAAGAGGAGGGGGTTAATGCTTTAATCCAACTTATTAAGGATGATGGGAAGTGGATTGATCCTTAAGGATTTGTCAATTTTTGAGATTTTAAATAAATCTTTTTTATAATGTAATAACATTAGTCCTCTAAAGACAATTGCTTAAAAAAAAATTTGTAGTTCTATTTGCGACAGCCTTCCCTGGGTTGTTTTTTAACAATTTTGCAGAAGCAACAGTTTTAAATAATAGTTACAAGGAGGTAATTGATCATGTCTGGCAAATTGTATATAGAGATTTTCTTGATTCAAGTGGTAATTTTCAAAAGTCTAATTGGATTGAGCTAAGAAAAGAATTTTTATCAAAATCATATTCTGACAGCAATGAAGCATATGATGCGATTAGAAATATGCTATCGAACTTAGATGATTCTTACACAAGATTTTTAGATCCTCGAGAATTTAATCAAATGAGAATTGATACCTCTGGCGAATTAACTGGGGTTGGGATCCAAATAAATAAAGATAAAGAATCGGATGCTTTAATTATTATTTCTCCAATAGAGGGTACGCCTGCTTTTCATGCTGGAATCAAAGCAAAAGATGAAATACTATCCATTGATGATATTTCTACAGAAGGGATGAATTTAGAGGAGGCTGTGAAATTAATAAGAGGACAAAGAGGTACTAAAGTCAAGCTTGAGATACTTAGGGGTTCTAAATCTTTTATTACGGTTTTATCAAGAGAAAAAATTGAAATAAAATCTGTTTCCAGTAAAGTTAACCAAACCAAAGATGGCTTATTAGTTGGCTACGTCAGAATTAAACAATTTAATGCAAATGCTTCAAGAGAGACAAGAGATGCTATTAAGGATTTAGAAACTAAAAAAGTAGCAGGATACATTCTTGACTTAAGAAGTAATCCAGGAGGTTTATTAGATTCAAGCATTGAGATCTCAAGGCTCTTCATCAACAAAGGAATCATAGTAAGTACCTTAAGTAAAGATGGGTTAAAAGAAACAAAAAGAGGAAACGGTCAAGCTCTGACAAAGAGGCCGCTTGTTGTCCTAGTTAATGAAGGCTCTGCTAGTGCAAGCGAAATAGTATCTGGTGCAATAAAAGATAACAAAAGAGGAAAATTAGTTGGGAAGAAAACTTTTGGGAAAGGTCTAGTTCAATCAATGAGAACTTTAGTAGATGGTTCAGGTCTAACTGTTACAGTCGCGAAGTATCTAACTCCTAACGGAACTGATATAAATAAATTTGGGATTGTACCAGATATAGAAGTAAGAATGAATATGCTCAATGATTTTCAAAGAGAAATTGGCACTAGAAAAGATAATCAATATAATGCAGCTGAAAAAGAGCTAATAAATATTATTAATAGAAAAAACAAGATAAGCCAGTTTAACCCTGAAACTACAAACCTTAAAGCATTCCTAGAAATTAATAAGGAAGAAAAAGTATTTTCATTAAATTAATTACTCATATCAAGCATTCTCTTTATTGGCACATAGGCTCTTCTCATTATTTCTGGGTCAAGTTCGATAGATGGGGAATTATTTTTTAAACAATCAAGAATTTTTTCTAAGGTATTTAATTTCATATATGGACACTCGTTACATTTACAACCTTCTATGTCGGGGACTTCAATAAAATTTTTGTTAGGTTCTTTCTTCTTCATTTGGTGGATTATTCCAGGTTCAGTTAATACCATGTAAGTTTTAGATGGATCTTTACTTACGAAATCAAGCAGCTTACTGGTTGATCCAATAAAGTCTGAGAGAATTAGTAAATTTTGACTACATTCAGGATGAGCAATTACTTTTGAGCCTGGATTTTGATATTTTAATTTTAGAAGTGCTTCTTCACTAAATGATTCATGAACAATGCAGCTGCCAGGCCATAATTTAAGATCTCTTCCAGAATTTTTCTGTACCCATCTCCCAAGGTTCTGATCTGGTGCAAATATTATCTTTTTATCTTGAGGTATCTTTTTAATTAAGGAGACTGCATTACTGCTTGTACATATCAGATCACTTTGAGCTTTTACTTCTGCAGTACAATTTATATAACTTACGACATAGTGGTCTGGATTTTCTTTCCTGAACTTTTGAAATTTATCTGAGGGACAATCATCTGCTAATGAGCATCCTGCGTCAATATCTGGTAAAAGGACTGTTTTTTTAGGGCTAAGTATTTTTGCGGTTTCGGCCATAAAGTGCACACCGCAAAAAATTATTATATCAGCATCATTATTTGCAGCTTTCCTAGATAGATCTAATGAATCGCCGATAAAATCTGCAATTTCCTGAATCTCTGGAGCTTGATAATAGTGCGCAAGAATAATTGCATTAGCTTTTTTGCAACGCACCTTTATCTCAGAAATCAAATCCTCTTCATTTTGAACTGATTTCTGTTTTGCAGTAGAAGTTATACTGGTCAGGATTTAGAATATCTCTAAATAGATTATATGCCTTTAAATAGAAAAAATTCTGACAAATTTAAAAATTGCTATTGTTGGTGACTGTCATGGTCAATGGTCTGAATTAGACTTGAAAGTTTTATCGATTGTCAAACCAAATATTGTTTTATTTGTTGGTGATATTTCTGATGGGAGTGTCAAAATAATTAAAAAAATCAATGAGATCAAAATTCCTACTTTTGTGATTTTAGGAAATCATGATAGAGGGAAAGATTCTACAGGGGAAACTCTCTCGAAGCAGATACGTGTTCTTGGTGAAAAATATTGTGCATGGGATTTGAAAGTTTTTAATAATCAAATAAATTTATTGTCTGCTAGACCCTGTAGTTCTGGCGGCGGCTATTATCTTTCGAAAGAAGTTAAAGGTGTTTATGGACCTATCACCGAACAAGATTCAATAAATAAAATCATCAAATGTTCAGAAGAGAGTATCGAAGATATACCTTTAATAATTATGTCTCATGCTGGCCCCTCGGGTTTAGGCTCAGAACCTAAAAGCATTTGTGGGAAAGACTGGAAATTACCCTCATTAGATTGGGGAGATAGAGATTTGTCTGTAGCTATTTCTCAAATACAAAAGAGAAGAAAAGTTGATCTTGTAATTTTTGGTCATATGCACAACCGGCTTAAAAGAAATCTTGGTTTAAGAGAGATGTTTAAAATTGATAGCAAAGGGACAATTTATTTCAATACTGCTGTGGTGCCAAGATATAAAACTGATGAAGATGGGAAATTACTAATTAACTTTTCATGGATTGAGTTTGAAAAAAAGGGATTAAAACATGTTTCTCATCGATGGTATTCAGAGTCTGGTGAAATTCGTGAAGAAGATAAATTTTTTTGGAATTAGATGTTTTTGTCCATATTTTAAGTATTTTTGGGCTTTTCATATCTTGAAAATAATGTTTGAGACAAGATATAACCAGCAATTCCTGCGGCTGTAAAAGCTAAACCATTTTTAAATAAAGGTAATAAATCATTTGTTCTGGATATTATCGGAGCCAAACCAAAAATTCCAAATAACATTCCCCATAAAGGAGAAAGAAGAGCTAAAAATCCAATTGATATGACTTGACCTTCTTTTCTTGGGGCAGATGCAAAACCTGCTACTAAACCTCCAAGAATCGATGTACATAAAGTCCATATATATTGCTCTTTGGGTAGGCCAGGGACAACTTGGCAACCTCCTCTTTCGAGGCAAATCTTTACTGAATCAATTGCGTCTAATACGGCACCATCCTCACCGTGATCTTTAACATAATATTGGTTGCCAAATCTTGTTTGCAGTTCAACCCAAAATAACCTTGGCATAAAATTAAAATAAGCCTCTCCGACATTAAAGTTCAGTAAATTTCCCCCTCTAGGGTCCGCAACAACCAACAAACTTGTCTCATCTAAATCCCAATAGTCCTTTATTGCACTACCAGGTGAACTCTCAAACTGAGATAAATATTTAATTTTCCACCCACTTTCAATTTCTAGATTGTTGAGCTTTTCCTCTAAAGATTTTTTTTGATTAGGGCTTAATGTTTTAGCTAAATCAATTACTGGTGTTTTTTCTTCTGGTAAGAGATTTGGATTATTTATAGCGAAAACGGGTTTATGTGAAATTAAAACTAATATAGATAGAAATATTCCTAATAAATAGTTAATCTTTGAAGGCATAAATAAGTTTTGTCTTTTTATATTTTCGCCGATGAATAGCTTACCCGCGAATAATCCAGATTGGTTAGTAAAAAAAATGAAAAAAATGGGTGGGACTATAAGTTTTTATGACTTTATGAATTTTGCATTAAATGATCCTTTTAATGGTTATTACGGCAGCGGTAAAGCTGAGTTAGGCGTTCGAGGGGATTTTGTAACATCACCCTCTTTATCAAATGATTTTGCTTTTTTGGTTGGTAAACAAATAGAAGATTGGCTAATTCAGTTCAAAATTAGTTTTTTATCTAATCAGAAATTAGCTATAACTGAATTTGGAGCTGGAGATGGAAGCTTTATGAGTGGATTAATTAAATATTTTTTAGAAAACAACAAGAATTGTTTAGAAGGAGTTTCTTTTGTAATTATTGAACCTAATGAAGGGATGGTAGAAAAACAAAAAAATAAATTAGAGGAATTTTTAAACTTAGGTATTGATATTTTATGGAAAGGTTTAGAAGAAGTAGAGGAAAATAATATAAATGGAATAGTTTTTGCAAATGAGGTTTTAGATGCTTTACCGGTAGAGAGAATAACCTTCTCAAAGGGAAAATTAACTCGACAAGCAGTTTCTATAGACAAAAAATCTCATAAATTATTTTTTGATGAAATGCCAATTACAAGTGAATTGGAAAAAAGTATTGAACTTGCTAAAAGCGAGTTAGGAATTAATATTCCGCCTGAAGATGCTCCTGAAGGATGGACAACCGAATGGCATGTAGATAATTCAAAATGGTTAGAAGCTATTTATGGAAAAATCAATAATGGTATTTTATTGATAATTGATTACGCTAAAGAAGCTAAAAAATACTATGACTCTAAGAATTCTGATGGTACGATAGTTTCTTATGAAAATCAAAAAATGATGAATAATGTCCTAGATTCTCCTGGAAATTGCGATTTAACATCTCATATTTGCATAGAAACTTTAATTAATGATGCTGAGACTCTTGGATTTAATACTCTTGGAATAACTAAACAAGGAGAGGCTTTGTTGGCACTTGGATTGGCAGAGAGACTTTATGGAATTCAGAAGGAATTTGAGGAGGATTTATCAAATGCTCTTTTAAGAAGAGAGGCATTACTTAGACTCGTTGATCCTGTATGTCTAGGAAATTTTAAGTGGTTTGTTTTTAATAAGTTTAATGAGAAGGAAATGAATATAAATTCAACCTGTTTGCGTTAAGAAAAAAACTTTAAAAATAATGAATCTTCTACGTCATCATATATATCCACTGCGCCAATTTCTTTCGGTAATATAAATCTCATTTTGCCATCACGAACTTTCTTGTCGCCCATAAGTATTGTTAGAACCTCTTCTTTATTTATTTTGGGGATCTCGGTAGGAAGATCGTAACTCTCTAATAGAATTTGCTGTCTTTCTAATTCTTCTTGAGACCATAACCCTTTCTCAATTGCTATTTTCCCCGCAATATTCATACCAATTGATATTGCCTCACCATGTAGAAATTTGCCGTATCCACATAAATTTTCAATGACGTGACCAAAAGAATGACCATAATTCAATATCGCTCTAACACCATTTTCATGTTCGTCTTGAGAAACAATATGAGACTTTGTTTTTATTGAACTATTAATTATTTTAATTAGATAATCATTCTTGAGATTTATAAGTTCATTCTTGTGTTTTTCAATTTCTAAATATTCGAAAAGTTCTTTATCTCTTATAACTCCGTATTTTATTACTTCTGCCATGCCTGCATTAAATTCTCTTTTGGGCAAACTTTTTAAAGTTTCTGGATCAATAAAAACTGCTTTAGGTTGATTGAAGGCTCCAATTAAATTCTTACCTTTTGGATGATTTACTCCTGTTTTCCCTCCCACAGATGAATCAACCATCGATAATAATGTTGTTGGAATCTGAATATATTCGATGCCTCTTAGCCAAGTAGCAGCTGCGAAGCCACTTACATCTCCAACAATTCCTCCTCCAAGAGCAATAATTATTGAATTTCTATCTAAGCCAAATTCAAATGCAACATCATATATTTCACTTAAGGTTTTTAAGTTTTTATATGATTCTCCAGCCTTGATAAGGAACATTTTGGCCTGGTATTGATTATCTTTTAAATTATTTATGAATTTTTCTCCATACAAATTTGATATTTCTTCATTTGAAATCACAAGTATTTTTCTATTCTTTGTTATTCCAATTCTTAAGAGTTCTTCGCTGATATTATTCAGTATCCCTGCTTCTAGTGTTACTTCGTATGACTTATCACCTAATGGGACTAATATTTTTCTCTTATTCACAATTGATTACCTAGTTAAAATTTATAAATATTTAGTATTAAATACTTTATATATTAGCAAAATCTAAGCTCTAGATACTTAAAAATTCAGTTGTTAAGAATTAGAAATGGTAATAAAATCATGCTATGAGTTTTAAAAAAAATATAAACGATATTAAGAAAAATTATTCCCTAGGAATAATTGGAGGAGGCCAACTGGCTTTGATGTTAACCGAGGCAGCAAAAAAAAGAGATTTAGAAGTATGTGTGCAAACAAAATCTTGTAATGATCCTGCTGGTTCAAAAGCAGATCATGTCATAGAAGCTGATCCTTTAAAAATAAGAGGTAATAAATCATTAATTAATGAGTGTGAAAAAATAATTTTTGAAAATGAATGGATAAAAATTGATAAATTAAATTTAATTGACAATAACGATATTTTTGTTCCAAGCCTTAATGCAATTAAGCCATTAGTAGATAGGTTTTCACAAAAAAAATTAATAGATAGAATGAATATTCCCTGTCCAAAATGGATAAGTATTGAAAGTTTTAAAAACCTCTCGGATGAGGAAACCAATAATTGGACTTTCCCTCTAATGGCAAAATCAAATAAAGGTGGATATGACGGTAAAGGTAATAAAAAAATAAAGACAAAAGAAGATTTAGATTCTTTTTTTAAAGAGAATAATTCTGATGAATGGTTAATAGAAGAATGGATAGAGTATGAAAAAGAACTAGCTCTTGTTGGTTCGAGAGATAGGAACGGTAAGATAAGATTCTTTCCAATAGTTGAGACATTCCAATCAAACCATGTTTGTGATTGGGTTCTTGCACCTGGAATAAGTGAATATGATTTGAACTTGTTTGCAATAAATATTTTCTCTTCAATAGTTAATGAACTTAATTATGTTGGAGTTTTAGCTATTGAATTCTTCTATGGAGATAATGGTCTTTTAATTAATGAAATCGCTCCTAGAACGCATAACTCAGGTCATTTCTCTATTGAAGCTTGCACTTCAAGTCAGTTTGATCAATATGTTTGTATTTCTTCTGGGATAATGCCACCTGAAATTAAAATGAACTGTGAAGGTGCAATTATGATAAACCTACTGGGGTTAAAAAAGAATTTCCCAATCTCAATGGAAACCAGAATTAAAATGTTATCTGAAATTGAGGGTTCCAATATTCATTGTTATGGCAAATCTCGCGAAATTCTGGGAAGAAAAATGGCTCACATCACATTTTTATTAAATGGTAAAACGCATTCAGAAAGATATGATGAAGCTCAAATTTTATTGACTATGGTAAGAGACATTTGGCCATCTCCAAATGCATAAAAAAATAAGTTAGAGTTAGATTACTGGATCTTTGGTTAAGTTCTTCTTTATGTGCTCTGATCTGACTCTCTTTCGACATGAGGAGACTGTCGTGATGCGGTAGTAAACCGATCTTGTAATCGGAAACGAAAGCCCACTTTGAATCCTCTTCTGGCATTTCCAGGTCGATGCAGCAGAGAACTGACGGGGATCCGGTCTTACCCATCAAAATGCTTGCTAAACCAGGCTTTTGGTGGGTATTTTATTTTTTTGGAATAACTGAGCTGTTTTTATTCTTTATTAGTGTAAATAATTTATTTACCAAAATACTTGACGATCCATTTCTAATGTATTTATATTAGTAGTACACATGTATTACTAATTAATGACTTTAGGAGGAGCTAATGTTTGGACTAATTTTTCTTACGGTTATCGTAATGAGTCCCCAAGTGGTTGGTTACTTAGCCCAGACCGCAGCAGACTAATTTTATTTACAAGGAATAAAAAATCTCCAAGAAATAGTATGAGAATTTTTGCTCATACATATTATGCAAATGATCTTGGTGAGCCAATGGCAATTAAATCATCAACTCAAATGTATTTGGATAATGCTTGGGATAAATGGCATGACCTTCAATTAGAAGGTTGGACTTTTGAAGAACTTGAATTACCTGAATCAGTATGACTAACTTAAATCCAATCAAAAAGAAACTATCAAAAGCAGATAGAAAGATATCTATACAAGACCCATCAAAATTATTAGCAGAATTTTTTAATGGTATTGTCATTGAACTCGATGAAGAATATAAATATGACTCATAAAGAATTGATAGATCAAGTTTCCGCAAATTTATTTAAGCAAAGTGGAAAGTTAGAAAGCAGAAGATCTTGGTTGGCGATGAGAAATTATCTTGAACAATTAGATACCGAACAACTTAAATCTATGCTTAAGGACCACGAATGATTTAAAAACTTTATTTAGTTTTTATTTTTTTCTTAATTCTTAGAAAACCGTAGGTTGCAAAGCCAACCATAAACATGTCCATGTAAATATGCCAAGTAGGAAAAATCTGGTGTATTAATTCCATTAACTTTTTATTGCCACTTGCCAATAAGGATAATCTAAATTTGATTTTTCTCTCATTAATTGCAATTTTCTAGAATTTATCTTTACTACTATTCCATCTGTTGGATATTTTCTAAAAAGCTTCCCTTCTAGCCACTTTTTTCTTAAAATTTGGACTTGGCTCGTAAAGTTACATGAAATATCTTGAGGGATCGTGAAGCCTAGCTTAGAAAGACTCTTTTTGGACTCATATTGGTTAAGTGTTGAATTTAGTATTTGAAATGCGCAGAAGCTAAGACTTTCAGAGAATCCTTCTTTAGCTCTAAGAAATCCAGCAGTGATTCTCTGGGAGATATTTGGACTTTGATTGGGTGCGTATAATTCACCTCTAACTTGAAGAACTCCTCGTAAAGGGAGATTATGGGGAATGTCTTGGACTTTAATAAGTTTACTAGTAACGTCTGTCCCTTTTCTTGAGATTGCTTTCTCCAAGGTTCCACTCCTATATTGCAAAGCAACAGCACAACCATCTATTTTTGGTTCAATTAATAATCTGGTATCTGCTAATAATCCTTTCAAAAATTCATCTATTGAATCCTTTTCTAATGAAGGTAAAACTAGTTTATTTTTCTTTTTAAAGTAATCACAATTAGGGTTTGTTCTTAATAAATTTTTTTCAAGTTGGTCGAATTGCTTATCAGAAATTAAAGCATTACCGTTTCTATAATTATCGTCATACCATTCAATTCGTTCTTCTAAATAAGTCTTCATTTAATACGATGGCTTAAGTTTTTGGCTAGGTATCCAACTTGGTTTATCTATGATCCATTTGTCTCTATCTTCATATTTAACAGTCCATAAAAGAAATGAAGAAATTTCTTTTAAAGTTATGCCAACCAAGTATCTTGTTTTTGGACTTATTGATATAAATCCAAATAATAATATTAATAAAATTAGTTTTGAAAAAAACTTAATCACTATAAAAACTCAGAATAATTTTTGCTAACTAATTATTTATACAATTCTTGTAGCCTTCAATTTTTGCTAATTCATCAATATTCAAACCTACATCTTCTAATAGGGTTTCTCCTATATCATCTTTATCAAATTTGATTAATGCTCCTTTAGTGGAGTACTTAATGCATTGGTTTTTGTATTTTGCTTCTTTGACAAGAGGAGATAAATAAAAACCAAACAATATGATAAAAGCTCCATAGGTTAAAACTTTTCTATGGTTTTTCCACCATTCATAAAATTTATTAGACACGAAAAATAGATCAATAATTACTATTTTAAATTAATTGTCAACAAATTAGTTTTTTAATTGGAGGAATGCTTAATTTGTTGTTTTTCCATTAATAGATTTAACCCAAGAATAATATCTTGATTTTCTAATCCTTTGCTCTTTCGAGACTAATCTATCCGCAGATTCAAGGGGTGATTCTCCTTTCTCAACTTTTGTTGTAATAGATATACCAAAACCTTTTGCTTCAATTTTTGCAAGACCACCCTCAAAAAAGAATAGAAAAGACCAACCTTTATTCCATCCTAAATAGAAGGGATTTCTATACATTTTGTTTTTGAATTTACTCTTTAATAATATTTTCCTTTTGAAGGAGTTACTTGTATACACTATTACCAAATAAGAAGTTTACGGCAGATTATTTCTGGAAAGTAATTACCAAATTAAATTAATTACATGGACTAATCCTTGACGGCTGCAAGTAGTACATTTATATTAATAGTACAAACGTATTACCTTTATGACATCGGGAGTAGCTAATGTTCGGACTAATTTTTATCGTGACAGCCTTATTGACCCCCCAACTGGCTGGTTGTTTAGCCAAAAAAATGGTTTATTAATTTTTTTTGAGAGTTATAAGAATTATGTACCTAATAACTTAAAAGTATATACTTACCTTTTCTATGCAAATGAATTAGGTGAACCAGCCCAACTTAAAAATTCAAGACTTCACTCTATTGAGTGTGCTTGTGAAACATGGAATGAATTAATTTCAGGAGGTTGGCAAATTGTAACAAATAAATTCCAGTAATCATGATCAAAGTAAATCCGTCAAAATGGGAATATCTAAAAGAATCTACCTTAAAACGAAAACGAACAAAGATTTGTATTACTTGCAATCACTTTCGCTACAGCACTACAGAAACTTTTGCTACTTTCTTGATCTGTCCAAGATACGAAAAACGCATACCACAGGGTGATCATTTACTTAAAGGTTGTGAGTATTGGCAAAAAAATAGGACGATATTTTCTCCTGAAGCATCTTAATTATTCTCTAATTAAACTTTCCTAGTTAAAGATATTTAATTATGTAAACAATGCATTATTTTATACAACCTAAAAAAATCTTTTTGATTAATTTGAATTTTATGATTCAATTTTACTTTTCCATATTTTTATTAGTTGTGCTTACTTTCTTTGCACTTTTATTAGATGCACCAGAATTGGCTTCTTTAATTCAAACATTTTAGAAAATAATAAATCAGCATATTTACTGATTTACTATATTTATAAGTAAGTCGTAGGTTTAACTTATTGAATAGGAGGGATCTAATGATTGATAGTCCACCAGAGAATTTAGATTATAAAATTTAAATCTAGATAAAACTAATGCTAAATCTGGAATGAATCCTATATTTGAGATTCATTCCTTTTCAATTTCTTTCAAAATTGTAATAGTATAAAAATATTAAATTTTAAAATAAAAATGTATCCATATTAAAGTGATTTGATGTCAAAGTCACTTATCGATCTTTGCTAACTTTACCTGAACCCAAAACCAGTTTTTTGTTCTTCCTTTTCTTCCCATTCATTCATAATTAGTTTTAGTAAACTTTTAACTTCTGAATTTGAAGCATCGGTATCTTTTTGAAGACTTCTACAAATGTTTTTAATTTCCTCA
>QCLV01000018.1 GCA_003214295.1 Prochlorococcus sp. AG-418-F08
CCCTTGTTTCTTATGGAGTGGTGTTAATGGATTGAGTGAATTGTTAACAAAAACTGAGATGGAGGATGGGCTTCATGCATCTTTAGCTGAAACAAGTTTGATGCTAGCTTTAAAACCAGAATTAGTGGGTGATGAACGTCCAAATGAGGGCATTAAAGCAAAGATACCAGAAGGTTGGAGTCTAGAGGGCAATGCGCCCACTGCTTGGCTTACTGACGACTTAAGTAAATCTGGCGTTATAGGGGATAGTAGAGGTGCAAATGAGTCTTTAGGAAAAAATTTAAAGGAATTATTGATCAATCATTGGTTTAAATTGATTATGAATCTGATGCAATCAGATTGGCCAAACAATTTTTAAAAAAGTTTCTTAAATAAGTTTAAGTAAAAAATGTGACTTAACAATTGAAACTATTTTCATGATATTTAAATAAACACTCTATAATCGTGTAATATTCATGCATAATGAGCTAAAGATTACTGACATGCAAACTCTAGAATCAAATAAAAAAACTATTGAAGAATCGAGTAACCCGACTTCTTTAGATTTGCCAGACTTCACTACAGATTCTTATAAGGATGCATACAGCAGAATAAATGCAATTGTTATTGAAGGAGAGCAAGAGGCTCATGATAATTACATTTCAATAGCAACCTTAATACCAAATGAGTTAGAAGAGTTAACTAAATTGGCCAGAATGGAAATGAAACATAAAAAAGGATTCACTGCATGTGGAAGAAATTTAGGCGTTACTGCCGATATGGAATTTGCAAAAAAATTCTTCTCTAAACTCCATGGTAATTTTCAAATTGCTCTTGAAAAAGGAAACTTAACAACATGTCTTCTAATTCAAGCTATTTTAATCGAAGCATTTGCAATCTCAGCTTATAACGTATATATAAGGGTCGCAGATCCTTTTGCAAAAAAAATAACAGAGGGTGTGGTTAAAGATGAATATCTTCATCTAAACTATGGTCAAGAATGGCTAAAAGAGAATTTATCAACTTGCAAAGAAGAATTAATGGAAGCTAACAAGGTTAACCTTCCCTTAATTAAAAAAATGTTAGATGAAGTGGCTGATGATGCATCAGTTTTAGCTATGGACAGAGAGGAATTAATGGAAGAATTTATGATTGCTTATCAAGATACCCTTATGGAAATTGGTCTTGATAATAGAGAAATCGCAAGGATGGCTATGGCAGCTATCGTTTAATTGTATTTCTACTTAAATTAAGCACGTTTATAATTAATTTTTCTAATTAAGTTCTTACCTCTGTGCTATTCTTCATAACATTGTTTAGATACCATTAATAAATTTTAAATGTTTGGGTTAATAGGCCACTCTACTAGTTTTGAAGATGCAAAAAGAAAAGCTTCGTTATTAGGCTTTGATCACATTGCTGATGGTGACCTAGATGTTTGGTGTACAGCCCCTCCCCAATTGGTTGAGAATGTAGAAGTTAAGAGTGCTACTGGAATATCTATTGAAGGTTCCTACATAGATTCTTGTTTTGTTCCTGAAATGCTTTCTAGGTTCAAAACGGCCAGAAGAAAAGTCTTAAATGCTATGGAACTAGCTCAGAAAAAAGGGATCAACATTACCGCTTTAGGAGGATTTACTTCTATTATTTTCGAGAATTTTAATCTTCTACAGCATAAACAAATTAGAAATACTTCATTGGAGTGGGAAAGGTTTACTACTGGAAATACCCATACCGCATGGGTTATTTGCAAGCAACTAGAAATAAATGCGCCTCGTATTGGGATAGATCTTAAAAAAGCAACTGTTGCTGTAATTGGTGCGACAGGTGATATCGGTAGTGCTGTTTGCAGATGGCTTATTAATAAAACTGGGATTTCAGAACTTATTATGGTAGCAAGACAACAAGAACCACTAGCGCTGTTACAAAAAGAATTAGATGGTGGCACCATAACAAGTTTGGATGAGGCATTGCCTCAGGCTGATATTGTCGTATGGGTTGCAAGTATGCCTAAAACTATTGAAATTGATATTGATAACTTAAAAAAACCATGTTTAATGATTGATGGTGGATATCCCAAGAATCTTGATGAGAAATTTCAAGGTGAAAATATTCATGTTTTGAAAGGAGGTATAGTGGAGTTTTTTAATGATATTGGTTGGAGTATGATGGAACTTGCGGAAATGCAAAACCCACAGCGAGAGATGTTTGCCTGCTTTGCAGAAGCTATGATTTTAGAATTTGAGAAGTGTCATACAAACTTTAGTTGGGGAAGAAATAACATTTCTCTTGAAAAGATGGAATTTATTGGAGCAGCTTCTTTAAAGCATGGTTTTTCTGCTATTGGACTTGATAAGCAGCCTAAAGCATTAACTTTCTAAATTATGGCTAAACGTTATCTTCTTGATTTTGAAAAGCCTCTTGTTGAACTTGAGAAACAGATAGAGCAAATTAAAGAATTAGCTCGAGATTCAGAAGTTGATGTTAGTCAACAGCTTTTACAGCTTGAAACCTTAGCGGCTAGGAGAAGAGAAGAAATATTTAAATCTCTCACTCCCGCACAAAAGATTCAGGTAGCTAGGCATCCTCAAAGGCCTAGCACTTTGGATTTCGTTCAAATGTTTTGTGATGACTGGATTGAATTACATGGAGACAGAAGTGGAGGCGATGATATGGCACTAATTGGAGGGATAGGTTCGATAAATAATAGACCTGTAATGATTTTAGGGCATCAGAAAGGAAGAGATACAAAAGAAAATGTAGTAAGAAACTTTGGGATGGCAAAGCCAGGGGGGTACAGAAAAGCTCTTAGATTAATGCAGCATGCTGATAGATTTTCCTTGCCAATTCTGACATTTATTGATACACCTGGAGCCTATGCGGGCTTAACCGCTGAAGAGCAGGGGCAGGGGGAAGCAATAGCAAGGAACCTTAGGGAGATGTTCGGATTAAAAGTCCCTATATTGGCCACTGTGATTGGAGAAGGTGGTTCTGGAGGTGCACTTGGAATAGGTGTCGCTGATAGGTTACTAATGTTTGAACATAGTGTATATACAGTTGCTAGTCCTGAAGCATGTGCATCAATTTTGTGGAGAGATGCTGCAAAGGCGCCAGAAGCAGCATCAGCACTTAAAATTACGGGTAAAGATTTACTTAAATTAGGTATAATAGATGAAGTATTACCGGAGCCTTCAGGTGGAAACAATTGGGCTCCTTTAGATGCTGGCAATACACTGAAGAAGGCTATTGAGAAACACCTAAATGCTTTACTTCAAATGAATAAAGATGAACTCGTTGAGCAAAGATATAAAAAGTTTAGGGTTTTAGGTAAATTTATCGAAGCAAATAATATTGAAGAAATTTATAGTGAAATCCCCTCCCAATCTGAATAAATTGAAACTAGCTTTTATAACAGGTGTTACGAAAGGTATTGGTAGATCTACCGCAACTACTTTTGCTAATGCTGGCTGGGATTTAATTTTACTTTCTAGAAATATGGAATCAATGGAGAAACTAAAGAGTGAACTATTGGATACTAAATCGAAAGTTAGCTTAGTTAAATGTGATTTATCTAATCCTCCAGAAATAGAGCATTGTGTAATGGAATCAATTGAGAAATATGGGTGTCCTTCAGTCTTGATAAATAATGCTGGTTGCGCATTTAATGGACCCTTAGTTGAAATGGATTTCAAACAATGGGAACAAACAATTCAAATAAATCTTACGAGTGTTTTTCAAATTTGTAGATCAATTGTTCCTCAAATGAGAAAAAATGGTGGTTTAGTCATTAACGTTAGTAGTCATGCTTCTTATAATGCTTTCCCAAAATGGGGAGCTTATTGCATTTCAAAATCTGCACTCACTATGTTTACTAAATGCTTGAGAGAGGAGGAGAGATCTAATTCAATCAGAGCATGTACCATAACTTTGGGTTCAGTAAATACTCCTCTTTGGGACTCAGAATCGATCAATTCTGATTTTGATAAAACTTCGATGCTCTCCTCAAGTGAGGTAGCAGATACTATTCTCTATATGGCTCAAAAACCAGAATCACAATTGATTGAAGACTTAATTTTGATGCCTTCTGGAGGAGCTTTTTAAACGTTCTGTTTCTCGTTTTAATCTTTTAAAGGTGATTTTTTTTAGGACTATAAGAACCCGATTGAACGATAGAATGTGATATAGTGTATTAGCAATTAAGCTTTTGGAAGATACAGTTAATTAAGTTGCATACAATTTTCTGTTTAAGATTTTATGACCTCTACATTACCCAACGATAATATTAGAAACTTTGATGACCAGATTACTAATAAACTAATCTCTGAAATTATCAGAGATAGAATTAAAAATGCTGGTACAAGATTTAGTGCAAACGACAATATCGCAGATTTTATAAATCCTGGAGAATTAGAAATTCTTGAAAAGGAAGTTGCCTCAAGAGTTAAAGATTTACTTAAGTCCCTTGTGATAGATGTTGAGAATGATCATAATACTCAAGAGACTGCTGAAAGAGTCTCAAAAATGTATTTAAATGAGGTCTTTAAAGGGAGATATCATGAACAACCTAAAGTTACAAGTTTCCCAAATGATAAGAATCTTGATGAGATTTATACTGTAGGACCTATTTCTGTTAGATCTGCATGTTCACACCACCTTGTTCCAATTCTTGGAGAATGTTGGATTGGTATTAAACCTGGAAACAAGGTTATAGGGCTTTCAAAATTTGCTAGAGTCGCAGATTGGGTTTTTTCAAGACCTCATATTCAAGAAGAAGCAGTCATGATACTTGCAGATGAAATTGAAAAATTGTGTGAACCTAAAGGCTTAGGCATTATTGTAAAAGCCCAACATTATTGTATGAAATGGAGGGGTGTTAAGGAACCAAATACAAGTATGATTAATTCTGTAGTAAGAGGTGATTTTAGACACGATTTAAGTTTAAAACAAGAATTTTTTGAGCTTGTAAAACAGCAATCTGCTACTAATAATTACTAACTCTTATTTATAAAATTAAACAGAGCCTCTGTTTTTTTTAAGTCTTTTAATCCTGGAGATATTTCAACACTGCTAGAAATATCAAGTCCATCTGGTTTTATATTATTTAGGATCTCATCAACCCATTCGATTGATATTCCACCTGCTAACCACCAAGGCTTTCTAAATTTCAGATTCTTGAGATAAATGGATTTAATTTTTTTCCCTGAACCTCCGTAAGTTTCTTTATTCCAAGAGTCAAGTAGTATCGCATCTACATAATCTTCAAATGGTTTTATTTGATCCAAGTCTTTTTCCGTTTTTATTCTGAAAGCCTTCCAAAGGCCAATATTTGGAATTTTTTCCCTTATTTTTTTGCAGTAATCAATATCTTCATCTCCATGTAATTGAATGATAGTTTCACTTGGAGTGCCAAGGAAATTTTTGATAATTAAATCTATAGGACAATTTTGCACAACAGATACTCTATGGATGTTTGGATAAAAACTTTTTAAGGTTTTAAATATTTTTTTCTTAATTTCAGCTGATACATATCTTGGCGACTCCTCAACCGAGATAATACCTATGGCATGTGCTCCTAATTTAGCAACTTGAAGAGCTTGTTCTTCGGATGTTAGGCCACAAATTTTTACTAAAGTATTACTCTTGGGCATATGATTATACTGTATGTAAAATTAATATTATTTTTAAATATAGCGGAGATTATTTTTGAGAAGTTGGCAAATCTTTAAAATATGGGGAATTCCCTTTAAAATTCATCCTTATTGGTTTGCGATTCTTTTTTTATTCGCGTGGAGTATTAGTAATCAAGTTAATTTCACCTTAAGTGATATCTATAATACTAAAGAAGCTTGGATTATAGGTTTTTTAACTTCTTTTTTCTTGCTGTCTTCAATTATTTCTCATGAAGTTTTACATACTTTTGTGGCCCTAAATCAGGGTGTAAAGATAAAAAAAATTACTTTTTATTTTCTTGGAGCAATTTTACAAATAGATAAATATTGTCAAACTGCTTTAGGAAATATAAAAATCGCTCTTGTAAGACCTCTATTATGTTTTGCGACAGCATTTATTCTACTTTTAATAAGTAATTACAGTGCATCTCAAGAACTAATATCCATTAATATAATTTTTAGGGTAGGTATTTTAAATCTATTCCTAGGTTTATTAAATTTGATTCCTGTTGGTTCATTAGATGGAGGAAATTTATTAAAAAGTATTATTTGGTATTTCTCAGGAAATAAAAACAAAGGGAGAAACTTTCTAAATAAAGTAAATTTATCTTTATCTTTTTTTCTTCTGCTATTTGGGATAGTTTGTTTATTTAGATTTAACTTTTACTATGGTGTTATTCTTTCTTTTTTAGGATTGTTTGGGGTTAATTCTTCAAAATCAGAAAGTCAATTTTTTAAAATTGAAAATATACTCAAATTTAGTAAAGTTTCTGAGCTTAAATTAAAGCCATTAAGAAAAATTGAATTCGATTCTAATTTCAGACAATTCAATACATTAATAAAAAATAAAAAGGATGCATCAGATAAATATTTTTTTGTTACTAATAATGGAAGATGGACTGGTGTAGTTGATGAAAATATTTTAAAAAATGTTTCAATAAAAAAATGGGAACGTAACTTTGTTGGAGATTTTAAGAAACCAATCGATATTTTTGTAAATGTATATAATAATGAAAAATTATGGATAACCATAGAAAGACTTGAAAAGAGCAGTGAAGGTTTTATTTTGGTACTTAATGCTGCAGGTATCCCTTTAGGAGTAGTTGATAGAACTAAAATTGGGAACTTTGTAATGTATAAATTAGGTTTTAATCTCCCTTCAGAGATCGTTAAAAAATTTAGCTTTAAAAATCAGTATCCTATGGGAATTGATTTGCCAAGAATAATTAAATTAATGAAGCAGAAAGGTGATCTTTAATAATTCGTTTCAAGAAAATTTCCCAATATTTTTATTATTTATAGCAATGTTTTTGAACCTTATGTTTGAATTATTCTCTAGGAATGAATTGCTTAAATGTTGAATTATTTCATCATTTTTTAGGTCTAGATTTAATTTAGGTGGAGCCTCTTCTTGAAATAATTTAAACCATAAATCTTTTGAAGGATTTGTTTGGATTTCTCCATGTTGAAGGAAGGCACTTTTTTTACGATATTGGGCACTTCCTATTCTCTTAAACCCGTTCTGATCAACTAAATCGGAAATTAATGAAGTCCCAAAACAATTAAATGTTAAAGGCGATTTTCGTAAATTACCATATTGTAAGTTTAGACCTAATTCTCTAAAACTATTAATTAACCAATTATTTACCATTTCATAACTTAGGGTTTTATAGTAAGTTTTTTTAAATGTTAATGCATATGTTATCCCCCCTGAATGCAAAACAGCTCCCCCTCCAGAAGGACGTCTTACAATATTAATTTCCCCATTTGATAATAATTTTTCCCAATGATTGGGAATTTCCTTTTGATGGTGACCAATTGAAATCCAATCCCCAGTCCAATAGTAGAATCTCAATGTGAGAATTATTTCGGGATTGGAAATAGTCTGATCTAGGGAATTCAAATCTAAAGCCATTTGATCAAATCCAGGTAAATTATTTGTCGAAAAAATTAAAGCTTGATTTCCTATTTCCAAAATTAACTCTGTAGGTTTATTTATGATAATTTTCATTAAATTTTTTCTATCAATTTATTAATTACGTAACATCATTTTGTAATAGTGTGTCAAATTCCCTCTTTTAGGTGGAGAATATAGGAAATATTTTTTTTACTATGGAGCCAACTCAAACAATAAATTTAATTGCACTAAGCCTAATAGTAGTTATTCATGCAGGAGTTCTAGCTCTTAGGTTAGGAATTAGTTTAGGTAGAAACTGAAATCTATTAGAAAATCTATATATTTAAGGTAATAATATAGTTAAACTGAATTTACTTATTCAGTAGATATTGCATTAACTAAATTTGTCAAAATCCTCATATAAAAATAGTAATCTTTACAAAAAATATCTTGTTTCTGCTTTTAAAAAAAAACATCAAGAGCAGGAAAATTTTGTATCTTTAGTTTTCTTGATTATAAAAATTTGCTTTTCCCTTTTAGCACTAATTAGCTTAGTAAAAGTTGGATATAGTTCCAAAGTTAGATTAACAAGACTGAGGGAAATTCAAGAATCATTTTTATACGAAAAATATCGATACAATGATTTGACGGAAAGGTTTGATGATTTATTTTCTGTTGAAGGTGAGCAAAGATTTATGAAGGATCAGGATCAAATGATTTCTAGGGACATAATCAGAGTAATATGGCGTTGATAAGTATGATCTATGATCAACTTTCTTATTTTTTTATTAACTTTTTTGATAGTGAGTAAAGACATTAAGGGATTAGCCCTAATAACAGGTACAACTTCAGGAGTTGGATTAAATACTCTAAAACCTCTTATAAGATTTGGATGGGAAGTTATAGCTGTTAATCGATCGAATAAAAGAGCTATATCAATAGCTGAGGAATTTTTAACAAAAGAGGAATTTAAAAATATAAAATTTTTAGAAATAGATCTTTCTAATTTGGATGATGTTAGAAAAGGTTGCAATGAAATATTGGATAAATTTCAAAAACCAATAAATTCTCTTATTTGTAATGCAGCAGTTTATAAGCCGAGACTAAAGAGACCTGAAAGATCTCCTCAGGGTTTTGAAAACTCAATGGCAGTAAATCACTTTGGGCATTTTCTTATGATAAACCTGCTTAAAGAAAATATTTTATCTTCAGAAAGAGAAATTGTTTTAAATGGAAAATCTACTTTATTTAAACCAAGAATTACAGTATTAGGAACTGTTACAGCTAATTATTCAGAACTAGGAGGAAGGATCCCTATTCCTGCTCCAGCTGATTTGGGAGATTTATCTGGATTTAAAAATGGTTTTTTATCCCCAATAAGTATGGCGAATGGAAAGAAATTCAAACCTGGTAAGGCGTATAAGGATAGTAAACTTTGCAATATGGTGACCGTTCAAGAATTATCAAAAAGATATCCTTCAGAGAAAATTATTGTAAATTCACTATATCCTGGATGTGTTGCTGATACGAAACTTTTTAGAGATACGCCTTGGTTATTTAGATTTCTTTTTCCTATATTTCAAAAATTCATAACAAGAGGATATGTGTCACAAAGATTGGCAGGAGAGAGAGTCGCTCAAGTAGCAACTTTTAAAGAATTTGCTAAACCAGCAGTCCATTGGAGCTGGGGAAATCGTCAAAAAACTGGCAGAAAAGCTTTTTCTCAAAAGTTGTCAAAAAGAATAATTGATACTAAGACCTCTCAAGAAACTTATGATTTAACAAGTCAATTGGTTGGATTAGATTAATTTAGATTAATCAAAACCTAATAAATCAAAAATTTCTCTATCCTTAAGAGGATTCCCCTCTAAAGGTTCTACGTTGTTTAGCATATTTTTGGCAAGAGATAAATATTCATTTTGAACTTCAATAACATCTTCAGTTGGTTCCATTTCAAAAATGGTACATTTTTTTAGTCTTGATCTTCTGATAGCGTCGACATCCTTAAAATGGGCCATGGTTTTTAAACCTGTTCTTTCATTGAATTTGTCAATTTGGTCTGTATCTTTTGACCTATTTGCGACTACCCCTCCTAATCTGACTTTGTAATTTTTTGCTTTTGCTTTGATCGCAGAAACTATTCTATTCATAGCGAATATTGAATCGAAGTCATTAGCAGTGACAATTAGACAGTAATTTGCATGTTGCAATGGAGCTGCAAATCCTCCGCAAACGACGTCTCCAAGAACATCAAAAATGACAACGTCTGTATCTTCTAATAAGTGATGTTCTTTTAATAGTTTAACTGTTTGGCCGGTTACGTATCCTCCGCACCCTGTCCCAGCAGGAGGGCCTCCACTTTCTACGCACATTACGCCATTGAAACCTTCAAACATGAAATCGGTTGGCCTCAATTCTTCGCTATGAAAATCTACCTCTTCGAGAATATCGATAACTGTAGGAACCATTTTGTGCGTCAAAGTGAAAGTACTATCGTGTTTCGGATCACAGCCAATTTGTAGAACCTTCTTACCTAATTTTGAGAATGCAGCAGAAAGGTTTGAAGATGTAGTTGATTTCCCGATACCACCCTTCCCATACACGGCAATAACTAAAGCCCCTTCCTCGATATTTATTTTTGGATCTTGCTTTACTTGAACACTTCCTTCTCCATCAAGAGGTCTATTTATAGTACTTGTCATTTAAAGCTTAAAACACATTAATATTTATATTCTTGCAGCGTAAATACACATGAAATATATTTCTAAACAAATATTTATTTAATTGTATTAAAAGTGGGAAAAATGTTCTTATAACTATATTTTTATGATTAAATCTGTTAAATTATGGGTGAAAATACTCATGACTTAATTATAGTTTATTAGTAAAAAATTAATTGAAATATGCTTTGGCATCGTAAAGGGTTTCATCGTTTATCTCTGGAATTCCTTTCATAATTGCGTATTTTTCAGTATTTGTTTTCACTTTACCTCTTACAAAAAATGGAACTTTTGTTAATTCAGCTCTACCAGATTCAGTCCAGATAATTTCTTCTTTATTATTTTTTTCTTTTTTTACGTCAGACTTTAAACACTCCTCTGAACTTGTCGATGTATGTCCTAAATGGCTTTGATGACCGTCAACAAACTCAAAGTCATGTTTGAACATATCAATAAGATGCTCTTCTAAACCCATCATTAGTGGATGCACCCAGTCATCAAAAATCACATTTGCTCCTTCCCATCCCATCTGAGGACTGTATCTTGCAGGAACATCTTGAACATGCATTGGAGTACTAATTACTGCGCATGGAATACCGAGTCTTTTAGCACTATGCCTTTCCATTTGGGTCCCTAAAACTAGTTCAGGGGCTGTTATTTTCATGGCATCTTCTACTTCTAGATAATTGTTGGTTATCAGAGCTTCTAAATTTAGATCTTTTGCAGTAGCTCTTACTTGTCTCGCCATCTCCCTACTGTATGTACCAAGACCAACTACTTCAAAACCCAATTCCTCTTTGGCAATTTTTGCGGCCGTGATTGCATGTGTTCCATCACCAAAAATAAAAACCCTTTTGCCAGTTAAGTAATTAGAGTCGACTGATTTTGAGTACCAAGGAAGTTTCGATTTGTGTTCTAATTCTTCTTTATTAGTCATAGGGAGGTCCAACTTATTATGCACTTCATTGATAAATTCAATTGTATTTTTTATGCCAATCGGAATTGTACTTGTATATGCCATTCCAAAATTCCGTCTAAGCCATTCACATGATGCTTCAGCAATTTCTTTATAAAGACAAATATTTATTTCAGCATCGAGTAATCTTTCAATATCTTCTGGACTAGCACCTAATGGAGCAACAACGTTTGTATCTATTCCTTGTTCTGAAAGTATACGTTGGATTTCAATTACGTCATCCCTGCATCTAAATCCTAGTAATGAAGGACCCAGTATATTGACTTTTGGTCTGCGACCTAATTCCTTCCACCTTTGAGGACTTATTTTTTCTGAAGAACTTACTTTCTCTTTTAAAAGAGTTCTTGTTAATTGATAAAAAGTTTCTGAAGCTCCCCAATTTTCTTTCTTGCTATAAGCAGGTAATTCAAGATTAACAATTGGCATATCAAACCCCATTCCTTTCGCAAGTGCTCCAGGTTGGTCTTGGATAAGTTCTGCTGTGCAACTTTCTCCAACTAATAGAGTTTTTGGTTTAAATCGTTCTACAGCTTCCTTAATATTTTTCTTCACTAATTCAGCTGTATCGCCACCAAGGTCTCTAGCCTGGAAAGTTGTATAAGTAACTGGAGGCCTTTGGCCCCTCCTCTCAATCATTGTAAAAAGAAGATCCGCATATGTATCTCCTTGTGGTGCATGAAGAACATAATGTATATCTTTCATTGAAGAGGCAATTCTCATCGCACCAACATGTGGTGGTCCTTCATATGTCCATAGAGTTAATTCCATATTTTTTAATGCGTTACTAAAGTTTTTGAAGTTAGTATTTGATTCCTTCTTAAAGGTTTGGAGAAGAGACCTGCCAAATCTGCGGCTTGATCAATTCCATGAATTGGACTAAATACCATTTCTATCGACCACTTAGTACTAATTCCTTCGGCCTCAAGTGGGTTAGCCAAACCCATCCCACAAACTACCAGGTCTGGATTAGATTCCCTTACTCGATCTAATTGTTTTTCTACATGTTGCCCTTCGACAATTTTTGTATTGTCAGGTAATAAATTAATCTCCTCTTTCATTAAATCTTTATTTAGGTAAGGAGTGCCTACCTCTATAAGATTCATTTCGCATTCATTATGCAAAAATCTTGCTAAAGATATCTCCAGTTGCGATTCAGGAAGAAGAAATAATCTTTTCCCCTTAAGTATTTCTTTGTGAGATTCAAGAGCAATTTTTGCTCTATTAATTAGAGGCGTAATAATTTCATGAACTTTAAATTCACTAATTTTGAAAGCTCTCGCTCCAGCTAAAAACCATTCACTACTTCCTTCTATACCAAGAGGAAATGGAGCCGAAATTATTTCACAACCACGATGTTTTAGGTCCCGAACGGTGTCACTTAAATAAGGCTGAGTTAATAAAACTTTTGTATTTTTACCAATCTTTGGTAATTCTGTTGATTGCCGTGGTGGAAAGCTCTCAATATTTAAAATTCCTAAATTTTTAAAAATCTTTTTAAACCTATCTTCTACATTATTTGCAAGAGTCCCAACTAATAATAATTTCTCCTCATCTGATGACTCCATTAATGGAATTAAAGCTTTCAAGGCGCCATCCTCACCTTGAGTAAAAGTTGTTTCTATCCCACTGCCAGAGTAATTAACAAATCTCACTTGACCTAAAAATCTTTTATTTAATTTCTCTGCGACAGTGGCAAGATCTAATTTGATTACCTCACTTGGACAAGATCCAACTAGAAAAAGAGTTTTTATTTCTGGTCTTCTCGCAATAAGATCATTTACCACTCTATCTAATTCTTCATGAGCGTCTGCAAGACCAGCAAGATCTTTCTCTTCAAGAATAGCCGTCCCAAATCTTGGTTCAGCAAAAATCATAACTCCAGCAGCGCTTTGAATTAAATGAGCACATGTCCTTGATCCTACAACTAGAAAAAACGCATCAGGCATTCTTCTGTGGAGCCAAACTATTGAAGTTAACCCACAAAAAACTTCCCTCGGTCCAGTTTCCTTATTAAATTCAACTTTACTCATTAAAAATTTTCAAGAGCTTATATTTCAAGCTTGCATAAACTTTTTAATTTAAGAAAGTAATTAATAAGTTCTCTTACAAAATAAACACATTTAAAAAACTTATATGAATGTTTAAATACTTAAATGAGAATTATGAAAAAAACTTTTGGGGCCTATTTTAATTTCTGTAGAAGGAATTTCCTTGACTTATTTTTGAAATCTTCCACACATTTCTAGCTATTTTCGTTGCTAATAATCCTGCTCTTTCTAACTTAGATTTCCCGGGCTTTGCCCCAATTAAAGCTGTCACTTCTGAAGTGGTTAGAGGTGCTCCAGTATTTATAGCTAATTGCGTTAACTCCAACCTATCTCTAAGGTTCTTGAGGTTTACTTTTTCAATTTTATCTTCTTCTAACCAACTAAAAGATGGGTCTTTATGAGATAGTTTTTGCATCAAGCTTAGGCTAACTAATCCAAGAGTTTGATCAGGAGTTAATTCTTTTTCAGTACCAGAAACATTTGGTTCTTTTTTTTGAGAAGTTCCCATAAAAATGCATATCTTTTACTTGAAGTTATCGTTTTGTTGGAAGCATGCAAGTAAATTTAATAGAAAAAATGAACCATTATCCGTTATAGTCGCGTGAATGGAACCAACTTCTAGTTTAAACAGAGGGGAACGTAAAAAAGGAAGTTCCCTTGTCACAGGATCTGAGGTGCAATCTCAGGCCAGTGGTGCAAGCTGTTTTATTACAACTGATTCAGAAAAGTCTTTGGTGTCCAGACAAGCAAGTCAAGTTGAGCAAATTGAGTTGAGAACATATGTTTTTTTAGATTCTCTTCAACCTCAATTAGCTGCATATATGGGGACGGTTAGTAGGGGTTTTTTACCTATACCTGGAGATTCATGCCTTTGGATGGAAGTTTCACCAGGGATGGCCGTTCATAGAGTCACTGATATTGCCTTAAAAGCAAGTAATGTAAGACTTGGTCAGATGATTGTTGAAAGAGCATTTGGCTCTCTTGCTCTCTATCACAAAGATCAAAGTACTGTTTTACATTCTGGGGATGTTGTTCTAGATGCTATTGGAAGTGAAGTTAGAAAAAGAACCAAACCTTCAACAAGTTGGACAGAAGTTATTCGAGCTATTACTCCAGATCATGCTGTTTTAATAAATAGACAAAACAGAAGTGGATCAATGATTCAATCTGGAATGAGCATGTTTATATTAGAAACTGAACCGGCTGGGTATGTCTTAAAAGCAGCAAATGAAGCAGAAAAAGCATCAAATATAACTGTTGTAGATGTAAAGGCAGTTGGCGCTTTTGGTAGATTAACTCTCGCTGGGAAAGAAGGGGATGTAGAAGAAGCTGCAGCTGCTGCTATAAGAGCAATTGATGAAATTTCAAATTATTGAGAATTTTTTAATTTAAACCAAATTCTTTTTTGAGGTAAGGTGACATAATTCTGGCGGCTTTACCCCTGCTTCCTAACTTACTTAGTTGTGATTGTGATAGCTCACCGTAAACACAGTTAGCTTCTTTTACCCAAAAAACAGATTCGAACTCCCCATTTGGATATTTTGGAGTCTTAAGAATTTCTCCCCAGCATATTCCAGTTGTATCCTTTACTAAGTTTCCTGAGGGATCACATAAAACCATACAACTTACAAATCTGGCGCTCCTATAAGGACTATCAGAAAGTTCATTAATTAATTTTTTAATTTTTTCAGCTTTGTTTTTGGCATATCGAGCAGAATATATGCCTGGTCGGCCATCTAAAACATCTACTTCAAGGCCTGAATCGTCAGCTAATGCCCAGGTTTTTGTCTCTAAAGCAGCTGCTTTTGCTTTTAAAAGTGCATTCTCAAAATATGTGTCTCCAGTCTCTTCGACATTTAAATATTCTGGTTGCTTCTGAACTCTTAAAGACAAAACATCAAGCATTGCCGAAATTTCAGAAACTTTAGTTTTGTTGCCACTCGCAATAGTTAGGACTGGATGGTTCAAAATAATAAATAAATTTATTGAGGATATTATCTTACTTCAAAGCTAGATACGGAGACAGGAAAGGTTGAACATTCCACACCTGTGTAGACAGGGCCTGCCTCGTACGGAAATAACATAATGTAAATTTTTTCTTAACACAACAGTATGTTTTGATGCACTAACTAATTTTCATAAGTATTGACATATCAATAGTACCAAGGGTGATAAGTTTAACTTATGAATGATAGAAAAAACATTAATGGAGATTTTATCGAAAACGCTTGACTTATAAGTACTTAATGGAGCATTCTTCGAATTGAACATTCCACATTTAGTAATTAGTAGACAATGGCTACAGAAACAATGGGTATCGCTCTCGGCATGATCGAGACACGCGGACTTGTACCTGCAATCGAAGCAGCAGACGCAATGACAAAGGCTGCAGAAGTTCGCCTTATTGGTCGTGAATTCGTAGGTGGCGGTTATGTCACAGTTTTAGTTAGAGGAGAAACAGGAGCAGTTAACGCAGCTGTAAGAGCTGGTGCTGATGCTTGTGAAAGAGTTGGTGACGGTTTAGTTGCAGCTCACATTATTGCTCGTCCTCATAGAGAAGTTGAACCTGCTCTTGGTAACGGTGAATTTCTTGGTCAAAAGGACTAATAAATAAAGCAAAATTTATAAATTTTGCACAATAATTATTTTCCCTACACAGACCTAAATTTATCCTTATGAGTAAGAAGTATGATGCAGGGGTAAAGGAGTACAGAGATACCTACTGGACTCCAGAATATGTACCCCTAGACACCGATTTACTAGCCTGTTTCAAATGTACAGGTCAAGAAGGTGTTCCCAGAGAAGAAGTTGCAGCAGCTGTTGCCGCCGAATCTTCAACAGGTACTTGGTCAACAGTTTGGTCCGAGTTACTTACAGATTTAGAATTTTATAAAGGACGTTGTTATCGAATCGAAGACGTTCCTGGAGATCCTGAAGCTTTTTATGCATTTATTGCATATCCTTTAGATCTTTTTGAAGAAGGTTCTATTACAAACGTTTTAACATCTTTAGTAGGAAACGTTTTTGGATTTAAAGCTCTAAGACACCTACGTCTAGAAGATATTAGATTCCCAATCGCTTTCATCAAAACTTGCGGTGGTCCACCAAATGGAATCGTAGTTGAAAGAGATCGTTTAAACAAATATGGAAGACCTCTACTTGGTTGTACCATTAAACCTAAATTAGGATTATCTGGTAAAAACTATGGTCGAGTTGTATATGAGTGCCTTAGAGGTGGTCTCGACTTAACGAAGGATGACGAGAATATAAACTCTCAGCCATTCCAACGTTGGAGAGAAAGATTTGAGTTTGTTGCAGAAGCAGTTAAGCTTGCTCAGCAGGAAACTGGCGAAGTTAAAGGTCACTACCTAAACTGTACTGCCAATACTCCTGAAGAACTTTACGAAAGAGCTGAATTTGCAAAAGAGCTAGATATGCCAATCATCATGCATGATTATATAACTGGCGGTTTTACTGCAAATACTGGATTAGCAAACTGGTGTCGTAAAAATGGCATGCTTCTACATATTCATAGAGCGATGCATGCTGTTATTGATAGACATCCAAAACACGGTATCCATTTCAGGGTTCTAGCAAAATGCTTGAGACTCTCCGGAGGCGATCAACTACATACTGGAACTGTTGTTGGAAAACTAGAAGGTGATCGTCAAACAACTCTTGGTTACATTGACAACTTAAGAGAGTCATTTGTTCCCGAAGATAGATCAAGAGGTAACTTCTTTGATCAAGATTGGGGTTCAATGCCAGGGGTATTTGCTGTCGCATCAGGTGGTATTCACGTATGGCATATGCCTGCACTCCTAGCGATTTTTGGAGATGATTCTTGTCTTCAGTTTGGTGGAGGAACACATGGTCATCCATGGGGTTCAGCTGCTGGAGCTGCAGCTAACAGAGTTGCTTTAGAAGCTTGCGTAAAAGCACGTAATGCTGGTCGCGAAATCGAAAAAGAGAGTAGAGACATTCTTATGGAAGCTGCTAAACACAGTCCTGAATTAGCTATCGCTCTTGAAACTTGGAAGGAAATTAAGTTTGAATTTGATACCGTCGACAAACTAGACGTTCAAGGTTAAACCAGATTTCAAAATTGAGGAGATTCTTCTCCTCAAACTTCTACAAATCTCGTTCTATTACGAGTAATTTCATTCACATTTAAATTAATTATGCCTTTCCAGAGCACAGTAGGTGACTATCAAACAGTTGCAACCCTGGAAACATTCGGTTTCTTACCACCGATGACCCAGGAGGAAATATACGATCAAATTGCATACATAATTGCTCAAGGCTGGAGTCCTGTTATTGAGCATGTTCATCCTAGTGGAAGTATGCAAACTTATTGGTCTTATTGGAAGCTCCCATTCTTTGGGGAAAAAGACCTTAACTTGGTTGTAAGTGAATTAGAGGCATGTCATAGAGCATACCCTGATCATCATGTAAGAATCATCGGATACGATGCTTACACTCAAAGCCAAGGAACAGCTTTTGTAGTTTTCCAAGGACGTTAAATCTACTTTTATGTAGTAAATATCTTTCTCCAAAAAATATTTTTGGAGAAAGTTTTTTCAAAAGAGTTTCACATTTGAAGATTATGTCAAAAAAAACCAGTAGAGAGATTGCACTAGAAAGAAGAAAGTCCATGAGTGATAGCGGTAAAAAAGCTGCTGCTTATTCTTCAACTACTAAAGATAGAGTTCGATCTTCTCAAGATATACAGATTTCTGGTACTCAGGCTTCTTCGAATAATCAAAAAATTACTAAACCAGTTACAAAACATATCCCAAAAACTCAGGTAAGTAGAAAGTCTTCTTCAACAACTTTATCTAGTAAAGAGTTAGTAATAGAGAGAAGGAAAGCAATGTCTACTCATGGGAAATCAGCAATAACTTCATCCGATAGAACTCGTAATGATGTTAAGAAAGAAAATCTTGTAAACACAGTTAAAACTTCCACAAGCAAAAATCAGGAAGTTCAAAACTCACATAATACAGAAATTAAAACATCAAAACCAAACGTTAAAAGAAGAATTAATCAAAAGAGAAAGCCTATTACTAATACAAGTAGAGATATTGTTTTGGCGAGAAGAGAAGCTCAATCCAAGCATGGTAAATCAGCAACTAAACAAAATACCAGTGCAGCTTCTTTAGCTAGAAGGGGAGATCCGGATTTAAGTAGTAGAGAGATTTCTCAGAGAGTGAGAGAGCTAAGAAGTAAAACTGGTGCCACAGGCAAAAAAGGTAATGGTAAATGTAGACCATGTGGTCCAAATAAGAATGGAGCCAAACAAAATATTGCTGATGCTAGCTGGAAAGTTGGTAAAAGTGAAACTGATTCAGGTCAAATAGTTACTGGAACACAAGCTAATAGATCTGTAAAAACTACAGGTAATGAAGCGAGTACATGCAGAACTATCACTGGTACTCAATATATGGGATCAGAAGTAGTTGATCAATTTTGTCAAGATAGACCAAGTTATAAACAACCACTTAGATCTACTGTTACCTCTACAACATCAGGTAATAAAGTAACTGGAAATGAAGTTGGTAGATCTGAGAGGGTCACAGGCGATGAGCCTGGTACTTGTAAAAACCTTACAGGTACTGAATATGTATCTGCTAATCAATCACAGAAGTATTGTGGTGATGTTCCAAAAAATCCTTCAAAGGTTAAACATAGTACTACAACTGATGGATTAAAAGTGTCTGGATCACTTCCTGGTCGATCAACCCTGGTTACTGGGGATGAATCGGGTTCTGGACATCAGTTAACTGGAGATCAATATCTTGGGTCAGATCCAAATCCAAAAGGTAAAGCATTTGAAAAAGTTGGTAGTTACAACACTCTTAATGGGAATAATGTAACTGGTACAGGGGTAGGAAGATCAGACCATATGACAGGCAATGAACATGGTAGTTGCAAGAATGTTACTGGTGATGAGTATATAGGATCTCAACAATATGAGAAGTTTTGTGGTTCAAAACCAAAACCAGAAGCTAGAAAAGTAGGTTTAAGCCTTTCTTCAAAGTCAAATTTAATAAGCGGGACTATGACAGGAAGATCCAAAATAGTCACTGGGGATGAACCAGGTTCATGCAAAGTGTTAACAGGAACACCATACGCAGGCTTAGATCAGATTAATGATAATTGTAGTACCGAGATTTCTGAAGATATGAAATCCCGATCAACAGTTAATTCAGGAAATAATTCAAATGCCAGACTTACAGGACAACAACCAGGAATTGGTGGAGTAATGACAGGTGCAAAGAAAGGTGCTTGTAAAAATCTAACAGGAACTCCTTATGTTGGAGGAGATCAGTTCTCACAAGCTTGTGATAATCCTCCACATGATACTGCTTATGCGAATCCTGAAAATTCAGCAGGTAACCCTTGGAACGAATTCTCTGTTAAATCACCATCAAGAGACAATTATTCTGAAAAAAATACTCAAGGTGTTACGGGCAATGAATATGAAAATGGTTCAAAGGTAACAGGGCCTTTTGATATGGCAGTTGATAAAGTCACTGGCACTGAAAAATTTAGATTTGAACCGAATAAAAATATTACTTATAAACAAAAAATGGAAATTGAAGAGGCAGACCGTGCTGCAAAGACACCAGAAAAAAGAGTCGCATCAAGGATTACAGGTGAAGGACAATCAGTAGGAAACGTAACTGGTGATGATTGGGATCGCGGCGATAAGGTAACAGGTACAGAGGGAGCTTCTTCTAGAAAGCGAAATCCATCAAGAGCAGGATTTATGAGCGCAATGCCCCCTATGGAAGTTAAAAGAAATGAGGAAACAGAAAAACCAGATTTCTTGATAACTGGATCTAGTGGAAATACTCGTGAAGGACAACTTGTTACCTTTTCAGGTGGTGCAAGAGGTTAAGTAAATAATGCCTTTAAGAGGACTGGCTAAAGCCAAGAACTTCACGTTGGGGCCCACAGCTCCAATGAAAACTTTTACTGAAAATATCCACATACAAACAAAAGAATCAAATAATTCCCGAAATTCTGGAAAGTCTCATAAATTAACCAATAATATCCAAAATGAAAATCTATTTAGTTATGAAAGCAAAATAAAAAGTGATTTTGATGAAATAGTTCCAACTCTCAAGGAAATTGCTCGAATTCAACATCACGAAGATTTTATAAATAAGGCCCAGAAAATATCAAGAAAAAATTTGGGAATAGATTTACCCCTACATGTATTAGATAAATCTTGGGTTAAACCTCTTGATATGAGAGCTTTATATGCATGGTGTGCTTTCAAACAGCATGAGAAACTAAGCGATAATTTTTTTAACAATGATCCACTTGAAGGTGCTGCTGGAAGTAGGGATGCGGAAGACTTTGAAAAATTTCTCTTAGATTGTGGAATACATTTACTTGATATAACTCCTTGTTCAGATGGAAGATTAGCTCATTCAGTTGCTTATGTAATGAGAATACCTTTTAGTTCAGTAAGAAGAAGATCCCATGCTGGTGCACTGTTTGATATTGAAAATACCGTTAATCGATGGGTAAAAACTGAACATAAAAGATATAGAGAGAATGTTCCTAATGAAGCTCATAAAGATACTAGATACTTAAAAGTTGTAACTTATCACTTTAGTTCAGTAGATCCTTTGCATCAGGGATGCGCAGCTCATGGGAGTAATGACGAGTTAGCTGCAGCAGAAGGTAGAAATAAATTATATGCTTTCAAAGAGGCTGTAGAGAATAGCTTTTGCTGCGGAGCTTCTGTGGATTTAATGTTAATTGGACTTGATACAGACACTGATTCATTAAAAATACATTTATCAACTAGTGATGGCGGTATAGATTTAGAAAAAACTATTTCTACATTAGAAATTTATAATTCAACAATAAATTTCTCAAGAGATGATGCAGAAAGAGAAATTTGCCAGACAATTTCTAAGCATTCTTCAAAAGATAAACTCAGTGGACTGGAAAAATTTACCTATAAATTAATTGCCAATAATATTTCTCAAATTGATTATGTTAAGAGTTTTCATAATGGTTCTTACAAAGATATTGGACATGCAGAGAGGTTTATTGGAGTAGGTATAGGTTTCAAAGAAGTACATCTCAGAAATTTAACTTATTTTGCTCATTTAGATACAGTCGAAGAAGGGGCTCCAGATTTAGATGTAGGAGTGAAGATTTTTACTGGATTAAATGTTTCTCAAGATCTACCTATTCCGGTAGTAATAAGATTTGATTACTCTGGGAAAGTACCGGGTGCAAAAGAGAGGGCAATAAATGATTGTGAAAGAGTTAATAATGCGATATCAATTAGATATAAAAATTTAGTTGATCAAGGTTTGTTACATACTTGCTCTACTATTAGAGATAGGGACAACATTCATTCCGCCCAAATTATTGGAATGTCTTTAGATAAAAAAACAGAGGAGGCTCACTAATTATGTTAATTTGCAAGGTTGTAAAACCACTTGTTTCTACCAATAGGATTCCTGGTTTTGAACATAAACATCTGCAGGTTGTATTAGATGGTTCTTCTAATAAAGTTGCAGTTGATGCTGTTGGCTGTAAGCCAGGAGATTGGGTTATTTGTGTTGGAAGTTCTGCTGCTAGAGAAGCTGCGGGAAGTAAATCTTATCCAAGCGATTTAACAATTGTTGGAATTATTGATCATTGGGATCCTGACAATTCATAAAAAGGAGGATATTAATTGTGGAAATTATGAAGGTATTAGGAAGGATGGTATGCACTCAAAGAGTTGCTGGTTTAGGTCATATGAATTTAAGAATTTTAGAAAATAATAAAGGAAAGAAATTAGTTGCTGTTGATCCTGTTGGAGCTAGAGAAGGTAACTGGGTTTTTACTGCTAGTGGCTCTGCCGCTAGATTTGCATGCCCTAATCCGGAAGTTCAAACCGATTTAACAATTGGCGGTATTATTGATTATTGGGAGAGTGACTAAAAATTTTATCTTCAACAATTTTTTGAGAAACTTTGTTGAAGGTATAGTGTAACTAGTCTTGAATAAGGAATGTAATGTGGAAAGAAAGAGAATCACCTTTGAGGATTGAAAAAAGATTTGAATTTGATCAATACTCAAAAATTAGCAAATTCATGGGGAACATTGAGAAATTATGTAAAGAAAGGGATATCTATCCAAATATCAGCTTCGGAAAGAATTTTGTAAGTCTTTCAATTTTTTTAGAAAATAATGAAATATCAGACAAAGAAAAAGAATTTTCAATGGATATTGATAAATTTTATTTAGAAGATTAGTTTTTTTTAATAATTATTTGGCTTTGCAATATCTCTTTTGATTAAAGCCATTAAATATGTTGGTGCTTTATATCTACCAGGTAGACATCTATTTAAAGTTTCAAGATGACTCCAACATACGGTCTTTTCTATATCTTTAACTGAGTTTCCTTTTAAAATTAATAGTCTAAGAGCTTTGCAAAATAAAGGATAACCTGCTTCTAGTTCATCTATATTAAGCTTTGCTGCTGACATAGATCAAAGATGAATTATCAACTAATAATCTATACAACTATGGTGCACAATTGGTTCATATTTCAAATTTCTCAATAATTAGAAATTAATCTAGAAATGCGACGCAATCTATTTCAACTAAAACTCCTTTTGGTAAAGATGAAACTTCCACACAGGCCCTTGCTGGAGGATTCTCAATATTAAAAAAATCACTATAAATTTTATTGACAATTTGAAAATTACTTAAGTCCGTTAAGTAAATAGTTGTTTTTATTACATCCTCTATTTTGGCTCCACCAGCTTTAAGAACTTCTGCGAGATTTTTTAAAACTTGAATAGTTTCCTTCTCTATATCACCTAAACATGTTATTTCATTTAATGCTGGGTCTATAGCAATTTGTCCAGAACAATAGATAAAATCCCCAGCTTTTATTGCTTGATTATAAGGTCCTACTGGATCTGGAGCATTTGATGTGTTAATTACTTGTTTGGGGGACATTTGTTTAAGAAGATACCTATCTATTTAAACCCATAAATCTTTATTTGCTCTTAAAAAAGTAAATTCTTCTAAATTTTTTGCTCTTAAGAAAAGGTTTATTTTCATCTCTTCATTAAGTAAAAATGGAATTGTCAATTCATTAAGAGAAAGTATTTTTTCAACTTCCGAAAGTTTATTTTTTATATCTTGATCTTCTGGCCTGAGATTCAATGCCCACAATATATTTCCCTTTGTATATTCATGTGCACAATATATGAGAGTATTTTTTTGGTAAAGATTTGATTCTTTCTAGTGAAGAATACATTTGTTGATAAGTTCCCTCAAAAATTCTTCCACAGCCTCCAGAAAATAATGTATCACCAATAAAAAGAACAGGATTTTTCCCATTCAAAAAGAAGGCAATATGTGAGCTTGTATGCCCTAATACTTCAATTATTTTTACTTCTTCACCTAAAATATTCAAAGTTTCTCCATCTTCTACAGATACATTTTGAAAAGGTATTCGCTTTTTTTCTTTGGAGGAAGCAATCACCTTTACATTTGGCCATCTTTCAATAAGAGACTTTGTCCCTCCAATATGGTCTGAATGATGATGAGTTTGCAAAATAGCTTTTAAGTGCAAATTGTTTTCATCCAAATATCTAATTACTGGTGTATGAACAGATGGATCTACAACTACAACGGATTTATCTTTTACCCACAACCAAATTACGTTATCACTTAAAACTCTGAGTCCGATAATATTTCGAGCTTTATTAAATTCCATTGCTAACTTAGAATGAAGAGTCCTTGGAAGAAATTGATCTATGTTTACTATAGCTTTACCAAAAGGAGCTCTGTTAAAAGATTCAATTTCAACTTTTAAAAGAGCTGGGTTAGATTTCTCTGCCGCGTTGGACAAAAATAATAGATCATTAACCTTTGAATCAAATTGCAAACGGGCTAAAGCACTATTAGTAAGAAATGGAGATGTTCCTGTTTATGTAAGTTATGGCCAGGCTGATTTAGGTATTGTTGGGTATGATGTTTTAAGAGAATCTGAATTAAAAGTCGCAAAGTTATTAGATTTAGGATTTGGGGGCTGTCATATGTCGTTGGCGGTAAAGAAAAATAGTTATTATTTAAAACCGACTGATCTTCCAGCTAATTGTAAAGTGGCAAGTAAATTTATAAAAACAGCAAGAATTTATTTTGAAGAATTAAATATTCCTGTAGAAATAGTTCATTTGACAGGATCAGTCGAGCTTGGTCCTATTACCGGCATGGCAGAGGCAATAGTTGATTTGGTGGCAACCGGAAAGACTCTTAAAGAGAATGGTTTAATTAAAATAGATGACCTTTTCTATTCGACTGCAAGACTAATTGGAAATCCTTTATCCATGAGGTTAGATGATAATCATCTCAGAGATACGATTTTATCAATAGAATCTACTAATATTATATAAATATATAGCTTAATGTTTAATGATTTTAGACGGATTAAAAAGTTAGGTAAATATTTAACTAAAGATAAAAAAACAATTTATCTAATCTTGATAGTTTTGTTACCTGTTTCTTTTTCAGGAGCTATTCAACCATTATTAGTTGGTCAAGCAATTACCATTCTCAAAAACGAAACTACAGATGTTTGGCTAAGTAAAACGTTTTTTGGGCAGTCAATAAATGCAATAATCCTCACTTTATTTATAACTGTTCTATTTAGATTGGTTTTGCAAGGATACCAAACTTACAATATTCAAGCAGCGGGTCAACGTTTGACGGCAAGGATAAGGAGAGAACTTTTTGATCATTCAATATCTTTATCTCTTAAATATCACGATAAAATGCCTGTAGGGAAATTATTAACTAGATTAACAAATGATGTTGATGCTCTAGCAGAGGTCTTTGGCAGTGGGGCAGTTGGAGTTATCGCTGACTTTGTAAGTCTCATTGTAATTTCTTTGACAATGCTTTCAATTGATCGAGGGCTTGCTATTTTATTGTTATTAACTCAGATTCCAGTTTCATATTTCATTATTTGGCTTCAAAAACGCTATAGAAAGGCCAATTATCAAGTTAGAGAGGAATTATCTCAATTAAACTCTGATTTTCAAGAGAATCTTCAAGGTCTAGAAGTTGTTCAGATGTTTAGAAGAGAAGCTTTTAATAGTAAGAAATTTTCCAATACTGGACTTGCCTACAAGAAAGCAGTAAACGGCACTATTTTTTATGACAGTAGCATTTCGGCATTTATAGAATGGATTTCGCTTGCGGCAGTTTCTCTGGTTTTAGCAGTTGGAGGGTATCTTGTTACCTCTGGAAACATTGGTTTAGGGACATTAACAACTTTTATTTTATATTCTCAAAGACTCTTTGAACCTTTAAGGCAGCTTGCGGAGAGATTTACTCAGATTCAAGGTGGTCTTACTGCTGTTGAAAGAATAAATGAATTATTGGATGAAGAAATTCAGATTCAAGACTCTATTTCAGCAAAGAATTTTTCAAAAGATGCTCTAACTGCAAATAAGCAATTTAAGGGTAAGATTGAATTCAAGAATGTTAATTTCTTTTATAAAGAGGGAGAACATATCCTAAAGAATTTATCTTTCTCGATTAATCCTGGAGAGCATGTAGCTTTTGTGGGACCAACTGGTTCTGGTAAAACAACCATAATTAGATTGTTATGTAGATTGTATGAACCGCAATCAGGTCAAATTTTAATCGATGATATAGATATAAAAGATATTCCTCTAGCAACCCTTAGAAATATGTTGGGAGTTGTATTACAAGATACATTTATCTTTAGTGGAAATGTTGCTGATAATTTAAAATTAAATGCCAATATAGACAATATTGAATTAAAAAATCTTTGTAAAGAATTAGGATTAGATAATCTGTTAGAAAAATTACCAGAAGGTTTGGATACCTTACTGAGAGAAAGAGGGGGGAATCTATCTTCTGGCGAGAGACAACTTCTTTCAGTAGCTCGTGTGGCGATTAGAAATCCTGTTGTTTTAATAATGGACGAAGCCACAGCTTTTATGGATCCTTCAACGGAAGCTACTCTGCAAAAAGATCTTGAGCGAATTCTTTCAAAAAGAACAGCATTAGTAATAGCTCACAGATTAGCAACTATTGAAAATTCTGATAAGATTTTAGTTTTAAAAGGGGGATCATTAGTTGAGGAGGGAACACATAATGAATTGAGATTAAGAAAGGGCTTATATTTTCAACTCTCTGAGCTTCAACAAAAAGGATTTGCTAATTTTTAATGATTTTCAGAAACCAAGGATCAGCAATAAAAAAATCGAACATTATATCGAGAGATGAGTTAATCGATATCTATG
>QCLV01000019.1 GCA_003214295.1 Prochlorococcus sp. AG-418-F08
ATAGTAAGACAAAATTTAGTGAAGGATAATAAAGGTTGGATTCTAGATGGTTACCCAAGAAATTTATCTCAAGCAAATTCATTGAATGATGTCTTAAATGAAATAAATCAACCTTTGGAAGTGGTGTTTTATTTGGATATTCCAGAAGACGTACTAATAAAGCGTTTGCTTTTAAGAGGAAGAAAAGATGATACGGAAGAGACAATTAGAACTAGAGTTGAAATTTATAAAAAAACTACAGAACCATTGATTCAATATTTTAAAGATCTTTCATTGTTAGAATATATTGATGCTGATAGAGATTTAAAAACTATTTCCTCTGATATCAAACAAAAAATGGCTTGATGATGATGTAGAATATAATATTAACGTTTTATTTGTTAAACCCCTATGAAGGTCAGATCTTCAGTCAAAAAAATTAGTCCTGACGATCAGATCGTAAGGAGAAGAGGTAAAATCTATGTTATTAACAAGAAAAGACCTCGCAATAAACAGCGTCAGGGTTAAATTTCAACCCTTAAATTCAAACTTTTACTTATTCAAAACACGTGGCCAGGATTGCAGGAATTGACATACCTCGCGAAAAGCGAGTTGAAATCGCACTTACATACGTCTACGGAATTGGTTTAACGAGATCAAAGCTAATTCTTGCTAATACGGGTGTAAACCCAGATACTCGTGTCAAAAACCTTTCAGATTCTGATGTACAAAAACTTAGAGGTGCCACAGAAGAATTCACTTTAGAAGGAGATTTGAGAAGAAAAGAGGGAATGGCTTTAAAACGTCTGCAAGATATAGGGTGTGTAAGAGGAAGAAGACATAGAATGAGTCTTCCAGTAAGAGGTCAAAGAACTAGAACTAATGCAAGAACAAGACGGGGTTCCAGGAAAACAGTTGCTGGAAGAAAAAAATAACTAACTAAATCAATTTACAAATTTAAGTATTAAATTAAAACATCATGGCAGCTACAGTAAAAAAAACAGGTTCAAAGAAATCCAAACGTAATGTACCTAATGGTGTGGTACATATCCAAAGCACATTTAATAATACTATTGTCTCAATTACTGATACCTCCGGTCAGGTTATTTCATGGTCTTCTGCAGGCGCAAGTGGATTTAAAGGTGCTCGTAAAGGTACTCCATTCGCTGCTCAAACAGCTGCTGAAGCTGCAGCTAGAAGAGCTCTTGATCAAGGTATGAGACAAATAGAAGTACTTGTTAGAGGACCTGGCGCAGGTAGGGAAACGGCCATAAGAGCTTTACAAGTGGCCGGATTAGAAATAACTCTAATAAGAGATGTAACTCCATTACCTCATAATGGATGTAGGAGACCTAAACGGAGACGCGTCTAGGTCTTAACCATTCTCAAACCCCCCCAAAAAAAAACTTTCAACCTCATTATTTTCCGTGTTGCAATACCAGATTGACAGAATCGACCATCAAATAGCAGATGATCGCTCCCAAACAGGAACTTTTTTAATTGGCCCTTTAGAAAGGGGACAAGCTACAACTTTGGGTAACTCTCTTAGAAGAGTCCTCATGGGCGGACTTGAAGGGAGTGCAGTGACTGCAGTAAGAATAGCAGGAATTAATCATGAATATGCCACTATTCCTGGAGTTAGGGAAGACGTTTTAGATATTCTTCTCAATTGCAAGCAACTATCAATAAATAGTTCTAATCCAGAGCTCGAAATTGGTAGGTTAGTAGCGAGTGGTCCAATGGAGGTGAAGGCGAATGATATTCAATTCTCCTCTCAAGTTGAAATTGTTGATGGCGACAAACCGATCGCGACTATTCAGGACGGTCATAACTTAGAGTTGGAAATCCATGTTGAAAGAGGTGTTGGATATAGACCTGTCGACCGTAAGAATGAAGAGACAAGTGCTATAGATTTACTTCAAATAGATGCTGTATTTATGCCAGTTAAGAGAGTGAATTTTACGATTGATGAAACTGCTGTAGCAGAAGGAGGAACGGGAAGAGAAAGATTAAAAATGGAAGTAGTAACAGATGGCTCAACAAGTCCTGACGATGCTATTGCTGAAGCTGCAAATCAATTAATAGAACTCTTTCAACCTCTTGCTACTGTTACGATGGTTGAGGAAATTCCTGAAGAACCTGAACCATCTCCTGAAGCTCAAATTCCTCTTGAAGAACTAAACTTGTCCGTTAGAGCATATAATTGTTTGAAAAGGGCGCAAGTAAACTCAGTTTCGGATTTAATGGGCTTCAGCTATGAAGATCTTCTTGAAATTAAGAACTTTGGCTCTAAATCTGCTGATGAGGTTATTGAGGCTCTCGAGCGCATCGGTATTTCTATTCCACAAAGTAGAACTTCTGTTTAACATTTTTTAAGATTATGAGACATCAACTTAGAATTCCATTATTAAGTAAACCTGCTGACCAGAGGAAAGCACTCTTAAGAGGTTTAACTACACAATTAATTAGGGAAGGCAGAGTAACGACAACAAAAGCTAGGGCAAAAGCTTTAAGAAATGAGGCAGAAAGAATGATTTCACTCGCTAAAGAGGGAAGTTTGGCATCTAGGAGAAGGGCTATTGGATATATTTATGATAAGAAATTAGTGCATTCATTATTTGAAAAAGCAAAGGAAAGATATGGAGATAGAGAAGGTGGTTATACAAGAATAGTCAGAACCGTATCTAGAAAAGGTGATAACGCTCAAATGGCCATAATAGAGCTTGTTTAAGTTAGCTAATAAAGGAGCTTTTACTAGAAAATAACTTTTGAAAAGGGTAGCTTTACTAGTCCAATATGACGGATCACACTATGCAGGTTGGCAAAAACAAAAAAATGCAACTACAGTTCAAGAAATTCTAGACAGAGCTCTCTTTAAGATTACAAATCATACAGTAAAGACTTTTGCAGCAGGAAGGACCGATGCTGGAGTTCATGCATCAGGTCAAGTAGTACACTTTGATATTGAATGTGTTATTCCAGGAGATAGTTATTCTAATATCTTAAATATTATTTTACCCTCATCAATTAGGATCTTGGAATCAGTTGAGGTTAAAAATAGTTGGCATGCCTGCTATTCAGCAATGTATAGACATTATCGATATGTCATCAATAACAGTAAATTTCCTAACTTATTTATCAATAATTGGTCATGGCATAGATATCAAAAAGTATTAGATGAAGTTTTAATGTTTAACGCGTCCAAGGCAATGGAAGGAGAGCATGATTTTTTTGCTTTTCAGAAAAGTGGAAGTAACAGGAAAAACTCTATTACAAAAATAAAAAATATAGATATTAAGAGAGTAGAAGATTTGATTTTAGTTGATATTAAAGCTACTGGTTTTCTATATGGAATGGTCCGTTTAATTGTTGGACAGCTAGTTCTTGTTGGAGAAAAAAAAATATCGCTAGAAACTTTTACAGATAGATGGGTAAACAAAAAGAAAAATGATGTTAAAGAATCTGCTCCAGCTAGAGGGTTATGTTTTGTAAATGCTGTTTATGAAGAAAATGTTTTTAAAAAAATCAATAACAAAGATTTTTTCCCTGTATTTTTAATTAAGGGCTTTTCTTAAAAAATATTTAATTAATCAAATTTTTTTGAGAAAATCATTTCAAGATGTTGTTTATTATTCATCCCATAAGGTAGAATTTAGAACTAACTTTAAATTTATTTTCATAAATTTGGTAAATGAATAAGACAATTACTCCATCTTTAGAAACCATTAAAAGAAATTGGTTTTTAGTTGACGCAAAAGATAAGACACTTGGGAGACTTGCGACGGAAATTGCGACCGTACTTAGAGGTAAGAATAAACCAACATTTACTCCTCATCTAGATACTGGAGATTTTGTCATTGTAGTAAATGCCGAGAAAGTAGAGGTGACAGGTAAAAAAGCATCGCAAAAGTTGTATAGAAGACATTCTGGTAGACCAGGAGGAATGAAAATTGAAAAATTTGAGTCTCTGCAAGAAAGAATTCCTGAAAGAATCATCGAACAAGCTGTAAAGGGTATGCTCCCTCATAACTCTTTAGGAAGACAGCAATTTAAAAAACTTAAAGTTTATAAAGGTGCTGATCATCCTCATGCTGCCCAGAATCCTGTATTATTAAATAGTTAATTTATCAAAATGAATAGTCAAATAAAAAACAAAGCTGTGTATTGGGGAACTGGAAGAAGAAAAACTTCTGTAGCTAGAGTTCGTTTAATTCCAGGGAATGGACTAATAAAAATTAATGGTCGTTCTGGAGATGATTACTTGAACTTTAATCCTCAGCATTTAAATTCAATAAAAGCACCTTTGCAAACATTAGGCCTTGAAAATTCTTATGATATTTTTGTAAATGTTTTTGGCGGTGGATTGACAGGTCAAGCAGACGCTATCAAGCAAGGAGCAGCTAGAGCACTTTGCGAATTATCTCCTGACAATAGGAAACCGCTAAAAACCGAAGGGCACCTCAGTAGAGACTCTAGAGCTAAGGAAAGAAGAAAATATGGTCTTAAGAAAGCAAGAAAAGCTCCTCAATTCTCTAAACGTTAAAGGAATTTAAATCATGCCAAAATCAGAAATTCACCCAAAATGGTATCCAGATGCAAAAGTTATTTGTAATGGAGAAGTTGTAATGACGACAGGCTCAACACAGCCTGAATTACATGTTGATGTTTGGAGTGGTAATCATCCATTCTTCACTGGAACTCAGAAAATTCTTGATACGGAAGGTAGGGTTGATAGGTTTATGAAAAAATATGGAATGGGTTCAACCAATTCAGATTCATCTACATCAAAAGATCAAAAAGAAGAAAAAGATTCTAAAAAATAGAATTTTTAAAAATTAAGCAAAATTTTAATTGGAATACTCAACATTAATTGCAAGGTTGAAAACTGCTGCAGAAAGTTTTGAAAATTTGGAAGTACAGCTTGCAGATCCAGATATAGCTAATGATCCTAAAAAATTAGAATCCATAGCGAGAGAAAGGTCAAAATTGGAGCCTTTGTTTATTGATTTTAATAAATTACTTGATACTGATAAGGAAATTGAAGATTCAAAAAATTTACTTAAAGAAAATAGAAATGATAAAGAGATGGAAGCTTTAATCAATGAAGAGATTACGAACCTTGAGGAATGTAAGAACAGACTTATTCAAAAAACTACTATCGCTTTATTACCAAAAGATCCCAGAGATGAAAGAAGTGTAATGTTAGAAATTAGAGCTGGTGCTGGAGGGAATGAGGCTTGTATATGGGCGGGTGATCTAGCAAGAATGTATGAAAGATATGGACAAAAAATTGGATGGTCCGTTAAATCTGTGAGTGCTTCTGAGTCAGATATGGGCGGATTCAAAGAGTTAGTTATATCTGTCAAGGGAGATTCTGTATATAGTCAACTTAAATTTGAAGCTGGTGTTCATAGAGTTCAAAGAGTCCCAGCTACTGAATCCCAAGGTAGAGTTCATACTTCTACGGCTACAGTTGCAGTTATGCCCGAGGCTGATCCTGTTGAGGTTAAGATTGATCCAACTGATATAGAGGTTGGTACAGCAAGATCCGGCGGTGCGGGTGGGCAGAATGTGAATAAGGTAGAGACTGCTATTGATCTTCTCCATAAGCCCACCGGAATAAGAGTTTTTTGTACTCAAGAGAGATCACAATTGCAAAATCGTGAAAGAGCAATGGAAATTTTGAGAGCCAAATTATATGAAATCCAATTAAAAGAAGCTAACGCAAAAGAGAGATCACAAAGGCTTTCGCAGGTTGGGACAGGTGATAGGAGTGAAAAAATTAGAACATATAACTTTAAAGACAATAGGACAACTGATCATAGATTGGGCTCAAATTTTTCACTCGAACCAATTCTCGCTGGTCAATTGGATGAAGTAATTGATGCGTGCATAGCCCAAGAACAAAAAAGAATGATGGAAGATTTCAATAACGAAGAAAATTAAGATTTTATTTTTATCAAATTGCAACTCCAATTACATATTTGCTCCATTCTTTATGTCTGCCAGCATCAATTTGTCTTGTGGCCTCAAAATTTAGATTACTAAGTGGACGATAAGGCTTGCGTTTTAAAGGCATATTTGCCTCTTCTGGGGTACGGTTACCTTTTTGTACATTGCATCTGAGACATGCTGTAGTAACATTTTCCCATTTATCTGTTCCACCTCTACTTCTCGGTAAAACATGATCTATTGATAGGTCACTACCCCTATAGTTACAGTACTGGCAAGCATTATTATCTCTTAAAAGAATATTCTTTCTTGTTAAAGAAACCTCTCTAAAAGGGACTTTCACATAGTAACGAAGTCTTATAACTGTAGGTAATTTTCTGCCACAATGTATTGAATATGATTTGTCTTCCTCCAAGCTTTCTGCTTTACCTTTAATCATCAAAATGACAGCTCTTCGCCATGAAGTAATGTTTAAAGGTTCGTACGATGCATTTAAAACTAGAGTCTGGCCCATGTCAAAATACAATTTACATGTCATGCTAACTGTATATTTCAATAAGCGCATATAATTGCGCAAAGTTAATGCAAATTAGGCAAACAAATCAGGTATTAAACTTTGACAAACATCCAACTTTTGAAAAAGATATAGATCTAAAACAAAGAGCATGGATTGAAGTTAAAGGAAGAGCACTAGAGTCAAACGTAAGGAAGCTAAGATCAAAATTAAGTAAAGATTGTCAATTTATGGCAGTTGTTAAAGCTGATGGATATGGACATGATGCAAAAGTAGTATCTGAATATGCTATTAAAGGTGGAGCTTCTCAATTAGGAGTGGCGACATTAAAAGAGGGGATTAAGCTTCGTTCTCATGGAGTTAAAAAACCAATTCTTATCCTCGGTAATCTCTATACTAAAAGGGATCTAATTATATCTTTCAAAAATGATCTTATGCCAACTATCAGTAGTATAAGAGAGTGTTTAATTTGCAATAATATTGGTAAGCATTTTGGTTTGAAATTTTCTTTACATCTTAAGGTTGATACTGGAATGTCAAGATTAGGATTTGAATCTGATAAGTTTATTCAAGAATTTGAAAAAATAAAATCTTTTGACAACATTTCAATAGAAGGAATATATAGTCATTTATCATCTGCAGATGAAGATAACTCATTAGATCCTAAAAGTATTACTCAGTTACAAAAACTTAAGTTTAAGAAATTATTAAAGAAAATTAACGTTGATAGCAATCACAATATTAAGATTCATTTGGCCAATTCTGCAGGCATGCTTCTCAATAAAGATTTTCATTTTCATATGGTAAGAGTAGGACTTTCTATGTATGGATATAGTCCCTTAGCAAAAACAGATAAAAATTTATGTCTCAAGCCAGCTTTATTTTTGAAGGTAAAAGTAGCTTTTATAAGAGTTATTGATCAAGGTGTAAGAGTAAGTTATGGAGGAAAATTTGTAAGTAGTAGAAAAACTAAGTTGGCTGTATTAAGTATTGGTTATGCAGATGGAGTCCCGAGAAATCTCTCAGGTAAGATAAAAGCCATCTTTAAAAATAAACTTTATCCCCAAGTAGGATCGATAACTATGGATCAAATGATGGTGGATATTACAGCTTCAGATGAAATTAAAGTTGGTTGCACGATGGTATTACTAGGTTCTGAAGGAGATAAAACAATTTCTCCGATTGATTGGGCAAGGGAATCTGATACAATTCCTTGGGAAATTCTTTGTTCTTTTAAAAATAGATTGCCGAGAGTTCAAGTTGATTAGACATTTCGATTAAATAAATAATTTTGAATGTTTGCAAAAAAATTGATAATGTATAAGAACTGGAGAGGTGGCTGAGTGGTTGAAAGCGGCTCCCTGCTAAGGAGTTACAGGAGGTAACTTTTGTCGAGGGTTCGAATCCCTCCCTCTCCGTTCTTAATCGAAATTAGAGAAGATAATATACCATCCAAATACTATACTATGACTACCATGTGGTGGTTTTAGAGAAGTCAGGATCATTCATAAGATACCACGAAGTTTCAGTTAATTTGGGGATAAATTGGGGGATAATCCAAATTAAGTGGGGGGATAATCCTAGAAATCCTTTTTAATTTCATAAAGAAATTGCTTAGATTTCTATGCTTAAGAATAGATGGAATAAATTAATCTCTTAAAACTTTCATGGCTAAAAATAGATAATTGACAGTCGATCTAAAATAAGGGGCAATTGAAGGTATGATCAAAGAATGGAAAAAGAACGCAATTATGATAATGATGTATTAGATCCATCCGAAGAATATTTTAGAAAGAAAGAAAAAGGTAATGATGAAGATTCCTATTTCCCTCTAGAAGAATCAGAACCACCGCACTATTAATCAAAAGGAAATTTATTGAAAGTCGATATAAAACACTTAAATAAAAATAATTTTGAAATTTTTAAAGAATTCTAATAATTAAAGTTTTTGCTTATCTATTAGAAACATTAATTGAAGATTGATTTTACAAAAAAAGTTATCAAAATACTTTAAGTTAAATTTTAAAATATTATATTTGAGATGTCTCGGTAATCATCAATAAATAATTACTTTAAAAGACTTTACAAATATTAAAATATGAGGAAAAGTGTAATACTATTGATTTAATTTAAATCATATAGATTCAGTTATTAATAAATGAAATTCCAAAAAATATTATCTTTTTTATTTTTATTAGGAGCAAATCTTTGTTTTAATACAAAAATTTTTTCTATGCCAGGTACTAAAAATATTCAAGCAATAAGGTGTTTTAGTTCTATAGATGGCTCAGGAGGGGGAGCTGTTCATGTGGATATGAATAATGGCGAGTTTTATTATTATGATCAGAGAAGTAACGCTTTAATAAATGCTAGACATGTTAATAAGCCTTCATCTTATCTAAAATCCTTTTTCAACAGTTCAAAAAATATTTATACATACGAATCTTATTTTAATGGAGTTAAAGGCAGTGTAATTCAAGTAAATATGTCTAATTTGACTGGAACAACAAAAATACCTGGTCTTGTTTTAGGTGAATGGGAAGAAACTCCTGTAAATTGTCAATTGGAACCTGCTCCAAGAGCAACCATTTATAAATAAAATAATAATTAAAAAAAAATATTTTGAAGATCATTTATATTGTGTAAAATCTAATTGGCAGCATTATTTTTAAATTTTATACTTTAGAATCACTCTATTTTATTTGGGAATTTGAATGAAGATTGGCGGATTTTATAATTACAAAAAGTTCTCTTAAAAGTTCTTTTAGGACTATAAATATTTACCTATTAGCATACTGATTTAATTCCTCCCTCTCCCAAACTTTTTCAGAAAAATGTTTTAATTAATATTTGTTTTAAATCAAGTCAAGATTAATATCTTTAAGATCATAAATAGAATTTAGTATTAAGTCAGCGCCTGCATTTTTTAGATTTGCTTCGTAATAATTACGTTCTTTTAATCGAGAATTAAAATGTAAATGAGGGGGAGCTATTCCGATACTTATGAATTTCTGAGATGGTATTTCCTTTCTAGCGTTTAGAACTGTATTTATATCTGCAATAGTATCTCCTACATATGCAATTGGAATATTAGATTCGCCAAGTTTATCTCCAATAAGCTTTTTTGATAAGTTAATAAAACCTTTAGGGTTAGGCTTGTCAGGGGCATCTCCCATAGATATTAATGGTGGTGATTTTAGTCCAAGTCTTTTTTCTAAAACAAATTTTGCAGAAGCAGACTCTGCACCACTAACAAAACCCCAGATTATTCCATTGTTTTGAATTAAATCAAAAAACTTTTTATCAACTAATAACTCCTCATTTTTTATGTATCCAGACCAAAATTTACTATCTTTATTTGGATCTCCACCAAAGTAAAACTCTTCAAAACATTTTACTATTTCCTTTCTTTGAGGAATTTTAAGGTTTAAGTTCTCTTTTTTTATAAATCTTTTTATTAGTTCTAAACTTAAATCCCAATCATTATTCCAGATTCCTTCATTTTTTGCATTATCAATATCTATATAACTTGGCTCCCATCCAGAAAATTTGTAAACTGTTTTTTTTAATGACAGTCTGTAACTATTTTCTACGCTGCGGATTACTCCATCTATGTCAAACAATATTAAACCAATATTTTTCAATTAATTTTCTAAATCATTTATTATAAAAGATTAGTATTCTTATAAAGAAAAAGCAAAGAAAAACATTCTATATTATTAAATTATGGATTATCTAAACTTAATTTTGCAAATATCCTCTGGGAGTGAGAAATATTTCATCAACTAAGGTTGTTTGAGAATTGCCAATAATAATAATTGATAACATATCAATCTCTTTAAAAGGAATAGTGTTTAAAGTAAAAAATTTTTTGGATTGATTTTCTCTTCCTACTTGTCTAGCTATTAAAACTGGAGTATCGCCATGCCTAGATTGTAAACACATATTTATTACACTTTTTAGTTGCCAATTTCTTTCAATGGATTGAGGATTAAATAAAGCTATTACAAAGTCACCCACAAGAGCTCCTTCAATTCTTTTTTCTATTAAAGACCATGGGGTTAATTTATCGCTTAAGCTTATTGAACAAAAGTCATTCATTAGAGGTGCTCCACTAATCGCAGCTGCTAATTGAACACTACTTATACCTGGGTGTACTTCAAAATAAGGTCTATATTCTTTTTTTATTTTTTGAAGTAATTCTAAAAGTAAACCAGCCATGCCATAAAATCCAGATTCACCTGAAGAAATTAAAGCCACTTTTATTCCTTCCTCGGCTAATTTAATCGTTTTACTGCATCTTTCTTTTTCTTCAGTAAGTTTACTTTCAATTAAAACTTGGTCACTCCTTTTTAAGGGCTTAATTAAATCTAAATACATTTTGTATCCTATCCAAACAGTACATCTTGAAAGTGCTTTTTTTGCGTTATTGGTTAGGAAGGAGATATCACCAGGCCCACTTCCAATAATATGTATTTCGCCATGGGTTGGATCATATTGATTTTTTGATTCTGCTACAGCGATAGTTACTGCTCCAGATTGATTTTTAAAAATTCTTTTTTCTTCTAATAATTTTGATTCTTCTCCTGCTGCTAGTAAGCAAGAGGCTTCTGCAACTGAAGGTGTGCCAATTTCCTTTTGAACTACATTTGATGGATTTGGAACAATTATTGTTGAAAGATCTTCTTTACTAAAAAACTTTATAGGTAAGTTTTTTTCTTCAGCAAGTTCTAAAATTGCTTTCTCATCTTTTTTAATATCAACCGTTGCAAGTCCCGCAATTGAATACTTGGATATATTTCTCGACTTCAATAAATTAGCTAAAGAATTTGCTATTAATTCTTTGCTTGTATTTCTCTCACATCCAATGCCAATCCATAATACGGGTGGGTACCAAGTTGTTGCATGATTTTCGAATATACTTACATGAAATGTTAAATCTGGTTTTTCAATTTCTTTTTCATTAATTTGATTGATAATCTCCCCTGATTCTGAATTTTTCCATAAGCTATTACCAGATAATTGTTTGCAAAATATTTCTTCGTTTTTAGCTTGTTTAATTACTAGTTTTGACCAATCCTTTATGTTGCCAGATCTTTCCCAACCCCATTGATTTCCAAATGCATCAAGATTTAAGAAGTTTTGATCATTGGAATTATTAGTTTCTATTATCTCGCCACCAAGTAAATTGGCAATTTGACATGCAACATTTTGGGTATTTGACTGGTGTAAGCCAATTAAAGGAACTATCTTGGAACATTTCTTATCAATAACTATTACACCAGGATCTTGATCTTTAGAGGTTAAAAAAGAATTTATTATGCGTATTGATGCAGCAATGGAGCCTATAAAAATTATTAAATTTACTTCCGTCCATTTTTTAAGTAAGATTTCTCTAGGTTTTTGTATTTGAACAATTTCATTTTCCTCTCCATCATCTTTTGAAGAACCTGCAATATATATATCTTTTACAAATTCGGTTTTTTTAAGCCTTTTTAAAATTTCTTTTGAATTATTAGATAGACCTATAGCAATTCCTTCCAAATCAGAAACTATTGATAGTTACGTTGAAATTATATCCTGTCACTTGATTTAAAAAATTTTATTTGAAATATAAAAAAAAATTTAAGAAATTTACATAAAATTTGAGTAAAAATACCCATAATTATGTCATAGACTAGAATTTAACAAAATATTCATATAGTAACAATCATTAGAACATTTGTTACGTTAATGCATAACGAAAGAATCTTTGCCTTATTATTTTTGAAACGAATATCTAAAGTCCCGAGGGATTCGTTTTCTTGAACATTATCATTAAAAATAAGTTCAAGATCCGATCAATCGGCTTTAATGTCAATTATTTTCGAGGTGCTAGATGACCATCAGCCCACCAGAAAGTGGAGAAAAAAACAAAAAAGTTTTGGAGGATCCTGTTAAGGCCGACCCAAGACCTATTGATTTTGCCAAATTAGATAAGCCAGGTTTCTGGTCAAGTAAATTATCTAAAGGTCCAAAAACTACAACTTGGATCTGGAATTTGCATGCTGACGCACATGATTTCGATGTGCATACAGGCGATGCTGAAGAAGCAACAAGAAAAATCTTTTCAGCTCATTTTGGACATCTCGCAGTCATTTTTATATGGATGAGTGCTGCATTTTTCCATGGAGCAAGATTTTCTAATTATTCAGGTTGGTTAGCTGATCCAACGCATGTAAAACCTGGAGCTCAGCAAGTTTGGGCAATTGTGGGACAAGAAATGCTTAATGCTGATCTTGGTGCTAACTACAACGGAATTCAAATTAGTTCAGGAATATTTCACATGTGGCGAGCATGGGGAATTACCAATGAAAGTGAACTTATGGCTTTGGCTATTGGTGCTGTAGTAATGGCTGCACTTATGCTTCATGCTGGAATTTTTCATTATCACAAAGCAGCTCCAAAAATGGAGTGGTTCCAAGATATTGAGTCCATGCTTAACCACCATATAGCTGGTTTAGTAGGACTTGGATCATTAGCATGGGCTGGCCATTGTATTCATATTGGAGCTCCTACTGCAGCACTCTTAGATGCAATTGATGCAGGTAATCCGCTAATAATTAATGGTAAAGAAATAGCAACTATTGCAGATATGCCTATGCCGCATCAACTCTGTGATCCACAAATCATTGGTCAAATTTTTCCAGGATTAGCAAGTGGTACAGGTAATTTCTTCAGTTTAAACTGGTTAGCTTTTTCAGATTTCCTTACTTTTAAAGGAGGACTTAATCCTGTGACGGGAAGCTTATGGATGACTGATGTTTCACATCATCATTTAGCTTTTGGTGTAATAGCAATTATTGGTGGTCATATGTATAGAACCAATTACGGTATCGGTCATAGTATGAAAGAAATATTAGATTCACAGCAAGGAGACCCAATATTATTTCCTGCTCCTAAAGGTCATCAAGGTCTTTTTGAGTTCATGGCAGAAAGTAGACATGCCCAGCTTGCGGTAAACCTAGCAATGCTTGGATCAATAAGTATACTTGTTTCTCATCATATGTATGCGATGCCTCCATATCCATATATAGCTACTGATTACATGACCGTTCTTGGATTATTTACTCATCACATGTGGATAGGTGGATTATTCATAGTAGGAGCAGGGGCACATGCTGGAATTGCAATGGTTAGAGATTACGATCCAGCAAAGCATATTGATAATGTATTAGACAGAATTCTTAAAGCAAGAGATGCCTTAATCAGCCACTTGAATTGGGTATGTATGTGGTTAGGGTTCCATAGTTTTGGACTCTATATTCATAACGATACTATGAGAGCTTTGGGTAGACCTCAAGATATGTTTAGTGATTCCGCAATCCAACTTCAGCCAATTTTTGCTCAATGGGTACAGAGTATTCAAGCATCTGCTGTTGGGACTTCCCTTCTAGCAGGTACTGCAGAAGCATTACCTCACAAAGCTTTAAGTGAAGTTTTTAATGGAAGTTTAGTAGAAGTTGGAGGAAAGGTTGCTATAGCTCCAATTCCATTAGGAACAGCTGATTTAATGATTCACCATATTCATGCTTTCCAAATCCATGTAACTGTTTTGATACTTCTCAAAGGCGTACTTTATGCAAGAAGTTCAAGGTTGATCCCTGACAAAGCTTCTTTAGGATTTAGATTCCCTTGTGATGGTCCTGGAAGAGGTGGTACATGTCAAGTTTCTTCTTGGGATCATGTTTTCTTGGCTCTATTCTGGATGTATAACTGTCTATCAATAGTTATTTTCCACTTCTCTTGGAAAATGCAGAGTGATGTTTGGGGACTAACTGGTGGTAATTTCGCACAAAGCTCTATTACTATTAATGGTTGGTTAAGAGATTTCCTTTGGGCGCAAGCTTCTCAAGTATTAACAAGTTATGGTCAATCCATAAGCATGTACGGTTTGATGTTCTTAGGAGCTCACTTCATATGGGCATTTAGTTTAATGTTCCTCTTTAGTGGACGCGGATATTGGCAGGAATTATTCGAATCAATTGTTTGGGCACACAACAAGCTTAAAGTTGCTCCAACCATTCAACCAAGAGCTTTATCTATCACTCAGGGTAGAGCAGTAGGTGTAACACACTTCCTTGTCGGTGGTATTGCTACCACATGGGCTTTCTTCCACGCTCGCCTTTTCGGCCTGGGCTAATTACCTGAACTTCACCTTTTTAATTCAATGGCAACAAAATTTCCATCATTTAACCAGGGTCTAGCTCAGGACCCTACAACACGACGAATATGGTACGGAATAGCTACCGCACACGACTTTGAAAGTCATGATGGTATGACCGAAGAAAAGCTTTATCAGAAGCTTTTCTCTACACATTTCGGACATTTAGCAATAATCGCTCTATGGGTAGCTGGTAACTTATTTCATATTGCATGGCAAGGAAACTTCGAGCAATTTGTACTTGATCCAACCCACGTTCGTCCTATTGCTCATGCTATTTGGGATCCTCATTTTGGATCTGGTATCACAGAAGCAATGACACAAGCTGGAGCTAGTGGTCCAGTTAACATAGCTTATTCAGGTCTCTACCATTGGTGGTACACAATTGGAATGAGAACTAATGAGCAACTCTTCCAAGCTTCAATATTCATGAGTATTTTGGCTTGTTGGACTCTGTTTGCAGGTTGGTTACACTTACAGCCAAAATTCAGACCCTCTCTAGCTTGGTTTAAAAATGCAGAGTCAAGATTAAATCATCATTTAGCTGTTTTATTTGGTTTTAGTAGTATCGCTTGGACAGGACATTTGGTTCATGTTGCTATACCTGAATCAAGAGGGCAGCATGTAGGTTGGGATAACTGGTTAACAGTGCTTCCTCACCCTGCGGGATTAGCCCCTTTCTTTACTTTAAATTGGGGAGCTTATGCACAAAATCCAGATTCACTTGATCAAGTATTTGGAACAGCTGAGGGAGCTGGAACAGCAATCTTTACTTTCTTAGGAGGTCTTCATCCTCAAAGTGAAGCATTATGGCTAACTGACATCGCTCATCACCATATTGCTATTGGAACAGTTTTTGTAATCGCTGGTCATATGTATAGAAATACTTTTGGTATTGGTCATAGCCTCAAAGAAATTACAGAAGCTCATAATACAAGACACCCTAATGATCCTCACAAAGGTAGTTTCGGAATTAACCACGATGGAATATACGAGACTGTAAATAATTCATTACATTTCCAACTTGGACTGGCATTAGCATCACTTGGCGTAGCAACTTCTCTTGTAGCTCAACATATGGGTGCACTTCCCTCTTACGCTTTTATTGCTAGGGACTACACTACACAATCAGCTTTATATAGCCATCATCAGTACATAGCAATGTTCTTGATGGTTGGCGCATTTGCACATGGAGCCATTTTCTTTGTAAGAGATTATGATCCCGAGTTAAATAAAGATAATGTATTGGCAAGAGTTCTTGGGACAAAGGAAGCTTTGATAAGTCACCTTAGCTGGGTAACAATGTTGCTAGGATTCCATACCTTAGGAATTTATGTACACAACGATGTTGTTGTAGCTTTTGGTAATCCTGAAAAGCAAATTCTAATTGAGCCAGTATTTGCTCAATTTGTTCAAGCTGCTCAAGGTAAGATGATGTACGGTTTTAATGCTTTGTTATCTGATCCTACAAGCTCAGCAAGTCTCGCTGCTAATTCATTGCCAGGTAATCATTACTGGATGGATCTTATCAATAGACAAGATGCTTTAAGTGCTTTCTTACCTATTGGTCCTGCAGATTTCTTAGTCCACCACGCAATCGCACTAGGTCTTCATACAACTGCTTTAATTCTTATTAAAGGTGCACTTGATGCTAGAGGAACAAAATTAATTCCTGACAAGAAAGACTTAGGATATGCATTTCCTTGTGACGGTCCAGGACGTGGAGGTACTTGTGATAGTTCATCTTGGGACGCTATGTACCTAGCTATGTTCTGGGCATTAAATTTACTTGCATGGGTCACTTTCTACTGGCATTGGAAACACTTAGCAATATGGCAAGGTAATGTAGCACAATTTAATGAATCAGGTACTTATCTAATGGGTTGGTTCAGAGACTATCTCTGGTTGAACTCTGCTCAACTTATTAATGGATATAATCCATTTGGGGTAAATTCTTTATCTCCTTGGGCTTGGATGTTCCTATTCGGTCACTTAGTTTGGGCTACTGGTTTCATGTTCCTAATATCATGGCGTGGATATTGGCAAGAATTAATTGAAACATTAGTTTGGGCACATCAGCGCACTCCAATAGCTAATCTTGTTGGTTGGAGAGATAAGCCAGTTGCACTTTCAATTGTTCAAGCTAGATTAGTTGGACTAGCGCATTTCACGATTGGAAACATACTTACATTCGGTGCGTTTGTAATTGCATCAACTTCAGGTAAGTTTGGTTAAATTTTCCTCAAATAATTTAAATCACCACAAATGTGGTGATTTTTTTTTGTTTAATTTTAATGTTCTAAATTAAGTTAAAATTATATAAATATTCTCAAATATAAATGTCAGATATAAAACAATTAATTTCTATTATTATCCCTGTCTACAACGAAAGTGAAAGTATTGGTTTTTTATTGGATGAAGTTATAAATGTAATGTCATTTCATACATTTAATTTTGAATTGATTGTTGTAAATGATGGTTCTCAAGACAATACCCATCAAGTATTAGAACAATTAACTCTTAAAATTAAAGAATTGTCAGTAATTTCCCTTCGCAAAAATTATGGGCAAACTGCAGCAATGGCTGCTGGCTTTGATAATTCTAAAGGCGATATTGTCATTTCTTTGGATGGTGATTTACAGAATGATCCAAATGATATTCCTAAATTAATTTCTGAAATTAACAATGGCTATGATTTAATTTGTGGGTGGAGGTTTGATAGAAAAGATAAATTAATTAATAGAAAGATACCATCAAAAATAGCTAATAAATTAATAGCTCACGTAACAGGTTTGAAGTTGCATGACTATGGATGTTCATTAAAAGCTTTTAAGAAAGAAATAATAGATGATATTAAGTTATATGGTGAACTTCATAGGTTTCTGCCTATTTTAGCCAATATTGAAGGTGCGAAAATCAAAGAAATCAAAGTCAATCATAGAAGCAGGCAATATGGATCTAGTAAATATGGAATCGATAGAACTTTTAGAGTTTTAATGGATTTACTAACTGTTTGGTTTATGACTAAATTTTTAACAAGACCAATGTATGGATTTGGTTTTGTTGGAATTATAAGTATTTTTACTAGCCTTGCAATGAGTGCTTATTTGATAGTTTTAAAAATAATTGGTGAGGATATTGGAAATAGACCTTTGCTAATGTTTGCATTAATATTAGGAATTGCTGGAGTTCAATTATTTAGCTTTGGATTATTGAGCGAGCTTTTAATTAGGACATATCACGAAAGTCAAAGTCGCCCAATTTATAGAATTAGGACAATAAGTAGTTTCAATCAAGATTGAATTTTTACTTGAATTTTCTTATTAATAAAGCTGAAATTTCAATAACTTCAGGAGAAATATCTTTTAAGCCTTTTCGTAAAATTGGTAATGTTGATTTATCAGCCAATTCTTCCGCAATTTTTAATGCTTTTAATTTATCATCTGTATTACCTTTAAAAAGACTAAACATTTTATTCCTTTGAGAATTTTTATAAAATACTGAGTACTTTTTTTCTTCGGGATTGAATAAATAACTATTTTTATTAGATAGAAATTTATTATTATTTTTTTTATTCTTTTTTAATTTAATAGAATATAAATTTCTTTTATTTATATACTTTCTAAAGCTTTTTTTTCTTAAAACTAGAATAAGAATTGCTATTAAAATAATAAACACAATTGCGAAAAACTTTAACATGTAAAAAGTTAATAATTTTTATATCATCCAGTAATAAAATTAACACTATTTCGCAGATAAATATTAGAGTGTTTAAAGATGTTTAAAGAACTATGCCATCTGATTTACCAAGTCTCTTACCCTCAATTTTTGTTCCATTAATTGGTATAGCAATGCCTGCTGTTTTTATCGTATTAATTGGAAGATTGATTACAGCAACTGAATAAATTACTTAACACTAAATTATTAAAAAAATGAGCGACTTTCAAAAATCATTCTCAGAATCAACAAGTTCAATTAAGTTCGATGAGAAATACATAGATAATTCTGTGCAGCCAAATGATATTGGTGTTGCAGAACAATGGGCAGTAAAAACAGTTGCCGATCCATGTGTTGGTAACTTGGCTACTCCAGTCAATAGTGGCTATTTTACAAAAGCCCTTATAAATAATCTTCCTTTTTACAGAGAAGGTATTTCTCCTAATTTCAGAGGTTTAGAAACTGGAGCAGCTTTTGGATATCTTCTATACGGTCCTTTCACTATGACTGGCCCATTAAGAAATTCTGAATTTGCTCTAACAGCTGGACTTCTTGCTGCTATTGGAGCTGTTCATATTTTGACAGCACTTTTCGTTTTATATAACGCACCTGGTAAAGCACCTAATGTTCAACCTCCAGATGCGACTGTTAACAATCCACCAAAGGACTTATTTACAAGAGCTGGTTGGGCTGACTTTACTAGTGGATTTTGGTTAGGAGGCTGTGGCGGAGCTGTTTTTGCTTGGCTACTTGTAGGGACATTACACTTAGATACTATAATGCCTATCATTAAAAATATTTGGACTGCTGGTTAATCCTATATTCCTAAATAAAAGAATAATCGATATTTAAATTAAAAGGTGAGCTTTACTTATTAACGTATAGTTCTATCCCATCTATAATTTCTAACTACTCTTCCTGCAGAAATTAGTTTGGATTTATAATGCAATGAGATTTTATCATTAGACTCTTTTAGAGTATCTAATCCTATTCCATTTCTTCCAAAATCCTTTCCAGAGCAATGGTAATACAATCCGTCTCCTTTGTAGATTCCAATATGATCACATTTTTCTTCATTTCCAAAAAATAAAAGATCACCTGGTAGTAGAGCTGCATATGATTCTTTGAAATAAAAAAGGTGTTTACAAAAACTTTTTATTTGATAAGAGTCTCGTGGTATTTGAATATGATGCTTTAAAAAAGCAGTCTGAATTAACCCTGAACAATCAAAGTTGGGCCCTACTGTTCCTCCCCACAGGTATTCATTTTTTAACTCAGAATGATCCTTGATCCATCTTAAAATTGAGTTCACTTTATCTCTTATAAAGAAGTATTCTTTTTTTGAATTTTCAGTTTTTTCTAATTCGTATTTCTCAATAATTAATTCATCTAGATTTATCCAACAGACGTAACCATCTTCATATAGTTGAACTAGAATTCTTGAAAAATTATGGTTTTGTTGATAAATGTTTGGATAAAGTAGCCTAAAAATTCTATTTTTAAATATTTCAGTCACTAATTTATCTTCTGTTTCATTTTGATATCCTGAAATATTAATTTTTAATTTCCACCAAATAGTTTTTGAAAAATTAGTTTGTTTAAATAGTGAGATAGGATTTTTATAAATTTCCATATTATGTCCTTTTACTATTCTAGTAAAGAGATGGGTCAAGCCTTAAATAATATTTTAGGGAAAGCATGCTCTTATAATAAAGATTTTTCAAGAGAAGATATTGCGATAACTTGGATTAATTATAAAAGTGAAAATAAAAGTGTATTTAAAGGTTTTGGAACTGGTATTAATAATAAGAAAATGGTTTACCCTGCCAGCATAGTAAAGTTGGTTTATGGCCTTGCTGCATATTATTGGATAAAAAAAGGAAGTTTATTTTTATCAGATGAACTTATTGATGCAGTAAGTAAAATGTTGTCTTTCTCCAGTAATAATGCAACAAGCTTCCTAATTGATTTACTTACTGGAACAACAAGTGGACCTTGTATTGAAGGAGAATCATGGGAAAATTGGAAATATCAAAGAAGTATAATAAACGATTGGCTACATGATTTAAAATGGGAGGAATTGAGCGGTATAAATTGCTGTCAGAAGACCTGGGATGATGGCCCATTTGGTCGTGAAAAAGAATTTTATGGACCTGATAATAATAATAGAAACGCTATGAATTCTGATTCAGCTGCAAGGGTTTTGGAGGAAATTATGATTCATATTGATTATCAAAAAAATGACTTAAATTTACGAAGTTTTTTAAAAAGAAATTTAAATAAAGATGTGCTTAAAAAAGATTCTCTTAATCAAATAGATGGTTTTTTGGGTAAAGGATTACCAGAAAGTATTAATCTTTGGAGTAAAGCAGGCTTAATGTCTGAAGTTAGACATGATTCGGCTTGGTGGACCAATAATCAATCTCTACACACTTTATTAGTTGTTTTTTGTAATGGAGAAAAATATTCTAAAGATACCTCTTTCTTACCATTAATAGCCAAGGAAGTATATGAATTTAATAATAGCTATGGTATTGAGCACTAAAGTAAATCGTCTAAGTAATTAGAATCTATTTCATTAGTATAGGCTTCATAAGGTAACATAATTACTTCTTCAATATTTAAATCATCCAAAATCCATTCTCTATATTCTGCTAACAAACTTTTCTTATCATCATTATTTAATTCATAAATACGCAGTGCTGTATCTTTTAAATTTTCTTTAATTAAATTTTCAATTTCTTTCTTCCTCATTTTATGTTAATTCTCCTTCCACAATCACTCTTCTTATTGTTGACAATGCAATTCCCGTTTGTGATCTGATTGATCGATATGAATATCCCTCATTACGCAATCTGATTACTAAAGATTCTTTTAAAGGACTTATTTTGGGCCTTCCTCCCAAATTATTTCCAGATAATTTTCTGCGTAATAATTGTTCTTTTTTTCTTTCAAATAAACTTTTGTCTTCTAAATTATCTAATTCATATAAAATTTTAAAAATTGAAGAATTTGATTTAGAGGATTCATTAGCAGTAAAAAAACCAGTCAAAGTTCGCAATTTAATATCCTTATTAATGAGTTTATTTATTGTCCTCAAACATTCTTTTTTATTTTTAAATGCTCGATCAAGCTGAGTTATCATTAATTGATCGCCTTTAGATAAGCAATTTATAGCTTGATTGAGTTGGGGTTTTATTTCTTCATCTAAACTTATAAATTCAGAGAACACTAAACTGCAACCCTCCTCCTTTAAACTTTTTATTTGCTCTTCTAAATATTCATATTCATTATTAGTAGCTCTAGCATAACCTATTGCTTTAGAGCTTTTATATTTTTCAGTTAGTAAAAGACGTTTTCTTTTAAATTTAAAAGTCAATGTTTTATTACATATATTTTTTACTGTATCAATAAATTAATAAAAAAACACTTTTTAGTACAAAATAGTCAAATTTAATTCTTTTTTATGGTCTATTTATAAAATTTATATGTTCTGATATCTATATTAAAAATAACGTTATTAAATCTGATTCAATTTTAGTTAATAGAACAAAAACGTTGTGTAACGAATAAATTTAATTAAGATTTTCTAAATTGCAGAAGGATTAGTTGAATTAATTCATTTATTTATTTACTTCTGTTGAATGAGCTTCGTCTTAGAAATTATAAATAGTTAATTCATCTTGTTTTTAGTAAAATAAAATTACAGGTCAAGAACATTTAATGTGACTAATAATCCTAATAGTTTAATTTCAAAACCTGAATGGTTAAGGGTCAAAGCTCCACAAGTTGAGCGAATTGGTAATACTGCAAATTTATTAAATGATTTAAATCTCAATACTGTATGTCAAGAAGCAAGCTGTCCAAATATCGGTGAATGTTTTGCTAGTGGAACTGCAACTTTCCTCATAATGGGTCCTGGTTGCACTAGGGCATGTCCATATTGCGATATTGATTTTGATAGATCTAAGAGAGACTTAGACCCAACTGAACCATATCGTCTGGCAGAAGCTGTTTTTAGAATGAAGCTTAAGCATGTTGTAATCACATCAGTTAATAGAGACGATCTTGAGGATGGTGGCGCATCTCAATTTTTTCAATGTGTTCATCAAATAAGAGAAAAATCTCCTGCAACTACTATTGAGCTTTTAATTCCTGATTTTTGTGGCAACTGGAAAGCTCTTGAAAAAGTTCTTGATTCAAATCCAAACGTTTTAAATCATAATATTGAGACTGTGCCTTCGCTATATAAAAAAGTAAGACCTCAGGGTAAATATGTGAGAACTCTTGAGTTGCTCAAGAGAACCAGAGACTATTCCCCCAAAATTTATACAAAGTCAGGCTTTATGCTTGGTTTAGGGGAAAAAGACGAGGAGGTCTTAAGTCTGCTTAAGGATTTAAAAAGTAATTTCGTTGATATTGTTACTATTGGTCAATATTTATCTCCTGGCCCTAATCATTTACCTGTTAAAAGATTTGTAAGTCCTTCAAAATTTAACTACTTTAAAGCGTTCGGGGAAAATGATTTAAACTTCATGCAAGTAGTTAGTTCTCCTTTAACTCGTAGTAGCTACCATGCTGAAGAAATTCAAAAACTTATGAAAAAGTATCCAAGATAGTTATATTCATTTATTTGGATCTACCCACTCATTTAATTTCCATTCCACTAGATCATTTTTAATCATTGGATCATTCTTAATTATTGTTAGTGCATTTCTATAATTATTCATCTCAAGAATAAGTAATCCGCCGTCACCTGGCCTATTTAACTCATCTACCAAAAAGCCACTTTTTATATTAATTCCCTCTTTTTTTAATTTTTTTACCCAATCAATATGTTCTTTAATTATTTTTCGTTTTACATCATTATTAATTAAGTATTCTTTTTTTATAATTTCAGTTTTTACAAAGAAAGGCATTTACATTTTTTTTATACCAAGCATCTCTTCTTCGCTTGGGGGAACAATCAATTTGAAAGTACTCTTAAAATGAGACCAATTTTCAATTATTTTGGCAGCCTTTAAGCTATTTGTTTTTGCTCGATATTCTCTAATAATTTCCAATAAGATAACTTCCTGCTTTGATGAAGTTATTTTATGAATGCTTACTATTTCCTTGTTAACTTTATTACTTAAATCGTTCTTCTCATCGATTATAAAAGCTATTCCACCAGTCATGCCCGCACCAATATTCCTTCCTGTGGAACCTAGAATAACTACTTTCCCACCAGTCATGTATTCACAACAATGATCACCTGCTCCTTCTGTTACCGCTGTAGCACCACTATTTCTTACTGCAAATCTTTCTCCCGATTTTCCTAATGCAAACAATTTCCCCCCTGTTGCTCCATAAAGACAGGTGTTTCCTAAAATTACCTGTTCGGATGAAGTTTTTTCTATTTTTGGTGGAATTATTGTGAGTATTCCTCCATTCATTCCTTTACAAACATAATCATTTGCTTCTCCGATTAACTGAACATTCATTCCCTTCAATAAAAAGGCACCAAAGCTTTGTCCTGCATATCCTTTGAAATTTAAGTTGAGTTCGCCATTGAAGCCAGTGTTGCCGTGAAGTTCTGCGATTTCGCCTGATATTTTCGCGCAAACACTTCTATCTGTATTTTTTATCTCAATTTCTTTGGTTAATATTGCGTGATTTTTAATTGAATCTATAAATTCAGTATTAGACAAAAACTCGTCTTCTAATACAGAACCATTACTATGGGCAGTTTTTGAATGTTTTAACCATGATCTATCAGGGGTTGAGTTTTTATTTACTAAAGAAGAGAGATCAATATTAGAAGTTTTTGGAAGATCGATATTTCTTGCAGAAAGAAATACTTGATTACCAATCAGTTCTTCCATATTAGAAACACCGATACTACTCATTATCTGTCTTACTTCTTCAGCAATATACAAGAAAAAATTGACAACATTTTCTGGAATACCTTTAAATCTTTTTCTTAATTCTTCTTTTTGAGTGGCAACTCCAACAGGACACTTGTTTGTATGACAAACCCGAGCCATTATGCATCCTTCAGCAATCATCGCTACAGAACCAAAACCGTATTCTTCAGCACCTAGCAAAGCTGCAATAACTACGTCCCAGCCCGTTTTAAGACCTCCATCAGTTCTCAAAATTACTCTTTCCCGTAAGTTATTCTCCAAGAGAGATTTATGAACCTCAGCGACACCTAGTTCCCATGGTAAACCTGCATGTTTAATAGAACTCAGGGGTGAAGCACCTGTACCTCCGTCATGGCCTGATATTTGAATTACATCTGCATTAGCTTTGCTTACTCCAGCAGCAATAGTGCCTATACCAATTTCAGAAACAAGTTTAACGCTTACTTTCGCTTTTGGATGAACTTGGTGTAAGTCGTGGATAAGTTGAGCTAAATCTTCAATTGAATAAATATCATGATGCGGGGGAGGAGATATTAAAGCTACTCCAGGTTTACTATTTCTTAATTTTGCGATGTAAGAATCAACTTTTGGACCAGGTAATTGTCCCCCCTCCCCGGGTTTTGCACCTTGAGCCATTTTAATTTCGAGTTGTTTACCACTTCTTAGATATTCAGGTGTAACTCCAAATCTTCCTGATGCTATTTGTTTAATAGCCGAACATGCGGTGTCTCCATTCTCTAAGCCTTTAATAAATGGCAATGTCGCTGATTGAGTATTTTCATCGATATCATTTAAAACATTAAAACGAGCTGGATCTTCTCCCCCTTCTCCACTATTACTTTTCCCCCCAATTCTATTCATTGCGACTGCTAAAACTTCATGCGCTTCTCTGGATAAAGCACCTAAACTCATTCCTCCAGTACAGAACCTTTTGCAAATTGATTCAACACTTTCAACTTCCTCTAATGGAATACTTTTTCTTGTTGAATTAATTGTTAGTAAATCTCTAAGAGATGTTGTCGGTCTATTACTAATAAGTTTTTTGTAAGTTTCAAAATGATCATATCCTGGCCCTTGTTTTACCGCTGAATGTAAAACTTTGGACATCTCTGGGTTATTGGAATGATATTCTCCATTATTTCTAAATTGTACAAATCCTAAAAATTCTAATTTCTTTAAATCGATCTCTGGATAGGCTTTCGTATGTATTGAAAGTGTTTCATTAGTTAATTCTTTTAATGTTATGCCAGCGATACGACTTGTTGTGCCATCAAAAGCAATTTTTATTA
>QCLV01000020.1 GCA_003214295.1 Prochlorococcus sp. AG-418-F08
TAGCAATAAACCCTCTGGGGCAGAAGGTTGGGAAGATAGAAGTTATGTAAATTCTTCGGAAAACTCTGAATTTGAAAGTGGAAGAATTAGAAGAAAAAGAGGAGTTTCCAGCGATGGCAATTCCTTAAACAATGAGAATTAGTAGCCTATTTCTTTAAGTCGATAAGTTAATTCAAGAAGATAATCAATATTTAATTCTTTTTTTATAGATTTAGCAGAAATGTGATTTCTCCAAATTTTAGCCTTTGGAATACCTTCAACTAAATTTATAAGATGCTTACAAATATCCCAAGATTTTCCTCCATTAGATAAATGTTTTTCTATATAAGGAATTAAGGAGAAAATAATATTCGAAGCAGATTTGGATTTTTTATGGAGTCCATATATCTTTTGATCAATTTCGGACCACCTTAAGGGATGCTTATATGCTGCTCGTCCAATCATTACGCCATCAAAATCATTTAAAGCCTCTATTGATTCATCGATATTAGAGAAACCACCGTTGATTTCTATCAATAAATTGGGATTTAATCTCTTTAATTCTTTTACTACATCGTATTTAAGTGGAGGTATTGTCCTGTTTTGTTTTGGATTTAAACCTTTTAATATTGCTTTCCTAGCATGAACTGTAAATCGGTCTGCACCTGCATTTGCAATATGTCTTACGAAATTATTCAAATTGCTGAAACTGTCATACTCGTCTACACCAATTCTGTGTTTAATTGTGATAGGCAAACTGCAGCTATTTTTTAAGGATTCTACGCACTTTGCTACTTTTTCAGGATCTTTCATTAGTGAAGCGCCAAAATTTCCTGAACAGACTCTTGGGCTTGGGCAACCCACATTAAAGTTTATCTCGTCATAACCCCAATCTTGCGCCATTTGCGCCGCCACTCTAAGAACTTTAGGATCGTCTCCACCAAACTGAATTGATATAGGGTGTTCTTCATTATTAAAATCTAAAAATTTTTCTTTTGTATTTGTATAAACTAAACTTTGGGCTACAATCATTTCCGTATATAGAAGAGCTTTCGCACTTATTTGTCTCATTATCATTCTGAAATGCTTATCAGTACAATCCATCATTGGAGCAATACTTAATTTATGAATATTTTTAATAGAATTGGTATGAAGGAAACTCATAATTTTTATGTGATTTGAATATATGAATCAATTTTTATCCAGGAGAACTTTTATTTTAATTCCTACCATGTCAATTTTAAAAATAATCTTTAAGCCTATGCAAGTTTTAGCTTCTTCTCTTGGTTCTAAAGAGGAGTGGAATTTATCAAAAGATGAATGGAAATCTAGGCTTAGTCCAGAATCTTATTATATTTTGAGAGAAGAAGGCACAGAAAGAGCTTTTAGTAGCCAATTAAATAATGAGAAAAGAAAAGGAGTGTTTCACTGCGCTGGATGTGATTTGCCACTTTTTCTCTCAGATAAGAAGTTCGATAGTGGCACAGGCTGGCCAAGTTTTTGGGATGCTATTCAAGGTTCAGTTGAAACAAAGGTTGATTTCAAGTTAATTGTTCCAAGAACTGAATATCATTGTTCTAGATGTGGAGGGCATCAAGGTCATGTCTTTAATGATGGTCCTCTGCCCACTGGTAAAAGATATTGTAATAATGGATTAGCATTAAGGTTTGTTCCTGAGTAAAAAAATTTGTGCGGCCTTCCGCAACTTGTTTTGTGCATCACTTTATTAGAAAATGGTTTTAACAAATTTTTAGAAAAATGATTGAAAATCAATCAGAGAATACTGAGAATAAAGAAAATGATGTTTCTGATCAGGCTAATTTTCCTGAAGATAATTCAACTCCCGAAGATCAAATACTTGAAAATGATGATTCATCCACTCAAAAAGTAGAAGAAATAAATACTGAAGAATTAAAAAATACTATTTCAAATAATGATGCAAGGTTAGAACAGCTGGAAAAAGAACATGAAACACTAAAAAATCAATATGTAAGAATCTCAGCAGATTTTGATAATTTTAGAAAAAGGCAATCTAGAGATCAAGATGATTTAAAAATTCAACTTGTTTCTAAGTCATTAACTTCAATTCTCCCAATCGTTGATAATTTTGAGAGAGCACGACAGCAACTTAAACCTGAAAATGAAGAAGCTCAAGCTCTTCATAGAAGTTATCAAGGATTGTATAAACAATTAGTAGAAGTTTTAAAACAACAAGGGGTTGCCCCTATGAGAGTTGTTGGTCAGCAATTTGATCCAAATATACATGAAGCTGTATTAAGAGAGCCTAGTGAAGAGTTTAATGAAGATTACATTATAGAAGAATTACAGAGAGGGTACCATCTAGAAGGTAAGGTTTTGAGACATGCTTTGGTTAAAGTATCTATGGGACCTGGTAAGCAAAATTCACAAGAGGAAGTAGAAAAGGATAAAGTTGAAGGGGATATTGCTTCAGAGGAAAATACTTCTGAAGAAATATAGATTCCAGATTTTTACTTGAGCATTATCTAATGGCTGATTTTTACCAAATACTTGGAGTTTCAAGAGATGCTGATGCGGATACCCTTAAAAGGGCGTATAGAAAATTAGCAAGACAATATCATCCTGATGTTAATAAAGAGCCTGGTGCTGAAGATAAATTTAAAGAAATTGGCAAGGCTTATGAAGCATTAGCTGATCCTGAAACTAGGGCTAGATATGATCAGTTTGGAGAAGCGGGTCTTGGAGGTGCCGCGGGAATGCCTGATATGGGTGATATGGGTGGCTTTGCAGATTTATTTGAAACTTTTTTTAATGGCTTTGGTGGACAAACTCCACAAGGAGGAAGAACTCAAAGAAGGGGTCCTCAACAAGGAGATGATTTAAGGTATGACCTTAATGTTGATTTTAAGGATGCAATATTTGGCCAACAAAGAGAAATTAAAATTCCTCATCTTGAAACATGTGAAGTTTGTAGGGGCACAGGTGCTAAGCCAGGAACAGGTCCAAAAAATTGCACAACATGTGGAGGAAGCGGACAAGTTAGAAGAGCTACGAGAACACCATTTGGTAATTTTACACAAGTAGCTGAATGTCCTTCATGTAATGGAGCTGGTCAAATAATCGCAGATCCTTGTATAAGTTGCAGTGGTAAGGGTCTAAAGCAAGTCAGAAAAAAATTACGAATCAATATTCCTCCAGGCGTTGATACTGGTACTAAATTAAGAGTTTCTGGAGAGGGAAATGTTGGTCTAAAGGGGGGTCCAGCTGGAGATCTTTACGTATTTATTAAGGTAAAGAATGATTCAAAACTTAAAAGAGATGGTGTGACTATTTACTCAGAAATAGCAGTGAGTTATTTACAAGCTATTTTAGGTGACACTGTTAAAATTACTACAGTTGATGGAGACGTTAATTTAAAAATTCCAAGTGGTACGCAGCCAAATACAACTCTTGCACTTGAGAATAAAGGGGTACCTAGACTTGGTAATCCAGTTGCCAGAGGAAATCATGAAGTCTTAGTAAAAGTAAAATTACCAACTCGTATAACCGACGAAGAACGAGAGCTTTTAGAGGGTTTAGCTTCTCAATATTCAGATAAAAATATTAATTCCAGTAGTGGACTTTTTAGTAAATTATTTGGTAAAGAATCTTAATGACTTCCTTGAAGCATTTGGACCTTAAATCTATTCCATGTCCTTTGAATGTTGTCAAAATTAAATTGGCATTGGAGAAGTTATCTAAAAACGAACAACTTATTGTTGAACTAGATAAAGGTGAACCAGAAGAAATGGTATTAAGCAACTTAAAAGAGATGGGATGTTTGTTTAAACAAATCAAAAAAAATGAAAAATTTATAAAAATAAAAATATTTAATGAAAACTAATAGTAAATATTTAGGATTAGTTACGAAAAAATTTAATGATTTTTTTTTAGTTGATTTAAAAAATCAAGAAAACTCTGGAAATAGCGAGACATTTTTATGTAAGGTTAAGAAATCTATAAATTTCAAGGATCAATTAATTTATGTTGGAGATGAAGTGGCGATTGAAAAAATTGATTTTAAAAGTAAACGCGCAGTAATAACGAGTTTAAAAAAAAGAAAAAATTTATTAGTTAGACCTTCAGTTGCAAATATTTCTAATATATACATTACTTTTTCTGTTGAAGAACCAGCGTTAAATTTATCTCAAGTTAATAGGTTTTTGATATCAGCAGAATCAATGGGAGTTGAAGTCTCATTAGTTTTGACAAAGTGTGATTTAATTTCTGATAAAAGAAGATCATATTTACTTGATAAATTTGAGAAATGGGGCTACCAAGTAATAACTTTAAATTTACATAAATCTGATTGCTTTAAAAATTTATTAGCTGAATTAAAGCAAAAAGAATGTTCAATTTTTATGGGCCCATCAGGAGTTGGCAAAACTTCTTTGCTAAATATGATTATTCCAGGTCTTCAAAATAGTACTGCTCCAGTCTCCAATAAAATTAAGAGAGGAAAAAATACTACTAGAAATGTTCAGTTATTTTCTATATCGCATCAAAGTTACATTGTGGATACTCCTGGTTTTAATATGCAACCTCTAGAGATTGATATTAAATTGTTACCAAATCTTTATTCAGAAATATATAAACAGGTAATCGACGAAGGAATTAAGTGTAAATTTCGTAACTGCTTACATTTAAAGGATGAAGGCTGCAATTTAAATAAATCCTTCGAAAGATATTCTTTTTATAGAGAAATGATTGAGTCTTCTAAGAGTCACTATTATCAAGACCAGGAAGATTAAGATTTAATCCACCAGTCAAATCATTCATCCTTTCTTTCATAGTTGTAGTTGATAATTCATGAGCTTTTTGAATAGCTTGTAGGATATTTTGCTCTATTTGTTCTTTATTTGCATTTAAGATATTTTCTTGTACTTCTACCTTTAAAGGAAGTTGGTTTCCACTTATCCAAACTTTTATCATTTCATCATCACTTTTGCCTTCAATCTCCATATTTTCAAGCTCATCTTGTAATTTTTGAGCATCTTGCTGAATTTGTTTAGCTTTTTTAAAAGCTTCTGTAAGTTGTCCAAAGTTAGGAAGTCCAAAACCCGCCATTTTGTAAAAACGTTTCTTTAGTTAGGATAGTCAAAACCAATCATTCTTACTTCTGGTTGCAAATAAATCCCTTTGTTTTGTAGTACTTTTTGTTGAATTACTGTTATTAATTCATAAATGTCTTTAGAACTTGCTGAAGAAGTGTTAATTATAAAATTTGAATGCATTGTAGAAATTTCAGCACCGCCAATTTTGAATCCCTTTAAACCCAAATCTTCAATTAATTTTGCTGCATAATAATTTTCGGGATTTTTAAAAACACTACCAAAACTTGGTTGATGATATGGTTGTGTTTCTGTTTTTAATTTAAGGTTATTTTTGGTAGTTTGAATTAATTGTTCTAGATTTCCATTAGGTTCAAAATGTAATCTTGCACTAATAATTGTCAAATCATTTCTTTGAAAAGAACTAAATCTATACGCAAAATTGATATCTTTATTTTCAATTTCAAATTTTTCATGAGTCTTATTATTAATAACTTTTACGGAAATAAGATTTTTTGCTAGCGATAAATTAGCTGTGCCAGCATTCATATAAATTGCTCCTCCTAATGTTCCTGGAATGCCGACAGCCCATTCCCCTCCTTGTAATCCATTCTTAGCAAGAGAATTGGATAATGTTGGGAGCATTACACCTGCTTCCGCTTCAACAATTCCTGAATATGGCTCTATCTTTAGTGATTTCAATTTTTTTGTACAAACAACTAAGCCTTTTATGTCAATATTATTTATTAAAAGATTTGAACCTGCTCCAATTATTTGACATCTGTGTTTGTTTAAATTAGCCCATTTTATGAGATATGAAAATTCTTTAATACTTTTTGGCTCAGCAAAATATTCAGCTACTCCTCCCACTTTTATAGTTGTATAACTACTTAAATTACAGTTTTCAGAAATAATTTTTTTATTCATAAATTAGTTATCTATTTTAATTGTTTTTTTCATTTAAAATTGACCAGAGATTATGACAATCACCAGCTCCCATATTCAAAATTAAATCCCCTTTTTGAGTTAATTCGAAAAAATTTTTTGTAACTTCATAATAATTATTTATGTAACTAACATTTTTATTTTTTTTATAAATCAGATCAGTGATAATTTTCGAAGTAATTTGATCTTCGTTTACTTCTCCTGCTCCATAAATACTTGTTAAATAAATAACATCTGCTTTTGATAATTCTTCAGCGAATTCTTTAGTAAATTGCTTTACTCGAGAGTATCTATGAGGTTGAAACATAACTATTAATCTAGTTTTTTGACATTCATTATTATGTTTTTGCTGAATCAATAATCTTCCTAATTTAATCGTTTCTTTTATTTCGTTTGGGTGATGTGCATAATCATCATATAAACTTCTTTCATCTATTTGCCCTCTGAATTCAAACCTTTTTTTTGGGAGTTTCAGGTATTTTATATTTTTCTTAATTTCTATAAAATCTACTCCTATCATTCTTGAAGCTGCTATTGCTGCTGTGATATTAGATAGATTGTGTAATCCTGGGATTGGAATATTTAAACTGCTAATAAAATTTCCATTTTCATAATATTTTCCAATTGTATACTTTGAATTAATTTCAGTCGGAATTATTGCAAAAGCTACGTTTTTAGCCGTAGTGTTTGACCACTTACAATTAGAATAAAAATTATTTCTTGTGGTTGCACAATCAAAATTAAGTAGTAATTTTTTAGAGTTTTTAGCGAAACTTTTAAAAGAAGATATGACTTCACTTAAATTAGAAAAGTGATCGCAATGATCAAAATCAATGTTATTGATTATTCCGATATCAGACTTATATTTGTTTATTGTCCCATCAGATTCATCAACTTCAGCTACTAAGTATTTTGTATTTTCTAAATGACAATTAGAATTGTAAATAGGAATAATTCCTCCAGTTATTGAAGAAGAATTACGTGTACATAATTCAAGTATTGTTGATAGAAATGTACTGGTTGATGTTTTTCCATGGCTGCCGGCTACCGCCAATGCAGTATAGGTGCGCATTAGCATTGCAAGTATCTCTGAGCGATGTTTTATTGATAAATTTTTTTCTCTGCAGTACGAAAACTCTTCATTTTCAGGCTTGATCGCAGAGCTTACAACAAAATTAATCAATTTGTTGGTAAATTCTGAAATAACAAATTCAATATTTTGTCGAATTTGAGACGTAAAGATTACTGCCCCTAATTTCTCTAATTTTTTAGTTTCATCGTTTTTAACTAAATCAGATCCTGAAACTGAACAACCTTTTTTTAGTAAACCTATTGCTAATGCTGACATCCCAATACCTCCAATGCCAATAAAATGAAAATGACTTTTCAGTAGTAATTTTTTATCCAATGTTTATCTTTTACTTAAATCAAAATAACTTCTAGGTAAAATTTTGCTATTTTTTCTTAAAAAAAAATGTTTTTTTTTCTTGAATTAATACAAAACTAGACTTATTTGCTTAATAAATTAAAAAAACCTTACGTTATTGCACAAAATTCAGTATGATCAGCAACTTAGGTTAATCATTTAGAAATTATTAGTTATGACTTTGCGTGTTGCAATTAACGGCTTTGGCAGAATTGGTCGAAACTTTATGCGTTGTTGGCTTAGTAGAGGGGCTTACACCAATATAGAAGTAGTTGGAATTAATGTTACTTCAGATCCTAAGACTAATGCTCATCTTTTAAAGTATGACTCAGTTCTTGGTCAACTTGATGGTGTTGATATTCAATATACTGATGATACTTTTGTAATTAATAACAAGACAATTAAATGTTTCTCTGATAGAAATCCAATGAATCTCCCATGGAAAGACTGGGGTGTAGATCTGGTTATTGAATCTACTGGAGTATTTAATACAGACGTAGGTGCAAGTAAACACTTGGAGGTAGGAGCAAAAAAAGTCATCTTAACTGCTCCAGGTAAAGGTGATGGCGTTGGTACTTATGTAGTTGGAGTCAATGCTGATAAATATAAACATAAAGATTATGATATTTTGAGTAATGCTAGTTGTACAACCAACTGTTTAGCTCCAGTCGTTAAAGTTTTAGACCAAACTTTTGGGATTAGCAAAGGTTTGATGACTACAATTCATAGTTATACAGGCGATCAAAGAATTTTAGATAATAGTCATAGAGATCTAAGAAGGGCTAGAGCCGCTGCTACAAACATCGTCCCTACTTCTACAGGAGCTGCAAAAGCAGTAGCTCTGGTATACCCAGAAATGAAAGGTAAACTAACAGGAATTGCAATGAGAGTTCCAACTCCTAACGTTTCAGCCGTAGATTTTGTTTTTGAATCTTCTAAATCTGTAACAGCTGAAGAAGTTAATAATGCTCTCAAGGAAGCATCTCTAAGTTCGATGAAAGGCATTATTAAGTATGGGGATGAACCATTAGTATCAAGCGATTATGCAGGTACTAATGAGTCATCAATTGTAGATAGCGACCTTACTATGTGTATCGGAGATAATCTTGTAAAGGTGCTTGCATGGTATGACAATGAGTGGGGTTATAGTCAGAGAGTTGTAGATTTAGCAGAGATTGTTGCAAAAAATTGGGAATAATTAAAAGTGCTTAAAAGGCGTGTTAATTAATAATTTGTTTTTTTTACTATCTTTAAATTCTATTGATGGTTCACCATCAGCAAAAAAACCAATCTCATTAATATCTTTATCAAGTTTAGATAAATTATTTGCCCATTTTTTTGGCAAGGAGAAAACTAATTCGTAATCTTCACCTCCAAAAAAATAATATTCGTCCCATTTATCCCCTCTTGGCCAATACTTATCTTTTGGTATTTTTTCATAATTAATAATTGCTTTACATTTGCTAGCACTTGCTAAATCTTGTAAAGCTTGAAATAGACCATCACTGCTATCAGTACATCCTATTATTTTGATTTTTTTATTGGAGCGAGTTTTTATAAGATTTTTTAGAAAATTTGGGTAAACTTTAGGGCGACAAAAATGTTCAATGGATTTACTGATTAATCTTTTATTAAGAGAAATATCTTTATCTAAATTAATTTTATTTTTAATTAAAAATCCTAGTTTGCTAAGACCATGAATCCCTGTAGTTAAGATGACGTCTCCAGGTTTACATGCGTTTCTTCGTAATTCAAGTTCACCTTGAATCCCAAAAGCAGTAATTGATATGGCTTTTTGATTCCCTTTTGAGCAATCTCCTCCAAGAATTATACCGCCATATTCTTTTAAAGCTTTATTTATTCCTCTATATAACTCTTCAATCCAAATCCACTCAGTTCTAGCGGGTAGAATTAGGCTTATTGTAATACCTATAGTTTTCTTACTTCCACTGGATAATAAGTCAGAGATGTTGCTAACAACTGCTTTCCACCCAAGGTCCTCAGGACAAATAGTAATGTCATTGAAATGAACATTTTCTACCAAAGAATCAGTATTAACAAGTAAATTTTCATTTTTAGTTTTGATTAAAGCGCAATCATCTGAAATTTGGTTTTTAGGCATAAATTTCCCTAGCCTTTTTATTAATTCTTTTTCCCCTATATCTTCTAATATTTCTTTATGCATTTAATTTAAGGTTTTCAATCCCTTCTAAAACATCAATTGAAATAATTGTGTCATCTTTAGAAAGCTCTTCTAATACATCAAATCCATCTACAACGTAACCAAAGGCAGCATTCCTCCCGTCAATTAAATTGCGACCTGCTGGATTTAATTCTGCTTCATATAAAAAAAAGAAAAATTGCGATGAGCCATCATCAACTGCGGTATTTGAATGGGACCATCCTAGAGTTCCAAGTGTTGCAAAAGGCAATGTTGGCGTCTCTGTGTAAAGACCTAAATCTTCAAAAGTTTGATTATAAAAAGTATCTTGTTCATCAGGAATTCTAATTTCTAAGGGAACGTGACGTTCTTCGTTTGTTTCAGGATCTATGTAACCAATATCTTCACCAATTGGATCACCTGTTTGCAGTACAAAAAATTCTTCTGCTCTGTTGATAGGTAAATCTTTGTAGAAGTTTTTTGAAGATAAATCTATAAATGCTCCCGCTGTAAGTGGAGCATTAAATCCATCCACAATTGCTTGCATATCTCCTTTGGAGGTTTTTATGTTGACTTTTGCTCTGCCCAGTAATCGCGGTAAATTATCAAATTCCTGAGGAATAGAGTATGGAAATTCATTTGGTAGAAAATATTCTTCTAATCCACCTATTTTATCTAGAGCATCTTTTCGGGTCGCTATAAATGAGTATTTTTCCTTTGATTTAGAGTAATCTTGAAGATTATTAAAATTTTCTTTAAGCTCTAAAAATGTTTTTTCAGCAATTTTCTTTTTATCGTTTGGTAATTCTTGAATAATTTTACTCTGGTATTTTTTTAGTAAAGATTGACATTTTGTAACAGTTTTTGTGAGAGCGGGCCATCTTCCTCCTCTTACAAGGTCACTAGTTTCTTCCAATTTGTGTTGAAGTTCTTGTAACTCAACTTGCTTGATAGGGAGTGCGTTTCTGAGGATTGCACTAGGGTCTTTCACTGCATTTCCAGTAGGTAAATCAGCTAGTACTTGAATCGGTTTTAAGATAAAAACATGTAAAATTGCAATCGATAGAATTAAGAAAAGTTTGTTCTGATTTGATAAGAATTTTTGCATAGCACTCTTGCAGGTTTATGATCCTTGGGGATGTAATACAGGAATGATTTCCAGTAACGATTTTCGCACAGGTACTACCATCGAATTAGATGGACAAGTTTGGCGTGTTGTAGAATTTCTACATGTCAAGCCTGGTAAGGGTTCTGCTTTTGTGCGAACAAAATTAAAATCAGTTCAAAGCGGCAACGTTGTTGAAAAAACTTTTCGAGCCGGAGAATCAGTACAGCAGGCTATCCTTGAGAAGTCTAACCTGCAGCATACTTATGTGGAGTCTGGTGATTATGTTTTCATGGACATGATAAGTTTTGAAGAGACAAGACTCACCTCTGAACAAATCGGTAAAGGTGCAAAGTATTTGAAAGAGGGAATGGAGGTTAATGTAATTTTTTATAATGGTAAGGTTCTAGAAGTCGAACTTCCAATATCTATTACTTTAAAAGTTACTGAGACTGATCCTGGAGTTAAAGGTGATACTGCTAGTGGGGGCACAAAACCAGCTATTCTAGAAACAGGTGCTCAAGTTATGGTTCCTTTATTTATTTCAGTGGGTGAAATGATTAGAGTTGATACTCGTAACGACAGTTATCTTGGACGTGAAAATTAATGGCTATGAAATTAGATCATGAAGATTTAAATCGCTTAATTGAAAAAATTTCTACAAGCGATATTCAAGAATTCTTACTAGAGGGTGAAGATTTCAAACTCGAAATAAAAAGGAATTTATTTGATCAAAACCAAGGTTTTAATAATTTAGTTTCTAATACTTCATTTGATAGGCAAACCATTACCAATCAAAAATCTATTAATGATAATGTTTCATTAGTTAGTGAGCCTGAAGCGCCTCAAGTAGCCCCTCCTGGACGTTCTGAGCTCACTGAAATTACTGCTCCTATGGTTGGTACCTTTTATAGGGCTGCAGCGCCTGGTGAGGAGCCATTCGTAGAAATTGGAAATAACATTAAAGTTGGTCAAACTATTTGTATTTTGGAAGCTATGAAGTTAATGAATGAAATTGAATCTGAATTTAATGCTGAAATAGTAGAGATTCTCGTTGAAAATGGTACGCCAGTTGAATTTGGCCAAGTTTTAATGCGTGTAAAGCAGTCTTGATTTATTGGTCAATTCTATTGCAGCTTTTATAGCCTCAATCATGCTGTGAGATTCAGCAATTCCTTTACCAGCAATATCAAATCCAGTTCCATGATCCGGAGATGTTCTAATAAAAGGTAAACCTATTGTGGTATTAACTGAGTAAGTAAAAGCTATAACTTTCATTGGAATTAAACCTTGATCATGATACATAGCAAGAATGCCATCATGCTTTTCAGCATCTTTTTCATTCCATGCTTTTACGGAAGAATTCCAGCAACTATCTGGTGATAAAGGGCCTAATAATTTAACATCTCTATTTTTTTGATTCCAAGCAATTAATGCATCATTGAGCCAATCTTTTTCTTCATTACCCAAAATCCCTTCTTCACCAGCATGAGGGTTTAAACCCGCGATTTTTAAAGTAGGTTTATCAGTATAGGTATTACAAAAATCTTTGAATAGATCTAATTTAGAGTGGATTAATTCTGAAGTTAATTGCTTGGGGACCTCACAAAGAGGTATGTGAGTTGTAGCTAATAAAGTATTAAATCTCCAACCTGTAATTGGCGATTTTGCTGTGAATAACATTCCAACATTTTTGACTCCACACGATTTTGCTAATACTTCAGTTTGCCCAGAGAAGTAATGACCTGCTAATGCCCATGATTTTTTGCAAATTGGTCCAGTTACAAGTGCCGAATTACGATATTGTTTTACAATTTCAATCGCTTTTGTTAGATAATAGAAACTTGAATTACCATAACTTGATTTAGGGTCATTATTAGATGGGGAAATTTCGAGATCATGTATCTTTAAATTTTTAGGATTTGCAAGGTTTTCTAACCCTAATGATCTAAGGTGTTTGTATGTATTCTGTAGATTTTTCTTTGATCCAACTAATATAAAGTCGATATTTTCTGGTATCTCAGGCGAGCAAAGTGCTTTTAAGATTATTTCTGGTCCAATTCCTGACTCATCTCCGACGCTTAACACTAGCTTCAATGTTTTATTTGTATTCTGAAAATTCATAAAAAGTTTTAAATTTTTTTTAACTATTCAAATAACAATTTTTTAGGCCTATTTTATAGTTTTTATAAATTAGTTTATATCCGAGTGTTTCGCATAAAAGTTTATTAGAAACTCTTCTATTTTCCATCCAAAAAGATTGAGCGATAGGTGATAATTCTTCTTTTGCATCCTCAAATAATATTGGTTTTGGCATTCTTAAACCAAGCAAGTCGTAGCAATATTGAATAACTTCTAACTGAGAACAAGGTTCATCATCTGCAATATTAATAATTTTGTGAAATTTTAATGAATTTTTATTATGTAATAAATAGATAATTGCATTTGAAATATCAGCAACGTGAATTCTTGAAAATACCTGATTTTTTTTAGAGATAACTCGAATTTTTTTATTTCTTATCGCTTCAAAAGTAGATCTTCCCGGTCCATAAATACCGGGTAACCTAAAAATTTGCGCTGGTAAGCCAGATTCGATCCATTCTTTTTCACAATTTAATCTCTTATGACTTCTTTTTTGACAAGGTTTAGGTGGATCATTCTCAGAAACCCAATCACCTTTGGTGTTTCCATATACTCCTGTGGTAGATAAATATCCAATCCATTCAAGGGATAAACTTTTTAGCTTATTTTTAAGACTTCCTAGTACTGGATCTTTTCCATTTTTGTCAGGAGGTATGCAGCTAAGGATATGAGTAACTCCATCAAAAGTCTTTTTATCAGGTATCACACCCTTGTCACTATTAAAAACAAAACTATTTGGATCTTTGTTTTCAGATCTCGAACTTGTTAATGCAGTATATCCTAACTTTCTTATGGTTTTTGCAAAAAAACTACCACTAAAACCACACCCTAAAATTAAAAATTTATTTTTCTTATTTAGTGAACTTGCAAAATGCTTCATACGGCGCTAGAGTAGTACATATGTATTAATTAATGATGAAGACAGCTGTTAAAACTGATTTAAAATCAAAAACTTTTTGCGTTAGCAAAAGTTATAGTTATCTGATAGAAAAAGAAACCAGTGTAATTAACTTTAAATTCTATCAAAAACTATTTATCCTACTCATTTCATTTTCGATAATTTTAATATTCCCAGAATCTCCAAGACAATTGGCAAACATATGTGAGAGTTATAATTCTACAAAATCATGCAACGTTTGGTAGCTAAGCAGCTTTATAATTAGATTTTTTCCTTTCATTATTATTATTAGTATCCTTAAAATTAGGATTAGCCCATTGCAACAATCTTATAGCTAATCTTAAATCTCCTTCTAACCAAGCTCTTATCGCCATTGCTCTTCTTGGATCATAAAATTTTTGTCTTCTATACCAATACAAAGCATTTTCATCTGATTTGTCTCCATTGCAAGAAAGACATGCAGGTACACAGTTTTCAGTGGTACTTAGGCCACCCTGGCTACGCGGCAAAACATGATCAATTGATTCAGATGGGTTTCCGCAATATATACAGCTTTTTCCTGTAAATCTATGAATTGACTTTCGCCATTGTCTAAATCTGAACTTAGGACATAAATCCTCTAAAAACACCGCATCATTAATATGCATTCAGATTATTTAATTAAATAAATAATGTCCTGAATACAAAAAAAGTCAATGTTTACTTTTCAGAATTCGTAGGTAATAAGTAATTTAGTGTTAATAGATACAAAATAAAATTTATATGTTTTTCTAATCAAAAATAAAAAATTGAAGCTTTATCAGTAACTGTACCTTTCAATTGCTTCATCTGAGAAATCTTCGCTATTTTCTTCTAATTCTCTTTCTAACCTTTTCCTATTTTCTGCTTTTTCTAGAGCCTTTTTTTCTCTTAGTTCTTCTTCTTTTTGTATGTCTCTTATTAGTTTTCTATTTGGATGAAGATTATCAAGATATTCGACACAATAGCCAAAGGTTTCTCTATCTCTTATGACTGATTCAGTGATTTGTGCTGCTGCTTGTTTAGGTGAGACTTTGAACAATCCACCTTTTTGTTTTTTTATATATGTATATGCTGCATCCCAACTACTTTCATGGTCATTTCCTCCATCTCTCATAGTACAGAAAATTTCTGCTCCAAAAGAACCTGCATTAACTTTTGAAGCTTGAAATGAAAGAGGAAATAGTATTCCTACGGATAAACAAATTAATTTTTTTTTAAATCCTTTCATTTACTTTTTACAGCCTATTTAAAAATATCTTTTTTTAGAAATATGTCTATAGATATTTAAGATTTTATTAACCCAAATAAGTTCAAGCATTTAACAACTAAAGGCAGAATTAGAAGAATAGTAACTAATCTTACTGCGTGTAGAGTTGCTACTGCTGCTCCCACTCCGTATTCAGACCCTACTAAACTCATTCCGCTAATGCCTCCTGGTGCAGCTCCTAAGATTGTTGTTATTACATCTAAATTCAGTAGTCTGCTTGTCCATAATCCAATTGCTAATCCTGTAAGAACCAAAGTAAAAGTTATTAGAATGGCAGGCCTCCATAAATTTTGAATATCAACTAATGAGTCTTTTGTTAATGATGTACCAATGACTGTTCCAATGCCGATTTCCAAAATTGTTCTTGTGCCTATTGGCCACTCTGCTATGTCGACTTTGCCACTGATGCTAAGTATGCTTGCGCCTATTAAAGCACCAGCAAGAGGCGCTGCAGGAATACCTGTTTTTAGAGCTAAAGCTCCAAAAATACTTCCTGCAATAAGATAATAGATTAAATTTATGTTAGGCATTAATTTGAAAGATGCTTGAACATAATATTAGAAAAATTTTTTTTTGTTTAAGTTTATAGTCAAATAACATTTTTAGTTTCCTCTCGTAATGTCCCCTTTTGTTGGCATAATATTAACTAAAGCATGAATTTTTATGTCTTCACAAATTTCATACAAAGATAATAAAAACCGCATAAAGAAAAAATTATCTTTTTTTGAGGGTGGTCACCAGCTTGAAAAATTAGAGTTTGCTCTCGCAATTGCTCAGACGAAGGGCGATGAGAAAAAATCAATTGTTCTCAGAAAAAAGATAGTTGAATTAGGAGGAAATGTTGAAGAGCCAGGTACTTAATCCAACTGTTCTTCAAGATATTTAGACGCTATAACTAATGCTTCACCTGCTTTTTCAGCTTTAATTTTGTTTAGCTCAAGAAGTGTGCTGCTGATAGCTGAAACTACTGTAATAATATCTCTATCATTTACATAACCTAGGTGTCCTACTCTAAATATTTTCCCTTTTAAGTCATCTTGACCACCAGCAAGTAAAATATCAAACTTATTTTTTATTATTTTTCTGAATTCTTCAGCATCAACATCTCCAGTTTTTATTGCAGTAATTGAAGGGCTTAAATATTTTTCATCAGCAAATAGTTCTAGATTTAAAGCCTTTACCGCATTGCTCATAGCTAATTTATGTTTATTGTGTCTGAAGAAAATGTTATCTAAGCCTTCTTCCCTCATCATTTTTAAAGCTTCATCTAAAGCAAAAACTAAATTCACGGCTGGAGTATATGGATTACTGTTACTTAAAAGACTTTTTCTATAGGATTTTAAATTTAAATAAAATTTTGGCAAATTAGATTTTTCTGTAGCTTCCCATGCTTTTTTGCTCATTGCTATAAAACTAAGGCCCGGGGGTATCATATATCCCTTTTGCGATCCTGAAGCAACGATATCTAACTGCCATTCATCTACTGGTACATTGCAAGCGCCAAGACTAGTGACGCAGTCTACTATAGATAGTGCTTTCTTATGTTCACGTATATATGAAGTTATAGTTTCTAGATCATTAATCACTCCTGTTGAGGTTTCAGAATGAGTTAATATAACTGCCTTAATTTCTTTTTGTTTATCTTCCTCTAATACCTTTTTGAATTCTTCTGGATTAAGTGGAGTACCCCATTCAGATTGTATTTTTATTACTTCTAAACCAAATTCCTTAGCAACTTTTACCCATCTTTCTCCAAATTTTCCATTTTCTCCACAAATTACTTTATCTCCTTTACTTAAGGTATTTATTATTCCAGCTTCCATAGCGGCAGTTCCGCTACCAGTAATTGTTAGAACATCATTTTCAGTTTGATGGAGCCACTTTAAATTTTTAGTAGTACTTTCGACGAGATCTTGAAATTCTTTACTGCGATGACCTATCGGATGCTTACTTAATGCTTGTAAAACTTTTTCTGGAACTGGTGTGGGTCCAGGAATCATCAATGATAATTTTTGTTGTATGGCCACTTTTTGTGAAATAGGTCATTCTTAGATTAGTTCTCATTGTATATTTTTCAATTACTTGATTTGAAAAAAGGATTTTCTTTACCTTTGTGGGTTGCTGGAGCTGCTAGGTCAGCATTAAAAAAACTAGTAGGTTTGCCATTTGAGAATTATGAACTTATAAAAATTCCTGATGATACAAATAAGAGAAAAATAGAGATTCATTCTGTTGGTCTAATTAAATCGGATTCGCATGCATTAGGAATAACTTTTGCAAAGTCTGGCTTAGATCTTGACATTACACAAAACTTAGAGATATGGACAATAGCCTCACTAGAGCCAATTTCATTGAATAATTTTGTCCAAAAAAATCCGATACATATTATTGCAGGATCTGGCGTAGGTATCTACGAGAATACCTCAGAAATATGTATTTCTGACTTTGCTAAAAAGTTATTATATGAAAATTTATTGGAAATTATTCCAGAAGGCTTTTATTTAAATTTAGAAATTATTTTCCCAAATGGCGAGTTTTTAGCCCAAAGAACTAGTAATAAGTCATTTGGTATTGTCGATGGATTATCTATTATTGGAACTTCTGCAGAAACTTACTCTAGTGCTTCACCTGACCAATTAGAAGACGCTAAAACAAATTTAGCAAAGTTAATTAAAAATGATTTTAAAGGGAAAGTTGTTTTTGTTATTGGCGAAAATGGCTTAAATTTGGCACAAACACATAATATAAATTTGCCAATTATAAAAGTTGGTAACTGGATAGGACCATTGTTGGTAGATGCTGCAATAAAAAACGTAAAGACTGCAATTCTATTTGGTTATCATGGAAAATTAATTAAATTAGCAGGCGGTATTTTCCATACACATAATCATTTAGCTGATGGAAGAATCGAGATTCTTGTGTATCTAGCCGTGAAAGAAAAATTACCATTAGAAATAATAGTTAAATTATCTAATTTAAATAATATTGAAGATGCCTTATTAATACTGGAGAGGTTTAATAAACTTGTAGCTAATAACTTATTCCAAAAGTTAGCAAATTTGATTGAAAAACGTTCTTCTTCATATATTAAAAGGTATGTAAAAACAGATATGGAAATCGCAGTAATTCTTTTTGATAGAAAAAGGAAAATAAGGTGGTCGGGTACTAACGGTAAAGATTATATTTCTTATTTTTAATGAGATTAATTTTGATGGATTATGCTTTTGTAAATAAATTGAGCTAACTTTTATACATGAGTAGAAAAAATTTAAAAAAAGAACGAGATCCTTCGATATTAATTTTAGATTTTGGATCTCAATATTCTGAATTGATTGCAAGAAGAATAAGAGAAACAAATGTTTTTTCTCTTGTAGTAAGTAACTGTATCTCAATTGAGGATATTCAAAATATTAAACCTAAAGGGATAATTTTAAGTGGTGGCCCAAATTCTGTGTATGCCCAAAATGCTCCAAAATGTGACAAAACAATTTTTGATTTAGGCATTCCTATTCTTGGCATATGCTATGGAATGCAATTAATGGTTAAAGAACTTGGCGGATCTGTAACTGCAGCAACAAAAAAGGCTGAGTATGGAAGAGCACCAATAATTATAGATTTAGAATGTGATCTTCTTTCTGATGTAGTAGATAAATCTATTATGTGGATGAGCCACGGTGATTCAATTCATTCTTTGCCTGATGGATTTAACAAAATTGCTCATACCGAGAATACAATTCATGCTGCAATTTCAGACGATAGAAAGAAATTATTTGGAGTACAATTTCATCCTGAAGTTATTCATTCAGAGTTTGGAATGAAAGTAATTAAAAATTTTGTTTATAAAATTTCTAGCTGTGCAGCTGATTGGACAACCGAAACCTTTTTAGACGAGACAATACCAAGTATTAAAGAGCAAGTCGGTAATAAAAAAGTTTTACTTGCCTTGTCAGGAGGAGTTGATTCCTCAACTCTTGCTTTTCTACTTAATAAAGCGATTGGAAATCAGCTTACATGCATGTTTATAGATCAAGGTTTCATGAGAAAAGGTGAACCTGAATTTTTAATGAATTTTTTTGACAAGAAATTTCATATAAAGGTTGAATATATTAATGCTAGAGAGAGGTTCATTTCTAAATTAAAGGGGATTACTGATCCAGAGCAAAAGAGGAAAATAATTGGTGAAGAATTTATTAGAGTATTTGAAGAGGAAAGTAATAGATTAGGACCTTTTCAGTATTTAGCCCAAGGGACTCTATATCCTGATGTTATTGAAAGTGCAGGCACCAATATTGATCCTAAGACAGGTGAGAGAATAGCAGTAAAAATAAAGAGTCATCATAATGTAGGCGGATTACCAAAAGATTTGCAATTTAAATTAGTTGAGCCATTAAGGAAACTTTTTAAAGATGAGGTCCGAAAATTAGGTGGTGCTTTAGGTTTGCCGGATGAAATTATAAAAAGACATCCATTTCCAGGGCCAGGCTTAGCGATAAGAATTTTGGGAGAAGTGACAAATGAAAAACTCAATTGTCTAAGAGATGCAGATTGGATAGTTAGAGACGAAATAAAAAAAGCAGGTCTCTATAATGAGATATGGCAAGCTTTCGCTGTATTGTTACCGGTTAAAACTGTCGGAGTTATGGGTGATAAAAGAACTTATGCATGGCCAATAGTTTTACGTTGTGTTTCTAGTGAAGATGGTATGACGGCAGACTGGTCAAAGATTCCTTTTGAGATTCTAGAGAGAATTTCAAATAGGATTGTAAATGAAGTAGTTTCAGTTAATAGAGTTGTATACGATATTACAAGCAAACCTCCTGGAACTATTGAGTGGGAATAAACCATAGGGGCAAAGTGTAGTCATATCCTCATTCTTGCGGTTTGTTGCGAGTTTGTTTTCCTAACTAGAATGATTACAAAATGACAATATAACTACGATTTATTTCTTATATTTGCTGCCAGTTTGTTGCAAAATACTTTCCTCTTCTTTATGAAGAAATCAAATTTAATTAGTTAAATATAATAAGAATTAATGTGAATAAATCATGGTTTGTTTTAAATATCTTTTACCAATCATCTCTAAATCAAAAAACCTGTTTGGGTTTATTTTGTGTATCTATTTATCACCAACTTACGCAAATGATTTAAATTTGAGATTAATGTGTAATGTTGATACGTCTTATCTTACCCAGACAAAAAAATGGAAAAATACCAGGATGTCTTGGGACTTAGAAGTGGATATTGTGAATAAAACTTTAAAAAAGAAAAACGTTTATTTTTGGGAAGGTAAAAAATATGAAATTAATACTAATTTTAAAATTATTAATCTTAAAAGGAATCATTTAGTTGCTGTAACTGATGAATTTGGGAGTGTATACCCAAAAGTAGCAACTATTATTCTTGATAATCTGCTACTTGAGTCAAATGATTCAGTTGGGGTTAGTTTTGCAACGCATAAGAAATCAAAGGGGGGAGATACTTTCAGTGCTCAGTATGGTTTATGTAATTAAAATATTTTTTCACTTTCTATACAATTGAATCAATAAGTATCTTTCAAAAGTATAAAGAATTATGGGTTTAAGTTTGTTGCGAGTTTGTTGCGAAAATATCAACTTTATAGATGTCTATCATACCAATAGAAGTGAAGCGGTTTTTTACTATGGTTTTATTGATTGGGAGTGATCGATAGGGTATAAAGTTAGTTATAGTCTAAAAAAGTTGGTTACACGTGGGTTACACGTGAGGTTAAAATCTTATCTCTATAGAGAAATCTTATAAAAATAATTTTCTATACGGTAAATAATTTTCCAAGCTAAATTAATAATTTCTTGTATTACTCCTATACAGAAACTGATAATTATTAGACTTTTTCTGAGATTTTTCTTTCAAATTACTTGTCTTTATTGATTTTTGTTTATAAAAATGTAGTTATCGGCACAAATTTTAGAACTTTAATATTTTGGGATCAAATACAGTAAAAACCATATATAAGGAAAAATCATATTCTTTTTCAAGAATAGGACCTGATATTTACGGCTCCACTCATCCTCAGAATTTATTATCTGAAATAAAGGAAAGAGCGGAATTTCTATATGAGTTATTGGACAGGCATGTTATTTCCATAGACCCTTTCAGTAAAGATTGTCTTCTACAACTTTTCAGGCTGGCGGCAAAATTTGAAAGTAACCCAAACAGATATATTTCCCATAACAGTCCCCTCAAGGGAAAGATACTCATAAATGCCTTCTATGAACCAAGCACCAGAACAAGGCTATCGTTTGACAGCGCATGGCACAGGCTGGGTGGGGATTCAATAAATATCACCGATAAAAGTTCCACTGGAATTGCCAAGGGAGAAACCCATCTGGATATTGCTCATATGTTTAATAATTACGGTGACTGCGTTGTCCTCAGAGAAAGTGACAATGAGGCGATCTTTGAAATGACAAAATCATTGAGAATTCCAATAATCAATGCCGGTAACGGAATCGATGAACATCCCACTCAGGCTATGTCTGATCTTTATACGATTTTTAAATGGAGACCGCATCTGGTTAACAAATCAATTGATGATAGTGAAAAAATAACCATTGGTATCATTGGAGTTCCATCACGTATGAGAACAGTCAGATCTCTTCTGAAATTATTCAGCAAGTTTCCTTATTTCATAAAAAAAATTATTGTCATTTACGATGACAAATCCATTGATCAGAACGATCTATTTGATGAAGGCCAGCTGGAACAACTTATTGAATCTGATCTAAAGATTGAGTTGGAGACGGATATGCAAAAAGTATTGCCTTCCCTAGACGTTACCTATATAAATGCAATTGCATGGGTGGGAGAAAATTATGAGGTTCATGGAAGTTCATTTAAATTGCACAGTGAGTTGTCATTTAAAAAAGATTCCATAATATTGCATCCACTTGCTCGCGGACCTGAATTGTCAACATCACTGGATCAGACCACAAAAAATTGGTATTTTGCTCAGTCAAGAGGAGCGGTATTTGTAAGAATGGCATTACTTACCTGTCTGATGGATAGAACAACAAGAGTGATGGATGTCGTTTAACTAGATGTGCGGAATAGGCGGGGTTTTTAATAAATCAAAAGATAAATCTGTTGACCCTCAGATTCTTGTAAATATGGCGGCTATTCAAAGCCATCGTGGACCGGACGGTTTTGGATATAAATTATCAGATGATGTTTCTGTAGGATTCTGTCATGCGAGATTATCAATAATAGATTTAAATGAAAATCGAGCCAGACAGCCTTTTGTCGGAGGTGCCGAAAATCATATTCTGATGGCGCATAATGGTGAATTTTATGACTTTCAGAGAATCAGGGCTGATCTTGTTGCACAGGGCGTAAGCTTTTCTTCAAAAAGTGATTCGGAAATATTGCTTAGGCTTTATGAGAAATATGGCATTGATGAATCATTATCTTATTTGCGAGGAGAATTTGCCTTTTCATTGTTTGATGCAGAACAGGATTGTCTTTATCTTGTAAGAGATCGTTTTGGGATTAAACCTCAATACTGGATTGAGACCGATGATTCCTTAATATTTGGCTCTGAATTAAAAGTATTATTCGCCCATCCATCAGTTGAAAGAAAATTTACGGGTGAAGGACTGGTTCATCAATTGATGCAGGTAATGGTACCTGGCTCTACAGCATTCGCAGGTGTTAAACAAGTTAAACCCGGATATATCCTTAAAGTCAAAAGAGTAAATAATAAATTTCAGATAACAGAGGAAAAATTCTGGGATATAAATTTCCCTAAGAAAAAAACTTATGAAAGAGATAAAAGTGAAAAATATTTTATTGAAAATATTAGAAAAGAATTGTTGAGAGCAGTTGAATTAAGAATGGTCGCTGATGTTCCTGTCGGCTGTTATTTGTCCGGTGGAATTGATAGTTGCTCAATTTTGGGATTGGCTTCTGCCATAAGTCAAAAATCAGTAAAGGCATTCACGATTGGTTTCAGTGATGAAAGATATGATGAAACTTCGATAGCAAAAGAGATGGCTGTCGCCACAAATGCAGATCATGAGATTTTAAAAATAAATGGAGATGATCTGTATGGGAATTTTGAAAAGGTTCTATGGTTTACTGAAAGATCTATCTATAATACCCTTGCAATTGCCAAATACCTTATGAGTAAAAGAGTTAATGAGCTTGATTATAAGGTTGTTATGACAGGAGAGGGTTCAGATGAATTATTTGGTGGCTATCCCGCTTTTAGAAAAGATATGTATACCTATGGGGTCGGAATTTCTAATTCAGAATCTGAGAATCTTAAAGAGAATCTGGAAAATTCGAATGATATTTTCAAGGGTGCGATGTTAGCTAATGAAGAGATAAGTAATCAATCTTTCAAGAAATATTTAGGATTTACGCCAAGTTGCCTTCAACCTTGGCTTGCATGTGAAACTTACGCGAAAAGTCTAGTCTCAAGCAAATATAAAGAGATCACGGAAAATTATGATCCCGGGGCGGCAATTTTTAGAGAACTTGATCTTGAACAGTTAGAAGATAGATACGCAATTGATCAGGCGCAGTACGTTTGGATGAAGACTATGCTTGAGGGCCAAATTCTTACATGGGGTGGAGATAGAGTAGATATGTCAAATTCAATGGAAGCCAGACCTGCATTTTTAGATCATCACCTAGCTGAAGCTGCCGTTACTGTTCCCCCTGAATTAAGGATTAAAGACAATGTCGAGAAGTATGTTTTAAGAGAAGCCATGTCAGGATTGCTGCCTGAATCATTATATAAACGTGAAAAATTCCCTTTCATGGCTCCCCCTTCCCATGCAGATAAAGATAATTTAAGTTCTATGCAGGAAATTGTGAATGAATTTTTAAGTCCTGAGAGGATAAGAGAATTTGGAATCTTGGATGAAACAGAAGTAAATGATTTGCTTAATAAATTTTTTAGTTCAGAGCTTGATGCCTCAGAAAAAGTACAATTAGATGCAATAATCAATCATCTTTTAAGCGTTCAGATCTTATATAAGATTTTTATAATTGAGGATATCCCTGATAAGGCTCAAAAGATGGCTGATAATTTGGGCTGGAAAGTTTGAATTCGTTTCTTAAATTAATTTTTGAAAAGGTGTAAACCAATACAGGTTTTATTTAAAAAATAAGAGACCTTAAATAGGTTTAAGTAATAAAATTATGAGCTATAGCGCTGGGTTAAATATCCTAGAGCCACAGGTAATAAATAGGGAGAGAATCCAAGACTTGATAAATACTTTTTCTTCAATCGGAGCTTCTGAGAATGGTTCTGTTTCAAGAAGAGGTTTTTCTGATGAAGATATATATGCAAGAAATTTTTTTATAAAAACTCTTAAGGACTTAGGTTTAAAAATAAGAATAGATACTGCCGGAAATATTATTGCAAGATTAGATGGGCATCATAATAATTTGCCCCCTATTGTTACTGGATCTCATCTCGACACTGTTCCAAAGGGAGGTAAGTACGACGGTACTTTAGGAGTGATTGCAGGAATTGAAATTGCTTTTTTCCTTCAGGAAAATGATATTAAATTAAATAGACCCTTTGAAATAATTGTCTTTGCTGATGAAGAATCGACAATGGTTGGCTGTAAGGGCTTTACAGGAAATTTATCTTTAAACGAAGAAGATTTTATTACAAGTAATTCCCGTTCAATAATTGATAATCTTTCTCGAATTGGTGGAAATTGGCTTGACATTAAAAGTGCGGTAAGACGTAAAAAAGATATATTTGCTTTTCTTGAATTACATGTTGAACAGGGAAAGGTCCTTGAAGATGGTGGTTTGGATATCGGAATTGTTAATGGAATAGTTGGTCAAAAAAGAATAACCGTTAAGGTTACAGGTCAGGCAAATCATGCTGGAACTACACCGATGTCAAATAGAAATGACGCACTTTTGGCCGCCTCTAAAATTATTGTTGGCATTGAACAGATAGCTAAAACCACTTCTGAAAGTGCAGTCGCAACAGTTGGTAAATTGAAATTACATCCCAATGCGGCAAATGTTATTCCAGGAGAGGCAGTATTCACGATAGATATGAGAGATTTGGATGAAGATGTAATTGGGAAAATGAGTTTAAGAATTGAGAATCTATGTTCAGAAATTCAAGAAGTTACTGGATGCGTGATAAAGATAGAACCTCAATTTGAAGTGCTTCCCACTAAGTCATTCCCTAAATTAGTGAGCTCTTCATTTCATGAATCTGAAAAGTTGGGATTTAAAACTGGAATCTTACCAAGCAAAGCAAGTCATGACTCACAAGAAATAGGAAGGATTTGTCCTATGGTGATGATCTTTGTCCCAAGCAGGGATGGTCTGAGTCATTCCTATAAGGAATATACTTCTCTTGAT
>QCLV01000021.1 GCA_003214295.1 Prochlorococcus sp. AG-418-F08
ATAAAGTCAACATACTTTTTGTATAAATTTTATAAATGTCATCTTCTATAAAAGAAATTAGGAATGTAGCAATTATTGCCCATGTAGATCATGGAAAGACAACCCTTGTGGACGCGTTGTTGTCTCAATCAGGGATTTTTAGAGACAATGAAGTTATTCCTACATGCGTAATGGATTCAAATGATCTTGAAAGAGAAAGGGGAATAACAATACTTTCCAAAAATACTGCAGTTAACTATAAGGACACCAGAATTAATATTATTGATACTCCTGGACATGCAGACTTTGGGGGAGAAGTTGAGAGGGTTTTGGGCATGGTTGATGGGTGTTTGCTTATTGTTGATGCAAATGAGGGGCCGATGCCTCAAACAAGATTTGTTTTAAAAAAAGCATTAGAAAAAGGACTTAGACCTATAGTTTTTGTAAATAAAATTGATAGACCAAGAGTAGTACCAGAAATAGCAATTGATAAGGTCCTTGATCTGTTTTTAGAATTAGGAGCTGATGATGATCAATGTGATTTCCCTTATCTTTTTGGGAGCGGCCTATCTGGTTTTGCAAAAGAAGAGATGGAATCAAAAAGTGACAATATGATGCCTCTTTTTGAAGCTATTGTTAGACATGTTCCACCTCCAATAGGTGACTCAAACAAGCCTCTTCAGCTGCAAATAACTACTTTGGACTATTCTGATTTCTTAGGTAGGATTGTAATTGGGAAAATTCATAATGGAACTATAAAAAATGGTCAACAAGCTAGTTTAATAAAAGAAAATGGAAAAACTATTAAAGGTAAGGTTAGTAAGTTATTAGGATTTGAGGGATTACAAAGAGTTGATATAAATGAAGCATTCGCGGGTGATATTGTTGCAGTTTCTGGTTTCGATGACGTTAATATTGGTGAGACAATAGCATGTCCCGACTCTCCTCATCCTCTCCCATTAATCAAAGTTGATGAACCTACCTTGAATATGACTTTTGTTGTCAATGATTCTCCATTCGCTGGTAAAGAGGGGAAATTTGTTACCAGTAGACAATTAAAAAATAGATTGGAGAGGGAACTTTTAACTAACGTTGCCTTGAGGGTCGAAGAAACTGATTCTCCTGACAAGTTTTCGGTCTCAGGAAGAGGAGAATTGCACTTGGGAATTTTGATTGAAACAATGAGAAGAGAGGGATTTGAGTTTCAAATCTCTCAACCTCAAGTAATTTTTAGAGAAATTGATAATGTTGAATGTGAGCCTATTGAGACTTTGGTTTTAGATGTTCCTGAAGTCTCTGTTGGCTCTTGTATCGAAAAGCTTGGATCGAGAAAGGCAGAGATGAAAAATATGCAAACAAGTTCAGATGGGAGAACTCAATTAGAATTTCTCGTGCCATCAAGAGGATTGATTGGATTTCGTGGTGAATTTGTTCGTATAACTAGAGGTGAAGGTATAATGAGTCATTCTTTTTATGAATATAAGCCTAAAACAGGAGATTTTGAAACCAGAAGAAATGGGGTCCTTATTGCTTTTGAAGAAGGTGTGGCCACTTTTTATGCATTAAAGAATGCTGAAGATAGGGGAGTTTATTTTATTAAACCTGGAGTAAAAGTGTATAAGGGCATGATAATTGGAGAAAATAATAGACCTCAAGATCTTGAGTTAAATATATGTAAAACTAAGCAGTTGACTAATATGAGATCTGCAGGGGCGGAAGAACTTGATACTTTGCAGTCACCTGTTGATATAACTCTTGAAAGAGCGCTCGAATATATTGGTCCAGATGAAATGCTGGAAGTAACACCTGATTCAATAAGAATGAGGAAAATTAATAAAAAGAGAAAAAATTAATAATAAATCTCATGAATGAAGAGAGTATAACGAGTTTTAAAGATTCCCTTTTTGTGGCTTTAAATCTTTTTAACAATCATCAATGGTATGAGGCTCATGATGCTTTTGAGGAAATTTGGAATACTGTTGATGGAGAGGAAAGGCAAGTCATTCAAGGAATTTTACAAGTATCCGTCTCACAGTTTCACTTAAGTAAGGGTAATCTGAATGGTGCTACTATCCTGCTAGGAGAGGGTTTAGGGAGAATAAAAACTAGAACTAAGATTGATTTAGGAATTGATCTTGAATCTTTCTGTACATGTTTGGAAGATTTATTGAGAAAATTACAATATAAAGAGACCTTAAATGAAAACGATAAGCCTTTTTTGAAACCTCTTGACTAATATGAATATATCTTTCTCCTTAATTAAATTATTATTATCTATTTCATTATTTTTTATTAAAAAATAAGATAACTTATCGTTTCAAGTAAGATGAATTTAAAAATTCAAAATGTATCCCTTTCAATTAAGGGAAGATTAATTGTAAATGATGTTTCCATTACTGTAAATCCGGGAGAAGTTGTAGGTTTAATGGGACCTAATGGTGCAGGAAAAACTACTACTTTTAATCTTGCAGTTGGAAATATAAAACCTGATAAAGGTGAAGTTTTAATGGATGGTAAAAATATAACTAATCTTCCACTTCCAATTAGATCAAGACTTGGGTTGGGTTATCTAACACAGGAGGCGAGTATATTTCGAGATCTCACTGTTAAGGACAATATAGATTTAGCTTTGAAAAATTCATCTTATAGTCGTGCAGCGATAAGAAATAGAAGAGAACAATTAATTAATGAATTTAATTTGAATAATTTTGTAGATAATTATGGTTATCAACTTTCAGGAGGAGAAAGAAGAAGATGTGAAATAGCTAGGGCACTTTCAGTCGGTAGAAAAGGGCCTAAATATTTATTATTAGATGAACCTTTCGCTGGAATTGATCCTCTAGCTGTTAATGATTTAAAAAGTCTAATTATTAAATTAAGTAGTAGCGGGGTAGGGATTCTTATTACAGACCATAATGTGAGGGAAACTCTTTTAATTACAAACAAGTCATATGTTTTAAGTGAAGGAAAAATTTTATCTTACGGATCATCTAGCAAATTAGCAGATAATCCAATAGTTAAGAAGTATTATTTGGGGGATAGTTTTAAACTTTGATATTTTTTTAATAAAAAAATTAAAACTTTATTATTAAAGATTTACTCACATAAGAAGGATTTAAATTATTATTTGTTTGTCTTTAAAAGTTCAAATCTGGATTTAAATTTTAGAAATGTTATTGGATAATTTTTTTAAAAATTTAATATATGACCCAGTTTCAGTCTTAGGACTTTTTGTTTTTTATTTATTATTAATTAACTTACCAATATCTTTGGGTGCAGTATTCAAAAAACAATCTTCCCTTACTGTAAGATTTCTTACGGTTTTGGTGAATTTATTAATATCATTACAATTACTTTTTAGGTGGTCGATTTCTGGACACTTTCCTATTAGCAATTTGTATGAATCTCTTTATTTCCTTGCTTGGGGGATCACAATGGGACAACTATTGATTGAGAGGGAATACCAATCTCCAATAATCCCCTCAATTGCCATACCTATTGAGCTATTGACTGTGGCCTTTGCTTGTTTTGTGTTGCCAGACGATTTGAAATTATCATCCAACTTGGTTCCAGCTTTAAGATCTAGTTGGTTAGTGATGCATGTTAGTGTCGTAATGCTTAGTTATGCAGCATTAATAATAGGTTCTTTACTTTCAGTTTCTGTTCTGTTCATTAATAAAAATAAGCCGCTTCAAATCAGAAGTAGTTCTACAGGTATTGGAGGGTTTAAAATTTCTAATAACTTTCCTGTAAATGATTTAGTTGAACCTATCGAATTTTCTCATTCAGAAGAATTAGATACATTAAGTTATCGTTCTATATTAATCGGTTTTGTGCTTTTGACTCTCGGTTTAATTTCAGGTGCAGTCTGGGCGAATGAGGCCTGGGGTACATGGTGGAGTTGGGATCCAAAAGAAACATGGGCATTTATCTCATGGCTGTTTTATGCCGCTTATCTGCATATGAGAATAAGCAAGGGTTGGCAAGGACGAAGACCAGCATTATTAGCATCCACAGGCTTTTTAGTTGTGTTGGTTTGTTATTTAGGAGTTAATTTCTTAGGAATAGGATTACACAGTTATGGATGGATATTTGGGCAATTTGTTAATCATGCAGAATATTTATTGAGGTTCTGAAAGAACATTTCCTTTTTGTGCTTCTTGTGCAACTTTTCTCAAGTCATCACAACCCTCTTTTAATGTTGGGTAAGCAAACATTCCACTACCTGCAATAAAACAATTAGCACCAGCATCGGCACATTGTGAAATAGTCCAATTTGCTTTTATCCCTCCATCAACTTCAATGTCGACATTTAAGTTTTTTTCGATAATAAAGTTTCTTATTTCTCTGATTTTATTAAGCATTGTTGGTATATAAGCTTGTCCACCAAAACCTGGATTAACTGTCATAACCAAAACATGATCAACCATATCCATAATGTTTTTGATCATTTCAAAAGGAGTATGAGGGTTTAATGCAACAGAAGGAGATCCTCCTAGATCTCTTATCCTTCCAAGAACTCTATGCAAATGAATATTTGCTTCGGCATGAGCTATTACTACTCCTGGTTCACCATTAGCCCCTTTTGTAGCGTTTACATAAGATTCAAGCATGGTTTCGCAATTGTATTGGCTCACCATTAATTGAGTTTCAAAAGGGACATTGCAATATTTCCTGCATGCAGAAATCATTTCAGGACCAAATGTAAGATTTGGTACGAAATTTCCATCCATAACATCAAATTGTATTCTATCTACACCAGCTTCCTCGAGCTCTTTCACACATGCCCCCATATTTGCCCAATCTGCTGGTAAAACTGAAGGAATTATTTGAATTGGTCTATTAACACCAGCTAAATTTGTTTGATTTGACTTGGTCATTTAATTTTTAAAATATTTAATAAAGATACTATATTTAGTTGTTTATTCCTAATTTCAAGTCACGGCCTGATAAAGTAACAGCTGTAAAGAGTTAAAAAAGCTTATTAGCATAATATTTCTCATAAAAAATGACATTTTTTGTGAGATTATACTCAAAACCTTTTAGAAAATCCTCAAAATTTAATTGTGAATCAAACTTTAATTCAAGAAATTCTCGAAGTTGTCGAGCAAGCAGCTATTGCCTCAGCAAAACTAACAGGACTTGGTCAAAAAGATGAAGCTGATGCTGCAGCTGTCGAAGCAATGAGATTGCGAATGGGCAAAATTGAAATGAAAGGAAAAATTGTTATTGGAGAAGGTGAAAGAGATGAAGCACCTATGCTGTATATAGGTGAAGAGGTTGGTAGTGGCAGTGGACCAGGTGTTGACTTTGCAGTAGATCCATGTGAAGGAACTAATCTTTGTGCAAATAATCAAAGAGGTTCTATGGCGGTTTTAGCTGCCTCTGATACAGGTGGTCTTTTTAATGCTCCTGATTTTTACATGAACAAATTAGCAGCTCCTCCTGCGGCTAAAGGTAAAGTAGATATAAGAAATTCTGCTACTGAAAACTTAAAAATTCTCAGCAGTTGTTTGGATCTTTCTATTGATGAGCTTACTGTTGTTGTAATGGATAGAACTAGGCATAAAGATTTAATTAAAGAGATTCGAGGATGTGGTGCAAAAGTACAACCGATTTCTGATGGGGATGTTCAAGCTGCGATTGCATGTGGTTTTGCAGGTACTGGAACACATTGCTTGATGGGTATAGGCGCAGCTCCAGAGGGTGTTATTTCAGCTGCTGCAATGAGAGCTCTAGGCGGACACTTTCAAGGACAACTAGTTTATGATCCAGCGATCGCTCAAACTTCTGAATGGGCTGATTACACAAAAGAAGGAAATATAAAACGTCTTAATGAAATGGGCATAACCGATATAGATAAAATCTATGAAGCCAATGAATTGGCATCAGGAGAAAATGTTGTTTTCGCTGGAAGTGGAATTACTGATGGTTTATTATTTGACGGAGTTAAATTTGAAAGGGATTGTGTTAGAACAAGTAGCCTAGTTATAAGTACATTAGATAGTACTGCAAGGTTCACAAATACTGTCCATATAAAAGATGGTGCAAAGAGTATCAGCCTTTAAAAATTACCTTTTGATTTTATGCATATTGTTGTCGTCGGACTGAGTCATCGCACGGCACCTGTCGAAGTGCGTGAGAAGTTAAGTATTCCTGACCAATCCATAACAGAGTCATTGAAAGCATTAAAAGATTTCTCTGATGTTTTAGAGGTGTCAATCTTAAGTACTTGTAATAGGCTGGAAATATATGCGTTAGTAAAGGATAAAAATACTGGAATTTCATCTATTAAAGAATTCATATCAGAATATTCTGGAATTATTTTTGAAGATTTAAATCCACATCTTTTTTGTTTTAGACAGGAAGAAGCAGTTTTGCATTTGATGAAAGTCTCGGCAGGACTCGATAGCCTCGTTTTAGGTGAAGGACAAATCCTTTCACAGGTAAAAAAAATGATGAGATTAGGTCAAGAAAATCAATCTACTGGACCAATTCTTAATAGACTATTAACTCAATCAGTTAGTACAGGTAAAAAAGTAAGATCTGAAACAAATTTAGGAACTGGAGCCGTATCAATTAGTTCAGCAGCTGTAGAACTTGCCCAATTAAAAATAGGACAAGAAAAGGGTTTTGATACTCTTGTAAGTTTGGAATCAGAGAACGTTCTTGTTGTTGGCGCTGGACGAATGAGTAGGCTTTTAATAACTCATTTAAAATCAAAAGGATGTCATAAACTTATCCTTCTAAATAGAAATATTGATAGAGCATTAAATCTTGCTAAAGACTTCCCTGATTTAGAGATTGTTTGTAGAGGGTTAAACGAATTAGAAGAAAACATTTCACTATCTTCCATTGTTTTCACCAGTACTGCTTCTGAAGAGCCAATTATTGATCTCGCAATAATTGAAAAATTGAATTTGAGTAATAGACTTAAATTTATTGATATTGGTGTACCGAGAAATATATCTAATGATGTCAAACAACATGAATTTGTAAAATCATTTGATGTTGATGATTTACAAGAGGTCGTTTCGAGAAATCAGGAATTTAGACAGAAAATAGCAAAGGAAGCGGAATCTTTAGTAGAAGAAGAAAGGATTATTTTTCTAGAATGGTGGGCAAGTTTAGAGGCGGTTCCAGTAATTAATAAACTTAGATCAGATTTGGAGTTAATTAGAAAAGAGGAATTACAAAAAGCACTTAGTAGGATGGGACCAGATTTTTCGGCTCGAGAAAGAAAAGTTGTGGAAGCGCTTACTAAAGGAATTATCAATAAAATACTTCACACGCCTGTTACCAAGTTGAGAAGTCCTCAATCAAGAGAAGAAAGACAAGTTTCTTTAAAAATTGTTGAAAAATTATTTTCTCTGGTAGAAGAAGAAAAAAATAACTAATTTTTCTCATTTATATTAAGTTTTTCTAGTGATTTATCGAAATACCTTCGTAAACTGACCATTGGTATTTCTAAATATGCCCATAATCAGTTACTTTAAATAGTTGTATATCTACCTCCATTAGATTGAATGAAGCGTGTGTTGGCCATAATCCTCGGAGGAGGAAAAGGTTCTAGACTTTACCCTTTAACAAAAATGAGGGCTAAACCTGCGGTGCCCTTAGCAGGTAAGTATCGTTTAATAGATATCCCGATTAGTAATTGTATAAATTCAGGCATTGAAAAAATGTACGTATTGACCCAGTTCAATAGTGCATCTCTAAATAGACATATAGGAAGAACCTATAATTTAAATGGTCCTTTCGGTCAGGGATTTGTAGAGGTTTTAGCCGCGCAACAGACTCCTGATAGCCCTAAGTGGTTTGAAGGTACTGCTGATGCTGTAAGAAAATACCAATGGTTATTTCAAGAATGGGATGTTGATGAATATTTAATATTGTCAGGCGATCAACTGTACAGAATGGATTACAGTTTATTTGTTCAACATCATAGAGATAATGGTGCTGATTTAACTGTTGCAGCTTTACCTGTTGATGAAGCTCAAGCAGAGGGTTTTGGCCTCATGAGAACTGACGATCTTGGGAATATAAAAGAATTTAGTGAAAAGCCAACTGGAGAGAAGTTGAAGGCAATGGCAGTAGATACTTCAAAATTTGGATTAAGTAAAGAGTCAGCTGCCGAAAAACCTTATCTAGCCTCTATGGGTATTTACGTTTTTAGTAGAAATACCCTTTTCGATCTTTTAAATAAATTTCCTAATTATACGGATTTTGGTAAGGACATAATTCCAGAAGCACTTGATAGGGGAGATACTCTTAAAAGTTATGTATTTGATGATTATTGGGAAGATATCGGAACCATTGGGGCATTCTTTGAGTCCAACCTTGCCTTGACTGAGCAACCAAAACCTCCATTTAGTTTTTATGATGAAAAATTTCCAATTTATACAAGACCAAGATTTCTCCCTCCTTCTAAACTTGTAGATGCTCAAATTACTGATTCAATAGTCTGTGAAGGTACAATCTTGAAGTCATGCAGTATTTTACATTGTGTTTTAGGGGTAAGAAGCAGAATTGAAAGTGATTCGGTTCTTGAGGATACTCTTGTTATGGGGGCAGATTTCTTTGAATCGCCTGAAGAGAGGATTGAATTAAGAAAAGGAGGCGGAACACCTCTTGGAGTAGGTGAAGGAACTACTGTAAAAAGGGCAATTCTCGATAAGAATACAAGGATTGGGGATAATGTTGTGATAATTAATAAAGATCGAGTAGAAGAAGCAGATAAGCCAGAATTAGGCTTCTACATAAGAAATGGAATTGTTGTAGTTGTTAAAAATGCAACTATTGCCAACGGAACTGTTATTTAAATTTTTTCGATCATTTTTCGCTGACATAAGTATTTTTTTTGAGCAATTTTGTTTAGTTGCATGCACACTATATTTATTGAGTTTTTTAATTTTTTATGTCCAAGGCACATTTTGGTTTAGTAGGTCTTGGTGTTATGGGCGAAAATTTAGTTCTTAACGCAGAGAGAAATGGATTTTCTAGTGTAGTTTTTAATAGAACTTACTCAAAAACTGAAGAATTCTTACAGGGCCGAGGCCTTGGGAAGAATATAGAAGGAGCTGAAACTCTTCAGGAATTTGTTAATAAGTTAGAGAGACCTAGAAGAATTCTTATGATGGTTAAAGCTGGGCCAGCAACAGATGCTGTCATTGATAATATTTCTGGATATCTCGAGGAAGGAGATTTATTAATAGATGGCGGTAACTCTCAATTTAAAGATACAGAAAGAAGGGTGAATACTCTTGAAAGTAAAAGTTTTGGATACATCGGAATGGGAGTCTCTGGGGGTGCCAAAGGAGCTCTAGAGGGCCCAAGCATGATGCCCGGTGGTACTAAGGCTTCATATGATGCAATAGAGAGCTTACTAACAAAAATGGCTGCCAAAGTTGAAGACGGACCATGTGTTGCATATGTTGGCCCAGGCGGCTCTGGTCATTTTGTAAAAACTGTTCATAACGGAATTGAATATGGAATTGAACAAATACTTGCAGAAGCTTATGACCTTATGAAGAGAGTCAAAGGTATGAATGGAGAGCAGATGTCAGAGGTATTTGGCATTTGGAATAATACTGATGAATTAGCTTCTTATCTTGTTGAGATAACAGAGATTTGTCTAAATACAAAAGATGATATAACTGGAGATGATGTCGTGGAAAAAATATTAGATAAAGCTGGCCAGAAAGGTACAGGTTTATGGACTGTTGTGAGTGCTCTAGAACTGGGGGTATCAGTCCCAACTATTTATGCATCTTTAAATGCAAGAGTAATGAGTTCTTTAAAAGAGCAACGTGGTGAGATTGAAAAAACTATTCCATCTAAAGAGATAGAGGATTTTGATTTAGGAAATGTATCAGATGGAATGAAACCTTTATTTGACGCTGTAGTCCTTGCCACAATTGCTAGCTATGCCCAAGGTATGGATATTTTAAGAGAAGCATCTGCAGTATATAACTATGGTTTGAATATGCCGTCAATTGCACAAATATGGAAAGGTGGTTGCATAATTAGATCAAAATTATTAAGTAAAATTCAAGATGCTTATAACAAAGATCCTGATCTAAAAAATTTAATTTTTGATGATTGGTTTAATAATGAAATTGCGACAAGATTAGATAACTTAGCTAAGGTAGTTTCTCTATCCACAAAGGCAGGTATACCAGTCCCATGTTTATCCAGTACTTTAGATTATTTGAATAGTTATAGAACCAATAGACTTCCTCAGAATCTTGTGCAGGCAATGAGAGACTGTTTTGGCTCTCATACATATGAAAGAATTGATAGGGAAGGTAGTTTTCATACTGAATGGATGAAATGATTGAAAAGGTCAAAAATGGATATACCTTAAATATATACAAAGACAAGTTAGAACTATCAACAGCGGTTTTTAAGTTTATTCAAAGCCATATTATTCATACTTTAAAAAAGAAAGATAGATTTAAATTTTGTGTAAGTGGAGGTTCAACTCCTAAATCTGTTTACCATCTCTTATCTAATAATGATCTTCAATGGGATATGGTTGATGTCTTTTTAGGAGATGAAAGATGTGTTGATCCAAATTCAGAATTAAGTAACTCGTTAATGTTGAGAAATTCTTTGCTAACTAATTTTGGATCTAAAGCTTATTTTTATGAAATTTTCAATGATTTAAACGCTGATGATGAAACTACTAAAAATCAATTTATTTCTAAATTATTTGAAAAATGCGGATCAAACCCTCCAACTTTTGATTTAACATTATTAGGTCTTGGAGATGATGGTCATACAGCCTCACTATTCCCTTATCAAGAAAATAATAATGTAGATGATTTTGTTATTTTTAATGAAGGTAAAGGTTTAAAAAGAATTTCATTAACTCCAAAGGTTCTTTCAGCTTCTTCAAAGATAGTATTTTTAGTTAGTGGAGCTTCTAAAAGAATTGCTCTTGAGAGGTTATTAGATGAAAAAGAGACACCAGATAGAACACCATCAAAATTAATAAAATCTATTAATCAAATTTCAATATTTTGTGATCAGGAATCAGCAAAAGAATTAGAAATTTAGTTAAAGTCTATTAATAATTTAAATTATTTAATGAGTAAGAAAAAATTTTTATTCCAGAAAAAGGAGTTCGATGGTTGGAAAACATTAAATGATACTGTTATGGGCGGATCAAGTTCAGCTTTTTGTGAAACCTCAAATTCGGGTTTGATATTAAAGGGTAATATTGTCGAGAAAGCAGGAGGATTTGTTAGTTGTAGATCTTCTATATATAAACCTTCTTTAAATGTATCTGAGTATTCATCCTTTGAATTAAATATTGATGGACAAGGAAGAACTTTTAAATTTGCTGTCGCTTGTGAAGATGATCTACTAGGACTAACCGAATTTATTCCTGGTGGACTTAGATGGATTAAATCATTTCCAACAAAAAAATTCGGGACAACAAATGTTCAAATTCCTTTTAGTGAGTTAAAACCTTCAGTAAGAGCTAATAAAGTAAGTTTTCCATTTAAATTCAAGCCATCTAAAATTAAAAGATTGCAGCTATTACACTCTAAGTTCGGCGATGATGGATTACTTAATAATGAGTTTAAACAGGGTTCAATAAAAGTTTTAATTAAATCAATAAGTGTTATTTGAAAATCCACCTAAAAATATAGAGAGCTTAATCGCTAAGTCAGCAGATTTAACAAATAAACCTTTTGTGCATTCTGTCGTAAAAATAAATGGTGAATACGAATTCGAAGATGAAGATATTGATTTAACAGTTAATATCTTATGTAGAGATAAAGAAGGTAAAAGATTAGAAATTTATGATCTTGAATTAGAACTTTTTAAATCAAATAAAGAGTTGGTTTTAGTAATCTCTAAGCTTAACTTCCCTGATGAACCAATATTATGGTGTGGAGTTAAAACATTATGGATGGATAGCAATAATGGGAAAAAATGCAATTCACCAAAATACAGCGCTAGATTGGAAAATTTAGCAAATAGGATAAAAAGTTTTATTGATTAAGAAAAAAAAATTGAGCTGATTTATAAATCAGTAACAGCCCCTAAACTTGATGTGCTTACGATTCTCGAATATTTTGAAAGAATTCCTCTTTTGTATTTTTGAATAGGTTTTACCCAATCTTTTTTTCTTTTTTCTAATTCTTCGTCAGATAAATCAACTTCAATTAGTTGTTTTACAGCATCTACTGTAATTAGATCACCTTGTTTTATTAGAGCAATATTTCCTCCTACAGCAGCCTCTGGAGCTATGTGACCCACTACAAGACCATAGGTACCGCCGCTAAATCTGCCATCGGTAATTAAAGCCACTTTCTCTCCTAGCCCTTGACCAACAATTGCAGATGTTGGAGCTAACATCTCTCTCATACCTGGTCCTCCTACAGGACCTTCGTTTCTAATAACAACAACATCACCAGCTTTGATATCGTTATTTAATATCGATTTTAAACAATCCTCTTCACTTTCAAAAATCTTTGCGGGACCTGTTAATACAGGGTTTTTTACTCCGCTAATTTTGGCTACAGAACCTTCGCTCGCTAAGTTACCTTTTAATATCGCTAGATGTCCTTTTTTATAAAGAGGGTCATCTATGTCTCTTATAACATTTTGATTTGTTGGAGGCTTATCTGGAATATTTTGTAAGTATTCTGAGATGGTTTTTCCTTCAATGTTTTTGCAATCGCCATGAATTAATCCTGCATTCAAAAGTATTTTCATTACTTGTGGAATCCCACCTGCCTTATGAAGATCCACCGTCACATATTTACCACTCGGTTTAAGGTCACAAATAACGGGTACTTTTTGTCTGATTCTCTCAAAATCATTAATGTTGATATCTATTCCTGCAGTATTCGCGATAGCTAAGATGTGCAATACCGCATTTGTTGATCCGCCAATTGCCATAATTACTGATATTGCATTTTCAAATGCTTTCTTAGTCATTAGGTCTAGAGGTCTTATATCTTTTTCTATTGCAGAGACTAATATCTCAGCACTTTTATCTGCACTTAGTTCTTTTTCAAGATCTTCAGCAGCCATAGTGGAACTGTGAGGAAGACTTAACCCTAATACTTCAATAACCGCAGACATTGTATTAGCTGTAAACATTCCTCCACAGCTACCAGCACCAGGAATACAATTTTTCTCAACTTGGATTAGCCTTTCTTCATTAATTTTGCCTGATGTTAATTGTCCAACAGCTTCAAATGCACTAACAACAGTTAGATCTTCTCCATGCAATTTCCCAGGCTTTATTGTCCCTCCATAAATGAAAATTGAGGGAATATTCATTCTTGCAATCGCAATCATGGCACCCGGCATATTTTTATCACATCCACCTATAGCAAGTACTCCATCCATACTCTGAGCATTGCATGCTGTTTCAATTGAATCAGCAATAACTTCTCTTGAAACTAGGGAATATTTCATGCCCTCTGTTCCCATAGAAATCCCATCACTTACTGTTATAGTCCCAAACATCTGAGGCATCCCACCTGATCTTTTTATAGACTCTTCAGCTTTTAGAGCTAACTTATTTAAACCCATATTGCATGGTGTTATGGTGCTGTATCCATTCGCAACTCCAATAATAGGTTTATTAAAATCTTCATCATTAAATCCAACAGCTCTTAACATCGATCTGTTAGGTGATCTTTGCACACCTTGGGTTATTGCAGATGATCTGAGTTTATTCATATTATTTGAGAACCTTTTTTATTCTATTGCCCCAACTCTTCAAGTTGCTTCCTCACATCAGCAATTGCAGAATTAAGTTGCTCAACTTTCTTCTCCAGATTCTCTCCTTCAACTTCATTTATATTTTCATTTGAATCAATCGCTTCTGAGCCGTCTTGAATTCTGGAGGAATACATCATTGCTTTTTGTTTTTTTTCCTCTTTTCTTTTGTCAGCTTCGGATATTAACCACCATGCTAGACCAGCTGCTCCAATAAAAGCACCACTTATTAATGATAAAAGATTATTTGAAGACGAATCTCTGTATTCAGACATTGGTAAAATATTTACTCCTATATTCTATATTAGTTCTTATCTTGAAATATAGTACTTAAACGCGATAAAGGATTCCCAATACCGGGTACCAATAATGTTGTTTTTTCGTCTTCCTCATCTATGCAAGAAGTGTAAATTACCTGATTCGGGAATAATTTCGCAATTTCATTTAACCCTTTATTTGAGCAAATAGCAGTTATTAAAAGAATCCTATTTGAATCAACACCTAATTCCTTTAATTTAATTAAGGTTTCTAATGTAGTTGATTTTGTCGTTATTTGTTCTGAATACAATATAACTCCTTCATTTGATTCAATAGTTTTAGGAAGTTCTCCTAATGAGAGGGTTGAATTAGGAATTACTTCTTTAGATCCAAACCAAAGAGATAACCCTTCGGGCAACATTGCGAGCACTTTTATTGGATAATCAGTATTAATAAAGAATCCATCTGTGTCCCCATTATCAGTATTTACTATTTCTTTTTTATATGGCAGCCAATTACGTAATGCTTCATATGTAAGCCATTTCCCTAATTGCTCATATCCTGTTGAGTACAAAATATCTGGAGTATTTTTTTCTCGCAATATTGAAAGCCAATGTTTTATTAATGGATGAGGAGGAACAATAACCTTTAGTGACATTGCCATATATTTTCCTTTAAGATACTCTTACAAACTTTAAATACTTAAGTTCTAAAATACAGTCTTATTATGATTAAATCAATTGTTTTCCCCTCACTAAAGAATGCATTAATTACTTTGTTGTTCGTTGGGATTTTATTTTTTAATTCTGTAAATTCTGCATGGGCTAAACGACCTCCTGAGATTAGAAACCAGCAAGACCTTAATTTAGAGCCAGATATGCATGGTCAAGATTTAAGCGGTAACGAATACGTTAAGTTTGATTTGAATGGGTTTAATTTTAGTGAAAGTAATTTAGAAGGCGCGGTGTTCAATAATAGTAAATTGCAAAATTCAAAGTTTAATGGAGCCAATTTAAGAGATGCACTAGCTTATGCAACAGATTTTACAGATGCAGATCTTTCGGATGTTAATTTTACAAATGCTTTATTAATGGAGAGTAATTTTGAAGGAGCAAAAATAGATGGTGCAGATTTTACTGATGCAGTTCTTAGTCGTACACAACAAAAACAATTATGTGCGATTGCTAATGGCACAAATAGTTCTACAGGAGAGAGTACAGAATATAGCTTAGGTTGTTAATCATAAAAAATGAAAAAAAAAATACCAGTTATAGTTGTCTCAGGATTCCTTGGTTCAGGTAAAACAACTTTTCTAAGATATTTATTAAAAGAGAGTAATAAAAAATTTGGTTTAATAATTAATGAATTTGGTGATGTTGGAATTGACGGTGATTTGATTAAAAGTTGTGATAAATGTGATGAATCTGAAGACGACTGCGTAATCGAATTAAACAATGGATGTTTATGTTGTACTGTTCAAGATGATTTTGTTCCATCAATAAAAGCTCTCCTAGAATTTAATCCTCCTATCGAATCAATAATTATCGAAACAAGTGGCTTGGCACTGCCAATTCCCTTAATTCAAGCACTTAACTGGCCTGAAATTAGGTCTTCAATTTATCTTGATGTTGTTGTTGGTCTCGTTAATGGTGAATCAATGCTTAATGGTTCACCAATTAATGATTTAAATAAAATAACAAAACAATATAATGAAACAGATAAAATTGATCACAACGCCACTATAGATGAACTTTTTGAGGAGCAACTAGAAGTTTCTGATATCGTTTTAGTCTCTAGATCAGATATCTTAAATGATGATCAGTTTGACGTTGTAAAACATAAAATTCAAAGAAGTCTAAACACATCTACACCAGTCCTTAAATCCAATAATGGCAAAATTGATTTGAACTATCTATTTGATTTTAATTTTAAAAAAGATACTTATAAAGAGTTTTCAACTGAAGAACATGACCATAATCATGTTGAACTTGTATCAGATTCAATTAAATTAAATTATTTCCTTGAAAAAAATGACTTTGAAAAGGAGATGTCAAAAATCTTGGATGAATTAAACATTCTTCGAATAAAAGGACGTATTTGGATACCAAACAAATCATTACCTTTACAAATACAAATTGTTGGAAAGAAAATTAATACTTGGTTTGAAGAAGCTCCAGACAATTGTTGGAGACCAAATGATAATGCTGGGCTTGAATTAGTAATAATTTCCTTTGATGAAAAATCTATAAAAACTTTCAATAAAAAAATTAAAGAGAAATTTAAGATTTTAAGTGAACCAAAAATAGTAATTTGACATTATAGTTAGCTGTCGGGATACTCAAACAGTAGACAGTCCAAGATGGAAAATCCTAAAATTGCTTTAAAACAAATAATCTCTGACGAAGTTATTACATCAATTGATAAAATAAAATGCTCAAAATGTGGAGGGGCAGGAAATTTTAAAACACATGAAAATTCAAGAAGAACTTGCTTAGTATGTTTTGGTAGAGGCTACATAAACATCTAATAACTCAGAAAACCTTAAGGTAAAAATATTTGTTTATTAATCAATAGTACTTTTTATTAAAATTTAAACTAATCTTCTAGTAGAAATTAATTTTTAATTGGACCAATTTGCTGTAAAAGTTTTTGTAAGACTAAGACCCTCAGTTTTAGATCCAGCAGGGGAAGCCACCAAATCTGCCTCGATAAAACTTGGAGCCGAGGGAATAAAATCATTACGTATAGGAAAAATGATTGAGGTGAAAATAGAAGGTAATGGTGAAAACGAAGTAAGAGGAAAAATTGATTTATTGTGTGATAGGTTATTCGCAAATACTGTTATTGAAGATTATGAGTATTCACTAGAAAAATTATAAGATGGATATTTTTACTGTAGGAGTTGTTGTCTTCCCTGGTTCTAATTGTGATCGTGATGTTTCATGGGCATTGGAAGGTTGTTTAGACATAAGAACAAAATACTTGTGGCATGAGTCTTCAGATTTAAGTGATGTAGATGCAATAGTTTTACCCGGAGGATTTAGCTATGGTGATTATTTAAGATGCGGAGCAATTGCGAGATTCTCTCCATTAATAAATGCCTTGGATGAGTTTGTTAAAAGCGGGAAAAGAGTTTTAGGAATTTGTAATGGGTTTCAAATTTTGACAGAATCAGGATTTTTGCCTGGTGCTCTTGTTGCAAATAAAAATCTTAATTTTATCTGTGATGACGTTGAACTGGACATCGTTTCTTCAAAAGGAGGTTGGTTTAATAATGTAGATGAAAAACAAACAATTAAATTGCCAATAGCGCATGGGGAAGGAAGATATCATTGTGATTCGGATACTTTAAAGAATCTTTTAGATAATGAATTGATCGCTTTGAGATATAAAAATAATCCCAATGGATCTTCATTCGATATCGCAGGCATAACTAATGAGAAGGGAAATGTACTAGGTTTAATGCCTCATCCAGAGCGAGCATGCGACGAGACAATTGGTGGGACTGATGGTCTCTTCACATTAAAATCATTAATATTGAAATAAAAAAAACCCCCAAATTTGGAGGCCTTTTTTATTTAATTTGGGAAGAAATTAAACAGTAGCTTTTACTTTTGGATCTAAATCACCTTTTGCGTAAAGATCAGCAAAATAATTAGTGCTGTTTTGTTTGATCTTACTTGCTTGACCTTCGCACCAGAACTGCTTGTATCTATCAAGACAAACTTGCTTCATGTATTTTCTAGCAGGCTTGTTGAAATGTCTTGGGTCAAAGTTTGCCTTATCAGCAAATGCTGCCTCTCTAACCGCGGCAGTGAAAGCAAGTCTGTTATCAGTATCAATGTTGACTTTCCTAACTCCATTTCTTATTCCCTCTTGAATTTCTTCAACAGGAACACCATAAGTTTGAGGAATTTCACCGCCATATTTGTTAATGATATCCAACCATTCTTGAGGAACTGAACTAGATCCATGCATTACGAGATGGGTATTTGGAAGTGCTTTATGAATTTCAGCAATTCTGCTTATTGCAAGAACTTCTCCTGTAGGTTTTCTTGTAAATTTATAAGCACCATGACTTGTTCCTATAGCAATAGCTAAAGCATCGACTTTTGTTTTAGCTACAAAATCTGCAGCTTCTTCAGGATCAGTCAGAAGCATATCTGTAGAAAGTTCACCTTCAAATCCATGACCATCTTCCGCTTCACCTTTCCCTGTCTCTAATGAACCTAAGCAACCCAACTCTCCTTCAACACTAACTCCAACTGAATGTGCAAAATCTACTACTTTTTTAGTAACTGCAACATTATATTCGTAACTAGCGGGTGTTTTTGCATCTGCCTCTAGAGAACCGTCCATCATTACTGATGTGAAACCATTTATTGCTGCTGAGTAACATGTTGATGGCTCATTACCGTGGTCTTGGTGCATTACCACTGGAATATTAGGATATGTTTCTGTAGCAGCAAGGATTAGATGACGTAGGAAAATTTCTCCTGCATAATTTCTTGCCCCTCTTGAAGCTTGGAGGATTACAGGACTATCAGTTTCATATGCTGCTTCCATGATTGCTTGAACTTGTTCAAGGTTATTAACATTGAAAGCTGGAATACCGTAACCATTCTCAGCAGCGTGATCTAAAAGTAGTCTTAGTGGAACGAGGGCCATAATTAAAATAAGTTAAATGCTATATAAAGCATATGTTTCCGAGAGTTTAGTATAAAGAGGTATCAAATGTCACGTCATTAGATATACAAAATACTAAATTAAAGAAACTTATTTTATGACCCAGAGTACATTTTTAAGGATTTTTTAGTTAATAAGTGTAGCCTGCCACAAACAATTGTTCATCAGATGAAGGTTGAGATCCTGCTACATAGGCACCTTTTGAAGCTTCAGAGTTTGCTTGAGCTCTTGCTGTTAATGCTTTTTGACCTCCTTCAACGTCGCTTCCTTTCCAGGCCTTTAAGCATGAATGCTGTAATGCTCTTCCATAGGAGAATGAAACATTCCATAAAGCTTTCCTGTAAAGAGTGTTCATATTATTTAGATAAACAGAGGCAGCTTCTTCGCTTAACCCTCCTGATAAGAAAACTATTCCAGGAACAGATGCAGGAACGCATCTTTCCATAGTTCTAATTGTCATTTCAGCAACCTTCATGGGATCAGCCTTTGTTGGACAATCTGCTCCATTAACTGTCATAGAAGGTTTTAATAGAGTGCCTTCTAGAAAAACTCCATTTGCTTGACAGGCACTATAAACCTGCTTTATTACCTCTTCTTGAACTTCAGCAGTTTTTTCAATAGTATGGTCGCCGTCCATTAAGATTTCAGGTTCAATAATTGGTACTAACCCAGATTCTTGAACTGATCTTGCATACCTTGCTAATCCCCAAGCATTCTCTTGAATTGATAGTTTTGAAGGACAACCATCATTTGTAATTTGCAGAACTGCTCTCCACTTTGCAAATCTGGCACCTTGTTCATAATATTTTGCGGCTCTTTCAACTAACCCATCTAGGCCAGAGCAAAAAGTTTCTACATCTCCTCCTCCTGGAAGTGGATTTAGGCCCTTATCGACCTTTATACCTGGAATAATACCTAAATCATTTAGTTTCTTAACCATTGACTCGCCATCTTGATGATTCTGATAAAGAGTTTCTTCGAAGAGGATTGCTCCACTAATATATTTGCCAAGACCTTCTGTAGTAAAAAGCATTCCTCTATATGCCTTCCTATTGTCTTCAGTATTCTCAACGCCAATTCCAGCGAGTCTTTTACCTACTGTTTTAGTGGATTCATCTACCGCTAATATTCCTTTTCCTTTAGATGCTAGTAATTGAGCATTTTCTTTAAGCTCATTTTTGTAATAATTTAAAGCCATTCTTAAATAATTCAGTTCAATTGATTTTTCCAGAATATGAAAAAAAAATAAAATCAATCCAATACTTTATCGGGTGATAATTGCTACTCATAAATGTATAGCCTTAAATTTTGATACTTAATCCACTTTTGGAAGATTCTCTTATGCCTTCGCAAACTTTATGACTAGCAAGTCCCTCACATAAGCCTGGGATTACAGGTGTTCCATTCATTATACTCTGGGCCCATAAATCTTGAATTCTCAAAACTGGAGCTATTCTCCCATCAGTCCATGTTTTTTCAAAATTAAAACTTGAATCTGCAGTTAGATTTTGTATTTTATTTTCGTTGTTTGAATATTTTAAATTAAAACCATGTACATAATCTTTTTGGTTTTCGCTTTTAAGAATTAGTGAACCTTCGCTTCCATATATTTCTAAACTAAATCCTCTTCCATTTTTAGAAATTGATGATAAAGATACCTGACATGGAATAAGATTTGAGCTGTAGTTTGATATTTCTATATTGGCTAAACATACATCTTCACTCGTAACATCATTTAAATCAGATGAATTAGGTAAAGGTCTTTTTTTTATTGATGTTGCTAACTTGCCAGACACGTTTATTGTTTCTCCAAAAAACCAATTCAACATATCGAATGCATGAGTACCTAAAGCGCCAATAACTCCTCCACCTTTTTCTTCCAATGAATACCAATTCCAGGATCTTTTGGGGTCGGATCTACTGCCCATTAACCAATCTAATTTGACTAAATATATATCTCCTAAGATATTTTCATCAATAAGTTTTTTTGTCTGAAGGAAAAGAGGTACTGCTCTATATTCAAAATCAACACATACGCTTAAATTATTAATTAAAGATATTCTCTGAAGCTCTTCAATTTCTGAGGAGGATATTGAAACGGGTTTTTCTAGGAGCAAATTTTTATTATTCTCTAGAGCTTGTTTTGCTAACTTAAATCTTGATTCAGGAGGAGTGGCAATAATAATTCCATCAATTTTTGGAGATTTAACTAAGTCTTCCCAATTATGAAAAAAATCTAAGCCCGTTTCTTTTTCTATTATCGATTTTTGCTTTTTCTCGTAATGATAAATTGCTACAGGAGTTAAGTGATCAGACTCTTTTAATGCCTCTAAATGAACTTTTTTCCCAAATCCTAGTCCAGCGATTGCTATTTTTAATTTTTTATTTTTAGTATTCATTCTTATTCATTAATAAACTCTGAACAGCTATTTTCAATAACAACATCTATAAGTTCATCATTATTAGAAGTTTGCCATTTTGAATTGAATTGTGGAATTCCATTTATTGATGTATCTTTGAACTTTTTTTCATTGCAATTAATTCTCATTACATAAAGTGATAACTCTCCATCATCATCAGAATTAGTTGGATTCTTAAAGAACTTTGTTAATACACTTATTTCACCATTTGAGAGCGACTTAATACTCCCTTTATCAAGCCATTCTTTCCCATCATCATTCTCTTTTAGTAGGACCCAGTCAACATTTCCTATCGAATATGAATAGGAGGCAAAGTTAAAAATAAAGAGTAGAAGGCTTAAAGAAAAATAAAATAAATTAGAAATTATTCTCATTTTATATATTTTCTTCTGCAAGTTCTTTTACACCATGAATTTTTAAAATTTTAGTCAGAGTATCCTTGAGATCTTTCCTTTTTACTATTACATCAACAAAACCATGCTCAAGCAGATATTCAGCTGTTTGAAAATTATCGGGTAATTTTTCTCTTAATGTTTGTTCTATAACTCTTCTTCCAGCAAAACCAATAAGAGCTTTAGGTTCCGCCAAAATTAAATCACCTAACATTGCAAAGCTTGCTGTTACCCCTCCAGTGGTTGGATGAGTTAATAAAGGCATATAGAGAAGATTTTTTTCTTTATGTTTTTTTAGTGCTCCAGATATTTTTGCCATTTGCATGAGACTTAACATACCTTCTTGCATCCTTGCACCGCCTGATGCGCAAACAATAAGAATTGGAAAATTTTCTAAAGTTGCTCTTTCAATTATCCTTGTAATTTTTTCACCAACTACTGAACCCATGGATCCTCCCATAAATCTAAAATCCATAACAGCTAATGCTAAAGGCATTGAATTTACAGAACAGATGCCTGTTACGACTCCATCTCTTAAACCTGTACCTGCTTGACTTTCTTTAATTCGGTCAGCATACGCTCTTCTATCTTTAAAACCTAGGGGATCAGTAGGACTTAGTGAACTATCAAACTCCTTGAATGTATTTTTATCAGCAATTATATTTATCCTTTCATCGCTATTAATCCTATTGTGGTGTCCACAATTACTACAAACATTGAAATTTGTAATTAGGTCTTTTCTATAGGCTACTTGCGAACATTCTGAACATTTAACCCACAACCCATCTCCCTCATCAGTATCTTGCGAAACTTTCCCAACGAATTGATCTTTACGCCTTGCGGCAAACCAGTCGATTAATGACACAACCTTTCCTGTTTTTTCTATTTAAATCTAAATAAGGTACTTTTATCAAGAAAGATATATAAAAATTTGAGATCCTCTAGATTAAAAACTACTCAAAGTAAAAAATATAATGATTTGAGTTGACAATCGAAAATTAATTATTATTTATTTTTCTCTTCAATCATTTTATGAATTATTGGAGTGAGAATTAGTTCCATTGCGAAACCCATTTTTCCTCCATTTACAACAATACTTGTTGGACTTGACATAAATGAATCGTTAATCATTCCAAGCAAGTACTGAAAATCAATCCCCCACTTCTCTCTTGCACCTTTTCTGAAATGTATGATAACGAAGCTCTCGTCAGGAGTTGGGATATTCCTGCATATGAAAGGATTGGAAGTGTCAATTGTGGGAATTCTTTGAAAATTAATATCAGTTTTGCTGAATTGTGGACAAATGTGATTTATATAATCAGGCATTCTTCTTAATATAGTATCCACGATGGTTTCCGCTGAGTAACCTCTTTCTGCGTTATCTCTATGGATTTTTTGAATCCACTCTAAATTTGTTATTGGAACAACACCAACAAGTAAATCAGCATAAGATGCCACATTATATCCATCACCTTCTACTCCACCATGCAAACCTTCATAAAAAAGCACGTCTGTGCCTTCAGGAATATCTTCCCATGGAGTAAATTGTCCAGGTTCCAAGGATGTCCCAAGTCTTGTATTATGTTCTTCTGCTTCTTCAAGACTATGCAGATAATATCTTTTCTTTCCTCCTCCAGTTTCACCATAGATTTTAAAAAGTTCTTCTAGCTTGTCAAAAAGATTAGCTTCTGGACCAAAGTGAGAAAAATTTTCACCTTTTGAAAGAGCTTCTGCCATAGCTTTTTTCATAGGCATTCTTTCAAATCTGTGGTAACTATCACCTTCTACAACTGCGGGAACTATATCTTCTCTGGCAAAAATATGCTCAAAGGCTCTTTTTACTGTACTTGTTCCTGCTCCTGAAGATCCTGTTACAGCAACTACTGGATGACGTTTTGACATTTTTTAAAAACAATATCTAATGATTCTGACAGGTCATATGCCAACTTTATGTTTAACTTAAAAATAATTTTTTATTTATTAATTTTTTTTTAAATTTCATCTGTTATTTTGTCTCCCATTTCGCTGCAGGATAAAACCTCAGCAGACCCATCAGCTAAATCAGCTGTTCTAAATCCGTTTGATAAAACTTTATCAATAGCAGTCTCTAAATTCTCTGCGGCTTCTTCTTCATTTAATCCGATTTTTAACATCATGGAAGCGGATAAAAGCATCGCAATAGGATTTGCTATGTTTTTACCAGCTATATCAGGAGCTGAACCATGAACAGGTTCAAAAACCCCTGGCCCATTATTGTTTAAAGATGCAGATGGAAGCATACCAATAGACCCAGTTAGCATAGCGGCTAAATCGCTTAAAATATCCCCAAATAAATTACTAGTTAAAATCACGTCAAATTGACTAGGATCTCTAACTAATTGCATTGCTGCATTATCAACATACATATTGCTTAGAGATATATTTTTATCTTTTGAGGTGATATTTAAAACTGTATCTCTCCACAATTGACTAACCTCAAGAACGTTTGATTTGTCAACAGAACATATTTTTTTATTTCTTTGGTTAGCAATTTTTATTGCAATTTCAGTTATTCTCTCTATTTCGGCCGAATCATAAACCATTGTATTGAAAGCTTTTGGGATTTTTGTATTTGTTATATGTCCCCTTGGTTTTCCAAAATAAATTCCCCCTATTAATTCTCTTACAACAATAAGATCTACATTCTCAACGATTTCTTTTTTTAATGAACTTGCATCTAATAGAGATTTTCTTATTTTGACAGGCCGGATATTTGCGAAAAGGTTTAGGGCAGATCTTAACTTTAGTAAACCACTTTCTGGTCTTAATTCTCTCTCAAGAGAGTCATATTTAATATCTCCAACACATGCTAAAAGTACTGCATCACTCTTTTTGCATTGTTCTAATGTCTCATCTGGTGCAGGATTCCCATATTTTTCATAAGCAATCCCTCCAAATAATTTTTCAATAATCTCAATTTCGAAATTATGATTTTTTGCAAGCTTTTTTAAAATTTTTTTTGAAACTTCTGAAATCTCTGGTCCAATTCCGTCTCCGGACAATAAAACAATTTTATATTTCTTCATTTAAATTTTTGTTTATATAGAACAATAAATTATTTCTTATCTAATTGTCTAAGTTTTTTTGCTAATTCTGGTAATTTTTTAAAAATACTTGAACTTCTTAACCATGATTTATTATCCATCGCGGGAAAACCACTGATTACCTTGCCATCTTCTATGTCACAATGGATTCCGCATTTTGAACTTGCTATGACATTATTCCCAACTTTTACTCTATTATTGACTCCTACTTGCCCTGCCAAAATAACACCATCGCCAATATTTGCTCCTCCAGCGATACCAACTTGAGCTGCAAATGCGCAATTTTTACCAATTTTAACTCCATGACCTATTTGGACTAAATTGTCCAACTTTGTTCCCTCATCAATAAAAGTAAATCCTACTGCGGGTCTATCAATACAACAATTCGT
>QCLV01000022.1 GCA_003214295.1 Prochlorococcus sp. AG-418-F08
TTCAGACGCACTTATCATAGGCCTTCTGTGACTAACGACTATAAATTGAGCATTTGATGACTGATTAGATATTAATTGAGACAACCTTTCAACATTTATACCATCTAAAAAACTATCCACTTCATCTAATGCATAAAAAGGAGAAGGTTTATACTTTTGCAAAGCAAATAAAAAACTTAAAGCAGTTAATGATTTTTCACCACCTGACATAGAAGCTAATCTTCTTACATTTTTCCCTTTAGGATGAGCAACTAAAGTTAAGCCTCCTTCCAAAGGAGAATTAGGATTTTCAAGTTGAAGGGAACCGTCTCCATCCGATAAATTTGCAAAAATTTCTCTAAAATGTTTATCAACCTCTACAAATGCTTGCATAAAAGCCTCCTGACGCATAGTCGATACAGTTTCTATTCTTAGCAATAATTCAGATCTTTCATTAGATAGAATTTCTAATTTTTCTCGTAAACCATTTAATCTCTCAATTAATTCTTCTAATTCATCAAGGGCTAACATATTGACAGGTTCTAAGCTTTGCAGTTTTTCATTCATGCTCGAGATTTCTGATTGCAAAGATTCGAGACTCTTCCCTTCATATTCTCCAAACTTCGGTAGAGGATTCGGTAGATCTTTTTTATAATTTTCTAATTTTATTTTCTCACTCCTCATCTCTTCTTTAAGAGAATGAATATCCCTTTCAAGATATTCAAGCTTTAATAAATAGTTATTATAGTCTTGCCTTTTATTTGAGATTGAAGCATTTAATTCGTCTCTTTTCCTTCTCAATAAACCCAAATCCTTCTCCAGAGAAATTTTTTGATTATCTAGAACTAAAAGCTCTTTTTTAAATTTATCTCTTTTTTCTATCCATTCATTATGAGCAATTGCGAGCGCTTTGATAGATTCCTGCAAGTTTTTTTCTTTTAACAATGTTATTTTTAATAAATTATTGATACGCTCGTTGTTTAAAACAAATTGATTCTTCTTATCAAGTAATGTGTTTCTCTCATGAATTAGTAATTCAAGTTTTTTATCAAGATTGTTAAAATCATTATTAAAAGCTATTAATGGTGATTGTTGATTTTTTTTATTATTCTCCTTAAGAATGATTTGCAATTGATCAAACTCATCATAATGAGGCTTCAATTCATTTTTTAAACGATCTAACTCCTCAACAAATACATTATTAGTATTTTCAAGTTTATTTAATCTAGATTTACAATCCTCAATTCTTTTCATCACAACTTCAAGAGAATTTTTATTTACTTCAATTTCTTTGTTGGATGAAGCACAATCTTTAATTAACTGACTACGTTTAGAATTTAATAAATTGATTCTATTATTTTTTGTAATCAAATCATTATTTGACTGCTTTAAAGCTTCTTTAATAACCAATAATCTCTCTTTTATAGGCATAGAATCATCAATATCATTATTAATTCCAAATCTATAAGCTAAATCTTTATTTAACTTGCTGCCACCTGTAATAGCTCCACTGGCTTCTAATAATTCACCACCTAAAGTAACCAACCTATTTTTTTGTTGAGATAACCTAGCTGAAGCCAAGTCTGAAAAAACTAAAGTATCTCCAAAAACATATTTAAAAACATCTGAATAAATTTCATCAAAAGTAATTAGGTTTATAGCTTTGTCAATAAATCCAGGCTCGCTATTATTTTCAAATCTTGAAATTGCATAATTCTTCTTTTGACTTTTTATTCGATTTAAAGGTAAAAAAGTTAATCTTCCCGCTTTCTTTTTTTTAAGAATCTCAATTGCCCTAGCTGCAATATGATCAGTATCAACAACAATTTGTCCGAGTCTATTTCCAGCAGCAATTTCTAATGCATATCTATTTTTCTCACTGACCTCTCCAAGTTGAGCCACATAACCATGTATACCCTCTAACCCCGCCTCTAAAAGAATTCTAAGAGCATATGAACCTCTAGATTCATTTAAAGCTTCCTTTCTGCTTTCAAATCTTGATAAATCCTTTTCAAGCTTTAATTGCTCATTGTTTAGCCTTAATTTAGTTTTATTTAATAAATCAATTTCATTTTTTAAAGAATTAATTTCCGAGCTATTACTTGCCAAGTTATTGTTATTAATGTCCGATGTCTCTTTTTCTCTTAGATTTCCATCTGAAAGTTGCTTCTTCTCTAAAGTTAAAGTCTGAATCTGAGAAGAAATTTCATCTTTTTGAATATTATTTTGAATAATTTCTTCTTCAACTCTTCTTATTTTTGTTTCTAAAGGATTAATTTTATTTTTTATACATTCAAGCTCAGCATTTAATTTAATACTTTTAGTTGAGACTTCTCCAGATTCTCCCGCTGCATCAGAAAGTTTTTTTCTAGATAATTTATGTTTTAAGGTGAGATCATCAATTTGCAAATTCAATTTATCTAAAAAATTATCATCAAACTTTCCTTGTCCCATCTTTTCTGACTCGATATTTCGCTTAGATATTGCAATCTCATCTCTTTGCTTTTGTAATTTAACGCCCTCTTCCTTATTGAGACTTGATATTCTATCAAGTTCTCTCAAGTTAGAATTAATACTTCCTATATCAGAATTGACTTTTATCAATTTATCCTCTCCTTTTTCCTTAAGCTCATCAACAAGTATTTTCAAAGCACCTTCTAAAACTGATATTTCTTTATTAATAGATTCTTTTTGTTCATTAAATATTATTTTATTTTTTTCAATTTCAGTTTCTTTTTTTTCTATTGATTCAACGTACTTAACTTGTTTATCAAAAATAAGAACTTTCTCTAATTCCATTATTTGAACCAATTTTGCCTTTAGCTCTTTATATCGCATAGCTTTTTCACATTCTTTTTCAAGCTTGTTTTTATTAGATTGCAATTCATTTTCTAAAATTTCACACCTTTCTTGCCTTTCAAAAACGTCGTTTAATTTTGCATTAGTTTGTTCTATTCTTGTATCAAAAAGGGCGACTCCTGCTAATTCATCAATAAGATTTCTCCTCTCCTTATTGTTCATTGATACTATTCTTGTTACATCACCCTGCATAACAACATTGCTACCTTCAGGATCAACACTAATATCCCTTAATATTTTCTGTATTTGTTGTAAAGTGCATTGTTTTCCATCAGAAGTATAAGTAGACGCGTAAGAACCACCGGGCATAAGTCTTAATTTTCTAGAAACCACCCATTCTTTTTGTCCCTTATCAAGGGCAATTTCTTCTTCTAATTCCAATGAAGCTAGATCCTCTCTGGGAGACCAATCTTGAATATTAAATTTTACCGATACAAATGTTTCTGATGACTTACCGTCTTTAACTTTGGAATTATTTATTAGATCTGGTAATCTTTCTGCCCTCATACCTCTACTATTAGCTAAACCTAAACAGAATAAAATTCCATCTAAAATATTACTTTTTCCAGAACCATTAGGCCCGGTAACCACTGTAAAACCCTCTTCAAGAGGAATTTTTACACTTCCCCCAAAAGATTTAAAATTTTCAAACTCGACCTGATTGATATGTACCAATCTCAAGTCTCAATAGCTAAATAAGAATAACTAATTTGCAAAAATTCTCAATAGAAATATTACGATTATTTATAAATGAATATTAATTATATTTGCTCAATCTACAAAAATTGCCCGAAATCTCCAACAAACCACGAAGAAGTTTGCCGTCCAAAATGAATCGAAAACGTTCAGAGTCCAATTTGCTGGAAACGTTTTTAAATATTCCATGATCTATTCTTTTTACAGAGCCTCTATTTCTAGACAGTTCATGTTCTACCCTTGTTAGCCAGATAAGTCTATGATTTGGCTGTTTAAAAATTTCGATAGAAGCTTGATCTAATAAAGGTAGTGTTAATAATTTCCAAGTTAAACAATCTTCTCCATTTTCAACTAGAAAATCGTAATGAATATCTATAGAGATAGCAGAATAAACTTTATGTTCAAGCAAAACCCAATTATTCATTATTTAGATGATAAATAAATCGAATCTATGTTCAAAACAAAGTTGATAAAAAATATATTTTATTAAAGATAGTTCCTGTTATTTAATTACTTGCATCAGGAACAAATCTTAAAGCAATAAATAGCAAACTTCCTGCTCCAGCAATAGCTGCAGCTACTAATCCAAAATCTGTAGGGATTGTGCGAGATGCAAAAATTAATGATGCAAATGTAATATCCATGATGAAATTTAAACTCATTTAATAAATTCAGTAACAGCTTAACAAAACCTTCTTACAGAACAGAGTAGATAAATAAAATGTAAATAAACTTTTATATGTTTTTATTATTTATAAATTGCACAAATCTTTAGATAAGGGTTTCAAATTAAGAAAATAGGGTCTACTCTTAAATAAACAAGCTCAAATAATGGAGACTTACCATCCTCCCAAAGAAGTAGAAGAAAAAGAAGATAACTCTGAACTTCCTGGTGAGGAAGTTATCTCGGAGAAATGGTTACTTGACAAAATTGACAGTTTAATTCCTTTAATTAAAGAAAAATGGCCTAACATTGCTCAGCAAACCCTTGAAGCCACAATAGGGAGTATTGATGATTTAGTTGAAGTAATAGCGAACCATAGTGGAACCTCAGCAAGTGGAATAAAACGCCAACTATTTGAAATCATTGATTCAATAAGAGAAAGTAATTGGGAAATATCAGAAAAAATTGAACCTATTGAAAGTCAATTAGAAGAGTTATTAGAGGAACTTAACAATACTCTTAGGCCAAAAATAGAAAGTCCAATAAGAAAAAAACCACTATTATCTATTGCTATTGCAGCTGGTATTGGTTTACTAATAGGAACTCTCCTAAACAATGGCAGAAAATAATATGGAAAAACCAAAAAATAAAAACTTTGCTAATACCGCTTCTAGAATTTCAGCCATAGCAAGTTCCGTTATGGATTTGCATGTAAGAATAGCTCTTCAAGAAGTAGATAGAGAAAAAAGAAGATTAATTAGTGGTGGAATATTTTTGGCAATAGGAAGCACATTATTATTATTAGTTCTGATTTGCATCCATGTTATTTTTTATCTTTTTCTAACAAAATACAATAACTGGAATATTGAATATAATTTGCTACTAATAATATTTATAGATTTATTTCTTGCAGGCTTAAGTTTGAAGCTTGGAGGAAAATTAGCCAAAGGACCTTATCTTCCTCAAACATTAGAAGGTTTAGGCAAAACAACAAAGGCGGTTTTGGGCAAAAAATAAATTACCTTATTAAATACTTAATCCATCTACAATCTATCCCACCATTACTAACAGGAATTTTCAAAGAAGATTTCATTTTCAAATATTTTGTTAGTTTTGGGTTTCCACTTAGCAGCCAAAATTCCCATCCTGAAAAATTATTCTTTAGGAAGATTCCCATTTGATCGTATAAAGAAATCAATTCATTTTCATTGCCTAATTTTTTGCCGTATGGAGGATTACAAATAATGATCCCAGGGGTACATTTTACTTGGAGTTCTAAAAAATTATTATTTACAAGTTCAATATAATTTTCGAGTCCAGCCAATGATATGTTTACATTAGCCTGGTCAAAAACCTTTTTATTAATTTCACAGCCTATTATTTTGGGTAATTTTTCATAATTTATAAGTTTATTTTTTGCCTTCTTTTTTTCATTTAGGTAAATATCTTTGCTAAAGTCCAACCAATTCTCAAAAAGATACACTTGATCAATATTTATGGGGACTTCGAGAAATAGGTTTACTGCCTCAATTAGAAAGGTTCCTGAGCCGCACATAAAATCAATTAATGGAACCTTACCATTCCATTGAGTCATATTTATCAATCCAGAAGCTAAATTTTCTTTTAAAGGAGCATTTCCAACTGCAGGTCTATAGCCTCTTTTGTGTAAGCTTTCCACACTACTTTGAAGGCTGATAATTGCTTTATTATTGTTTAAATGCAGATGAATTATAAAATCAGGATTATCTAAAGAAATATTTGATCTTTTATTCCAAACTGCCTGTTGCAAATCAGTTATAGAATTTTTTACTTCAAGAGCAGTGAAATGTGAATGACTTAAAGAAGATGTTCTCCCAGTTACTTGAACATTGAATGTTTTTTCAAAGTGTAACCAGTTTAACCAATCAAATGAATCTCTAACGCCCTCATATAAAGATTGCTTGTCATAACAATTAAAACTTGCAATTTCTCTATAAAAACGAAAAGCTAATCTGGAATAAAAATGAACTCTGTAGAAAGTTTGAAGATCGCATTCAAAATTAATAAATCTTTTATAAGTAAAAATATTAAAACCACCTAAATTTGAAATTTCCTCAGCTAAAGAATTCTCTAGTCCCTCTGGAGCTGATGCAACTACATTCATATACGATAAAACTTAATAAAAAAACTATTCAATACTCATTTTGCCTGTCAGAATATAAATGTCCAATTGGACTAGGTGATCTCAACCGATGTTTCGGACAGCGGTTCGATTCCGCTCAACTCCACTATTTGGGGTTGTAATGGTTTCGACGGGGCATAAGGAAGGTGACTGAAGCCGGCTCGGTTAGAGCAAAAACACAAACGCTAACAAAATCGTTAGTTTCTCCCGTCAAACAGCACCAGTTGCTGCTTGATCCTAAAGGAGATGGGGTCATATCAGCCTTATCAACCAAATGATACGGGGAGTCTGGAAGGGCTCCACTTTTAAAATAATTAAGAATTTGTAGTAGATAATTTATTAGTGTGTAAACATTGCTGCAATTACTTGTATTAAAAAAAAAATTTTTAGCTTAATAAGTATAAATACCGAGAAGATAAGTTTTAAATTAATTTATCTTAGTAAAAACTTTAATCTTGCAAAATGGAACCGAATAAAAAACTAAATGACTTGATAATAAATCTCAAACCTAAAGTTATTAGATTCACTGGTGAAAAATTTCCCTCTGAACTATGGAATAATGGTTTTCCCAAAAAAAAATAAAAAAATATCTACCTAAAAATTCAATCAAATACTCGAAAAAGGATTTTTCGGCATTTTTTTTAAAGAATTTTTTGAAACTTCCTGAAGTTCTTTAAATTCTTTTTTATTTAAATTCCACTTGAACACATTCGATACATCTATAACTTGAGATTTTTTTCGCATTCCAACAAGTGGAATAGTTCCTTGATAACAACACCAATTAATTGCTACTTGAGCTTGGGAAACTGATCTTTGATTCGCGATCCTTTTTAGACACTTCCGCAATTCATATGTTGGTTTTTTATAGTTTTCAAATAATGCATTGCGAATAAAACTTTTTTCTTTATTTTCTTCTTTATCTGGATCAATACAAAGTATTCCAAAGGACAAAGGACTATAAGCAAAGAAATCAATATTATTTTCCTCGCATAGTTTTTTTACCTGATATTGTTTTTTTAAATCGGGAGCAAGCAAAGAAAACTGTATCTGAACGCTTTTTAGCCTTTGATTTCTTTTTGCCAAGAAATTAATTAATTTTTTTAACCTTTGAGGACCTACATTTGATAAGCCGATTTGAAAATCAAAGCCTTGATCTTTTAAATTGCAAAGATTATTCAAAAGCCCTAATTCCTGCCAAGGATTGTATTTTGCAGTTGACCAATGTAATTGGACTATATCTAATTTGTTATTAAGTCTTTCTAAACTTTGCAAAAAAGGTTTATTAAAACCTCTTTCGCCGATTCTCCAGGGATAAGGTGCGAGTTTGGTTGCTACTTGAATTCTTTTTTTCTTTGCTGAAGGAGTATTTAGTAAAAATTTGCCTAGCAATAATTCACTTCTACCTTGAAGATTTCCAGTACCGTAAGAATCTGCAGTATCAATTAGATCAAAACCTCTTCGTAGAGCTTCATTATATGTCTCACGTAAATCATCATCATTTATAGATTGGTAATCCCAAAAAAGCTTATTACCCCACGACCAAGTACCTAATCCAATTCTTTTCTTCACTAGACTAATTAAAAAAGGACCTACATCAGGTTATCTAAACATTTTAACTTCTTCAAAATATTTCAAAAAATAAGTTTTAAAGCATTTAAAATCAATTACTCTTGACATTAAGAAATTATTCTCCAAAGTAAGAGAAATAAAAAATAAAAAATTGTTCATTACCGTTTGCGGACAAAAAGGGGGTGTAGCTAAGACCTGCACAAGTATTCACCTTGCAAGTGTTTGGCATTCTAAAGGTAAAAAAGTTTGCATAGTCGATGCCGATAAAAATAGATCTGCATTAGCATACGCATCAAGAGGCAATCTTCCATTCCCAGTTTTCCCTGTCAGTTCAGCTGCTAAAGCATCAAGATCATCAGAAATTGTAATAACTGATGGCCAGGCTAGCAGTGATCAAGAAGAACTGAAACACTTAGCGTATGGTTCAGATTTAGTTATCTTACCCACAACTGCAAAAGCAAGATCAGTTGAATTAACTGTTGAACTAGCTAATTTATTAAGCAACTTAAAAGTTAACCATGCAGTAGTAATAGTAAAAGTGGATTTTAGGCAGCAAAAAGCAGCGCATCAAGCCAAAGCAGCTCTAGAAAATTTTGGTTTATATGTTTTTGATACATTTATACCCTTACTTTCAGCATTTGATAAAGCAGAAGCATCGGGTAATGCTGTATTTGAAGCTGTAGACGATTTAGGTAGATCAGATCCTCGTCGAATGACGGGCTGGTCTGCTTATTGTTCAATTGCCTCACAAATTCCATGCCTGATTTCGAAGCACTCATCCGACACCAACAACTTAAACAACCAACAACCAATCAGCGCTTAAAAGTAGTTGATTCTTCTAATTTTGAAGAAGAAGAAAACGAAGAAACAATTATTAGACAATCTGGATTATTAGTTAATTTTTTTGGAGGTTTTATAGGTTCTTTAATTGGAACTTTAACAATACTGTTTCTTTATATAAATGAATATCTACCATTAGATTTACTAAAATTTAAGTAGTATATTCCGAGTTTATTTCAATATACTTTTTAGAAAGATCGCATCCCCAAGCAGTGCCTTTCGATTCGCCAGAATTTAGATTAATCATAATTTTTACAATGTCATCTAATAAATATCTACCTTTCATTCTGGACTTAATATAGTCTGTGACTTTTTGTGGATCATATTTATTTAACTTGCCGTTTTCCAAAATCTGATATTTTCCTATATATAAGTCAACAACATTTAAGTTGAATTTAACTCCGGAATTACCTGCAGCAGAAATAATTCTTCCCCAATTAGGATCACAACCATGTATCGCAGTTTTTACCAAGGCAGAATTACAAATAGATTTCGCGAGCATAATTGCTTCATCAGTATTTTTTGCTCCTTGAACCATAACTTCTAATAAACAATTTGCTCCCTCTCCATCCCTTGCAATATTTTTTGCCAAGTTTTGACATACAATATCAATCCCTTTTTGGATTACTGGAAAAAACCTTTTTTCAATTTTCTCTCCTGCATTTATTCCCACAAAAGAATCATTTGTGCTTGTCTCTCCATCAACTGATATTGCATTAAAAGATTTTTTAACCGCAATAGCAATCATTTTGTCCCAATCTTCTTTTTGAATACCCGCATCACAGGTTAGAAAAGCAAGCATTGTAGCCATATTGGGATAAATCATTCCTGATCCTTTTGCAAATCCTGCTATTTTTATTTTTCTACCTAAAATAGTCGTCTCTATTAAAATTTTTTTCAAAGTCAAATCAGTAGTTAAAATTGCTTCTGCTGCATTTTGAAAATTATTACTCTTTAAATCACTAACTAAATTGGGTAAATTTTTTATTAAATCATTTATTTGAATTGGAACACCAATTACACCAGTTGAGCACATTAAAACTTCTTCTTCTTTTATTCCTAAAAGTTCCGCAATCTTTCCTGTAGCAATCTGAAAATGTTGAATTCCAAGATTTCCTGTACATGCATTCGCTTGACCAGAATTAATTAGTATTGCTCGCACAAAACCCGAAGCTCTTTTAATTCTTTCCTCACAAATATCAACACATGAAGCTCGAACTATTGATTGGGTAAACATCCCACTAAAAATGCTTCCTTCTGGAGCGAGTATTAGTGCTAAATCTTTTTTATTAGAGGCTTTTAATCCAGCAGATATCCCAGCAAAAAGAAAACCCTTAGGTGTTTCCTTACTGTCATCAACAAACGACCAATTGGAATCTATCTGGCTCAATCTTTTTGATATTTTAATTCATACTAACTACTCTTTAATACTAAAGAAACAGGTAATTAGATTATTATTAATTATATGGATATTCTTCAAAAATCAAAAAACAACCAAAGAAGAATTGGTTTAACAGGAGGTATTGCAAGTGGAAAGACAACCATAACTAATTACATTAAAAAAAATAAAAACATTCCAATATTAGATGCAGATAATTTATCAAGAGAATTAATAAAACCAGGCACATATGGATATAAGAAAATTTTAGATTATTTTGGGAATAAAATTATTGATAATAACAACAATTCAGAAAGGACAATAAACAGAAAACTTTTAAGGAAAATTATTTTTAAACATTCAGAAAGTAAAGAATGGATTGAAAAACTACTTCACCCATTAATTAAAGAAAAAATGATAGAAGAATGTAGTCAATACAAAAATAAACAAACTATAGTACTAGTTATTCCATTGTTATTTGAAGCAAAGTATGAAGATATTTGCACTGAAATATGGTTAGTCAAATGTCCTAAAGAAATACAAAAAAAAAGACTCATCACAAGAGATAAAATTAGCGAAAAAGAAGCATATGAGTCGATAAATCTTCAATTAAGTTTTGAAGAAAAAAGAAAATTTTCAGATATTATTTTAGATAATTCAGATAATCAAAATAAATGGATCGATACAATAAGAGAGCTTCTTTAAAGCTTTAGCTATTTAATTTTTCTGCAAGAAGTTTATTTGCAAGTTTAGGATCAGCTTTACCTTTTGTTCTTTTCATTAATTGACCAACAAAAAAACCAAGTAATTTGGTTTTACCATTTCTAAAGGCTTGAACCTCATTTGGATGTTCAGTTATAAGTTCATCAATAATTGGCAAAATACTTGAAGAATCAGATATCATAACTAACCCTTTTTCTTCAACTAGTTTTTTCGGAGAAATATTTTTTTGAATGAGTTCAGGTAAAATTTCTTTTGCAATTTTTCCACTAATTATATTTTTTGAAATCATGCTAATCATTTCAGCGAGATTTTCAGGACTAAGTTTTAAGTCACCAAAACTAAGTTTATTGGCTTTTAAATAACCCACAATATCACTTGTAACCCAATTTGAAGCTAGTTTGGCATCAACACCATTAGCTACTGTTTCTTCAAAAAAGTTTGCCATGTTAATTTCATCAGAAATTACTCTTGCATCATAAGCAGATAACCCAAATTCACTTACGTATTTATTTCTTTTCTTTGAAGGTAGTTCTGGAAGTTCTTTTAACCATATTTCTTTTTGGGCTTTTGTAATTTCAATTGGTCCTAAGTCAGGATCAGGAAAATATCTATAGTCACTGCTGCCTTCTTTCATTCTCATACTTTTTGTTAATTGCTTAGCTTCATCCCATAATCTTGTTTCTTGGAAAATTTTTCCTCCATTTTCATAAACTTCTATTTGTCTGGCTATTTCGTAATCACAAGCCTTTTGAATTGCAGAAAATGAATTCATATTCTTTATTTCCACTTTGGTACCAAAAGGAGCATTAGGTCCTTTTCTAACTGAAATATTGACATCACATCGCAAAGAACCCTCTTGCATATTTCCGTCTGATACTCCTAGATATCTAACTGTTCTTCTAATCTCTGAAGCATATTCAGATGCCTCTTTACCAGATCTAATATCTGGCTTACTTACAATCTCACAAAGTGCTATTCCTGCACGATTGTAATCAACTAAGGAATACTTAGAACCAGCTAATCTTTCACTACCTGAATGGACAAGTTTTCCCGCGTCTTCTTCCATATGTAGCCTTTCTATGCCAATTTTTTTGATATAAGGTTCTTTGTCCTTTTCAATTATTTCAACCTCTAACCAGCCATTTTCAGCTAGCGGCTCATCAAATTGTGAAATTTGATAATTTTTAGGAAGATCAGGATAAAAATATTGTTTTCTATCAAATTTACAATGTTCTGCAACGTTTAAATTTAATGCTAACGAAGTTTTTACAGCATACTCAAGAACAGTCTCATTCAGAACTGGAAGAGTTCCTGGTAAACCACAAACTACAGGATCTATATGGGTATTAGGTGCATCACCAAAAGCTGTTGACGCAGATGTGAATATTTTACTTTTCGTATTAAGCTGTACATGAGTTTCCAAACCAATCACAGCTTCCCAAGATTCCAAATTGTTCATTACTAAAAGTCTCTTTATTAATATTATTGGATATAAAGGAAAAGAGGACCAAAACACAAATAAAAATATTAATTTTTAAATGGCACAAAAAACCAAAAATTCAATATTAATCATTGGAGGTGGACTTTTAGGTTTATCTATTGCTTATGAATTTTCTAGAAATAACTTCAAAGTTTTAGTTTTAAGCAAAAACAGAAATGAATCAGCTGGATTTGTTGCTGCAGGAATGTTAGCTACTCATGCCGAAGGGCTCGAAGATGAATTACTAAAATTTGGCCAAGAAAGTCAAAATCTAATTCCAAAGTGGATACAAAGTATTGAACAAGATAGTAATATTAAATGCGGTTTAAAAAAATGTGGCATTATAGTTCCTTTTAAAAACAAAGAAGATCTTGAAGAGTTTCCCACTTATGAATATGGAAAATATTTAAATCACAAAGATCTTCAAACAGAAATCAATGGAATGAATTCTATTTGGAAACATGGTTTACTTTTTGAACAAGATGGTCAAATAGATAACCGAAGAAAACTGATGCGTGCTCTTGAGAGAGCATGCTCCTTGAATGGAGTCGAATTTCAAGAGGGATCAGAAGTAGAGGATTTGACATTCGAACAAAACAAAATTACAGGTGCAACAGTTTTATGTGCCACTGGGGAAATAAAAAAAATTAACTGCGAAAAAGCAATTATATGCAGCGGTGCGTGGAGTAAAAAAATTTTTAATAAGATTCCAGTCTTTCCTGTAAAGGGACAAATGCTATCAATACAAGGTCCAACAAATTTTTTGAAAAGAGTTATTTTTGGTCCAAAAACTTATCTAGTTCCCCGTGATGATGGACTTATTATAGTTGGAGCGACAGTTGAAAAAGATTCAAAATTTAATCAAGGTAATACTCCTAATGGAATAAAACAACTGCAAGAAGGCATTCGCTCTTTATTGCCAGAAGCTATTAATTGGCCACAAATGGAACATTGGTGGGGCTTTAGACCTTGCACACCAGATCTAAAACCAATAATTGGAAAATCAAAAATTGAAAATCTTTATATAGCTACAGGACATTATAGAAATGGAGTTTTATTTTCTGCAATAACAAGTGATCTTCTTTTGAAAATAGTTCAAAATAAAAATCTCAAAGAAATAGAGAAAAGCTTTTTAGAAAAATTTAGTTTAGATAGATTTGCGATTTAAATTTTAATTTTCAGATCGCCATTTCGAATCAGAAGTTTCCCACTCACATAATTCCTCTTCGTTAAACCATAGATTAATTTCAAATTTTGCCGTTTCTTCGCCATCAGAACCATGAATAATATTCCTCCCAATATCAATAGCTAAATCACCTCTAATTGTTCCAGGCTCTGCTTCCAGAGGTTTTGTTGCACCTATTAGTTTTCTAGCACTCAAAATAACTCCTTCGCCTTCCCACACCATTGCTACAACAGGACCACTTGAAATAAAGTCTACTAAATCACCAAAAAAGGGTCTTTCTCTATGCACTCCATAATGATTTTGAGCAAGTTCTTTTGAAGGAATTAATTGCTTTAATCCAACCAATTTAAATCCTTTTTTTTCAAATCTGCCAATAATCTCAGAAACATATCCTCTTTGAACTCCATCTGGTTTAATTGCAATAAAGGTTCTCTCTTTGGTCATTTAGTTAATAATCACTCTATGTATATTCAACTTTTGGGTGGTAACTTGGCAAGTAATCATTAAAATAAAAGATATTGTTTTAAGTTATTTTCAAAAACATTTATTAATCACTAAGACATAAATTGACCAATTTTGAGCCGAAAAAATTGAAGAAAAATTGGACTGTTGAAGATAGTATTTCGACTTATAACATAGACAAATGGGGAGATAAATATTTTTCTATAAATTCCAAAGGAAATATATCAGTAACTAAAGATATAAAATCTGAAAATAAGATTGATCTTTTTAAGCTTGTCAAAGAACTTAAGAGTAGAGAAATAAATCCTCCATTAATCATAAGATTTAATGATATCTTGAAAGATCGAATAAATGCATTACATGACTCTTTTTTAAAAGCAATAAAAACCTATAAATATAAGAACATTTATCAAGGCGTTTTTCCTGTCAAATGTAATCAACAGAAAAATGTCCTAGAAAAGATAATAGAGTTTGGTAGCCAATGGAATTTTGGTTTAGAAGTAGGAAGTAAATCAGAACTATTAATTGGCCTTGCACTTCTTGAAAACCAAAATTCATTACTAATTTGCAACGGATATAAAGATAAAAAATATATTGAGATTGCTACTTTAGCCAGAAAACTCGGCAAAAATCCAATAATAGTTATTGAACAACGAGATGAGGTAAAAAGAATTATTCAAGCAGTTCAAGAACTTAACGCGACTCCATTGATAGGAATTAGAGCAAAGTTATCAAGTAAAAGTAGTGGTAGGTGGGGTAAATCTATTGGAGATAATTCCAAATTTGGATTATCAATCCCAGAAATCATGTTGACAATAAAAGAACTAAAAGAAGCGAATCTTATCAACGAAATGAAATTGCTCCATTTTCATATAGGCAGTCAAATAAGTGATATTGCTGTGATCAAAGACGCATTACAAGAAGCGAGTCAAATATATGTTGAACTATGCAAACTAGGAGCCCCAATGCAATATATCGACGTTGGGGGTGGATTAGGAATAGATTTTGATGGAACTAAAACCTCCTCCAACACTTCTACTAATTATTCTCTCCAAAATTATGCTAACGATGTAATTGCAACTATTAAGGATTCATGTGAATTAAATAATATCAAGCATCCAACCATAATCTCAGAAAGTGGAAGAGCAATAATTAGTCATTGTTCAGTTTTAATTTTTAATGTCTTAGGAACAAGTCATGTCAGTTCCAAACTACAAATTTTTGATAAAAAAAATCAACAATTAATAATTTCAAATTTACTTGATACTTTCTATGAATTAAAAAAACTTAAAAATAAAAAAATAAATTTATCTCAAATAATTGAACTATGGAATGATGCAAAAAAGTTTAAAGAAGATTGCTTAGTCGCTTTTAGATTAGGATTTTTAAGTTTGGCAGAAAGAGCTTATGCCGAAGAACTTACTTGGGCTTGCGCAAAAGAAATTTCTAATAACCTGAATAATGATGAAATCAATCACCCTGATTTATCTGAAATTACAGAAACTCTTGCATCAACTTATTATGCGAATTTATCTATATTTAAATCTATTCCTGATAGCTGGGCAATAAATCAGATTTTTCCAATAGTACCAATACATAGGCACTTAGAGGAGCCGTTCTGCAAAGGCAACTTTGCAGATTTAACTTGTGATTCAGATGGGAAACTAAATAATTTTATTGATAATGGAAAAATTAAATCACTACTAAATTTGCATAAGCCAGAAGAAGATAAAGATTACCTAATTGGAATTTTTATGACTGGAGCCTATCAAGAAGCATTAGGAAACTTGCACAATTTATTTGGCAGTACCAACGTTGTTCATATAGACATAACTCAAGATAATTCATATAAGGTCAGAAATATTATTAAAGAGGACAGCAAATCTGAAATTTTACAATTATTAGATTACAGTTCAGCTTCTTTGGTTGAATCTATAAGAATTAATACTGAATCAGCAATTGATCAAAAAAAATTAACTATTAAAGAAGCAAGGAAATTAATGGATCAAATCGAAATTAGTCTCAGAAAAAGTAGTTATTTATCAGAATGACTAGCTAATATTTTTTGCAAATAATTTTTAGCATAATCTAAAGCATCACTTAACTTATCAATATCTTTAGCACCTGCTTGAGCAAAGTTAGGCTTTCCTCCTCCACCTCCCGAACAAATTCTTGCAATCTCATTAATTAATTCACCTGCATGCAATCCTATTTTTACTGCATCATCACCTAAAGAAATTACAAATAACAACTTTCTATTTTCTGGATTTGGTATTCCCCCAAGAATCACTATTGCTTTATTTCCAAAATGAGAAGTTAAATTAAGTGCTGCAGATTGCAAAGAATTCCCATCTAAGCCATCAATCTGATTTACTAACATTGAAAAAGAATTTACTATTTCTGCGGATGATTTTATAGAAGAGTATTTAAAATATGCAATTTCATCTTTCATTTTTTGTATCTCTTTATTCTTATTAATAAGCTCTGCTTGCAAATTATTAACCCTTTCAAAAAGTTGATTAGGATTTGCTTTTAACAAATCACTTAGTTGGTTTACTAATGCATTTCTATCACTGAAATAGTCTAATGCTGATTGGCCTGATAATGCTTCGATTCTTCTGACTCCAGCTGAGATTCCTTCCTCACTAATTATTTTGAAAGAACCTAATTCGGATGTAGTTTTAACATGTGTGCCACCACAAAGTTCCATTGAAACTCCTGGCACATTAACAACGCGCACTTCATCATCATATTTTTCTCCAAACATGGCGACTGCGCCCTTTTCAAGAGCCTCACTCTTAGACATATTTTTTATTTCTAGGGCATGATTTTCCATAATCCAAGAGTTAACTAAAGTCTCAATCTTAGAAATTTGATCTTTAGAAATAGGATTAGAGGAATTAAAATCAAATCGTAATTTATTAAAGGCTACTAATGAACCTTTTTGTCCAACACTTTCATTAATAACTGATTTAAGTGCAGATTGTAATAAATGAGTAGCTGTATGATTTGCAGCAGCCTTAGCTCTATTAGAGGAGCTAACATTAGTCTTAACTTTTTGTCCAATAGTTAATTTTCCTTTTTTGATAGTTCCATAATGTAAAAAAACATTTTTCTTTCGCATGACATTATCAACCAAGACCTCAACATCGTTTGAAAATATCGTTCCAATATCACCAACTTGCCCGCCAGATTCTCCATAAAAAGTTGTCTGATCAAGAACAATTAAAACTTTCTGACCTTCACTTGCTTGCTTAACTAATGTTGAATCCAAGAATATACCCTTTATTTCAGCTTCCGAAAGGAGTGACTCATAACCATTAAAAACAGTTTTGTTAAAAACATCTATTTCTCGCTCTAATGATCCCTCTAATGTCAAATCAATATTACTTGAAGCAGCTTTAGCTCTCTCTTTTTGTACATTCATTTCTTCTTCAAAACCCTTTACATCTACACTGATACTATGTTCTTCAGCAATTTCTACAGTAAGTTCTAGAGGAAATCCATAAGTATCATAAAGTTCAAAAGCTTTAAAACCAGAAATTAATTTCTGCCCTGAAGAAATTAACTCATCTAGCAATTTCTCTCCTCTTTCAAGAGTTTCCCTAAATCTTATTTCTTCAATTTTTATCTCATTCAAAATTAAATCATTATTATTTTTTAAATCAGGATAATTATTTTGCATTAAGTTAATTCCGACAGTAGCAATATGAGGTAAAAATTCATTTGTTATACCTAATAATCTGCCATGTCTGACCATTCTTCTAATAAGCCTTCTTAATATATATCCCCTACCGAGATTACTTGCTGATACTCCATCAGAAATTAAATGAATAACAGCTCTTGTATGATCACCAATGATTTTTAAAGAAATTTTGTTTTTATCATCTGAAGAAAAATAATCAATATTTGCAATCTCACAAATTTTTTGAATAATAGGAAAAATCAAATCTGTCTCATAATTATTTTGCTTTTTTTGTAGAATTTGAGCCATCCTTTCAAGACCCATTCCTGTATCAATATTTTTAAATTTTAAATCTGTCAATTTTCCATTAGGATCACGATTATATTGCATAAAAACAAGATTATAAAATTCAATAAAACGATCTCCATCTTCTAAATCAATATTCTGCAGACCCTTTTCAGGATGAAAATCATAATAAAGTTCTGAACAAGGTCCACATGGACCCGTTTTGCCAGATGACCAAAAATTATCTTCCTCACCTAGTTTGACTATCCTATCTGGATGAATACCAATTTCATCTCTCCAAATTTTTGCAGACTCTTCGTCTTCGTGAAAAACACTCACAATTATATTTTCAACAGAAAGTTGATAAATATTAGTAACTAATTCCCAAGCCCATTGAATAGCCTCTCGTTTAAAATAATCTCCAAAAGAGAAATTACCAAGCATTTCAAAAAAAGTGTGATGTCTAGCTGTAACTCCAACGTTTTCTATATCGTTTGTCCTGATGCACTTTTGGCTAGATGTAGCCCTTTTTGATGGTCTTTCTTTTAAACCTAAAAAAACTGGTTTAAAAGGTAGCATTCCAGCAATTGTGAGCATAACCGTAGGGTCATCTGGAATCAAAGATGCACTTGGAATGATTTTATGTAATTTTTCACTGTAAAATTTTAAAAAAGCATTTCTTATCTCATCTCCAGTAACTATTTTTTTAATTAATTGAGATGTCATTTATTCAGAATAAGAAGATTAAAAATTAAAGAAAAGCGTAATTTCGGTTATTTCGCAAAGATAATCACGCGAATTTATATTCTATATAACTAAAGTTAATTTATAAAGCTAATTATTCTATGATAGCCTCTGCCCAGACAAGTAATTCTAAATTGGCACAAACTAATAACAAGTTGACGGTTCAATCTCAAAACTTTGCCGATGATTCTTGTGCCATAAGATCTTTGGATTGGGATCGCAGTAGATTTGATATTGAATTTGGTTTAAGAAATGGAACTACTTACAATAGTTTTATTATTAAAGGCGAGAAACTAGCAATCATTGATACTAGTCACGCAAAGTTTGAAGAATTATGGTTTGAAGAATTACTGAAAAAGATAAATCCGCAAGAAGTTGATTATCTAATTACTAGCCATACAGAACCTGATCATTCTGGTTTAATAGGTAATCTTTTAGAATTAAACCAAAATATCACAGTAGTTGGATCAAAATTAGCACTTAAATTTATTGAAGACCAAATACATATTCCCTTTAAACGTCTAGAGGTTAAGAGCGGAGAGTTTTTAAATCTCGGAACTAATCCTAATAGTGGTTTAGAACATAATATTGAATTTATAAGTGCACCAAATTTACATTGGCCAGATACCATATTTTCATATGATCACAGCACAAATGTTCTCTACACATGCGATGCTTTTGGACTACATTATTGTTCTGACGAATTTTTTGACACTGATCAAAAAGAAATATACGATGATTTCCGTTTTTATTACGATTGCCTTATGGGTCCAAACGCTAGAAGCGTTATGCAGGCAATTAAAAGAATAGATAAGCTACCTGAATTAAAAACAATAGCTGTGGGTCATGGGCCTTTGCTCCATAATCAGGTCAATTTTTGGAAAGGAAAATATCTAGAATGGAGTAGCAATAAAAGCAAAGGCAATGATTTTGTATCAGTTTGCTACATAAGCGACTATGGTTATTGTGATCGACTCAGTCAAGCGATATCTCATGGAATAAGCAAAGCAGATGCTCAGGTTCAGTTAATTGATTTAAGATCTTCTGACCAGCAAGAATTAACAAGTTTAATTTCCGAATCAAAAGCAGTAGTCATTCCCACATGGCCAGTAGACTCAGATAATGAATTAAAAGAATCTCTCGGTACTTTATTTGCAGCACTAAAGTCAAAACAATATACAGCTGTCTATGATGCATTTGGTGGTAATGATGAACCAATAGATTCTTTAGCAAACAAATTAAGAGAACTTGGTCAAAAAGAAGCTTTCTCCCCTTTAAGAGTTAAAAACATTCCAGATCCAATTATTTATCAACAATTCGAAGAAGCAGGAACAGACTTAGGTCAACTGATTAATAAAAAGAAAAATATTGCCTCAATGAAGAGTCTCGATTCCAATTTAGATAAAGCTTTAGGTAGATTAAGTGGAGGATTATATGTAGTTACAGCCAGTCAGGGAGAAGGTTCAACATTTAGGCAAAGTGCAATGGTTGCGAGCTGGGTAAGTCAAGCAAGTTTTTCTCCACCAGGTATTACAGTTGCTGTAGCAAAAGATAGAGCTATTGAATCTTATATGCAAGTTGGAATGGGTTTTGTTGTAAATATCTTGCGAGAAGACAACTATCAAAAAATGTTTAGACATTTTTTAAAGAGATTTGCTCCCGGTGCTGATAGATTTGCCGATGTAGATGTAATCAGTAACATTGCTGAAGGAGGACCGGTACTCTCAGATTCTCTCGCTTTTTTGGATTGCAAAGTTAGTTCCAGATTAGAGACTCCAGATCATTGGATAATTTACGGAGTTGTTGAAAATGGCAATGTCTCAGACTTATCATGTAAAACTGCTGTTCATCACAGAAAAGTTGCTAATCACTATTGATCTTTTTTAGCCTAAAGTAGGCAAACATATTTTTCTGTCTATCTCAAGATTAAAATCATAAAGTTTTTGTGTACATCTGAAAGTATATTTTTAGGTTTTACAATCAAATTTAGTTAAAAAATCAACCCATTATTAAATAGCAATAATTAATATTTACATTCGTTATTTCCAATTCCTGCGCCTAAAACTGCACCTAGAGGAATACTCCAACTATATGCATCACTTTTTGAAAGAGATGCCGCAATTCCACCTCCAATCAAACCACCTAACATTGTACTTCCAGTACATTTTGGAACAGATTTATATTTCACATATGAAGTTTGGGGTTCGATCTTGTGATGATAATGATTGAATACTTTGCGACTTCCGTAACATGGAATTGCAACTTTCTCATTATAAGATTTGACATACCCTGGAGAAATTGAATCACCTGGAACATATTGTTCCTTATATACATAACGGAAACACTTTCTTTCATACGCGTATCCTCTTTGCGATTCATACGCTTGGTGATTATTGCGATATCCGAATCTCTCATAAGCGTTAACAGGTAATGAAGAAGCTAATAAAAGAGTTGAAATAAGAAGTTTCATTTTAAAAATAAGATTTTGCAACAACTCACCCACACATTAGGATATTAATTTAATTATCTAAAATTTAAAGTTGCAATATTATTCTTTGCCAACTGTCACATGTGACAGTTGAATAACTTTGCATTCTCACTATTCACGGGAAGTTGTATAACAAACTCAATTAAATAAAATGTGAAAATTGAGGTCTTTACGCCCTCAAGTCCAGTTGACCTCGCTACCAAGAATTCATTAAAGTACTTTAACTGCTGTTATATTCAATCAATTTAAATAAAAAATTGTGACAAAAAGGCGAAAGCTTTAATTTTTCAAAAGTTCTTAAAAATCAACATTTCGGGATAGAACCCCTGCAAGCAATATGAACGCATTAATACCTTTATGGTTATAATCGACTGATAGAAAATTTCACAAAAATTAAATGTTCGGGTCGACAGTAGAAAATCTTCAAAATCGATATGGCATCAGTCATAAACATTTAAATCACAAATCTTAATTAGAAAATAATTTTTGAAAAATGACAGAAATCAATACAAGGTCACTCTCAACAAATCAAAACCTATCAAAGTTTGAAATTACTCAAAATTTTTCTTGTATCAGATTTCTGGATCAGAATAAGGAAAGGTTTGAACTTGAGTTTAACCTCGAACGAGGAACTTCTTTTAACACTTTTTTAATTAGAAATAATGAAGAACTTTTTATTATTCATCCCCCTGAAAAACAATATTTAAATTCATTTAATGAAGTAATCTGTAGTTTTTTTGATCAATTTAAATTAAACAAAATTAACATCATCACTGGGCATATTAATCCCCAAATTATAGAAACTATAAAAAATATTAGTACCCAATTTCAAAACATAACTATTACTTGCTCTAATCCTGGCTTTAAACTCATCAGCGAACTTTGGAATCAAAGGAATCCAAAATTAGAAAACTTTGTTGAAACTCAATTACCTAAAATAAACATAATCAAAAAAGAACTTAAAATAGAA
>QCLV01000023.1 GCA_003214295.1 Prochlorococcus sp. AG-418-F08
GTATAGATGATATGCGCGGTGGTACTGGTAATGATACTTATATTGTTGATAATTCCAGAGATGGCATTAGGGAATACTCTAATCAGGGTACTGATTTAGTGAAGGCTTCTGTTACTTATAGGATTAGAAATAATAATGTAGAGAATTTAACTCTAACCGGCTCCTCTAATATCAACGGCACTGGTAATAGTTCTGCAAATACGATCAGAGGTAATAGTGGTGCTAATAGATTATATGGAAATAATGGAAATGATCGATTATATGGCAATGATGGTAATGATCGATTATATGGCAATGATGGTAATGATCGGTTATATGGGGGCTCAGGAAATGATCGGTTATATGGAAATAATGGAAATGATCTCTTATATGGCCATGATGGGAATGATCGGTTATATGGCCATGATGGTAATGATCGATTATATGGCCATGATGGTGATGATCGATTAATTGGGGACTCAGGTAATGATCGGTTAATTGGTGGCTCAGGTAATGATCGGTTATGTGGAGGTATTGGTACAAACACTCTTACAGGTAGTGCTGGTAATGACATCTTTCAGATAAATACTGGTGATGGGAGAGATACTATTACTGATTACACTTCTGGAGAAGATCGTATACAACTATTAGGTGGATTAACAGAAAGTGATTTGAATTTTACTTTTGTTGGAGGACATACAAGAATCAGCAATAATGGTGATCTTTTAGCTATTGTTCAAAATACCATCGTTGATGATATTACTTTTATTTAGAGATAAATCGCCAACAAATAAGTCATAGTTCGCTACGTCAAATTAAGAAATCCCCCGTAACTATTTAGTTATAGCTTGTAGACAACTAAATAACAGATAAAAGATTTATGAGAGAGCTTGTAGATAGAGATAAAAAATATGATTAAATTTTCAATGTTTATAGAAGGTTTTTATTAATGCCTTTATTAGGTTTAGTAGTATTCGTTTTTTGCAAGAGATCAAAGAGAAAGAAAAGAAAGTTTCACGCACCTCTCACCCATCAACTACCTAACTAATTAGATAAAGTACCTATCCTTAGTTATTTATTTAAAGGTTATTATTTTTAGCAAATAACACTACTTAAAAATGATTAAACTTGCTATCGTTTTCTTACCAATAGTATTTGCAATTATTTGGATGCTATTCATTGGGCTAAATATAAATAAATTAAATAAAAAAATTAATTATTAACGATTCATAATCGATCTAATATGGAGAGATAAAACCCTCTTTTTTAAATTTTTCTTCCCGTTATTCTGCTTCTTCTTTAAATTCACTTGCGTTAAAATCTTCCGATTTTACTTCCTCTTCTTTTACTTCCTCTTCTTTTAGTTCAACTACTTTTACCTTTGGCTCTTCCGTTTTAACTTCAACTACTTTTGATGCTATAGATTCAAACTTTCCTTTAATAAAATTTACTATGAAAATTAATATTGGAACATGGGCTAGACCACCGATTATAACTTTAGTTTCTGAATAATACATTTGTAAATTAATGAGAACTGAAATATTTAAGCATAAATTTAATTTGATAATTACTAATATTAAGTTGATATAAGGGGAAATAATTAATTGACTATCGATGTAACATAGAGGGATAAAACCACCTTTTTTTTAGTGGTTATGTTTGTGCATACTGCATGGCATCCATTTATCACCCATTTGATGAGAGCCTTCACAACCAAATTTATAGGCCTCTTTTTCTGCCTCTTCTTTCGTATTAAATAACATTGGCATTTTCATTTCTTTTTCTACTGATTTATTTGAACATCCGAAAATAAGAATTGATATCGAAAGAAAAGGAATACTAGAAATAATGTGTTTCAAAATTAATTTTTAAATCAAGGCAGCTTAGTATTGCATATCTTTGGAAATATTTAAAAAATTAAATTTTTTAAATATATATACTAATTGAAAGTCGATCTACAATAAGGAGCAATTAGCTCTTTTTTTTTATGAAGTTAAAAAATATTTTAAAAACTACTGGAGCGCTTCATATCCTTTTGGGATTGTTAATTATTTCTCTACTCATTTTTTCAGTAGAAACTATTGCAGGCGATGCTTCAAGTGAAACATTGCTTCTTGTTTAATTTGTGGAATTTTATTAAATTATTAGGATATTTGCCTACCTTATATAAATAGATAGAGTTGATTGCTATTCTCTTTGGGCAATGCCTATGAAGTATTGAAGGAATTTTTACTAAAACTTTGGCAGAATCATCACGACCCATTTCATACAATTTATGGAATAGGTGGGATAATAGTATTCTTAGTAATTTATAACCGATTACTTAATAAATATAAGTAACAAGAAACCCTTCCAGAAATTCCAACTACTGAAAGGGTTATTAAATCGACTCGCAACTATATAGAATCAATTTATGTCTTGCAGCAAACGTAGAGTGTGCTGACGAGGTTTGGCCTCAATTAATTTATAGCAAAAATATTTAAACTCCCGCTATTTTTCGTTCCGCTTGACGTTTTTTTAGAATTGAATAAGCTTGTGAAGCCCATTTTCTAGAAATATCAAATTCAGCATCTAACTTCTCTTTAAGTAATTTGCCAATTTTAAATACTTCTACGAAGCCTAGATAAATTATTACCAGCACCTTGGTTATGTTTACTGCAACAGCTGCTATCTTTTCGATTCTTTGATCTTGCATTTAAACTTATCCAGGTCCACTAAAATTACCAGTTGTAAGAAATTATGCAAATGTTTTTTTCAAATTAAAAATAACTTCTAAAAATACTGGTTTTATTCCTAGCTAGGACCCTTTTCATATAGACCAACTTTTAAAACCTTATGGAGAACTAGGGCAACTTTAGGGAAACATCCATTAAGTATTAAAAAGTCTTATAAGGTTTAAAAAAGGGCTTATAAATATAGTTATAGCTCCTAATAGAAGATATAGGGTTTTGTGACCTAATGATTTGGGGAAACTAAGTAGCAGGTTCGAATCCTGTTGCCCTGACTCTAATGATCCATGTCATATGGAAGTTCCTCAGAATGTCTTTTTTTGATGCCCATATTATGACCGAAATGGTTGCGGTCAAATTGCGGTCAAAGATGCCTAATTGAAAGGTAAAGTGTTATTAGTAGGAGCTATTAGTAGGATTTCAAAAACAATTCCAGTCAAAGCAATAGGCAATACCCAAATACCAATAAATCTATGATCAAAAAATCTTAAATGATCTTCACCCCTGAAAACACTTCTTAAAGAAGTAAATAGGGTTTCTGGTTGCCTATAAGATGGCCCATTTACAGAAGGAGAATATGGCTTAACAAAGACTGAAGAAGCTGAAAATTTTGCAATTTTTCTTAAAAAATAAATAGGTAAAACCCATATAGCAACGAATCTTCCACCAAGCCACTGCCTCGCATTAGGCAGAGCATATTCTTTTATAGATTTATTCTCTGGCACTCCAGATTCCAAATTCTTATAAATTTTTTCTAATGTAGATTCATTACTTGCTTTATTGATCATTTGATTTTCAGAAAATTTTCTTAAAAGGTCTAATAAATAAAAATATTCCCAACTACTAAAATAACTAAAACGTAGTTAGGAATATTTTCTTTGGCTAGGTTCATAAAGACGGAATCTATACCGTTGCAGATTTGCCAAATATCTACATATTCTTTATAAATAAAAAACTCTTTTTTAAAAAGTAAATAATATACATAAGAAGGAATAATATTTAATAATTTAGAGTTTAATTAAAAATTTAATTTAGTATTCATGAATATTAAAAAAAATATTTAAACCTCATTTTCTAAGATTGCGAAAAAGAAAATGAGGTCAAAGGGAGGTTCTCATTACGAACCGCTTTATCAAAGCTAGCGGTTAGTAGATTGCCCTAATATCTACTTATATATTTATATAATGAGTTTTAAAATACAGGAAGATTAATTTTATACAAATAAGTGTTTAATATTTTATGTAGTTATTGCTTAAGAAAAACTCATAAATGTACTAACTATAGTAATTGAAAGATAAAAAAATGCATAGAGAGAAAGTGCAAAAAATAGATACTGTTCTATTGGAATCATGGGAAGTTATTAATTTAAGGGGAAGTGTAATTTGATTAACTTTTTGTTAAAAAGATATTCTCTAAATTATAAGTTTGTTCTATTGATTCATTTTTAGAGAAATATTTTTTCTAAAATTTTTATTCGTAGAATTAAAAGCACCCCATTTTTTTAGCCAAAATAAGGTATAAAAAAATGCGATTAAAAATGGTGCTCCAACAATTAAAAATCTAATATCCATCAAAATTTCCTATTAATAAGATTTAAATTGCATTGCCAATATTGCTCCAAGGAAAAAAACGGTTGGAATCCCTAGAGCATTAACTGCTGCGGTTCTTACAGTAAATACTGGATAACCTTCTACTGGTCTGCCAGTATCAGGAATTAATGCTGAATCTTCCCATACTTGATAATTTTTAAAAGGAGCTACTCCCTTCTTTGGTAATCCTAGTGGTGTTAATCTAAATACATCCCACCTACCTAACCAAAAGACTGTAAAGATCCATGAGAATATTATTGGGGTAATAACAAGTAAAATCCTGAAATCCATTTCTTAAAAATAATAATAAATGTGATTATTATTTTGTCTTTTTTAGTTAAATAAATGATTTGATCATTAACTTATATTTAAAGAAAAACTTCTAATAACATAATCTCTAATCATTAGTAACATCATGAAATGATTAATTGATTTATTTAAAGTATATTTTTTTGGATTGCGATATTTAGATATTTTTTTTGATCTATATTTTAGTTAATTAAATAAAAAATATGGAAACCTTTAGATTTTTACTTTTTGGTTTTGCAGGGGTAAGTGTAGTTTTTTGGGTGGCAATAATAGCTTTATGGCATGCATATATGTTTCCAAGATTCTTCAATGAAGATAAAGGTTTAAATTCTTTTATCAATCAAGAAATAAAAGTTTCAACAGATCCAATTTTAGGAAGTTTGGTTAACAGCAACAACTTCAAAAATAGAGATAAATATTCGATGAAAAATTTGGTTATTGCAGACTTTTCATCTGGAAGTAATAATTTCAAACTAAATAAACTCTACACAACTGTAATGATTGGAGTTACTTTTGCAAGTTTTATTTTTCTCACTTATGGATTAAGCAGTTCAATAACAACGGTAAATTAAATGGAATCTATATATGTAATTGTTTTTATTACCTGCTTTGTTTATTTAATTTTTGACTCATTCAAAAATATAAATATTAAATAGATTACTAATGTTTTTTGCCAGCTAATAAAATTTTTCTTCTTATATAAAAAAATAATAATGTAGTTATTATCATTACAGGTGGATGAAATGATATTGAATTTAGATATTCGAAGTAATCAAATGATTCCAAAATTTTTGCTCCTAATTCACTAAAACTCTATCCCAGCTTTCAAATTTTTATTGAATTAAATAAATCAATATCTCGTATCAAATGCTAGTTAAATTATTCTTAATTAATGTTTCAAGGACAAATTACGGACAAATATTACCCTATCTTTTATTCGTCTCAAAATCTTTATGGGCGAGTAACCGGAGAGGGGTTGTTTAAGTTTGGGCATCTTTGGATGTATGGTTCCATTTTTATTGATTAAATACGTTTTTAACCTATTTAGCCATTTTATTTTTTAAGATATATAAAGTTAAATTTCTAATAAAATGAATAAATTTAAAGATAATTTTTCAAGCGAAAGCTTCTACCCAGATAGTAATTATTACCTTGATCAGGAAAATTCTCCCAAAGAGAACCAAATTTCAGAATTTCAAACATCAAATATTAGTGAAAATTTTGAATGGCCAAATACTTATTGGTTTATTGCAGAAAGAACGAATGGAAGGCTTGCAATGATAGGCTTTATGGCTGTCATAATTAATTACAGCTTATTTGGATGGATAGCTTATCCAATCCTTTAGATGAGTAATTCAAATTTTGACAAAAATAGTGTAGATAAGTCTAAGGAAAAGTAAGGCTTTTGATTAAACTTATGTTTTAGATGAGTATTGGAGGAGCGCATTTAATTCAAAAAGTTCTTCTTTAGTAAATTCGCGATATTTTCCTGTTGGAACGTCTAGCTTTATATTCATAATTCTTACACGTTTTAATGCTTTTACTCTATAACCTAAAGACTCACACATTCTCCTAATCTGTCTGTTAAGTCCTTGAGTAAGAATTATTTTAAATTTTTTTGGGCCCAGTTGTTTTACTAAACAATTCTTAGTTATGGTGCCTAATATTTCAACTCCATTGCTCATGCTTTCAATAAAGTCTCTATTAATTGCCCTATTAACACACACTATGTATTCTTTTTCATGATTATTTCTTGCTCTGAGTATCTTATTTACGATATCTCCATCATTAGTTAAAAAAATTAATCCCTCGCTATTTTTATCAAGTCTTCCAACAGGGAAAATTCTTTTGGGATATTTAATGAAATCTATGACATTGTCTGGTTCTACTTTTCTATCAGTTGTACAAACAATTCCAATGGGTTTATTAAAGGCCAAATATATATTTTTTTGTTTGGTTGATTTTTCTATTTTTTGGCCTTTAACTTTTACTTGATCACCTTCTTCTACCTTTGAACCAATTTCTGGAATTTTACCATTAATAGTTACTTTCCCTTCCTCAATTAATCTATCCGCTACTCTTCTGGAACAATAACCAACTTCGCTTAAATATTTGTTTATTCTAGTAGCCATTTTGAGAACTTTATTTTTATCTGCCCTAATTTTTAAATAACTTCTTCTTATTTTAGTCCAAATGTCAATATATATTGCTTGAAATCTCCAAAAGTATCAAGCAAATGTTGATAACAAAGACTTGATGATCTAGTTATTAATGTCTATTTTCATTTAATTTGTCATTTTTTGTGATACTTACAATTTCTCAGTCATAGCATCTAATTAGTAACAGGCTGTCTTATTTTTATTTAGTTTATATTCTCAAAATACTTAAAGGGGCTTTCGAATCACTGAGTCATAAGTCTGCATCTTGTTAACCTGTCTTTTAAAAAGATATATAGTAAATATCTCTTATTCTATTTTTGATTGTATTTATCACTTGGGAAATGGCCATTAAGGAAGCACATGATTAATAAACTTCAAACTTAATATTTAAGTAAAAATGATCAATTTTAAAAGCCAAAATCTACTAAGGCCTTTTCAAAATTCCTACTTGATTTTTTGTTAGAAAAAATTATTTTCCCTGTAGAAACTTTTGAATTTTCATCCTTATAAACGATATTAAAAAAATATAAACTTGAGGAAAAAATAGAACCTTTATTAACTTCTCTATAAATTTCTAAAACTTGATTTTTATTGATAGATCTGCCATTACCAACCTGTATCGTTTTAATGCCTTCGGGGTAAGTTCTTAAGTTAATAATGGAATCATTATATTTTTCTTCCCACCAAATATCGAAGGAAACTTTTTCTATTAAATTTTTATCTTCAAGAATTTCTTCTGACTTTAAAGAGTCAAAAATGCATATATTTGATAACAGAAGTAATGTAATTATTAAAAAATTTTTTTTCATAAAGAATAAATCTTATTTAAGAAATTCATCAATATTTATCCCAGTTGAACCAGTTTGTTCTAGACCAATAAATTTAGGATCCTTTTCAATATCAGATATAACAAGGCTATCTGAATCTTTATCATAACTCCAGTCTCTCATTTTATCTTTTAATTTATTTTTCTTTCCGTTAGCTCTAAAGTCTTCAAATAAACTCTTATTCTCTATATGCTCTGAAATATTTTTAGCCCTCATTTCATCACTTGGATGTGTTCTCAATAATTCTAAAGTTTGTTCACTTATTTGCTCTCTTTCCTTTGCTTTTCTTTTTTTTGCAATTAATTTACATTTTTGCTGAAGTTTTCTATCTTTTTTTACCCTAATTTTATTTTTACAATCTTTGTCCTCAAGTATTTCAGTTTTTTGCTTATTTATAAATATTTCAGGTTTCTTTTTCCCTGGATCAGATACTCCTTGCGGTAACAATCTTGCAACTATTTTATCTGTGTCATGAGGCATAGTTTCTGTCCATAATTTTAAGCAAGCTTTTTCACTAAAGCCTGCAGTTGCAGCATATTGTGTACCTAATAAATCTGCTTCGTATTCTTGGCCCCTATTAAAAGCAGCTAACGATAGGGCTGCATCCCTTAGATAACTATCAACAGAACTAAATGCTTGCTTCATATATGAAGGACTTAATCCTTTCATTTCATTTATTGCATCACCTATTACAGGTGAATATTCCATAGCCATTTCAGTCACCTGCGGAGCTAACATTTGAGAGGCAAGATTATTTAAAGCTATTTGTGTAGATAATTGATTTAATGAGGTATTTGTACCAGAGTAGCCATCTGACATAGCTCCCATAATACCCAACATGACATAAGCTCCGGCTTGTGCATTTTGTAATTGCTTCACTCTTTCTGAAATTCTTATTGCTGCTACAGCATCATATTTCCTGCTCGCCTTTCTTTCTTCCTCCGAATGATTTTGAGTTATGTGAGCCAATTCATGCGAAATAACGCAAGCCAATTGTTCAGGTCTTCCCATTAACTCTTTTAATAATGCTTTGTTAACTATTAATGTTCCATTATCACTAATGGCAAAGGCATTGGCTTGACCTGCCATGGTATTAATTACTTGTGATGCCCAAATATCAAAATTTGTAGATTGATCTATATCAGGTAGTAGTGCATTTGCACTGCATTGCATTTTAGATAATCCAGAAGTTCCTGAACAGTTAACACCTTTTCTAACAGCTATTCTTATTGGTCTTTTAATATTATTTGCTTCTAAAATTCTTTCAGTAATTCTGTAAATTAAGTAAAGATCAGGTTTCAATAATTTCTTTGTTCTTTTATAAGCAACCGATTTGGGATTACCAATATTTCCTGTTAGAAAAATAGTAGTAGGTGCAGAAATAACAACTGCAATTATTCCAAGAATTAATATTAATTTTTTACTGATATTCAATTTCAAATTTTTTTTCAAACATAACTGATATTTCTTCTTTTAGCGAAATTTAATTTGAATTAGAAAATAAATTGAAATCTATAAAAAACAAATACCTTTTAGAAGGTAAAAAAACCTTTTATTTAAAATAAGCGTATTTGATTTGAGGTCTCTCTAATAACTTCTTCTGCCATCCATCCATCTGGCGACCAGCCCATCATGATTGGAAGTAAACTTTTTAATTCATCAGCTTCTTTAACCTGTTCTGTCCATTCTTCTTCAAATCCATTAGGAACAACAACCGGCATACGGTGGTGTAAGGGTTTAACTAATTTATTTGGTTCAGTTGTTAAAACACAGCAACTTTCTAGTTCAGTGCCATCAGGTGAGGACCACTTGCTCCAGATTCCTCCCAACCAAAAAGTCTCATAATTCTTCTTTCTAATACGATGTTTTTTTTTCAAAAAAACCACTTGCTGGGATTAAGCACCTTTTATGTTTCCAACTTCCACAAAATAGTTTTTTTTCTTCTAATGTTTCCGATCTTGCATTAAATGGTCTAGGTCTTTCTTTATCAAATGGATCTTTAGCCCAAGGAGAAATAAAACCCCATGACATAAAAGTAGTTTTTATTCTTCCTTCGTTTTTAATTACCAGGACAGGATCAGTAGGTCTTATTAAATTTTGAGTCTCATACTTAGAATCAAGACCGCTTGGATAGTCTTGCTTTAAAACATCCGGTAAATTATCAAATTTAGTTTTTAGTTCAAACCTTCCACACATTTTTAAAAACTGACTTTAAAAAAAGAATCAGATTTACTTATTTTAGTTCAATTGACAATATTTCAGAAAAATACGATCTTAAATCATCCAAAAATCCCATTTAATAATAAAAAGAACATATAGATATTGAAAAGATTCCTCAAATTTAATTTGAATGTTAGAAAATTATCTTATGACTGACCCAATTCTCTATTTATCTATGCTTCTGGGACTGGGAGGTGTATATGTATTGATTTCTTCATTCCATGATGATGATGATGATGGGGATGATGATGGGGAAAGGTATATTTATAGTTTCAAATATACTAATTAAGCTAAGTAGTTTTTAAGTATTTTTAAGTTCAATATTTAATAGTGAAATTTCTTAAGTTATTGGAATCTTATTAAAGTTTTTAAATAAGTAATAGTATGAAATATCAATTCTCTTTTGTTGAATTTTCCCGTGTATTATATCCATTTTTAAATCTATTTGTAGGTCCTTTATCCGTATATGTTTATACCTCAAACCGTACATATTTGTGAGTCAGTTAAATAATTTAACTAGTTAGAACTAAGTAATGATGATAATTAGTTAAATGTCTTCAACTCCAATCAAATCTTGTAATAAATATGTTTTGAGTTACAAGGATTCATCAAACAATATACATCAAGTTGGCTTTTATGCTCGCGATGCATACGATTGCTTGATGCTTGCAAGAGAGTTTAACTCTTACGTACATAACCATCCTGGTTCTGTAATCAGAATCCAACAAAAATTTTGAGGTAATTAATCATGAATTTAAAAAGATCACAATTTGCAATCCAAGATAAAAATTCAACAGATCTTGAAAATGAAAAAGATTTTCCAACTATTGCAGATTTAATGAGAGAACAGAATATCTCAAGTAACGAATCCAATACAGTTCACCATAGAAGAGACCTAGATTCTCTTGGTTAGTTTTAAATATATAGTTTTTAATTCAAAAGGTAATATTTTCTTCCTCAAGTTTTTTTTTAAGCTCTATTGGTATATAAGCAATATCTTTCTTAATTGCATCAATTGCATCTTTATACTTTTCAGGTTCAGCTAAAAGCATTTTTATTAAATTGTATTGACTTTCAATTTCTTGAGAAGAGAATTTACCCATAAAAATATATGTTTTGTCACTCCATGTTAGATCGACAGTCAATCATTGAAAAATCAACCACTAATCGGAGGCTGCTGCAATTTCTTTGTGTACAGAGAGAAATTCATGATCTGTTAAAACTGGTGTAACTTCAATTTCTACACCAAAATTATCGACCCAGATATTACTCCATTTCCAAATGTTCTGATGGTTTGAAGATTCAACAATTGCCCACCCATTAGCTCCCTCAGGATTTACTACTCGATTAACGACTTTAAACCCATCAAATTCATCACCTTCGCATCCTCCTTCCACAAAACCCGCGAAAGCTTCAGCACCTTGCATATGACTTTCTTGATCTGGGAACTGCCAGTGTACGATGTATGTTTGCATTAATAAAAATAATTTTTATTTAATTATTAATTATCGAATTTAAAAATTAAATAAAAAGTCTTTAAACACTAATTAATAAGTTAATAAGCCTATATAAAGAAAATAACCAAAAAAAAAAGACTCTTACGAGCCTAGGTGATGGGGACTCCTATAATGACAAATTTAATAAAAACAAACAACCCCATCAATAGGTAATATTTATTACTTACAAACACCATATGTAGTGCTAGGATTTAAAAAAGGTTGGGTGATGGGGATTATCCCGCTTTTTTTATTTCATTGGGGCGAAGCTAACGCCCTTTTTTTATTGTAAAAATTCTTTAATCAATAAAGAAAAATCATTGAGAGAGTAGATTACGCAACAACATATTATTTAGAACCTAACAATACTGATTACCCTTTTAATTTCTATAAGCAAATATTATAGATAATTGTTAGATTAAATTTATGATATTTCCACCTTCTCAAGTTGTTTTTGGTTTATTGTTATTCTCCATAGCAGTAGTTCTAATTTGGGATATTAGATACAATCCTTTTGGAGAAGACGAAGACGGAATTTAACACTCAACTAGGAAGCTGATTTGTAGGTGGTGCATGAAATTGCCTCTTCTTTCTTTTGAATCTTTTAAAAGCAATTAAAAAGCCTAATAATAATAATGGAATAGCTATAGAGTTAATCATTTTAAATACTTATGTATATTTATACATATAGAAACAAATTTATCCTAAATATCAATATTCAAGGTTAACTTTCTCAAAGTAAAACTATCGCCTCTATCTTAATTTTTAATTTGAATATTGAGTAGGCAAAACTTCAAGTCAACAAATAACTAAACAGCAAATAATTATGACTATGCCACTTTAATAACTCACCTTTTCTTTTTTCTCATCTGATACTGCAGAATAGCTTTTAGATGTTGCACTTCATTTTCTAAAATCGCAATTCTTTTTTCTAAATCTTTGTTAGTAGCCATATTTTTGAGTAATAAATACTTGATATTTACATTACTGAGAGAAGGAACTTGTTGCTAACAGCAAATGACAAATAAGTATTAGAGCCTATTGATGATCATAATTAATCTAGATAAATTATGCTGAGTATAAATTTAAGAGAGATTTATGAGTGGAGATTATGAGACACTAGAAATCAACCAACCAAAAATCTCATATTTTCAGAAAAGATCCGAAAATAATACCAAATGGTTAGATGAATTAATCAATAAAATTGAAGAAATGAAAAACAAGATCTCCAAAGCTGCATAATGTCAGAAAAAGAGCTAAAGGAATTAGAGAAATTTATAAAAGAAAATTGCTACAATGAAGAGTTGAAAGATATATATTTAAGGGAATTCTTAGACCAAAATAAAGAATACGAATGAGATCAAATTTTAGACCAAACATTCGATTAGCAACAAACATTCTTTTAGTTATTGGTACTTTTTCAATTACTTTAAAGATTGCTCCAGTAGCAGAGGTATATCGAGAAAAAAATTTATGTATTAAACATTTAAAACATCAAATAGATCGAGACACGCTTATCAAAAGACTAAAAATAGTAAAACAAGCAAATCCATCAAGTATTTGTGAATCTATCCTTAAAAGTTAAAAATCAAAATTAAGTTATTTACCCCCTTAATTGCGGTCTTTGGTACCTCATTCCTAATAACAATTTCATTGCTTAAAAGTTTTCAAATTTTTATGGGGATATCAATTTGTCTTTTAGCGATGCTAAAGCTCATGGATATTAAAGCTTTTGGAACAAGTTATGAGAAATATGATTTAATATCTTCTCAATTTAATAGCTGGATATATATTTATCCTTTTTGCGAATTATTAATTGGAATAAGTTTTCTTAATTCTTCTCCACCCTCTTCAATTATTTTTATTGCCCTAGTTTTAGGTATTTCTGGAATGATTTCAGTATTTAAGGCTGTTTATTTAGATAAATTAAAATTAAATTGTGCATGTATTGGTGGATATGCAAAAACTCCTTTAGGAATTATTAGTTTTATAGAAAATCTTTTAATGGCAATTATGAGTGTCTTGATTTTGATTAAATAGCATTTTTAAAAATTATCAATTATGGTTGATTCAAATTTCAAACTTAATGGAATTAATTAATATGGCTTTTAATAGAATATATATTAAAAGGAGATTTTTGAATTCTGTATTTTTTTCTGGAATTATTCTTGCAAATACATTCAACGCTCAAAATACTTTTGCAAGAACTCAAGAAAAAATGGATATCTCAAAAAGTTGTTTCTTAAAGGGCAGCATCATGTGGTTGTTGCAAAAAATGGGTCAATCATTTAATAGGTAATGGATTAGAAGTTGTTGATAATATTGTGAAAGATGTTTCATTAATAAATAACCAATATCAAATTCCCAATAATTTGAGATCATGTCATTCTGCCCAAATAGCTAACTATACTATTGAAGGACATGTACCGATTGAATCAATCAAAAAACTTTTTAGAGAAAAACCAAATATCAATGGGATAGCTGTACCAGGCAAGCCACTTGGCTCTCCAGGGATGGAAATTTATTCTCACCACTTGCACTCTCACGATTATGAGAAATACAAAGTAGTTTCATTTAGTAAAACTGGCAAACAAAAATATTTGATAAAATATCTCCTTAATACAAATACTAAATTTTAAATAATGCATATTATTCTTAGAAATTTAAAATTATTTATTTTTTTATTTTCCTTATCTCTGAATTTCAATATTTATTCTCATGCACATATGAGAGGTACATTTCTTTCTGAAGAGGATGCCGAAAATAGATCTTTAGAACTTGGTTGCGAAGGAATACATAAGAACCAAGAAAAATGGATGCCATGCAAAAACGAAAAAGAATTACATATCTATTTGAGGAAATAAATGGGGAAATTAAAATCCAATAAAAGAAAAATTCACAGAAAAATTACGACACTTTCAGCAATCCCTTTACTAATTACTATTTTAACTGGGACTATTTATAGTATTCTTCAACCATTAGGAGTAGATGCTTTTTGGTTAATCAAATGGCATACAGGTAATTTCGGTATTATTAATTTTCAACCTTTTTACTCGATATTTCTTGGTATAGCATCAATAGTTTCTATAATATCTGGTGTTAGATTATTACAAAACAAAACTTAGATATTTTCAAAGCCAAGACAAAAATATAATTAATTAATACTATTTGCTCCACCACTGACTAAGAAGATTATCGCTCCAAGAGCCATTGTTGCAACACCCATATAAGGGTATTTCTTAATTCTTGATTTGGTAATAGGAAGCCATGAAATGTATCTATCAGATTTATTTAATGCACCTTTTTTCTGTCTAGGTGGCAATCCTAATTCCTCTCTTCTTTTAGCTTCGCCCATAATCTTGAAATTATTTATACATCAATATTAAAAATTATGATCTACAAATGCGAGTTAATTTTTTTTAAATAGTCCTATGTATAAAGATCAATTATTTAAAATTTATTTAGCCTTCTTTAAATATAGATTCTTTGTATTTGCCTGATCTGATGTAAATAACAAAATCAATATAGTTCCAACTAAAAATGAAAAAATAATTGTTAAACCAATAACCTCAACCATCTCACTAGGCAGATAATTTAGAAACATAAGAAGAAGATCTCTTATTTAAAATTTAGCAATTGTATTTTTATTGTAAAGTAAGTATTCTGGCTTAAATTTCCAAAAGAGTTGGTATGAATTTGTCATCTCTATTTTTGTAATAAATCTTGTTTTAGGTCCATCACAATTTTTTTATTTAGCTATTTATATTTTCTTAAGCAATTTCAGGTAAGGCAAGGCCCAATTACCAAAGGTAAAAGAAATGGTCGTATTATTTGTTGGAGCCAATAATTTTTTAAAACGTAGAGATGCTAATTTTGAAAATTTATTAATAGTCTCTACTTCTAAATTATGCACATTAAACTTCTTTTTAACACCTCGATCCTTCTTTTGAGGCAAATAATTTTCTATAAACCATAAGACTTGATCTAACTTTGACTTATTGGTTGATTTATTAAATTGATCATAATTCTTTTTAAACATATATATCTAGTTTTTCATTACTAAATCAAATTTGCCATTTATATACTTTTACGCAATAGTAAAAGTTTCAAAATTATATTCTTTTAATAATCGAGAATGGGTAAAAGAAATATATTGAAAATAAAGTATTTTTGAATAAAAAAGAGGGTTTAATCCCTCTATTTTTGATCAGTTCAAAAAAAGAACTTAATTTTTTGAGTCTTTCAAGTTAATTTCTTTCTGAGCTTGCCTGATTCTTTCTTCAAAGACGGATCTTCTGTATGGAGTTACTTCTCCATTTTTTGTTGCCAAAAGTCTGGCTTCATTTAGCCTGTTGGCCTTATTGATTTTTTCTCTTATTTGTAAGAGGTTATTCATAGTTTTTTGCAGTTGATGAGAATCCCGTTCCTTATTCTCATGTCATGCGTCCAGATATATAAAATTGGATGAACGTCTAAGAACGATAACACCTAAAAAAAATTAATGCGAGAGTAATTTTTACTATTTTTTTTATAAAAATCAATACTAGAAATAAGCTTTTAATATTAAGTAAATTAGGATAATAAAATTGTTTGCGACCCATCATTATTATCCTGAACAACTATTTTTTTATTAGGGAAAAAATCTGATAATATTCTTTCCAAATTTGAATTATCTATAGTAATTTTATTATCCCTATTTTTTGTATTAATTTTCCAATTTTCATCTACAAATAATTCTTTTTCATCACTTTTTTTCTTCTCTAATGAGGTCTTATTTAGAATCTTAAGTAATAATTGGGAATCGTAATCTCTAAATTCTTGACGACTCTCTTTGAAATTTTCAATCATTATTTAGAAATCTAATATTTCTAAATCATGCTTGAAAACTTTTAGGAATACAAGGTATTAATTACCTATAAATTTATTTTAAATAAAAAATTCGCATTAAATTAAAATATATTCCAGTTGAAAACTCAATTTAAATTCATTTAAGAATGATATTAAAAAAGATGAATGTATCATTTACAAGATTTATTTACTTGTTAAGTTGCAAATAAGAGATGCAGTAATAATGCCAAGAGTAATTAACAAAAAAATAAGACTTCTAAGGTGGTTAAACTCTGGAATGATACTTCCATTTATTTTTATGGCTGCATCCTCATCTATTATTCTTTATGTTGTTTTATTTATTCTAATAAAATAGTTTTCTAATTTAAGCAGCTAAGTTTTCCTCAGATTTAGACATAATCATTGCGGCTTTTTTTAATAAACTTACTACTTCTTTTCTTCCAACTGCATTATCAGCTTGAAGCATAATTTCAGAATATTTTTTATTTATTTTTTTCATAAATAATTTTAATTTACTTCAAAATTACAGCAGGATAAGATGATGTCAATCGTAAATAATTCCTATATATATATATATATTCATCGTTTATTGCATATTTATTTTTTTTAATTTTATATTCTTAAAAATTTTTTAAATATGCAATCATCTTAATTACGCAATCTTAAAGGATTGAAAAACATAAAATAAACCTCCGATTAAGATCACTATCGCAGCTCCATAAAAAAGAAAAGGTATTATTGGATATTTGTATAGTGTAGACCTAACCTTTTGTTGTATGACTTTTTTATCAAGTTGAGGTAACTTTATATCTTCAGTTTTTTCTCTAGGCGGAATACCTAAGTTTTTTCTTCTCTTTGCTTCTCCCATGATTAATTTTGAGGTATTCCCATGCATTTTAAATAATTTTTATCAGCAAAATCTAAAATTAGAACCCATTCTTCACGAGATGTTTCTAAAGGGATTTTAAAATCTTTCTCAAATTTAAGCAAACATCTTTTTTCTATATTTTCTGGAGAATTATAATTTCTAAAAAAAAACACACTTAAATACGACAACGAAAATAAAAATACAACTATCTTGGCAATTTTAAAAATATTCATACCTTAAAATGATATTTCTTTATGACTGAATAAGTAACTTTTTAGTTTTATAATTTATTTATAATATTATCAATAATTATCAAATGATAAATTCTGTAAATTTAAAACATTTACCTATTCAGGATTTGATTGTTTCAGGGTTAATAATTTTTATTATGTCGACAATTATTGCCAATATTTATGACCCATTATTAGGGATAACTTATGCATTTGGTAATATACTCACTCTTACTTTTTTAAGTTGGTTATACCAAGAAAGTTGGAATGATCCAAGTAAATAAATCTAATTTATAAAACAGATAAAATTAAAACTACTTTTGTACTTTTAACTTGGAATACTTTAAATTAACAATGTAAGTTGCAACAAGTGATAGTATCAAGAAAAATAATAAGCTTTCCAAAGTAGATTGAGGCATAACCATAAGTAGTACCAAAAATAATATATCTTTAGAGAAACGAATTCTGAAAAAAAATCAACCCTTTAATTACTTTTTATTCTTAAACTTATAAATTGAATTAATCTTAAATAATCTCTCATATAAGAATTTATTAATTATTGACGATTAACTAACCCCAATTCCAAAAAATGAATTTGAAATAAACAATAAACTAAATAAAGTTAAGAAAATTAATCCTATCCAACAAGTTGTTTTTAGAAATAATCCATATCTATTTTTAATTGGCACTAATTCACTATTTATTGTATCCATTGCCATCCATGCAAATAAAGGTGCGGTAAGGAAACTTCCAGTCATTGCAGCAAATACAAAATCTTTTACTCCTATACCTCCAGACCTTGCAATCAGCAAAGCTATTAATGATGCAAAGATATGTAAAATCATCCAAATTTGAAATCTTTTTCGTTCTGACTTGGAATCCATATGTCCGTAGTCAGTATCTCTCAATAAACCTTGAATAGCAGAAATACTTCTTGGATATGCATCAAGACAAGTAATTGTAGTACTAAACATAGCGGCAAATGCTGCAGGTATAATGATCCATTTAGCCCAATTGCCAATAGATTTGGTGTAAAGGAGTATTAACTTTTGAGCGAAGGATATACCAGTTCCGGAAAGCATTCCATCACCAGTACCATACATTGTTATTGCTCCAAGAATAAGAAAGAAAATAGCCGTAAAAACAGTTATTAAGTAACCGAAATTAAAATCAAATTCTGCCTCACTGATATTTGGTTTATAGTTTGAATCTTTTGCTCGAGAAAACATCCATAAAGAAGGCCAAACACATAACTCTACTGGGCAAGGCATCCATCCCATTAGAGGGATCAAAAATGCTAAATTTGTTAATTTCCATGGGCTGATTTCTGGTTTTAAAAAACTTATATTTAAAGAATCATTTATTGAACCTTTCAATAAAAGTGATAAGACTGCAAATAATGTTAAAAAAGTTAGTAGAGCTACTAAAAATTTTGAAATTCTATCGAGCGCTTTATATTTACCGATAATTAATATCATTCCAGAAAAAACTAGGATTCCTATAGACAAATCCATTGCAGGAAAATCTGAAAAAAAGGGAATATTAGTTAATAGAACACCAGAAACAAAACTTACCGCCGCAATTGTGAAAGTACCTGTAATAAGACTAACTATTAGAAATAAAGGAAGATATAAAGAATTCCTCTCTTTGAAACCTTCTAAAAGTGATTTACCAGTAGATGCTGTAAATCTTGTGCCAACCAATAAGAATGGATACTTTAAAATATTAGTAAGAAGGATGAGGCCTACTAATGAGAATCCAAACCTTGCACCAGCCGTAGTCGATGACAATAAATGAGAGCCCCCAATAGCAGCTCCAGACAGCAAAATTCCTGGACCTAAACTTTTTTGTATTCCTTTTGTTAGATTCATGCTTTTAATAAAAAAAATTAATTTACCTTTTGAGCCCTTCTAAATTTATTTTTTAATACTCTTTTTTTAACCGCAATATCTGTTAATGAGTGAAAAATAAAAAGTATTAA
>QCLV01000024.1 GCA_003214295.1 Prochlorococcus sp. AG-418-F08
CATTTAGTAAATTACTTATTATTAGGTATCTCTTTTGGTTATCATGCGACTTTTTATTTAGTGTTTTTTCCTATAAAAAATTGTATTATTCCCTCTAAATTTTTTAATATAAAAATCTTCAGTACTTATAAAAAGTTTTTTATTTACTTTTTAATATGTATTATATTTATTTATTTTTCAATCTCTTTATTAAATTATGGATACTTGAACAGTATGGGGCATTTTTTTGTTGATAAGCAGTTTATAAACAAAAAAGTTATTAAATTTTTACCTTATATAGTATATTTATTTATTGCCATTAATTCTACTAAGAATCCATTAATATATAATGTAAAAAATTATTCCTAAAACATTTTTTGTTTTTCATAATTAAGGAAATTTAAGAATAAATTTTTTCTATAAACATATTTAAAACTAAATAAAATATAATCTTAACTTTAAATATCTAGAAATTTTATCTATATGATTTTTACTTTTCATCATTTAAAAAATCGTCTTTTAATAGTTCCTATATAAAAAACTTTTTCTTTATTGTGTGAGATGTTTTACATCCTTAATTCAACATTTTTATGAGTTTAATTTTTTAAATTAATAAATTAATCTACCACTGTAAAACTTTATTTGCGAATTGAGCTTTACAAGCTATGTTTATATTCAAATAAGTCCTATCTAGGTTCTAGAGGTATCAAAATTTAATTTATTTAGTAATTCACCTTTTAATTCAATTCATCTAACTAACTAAAAGATTTATCAAGTTTTTTCATTCTTTAGAGACGGTTTTATTACCAATTATCCTTAAAAAGAAACACTTTGATTAAGTTTTTCTAGCACTATCTCATAGAAAGATTTTATTATTTAACCACAATAAAGCAAAATCTTTTAAATAAGTTTTTTATACCTAAAATGATAAAATTAAATTATATTATCGCTAATATAACTATCTGGGGCCATAGCTCAGCTGGTAGAGCACCTGCATGGCATGCAGGGGGTCAGGGGTTCAAATCCCCTTGGCTCCATTGAATTTTATTAGTGATAGTAATTGACTCGCGTGATTCTCATAAATCTAATGATTAGACTGGTATAGGTTGATGGTTGACGATATAGCTAAATTCCGCAATAATTCTCGCAATGGGATTATTAATAAAATTTAAGTTATGGCAACAACTCTTGGTTGGTTCAAAAGTTTAAGAGCCGACATTCGAAGCGATTGATGAAAATGGTGGAATTTAATGGGTAGAGAGTTCGGCGGCAAGTTATTTTGCAAATAGAAGAAATGATGAAACGGTAGAAGTACTCTCCTAACTAATATTGGTAGGAGAAAAGATAATAATAGAAATATTTTTTAATGCGATTTTTGAGATAAAAAATTTCATGTATCAAAATGGCGATTCTTTGAAAGAAGCTAATAAAAAATTGATTTAAATATTATTTTCATTTGAGGATGAAATTTATCTTTATTTATAGAAATCTTACATAAAAAAAATTGCGAAATAATAAACTTTTTAAAAAATCAACAAATATTTTTTGTTTCTGTTAATTTAGTCAATAATTATTTTAAAAAAATCAAAAAATTTTTAAGCCTACTATTAGTTTTCTCGTATTTATCCTTAGTTTTAAGCAGCGAATCTAAGGCAGGGTACATATACGATCCTGAGGATGAAACTGCGACTAAAAATTATATAAATATGCCTCAATGTTATTTCTATTTTTATGAGGATCATCCTGAAAAACATAGTAAGTTAACTGGAGCTATTATTTTGCCAATCAGAATTGCATTACTACCATTATCAGCTTTAGATGGAGAAGAGTGGGGAGCTATGGATCATGTTAAAACACATTTCAAAAGTAATACTAATTATCCAGCAAAAGATAAGATATTGATCCTAAAAAACTTATCTTTTGGTGAAGATATTAATAAAAATACTGGCGTTTACTCTATAAGGAAATATGACACTATAAAAGGATCTCAGCAAATAGATATTACCAGAGGCAAATCCCATTCCAACAAATTTTTTATAGTAAAAGCTGGCAATAATTCTATAAATTATGAGATTATTAATAATCAAAATAATTTATTACTTGAAGAGGGTAATTTCAATTTATATGTTAATGCTTATAGATATGAAGGTTGTACAGATGACAAATAAGAACTGAGAAAATATGGTAATTATTAATCCCAAAAATATTTTCTTATACCAATTTTTTTATAATCATTTCTATAAGAATTGCAAAAAGATCTTTGACAAGAATATTTAAATAAATTTCCATTTATAATCTTAGTATATATAAGATTATCTTTATTTTTATTTATCAAATCTTTTTTGTCTTTAAAAACTAATGGCTTCTCTAAATTGCCTAATAACTTTGAATTAAGTGCTTTCCTTAATTTCAGATCAAATGTTACCTCAAAAATATTTTTATTTTTTCCTATACAAATTCTTTTTACTTGATTTTTATTTCGTCTGGAATTATTTGGAATCCAATGACATTTCTCAATATCTATAAAAAGATCATTATCTAAAATAATATATGCTTCTGAAAGCACATAATTAACAGAGAAAATATAGATAAATGCAAAAATTATTTTCAAAAGAAAATTTTTAAAATCATATTTTTTAAGTTTAAAAAAGAAATAAAACATAAGAGGAATGAAAATCTTTTAATAATTAATTAAATTTCTCGAATAAAATTTTAAACCAAATCACTTTAATCAAATAATAATATGCAATTAATTAATTTTATAACCTGTAATGATTTTTTAATTAAAGGTCTATCGACCCATTACAAAAACTGTAAAAATAAAATGCAAAGCAAAGAATATATTTTCATTAAAAAGAAAATGTTTAATTTTTTCAATCTGAATTTGATTATTAATGTTTAAAAATAAATTTAAATAAAATCACTAATTTTGTATTTGACTTCTACCATATCAATAAAAATTAGTGCCCTGACCATATCTCTTGCCATTCCACCAATTCCCAACATATCTAATCCCATCTGTATAAAAATAAGTATCCAGTCCATGTTCATCAACATATCTTCATATGCCTTTATATTTATCTCCTGCGCTTTTTCTGCCTAAACCAGAAGTATAAGTACCTTGACCATGAAATTTACCATTTTAGAATTTATATATGTAATTGTCTCAACTACACAAAAAAAAAGTACCTTGACCATAAAATTTACCATATAAAAGTTCTCCTTCATATCTACCATTCTTATAATTTAATGTCGTTATTGCTCGGTTATTAAATTCTTTTCTTTTCTAGTACGCAACTTCTAATTCTTTCTTATTTCCTTTCTGTACAAGTTATAATCCTTTTTGTTTTTTATTACCTTACTTTGCTAACTTCTTTTCACTAAATACAATATCTCTATCATCATATTTGCCATCTTTGGATTCAAATTCTAATGATATTGAATCATTTTTATCCAATTCAAACTTAGTGAGATTAAGTAATAGTAAATAATTCTTTTCTGAGCTCACAACTATAGGTGAATATCTAAAATAATCATTCTTTACATTATTTATAAGTGATAATTCATAACCCTTTGAAATTGGTAAATCATTTAAAAAAGATATTATTTTTGCTTCATTAATATTATTAGAAACACAATTAGGTATTAAAAATTTATCCATCAAATTATTTTTACCACATAATCCTTTTGGAGTATTAACTGAGGTTGAGGAATCGAAAAAAATAGTTTTTTTTATATTTTTAAACTGATCTTTAACTAATAAAGTTAATCTTGGATTTTGATAATCTATTTCAGAAAATAATTTTTCATAAAGATCGATATTTTTAACATTTTTTTTAATATAAAAATTCGTTAATAAAGCTTCCTTATTTTCATTAAAAATTATAAGCCTATCTTCTTTATCTTTTTTTTCTTTAAAGTTATTTTCTATAAAATCAATAGTATTTTCACTAACTTCGAAAAGATTTTTATCAGAATATTTAATTATTCTTGTATCTTTGCTGATTTCGTTAAATAAATTTTTGTATATTTTTTTATAATCATCTCTCAAAGAAATCCTAAAAGGTAGAACGAAAATATTATGAGGTTTTCTAAGATCTTTTATTGCTCTATATTTATCAATTTCATTTGCTACGCTCTCCCTGTCTGAATGAATACATTCAAGGAAACAATCTTTTTCTAAATCAAAATTTTCATTAAATATATCACAAAAATTTTTGTTTTTATTTAGGTTTTCTTGACAATAAATTAGGAATGAAAAGTTTTCTAAAAGTTGACCTTTTCCATGAGAAATATATTGATATTCTAAATCATTTTTCCTTTCTAAAAGATTCTTAAATAAATTATTCTTCTGTTTTTTTAATTTAGATCTAGAATCTTTAATGGTATTAACTTCTAAATCAACAATACTTTCGCCGGCAGTAAATTCCCCAATATAGTCCTCTATATTTTCCTTAATAACATCTACTAAAGCTTCAACGTAATAAATATTATCTTTATTCTCAATATTTGTAACTTCAAAATTATAAATATTTCCTCTATTGTAAGTAAAGTATTCTTTTGAAATTTCTTTTAATTTATCTGTTCTTTTCCCATCTGAAAACTTTTTTAACTTAATTTTTGAATTTGAATCAAAATAGCTTCCTACCACTTTTGAAATAGCATTTATAACAGCATCTTCTTTCGCATCTTTTAAAGATTTCCCAATCCCCTTTGACTTAACTTTAACTTTTTTATTACCTTTATTAAAGATGTCTTCTTTAATTATGTACTCTGAGTCTTTAGTTGTTCTAATTTCTTCTGCTAATAAGGGATTCACGTAATACACAAATGCCAAACATAATAAAGTTATTAATGACCTTAAGAAGTTTAAATTCATTGCTTATTAATCTTAAGACTGTGATCCAAATTTTTGTCAGATAATGATAATAAAGGAATTAATTTTATAATGAGAGATTAATCTTTTTTGATTTAAATTAATTAATAAATCTCCTATAGATTTTTTGTATAAAATAAATATTTTTTGATAGATACTTTATAATTTATTACTTTATTATATTATTTTTAAATTTAATAGTTCGTAAAAAATAGTTATGAAAGTAACTAAAATTTCTTTACCAATTTTTCTAGCTTTATCTATGCCTGCAAGTGTTTTAGCTTCTTCTTGTGAAGCTTATCCTGCTGGGATTGGAGCAGTTTTAACCCCTACTCCAAATGGACCAAAAATAGTATCCACTGCTCAAGTATCTTTACCTGTTGATGATTACGATATTGTTGAGGCTTACAGAGAAGCTAGAATTGAGGCGAAAGCACAAATATCAGATTTTTTAAGCACAAAAATATCCAAAGAATGCAAAATAATTACTAAGAAGCTTTCTGATTCTATAATTTCATTTGATTCAAATGGAGATGGTAAAAAGGAGGTGGATATTTCAAAAAACAAGAAAATATTATGTAACTACATAGAATCTACAACAAGCTATCTAAGAGGAGTTAGCGATATTGGAAGATGTTATAAGCCTGGAAAATTTGTAAAGGTTACAATTGAAATAAAGCCATCAACTTTTTTAGAAGTTTATGAATTAAATAACTATTTAAACCAATAAAAGTCAAATACTCTCAAATCCTTTCGCAAGAATCTCTTTTACAAATATCTGGAATAATACCCCAAACTTTATCCTCTAGTTGAAATAAAGCTTGAATGTATTTTTCTTGCATAATCTTACAGATTGCATTCTTTTAGCTTACTAAAAAATATTTTTTAAAAACTAACCAACTCAATAAAGTCTAAGTTATCAAAAAAAATTAAAACTTTGAACTCAAACCAGAATAATCAAAATTAAATAAATTAAATTTTATTCCTACACTTTCATCTGTTGAATTATAAAAGGCAGAAAATGAATATGCTCTTCTCTTTAAATCAAGTGAGTATTTAACATTACTGGAAGTTCCTTTTTCTAAATTCAGAGTTTTATTTAAACTAAATAGTAATGGGCCATATATTTGTTGTTGAAAATTAAAATTTAATTTTGGTACTTTACTTATATTATCAAAGCTAAATGGGCTTTTACCATTTTTTAATACAGAAGAGTAATTTACACTTAATTTAGTGTAGTCAAGAAAGTCTTTCTTTAAGCCACCAAGTGTTATAACTGGCCCTGTATTGAATTTTATAGTACTTTGACTGGCTCCGTCACTATATAAGTAATAACCTGATTGAACTCCTGTTGACCAATCTAAAGACTGTCTTATTACCTTGGGAGAATATTTATAAGTTTTATCTATTGTTTTGTCTAAATTAGTTTTCTCCCAAATTGGGAATTTATATGCATATCGTGCTACAAAAGCATTCCTAAATAATTCTTTAAATTCTTTCGCCTCACTACTTTTAGATTTAAAGTGACCAAAATCGTAAATAAAGGACAAATTTGAATTTTTTCCATTATTCGACCAATTCCTTTTATTTGACAGATTAATACCACTCGCGAAGTGAAGCACTTCTGTAGCAAAATCCTTTTTAATTTTTTCTCTAAAAACGTTATAAAATTGAATATCAAGGATATTACTAAAGTTCTTTTTATCATATTCTGAATAAATATTTGGCAAATTTAATTCTGTTTGATTATTAAAAAGAGACTCTGAGTTAGCACTTTCCTCGATACCTATATATTTATTAAATTGCTCATTATTATTTAGAACGCTTTCATTTACCTTGTTATCTTTTAAAAATATTCGTTTTCTTATAGTTAGCTTAGTTCTTAAAGACTCATCAAGCCTTTCAAAATTTAAACTATTAAATTCAATTTTGGATCCAATATCCCAATCGTTCTCTTTGCCACTCAAATTTAAATCTAATGCAAAATTATCAAAGAAATTTATATCATTCTTTACCTGTTTATCAAAAACAGAAGAATTCTTTGCAGTATAAGATTCTGTATAATTCTTTAGATATCTTTGAATTAAAAAATATGGTTGAATTTGAAGACTATAGTCTCTAAAAATTTTTCTTTTATCGGTTCCTCTAAATAAATAGTATCCATCTTTGTCTTTAAAATCAGCTCCTAATCCCCATCTATTTACAGAGTCCCTGTCGAAAATAGATTGTCTACCGACAGGAATTTTTATTTTATTATCTAATATTATCCAGCTGTTTTTACTTAAAAGTCTTAACTTATTTTCTATTATTTCTGCAGAGAAATTTTTACTTAGAAAAAGAAATTGTGGTTGATTATAAATATCATTAGTAAAAAATATTTTTTTTGATTCTAAAGTTTTGGAATTAAAAACTAATTTATCTGTCTTATATCTCCATTTGCTAATTGTGGGAATTCTTAAATCTGCTTTTGTAATATTTAAAGATTTATCATCTTCAAAGTCATTTACTAAACTTATAGTTGCGCTATCTACAAATTTAGGTTGGTTTACTTCATTATTATTATCAATAAGTGTTTTTTGATTATTATTAACTTCAAGTTTAAAATCTTTAGTAAAAGACTTGCTATCTAACAATCCATAAACATCATTTATATAACCAGTATCATTTTTTAAATCATAAAAAAGTTTCGATGCCTCAAAGTATTGATTCCCTTTTTTAAATATAAGATTTCCAACAACAGTTAATTGTTTATTTTTTAAATCATATTTAGCTGAATCCCCTAGGAGAGTTGCGTTAGAAAGATAAATTCTCACGTTACCTTCTGCAAAAAATAAATCTTTTTCTCTATATTGAATATCAGATTCTATTTCTGCACGAAAATCTTTTTCTAAATCTTTTTGTTCAAAAGCCAAAAGATTTAATAAAGAATTCCCATTGGCTTTTAAATCTTCAATTACTTCATTTTTAGATATATAACTAAAAGTTTTCCTGTCAATCCCTTTTTGAATTCCTATTTTTTCAGATTGCGCAATTTTTAAGTTTAATTCTGATTGATTAGTTAGTTTAATATCTTTCGCAAAACTTTTGGTTGTATAAATAGTTAAGAAATCAAATATCAATAATCCATTTAAAAAAATAAAAAGATTTATTGGTTGAAATTTTTTCAATATTTTTTAAATATAAACTTTATTATATGTTAATCAGAAATTCTAATAACAACTTTTTAAATTAAACCTTCCTCCAAACAGCGAGTAATTTTCCTTGAATTGATATTTGATCAAGATCAACAATAATCGGATCATAAGCTTGATTGGCTGCTTCAAGAAATATCTTTCCTCCTTTCTTAACAAAATACTTCAATGTGGTTCCTAAACCTGGAACCATTGCACTAACAATAGTCCCATTTCTAAGAGAGTATGAATCTTTTATTGGCTCCATCAAAACCATATCTCCATCTGCAATACATGCATCTATCATAGAATCTCCATTAACTGTAAGAGCAAAAACATTTTTCTTTTTTAAAATATCTGAAATATCTAAATTCTCTTGAACATCAGAATAAGTTTCAATTAAACCTCCAGCAGCCACTGAGCCCATAATTGGTACACCTTCTATAATTTCGTCAACTATTTGCATTGTTCTAGCTTTACCTTCTTGCCATGAGATGTATCCTTTCTCTTGCAAATGTTTTAATCGACTTTGAATTGGAGCTGGCGATTTTAATCCCATAGCTTGCATCATTTGCCTGATAGATGGGCTATGTTGAAAGTTTTTCATATAATTTTTTATCCATCCATAAAGCTCATTTTGAGCCTGGGTAAGATCATCTCCTGAGGAAGCTTCCATAAAACAAATGTACTCTAATACATTTGTACCTCTTTAATAGGGAAATAGCAATCTTTTTCATGAAAGAAGGCATGACAAAAGAGCTTGTTGAGCATGCATTCTATTTTCTGCTTGCTCAAAGATTCTACTTCTATTGCTTTCAAAAACTTCATCTGTTATTTCTTTAGCTCTATAAGCTGGAAGACAATGGAGAATAATTGCATCTTTAGCAGCATTTCTTACCAAATCATTATCAATAGTAAATCCAAGGAAGTCTTTATCTTTTTCTTCTTTTTGATTTTCTTCTCCCATAGATGACCAAACATCTGTGTATAAAACATTTGCTCCCTGTACTGCAGAAATGGGATCATTAGTGATTTTTAATAAAGCCTTATTTTTATATATTTCATATGCTTTTTTAATCACCAAAGAGTTGGGTTCATAACCTTTGGGACATGCAATCGTAACATTAACTCCTAATAATGCACCGCATAAAATCAGAGAATTTGCGACATTATTGCCATCACCAATAAATGTTAAAATTACATCTTTAAAATCAAGAAATTCCTCATGAATAGTTAAAAAATCAGCTAAGGCTTGACATGGATGTTCTAAATCCGTAAGAGCATTTATAACTGGCTTTGTAGACCACTTTGCATATTCTTCCAAATCTGAATGATCAAATGTTCTAATCGCTATAACATCGCAATATCTACTTAGAACTCTTGCAGTATCTTTTATTGGCTCGCCTCGTCCTATTTGTGATGTTGTAGGATTTAGATCAATAGTTGTCCCTCCAAGCTTACTCATCGCAACTTGAAAACTGACTCTTGTACGAGTTGAAGACTTATCAAAAATTAAACCTAAAACTTTACTATCAAGCTTAAGATTTAGATCTTTATTTTTAAAAGATCTTGCAAGCTCAAGCACATGCAGCACCTCTTCAGTTGACATATCCAAGCTTGATAAAAAATTTTTATTTGCAAGCTTATTTGGTTTTAGCATGAATAATTCTAGTTAGATCCAGATTCTACTATGCAGGCATTTTACTCTCTGCCAAGAGAGTTTTTAGATCCTCCCCTTCTATAACTTCCTCTTGAAGAATTTTTTGAGAAATCGATTCAAGAAGAGGTAAATTGTTCCTCAAAATATTAAGTGCTGTTTCATGAGCATCATCAACTAAATCTCTAACCTCTTTATCTATTGCTTGAGCTGTAGCATCACTAACAGATCTTCTAGGATTATTTCCATTTCCTAAAAACTGACCGCCTCCCTGTTTATCGTAAGCCAGGGGACCAAGTATATCACTCATTCCAAATGTACCTACCATTTGTTCGGCTATGTCAGTTGCTCTTTGTAAATCATTTGAAGCTCCCGTAGTAATCTTTCCAAAAACTACTTCTTCAGCAGATCTTCCTCCAAGAAGAGTAGCTATTTGTCCTTTCAATTCTTCTTTGGAATTCAAGAATCTTTCTTCAGTTGGTAATTGAAGAGTATAACCAAGGGCACTCATACCTCTTGGTACAATCGAAATCTTTGCTACTTTTGAACCTCCGGGCATAAGATGGCCAACTATTGCATGACCGACTTCGTGATAAGCAACAACTTTCTTTTCATCATCCTGCAAAACACGACTCTTCTTTTCTAGTCCAGCCACAACTCTTTCTATAGCTTCGCTTAAGTCTTGTTGTTCTACACTTTTCCTTTTAGCCCTAGCCGCAAGTAAAGCCGCCTCATTTACCATGTTTGCTAAATCGGCTCCAGCGAACCCGCTAGTAGCTTGTGCAATTGAATCTAGATCTATAGAGTCTGCTAATTTAACTTTTTTAGTATAAATTTCAAGAATTGTCTTTCTTCCAGACAAATCAGGTCTATCGACTAAGACTTGCCTATCAAATCTACCTGGTCTTAGCAATGCAGCATCGAGAACTTCTGGCTGGTTAGTTGCGGCAAGAACAATAACTGGTTTATCTGCAGAAGCAAATCCATCCATTTCGGTAAGAAGCTGATTTAAAGTTTGTTCTCTCTCATCATTACCACCAACAACTCCCATAGAGCCCGAACGACTTTTACCTATTGCATCTAGTTCATCAATAAAAATGATACAAGGAGCTTTTTTCTTGGCTTGTTCAAATAAATCTCTAACTCTTGCAGCCCCAGCACCTACAAAAAGTTCAACAAATTCAGAACCTGAAATAATAAAGAAAGGAACCTCTGCTTCCCCAGCAACTGCTTTAGAGAGAAGAGTCTTTCCTGTTCCTGGAGGACCAACTAAAAGAACTCCTTTGGGTATTCGAGCTCCAATATCGGTATATCTTTCAGGTTTTTTTAAAAAATCAACAATTTCTGTTAATTCGTCTTTAGCTTCATCAACCCCTGCTACATCAGCAAATGTTACTTTTGATTCATCATCTGGAACATAAACTTTAGCTTTACTTTTAGTGAAACTTAGAGCTCCTTGAGCTCCTCCTCCACCCATACTTCTTCTGGCAAAGAATTGTAAGACAAGGATAAAAATCAAAGGAGGAACAACCCAACTTAGAATTGTCGAAAAGAAATTAGGCTTTTTAGGTGGAGCTGCAGCGAATTCAACCCCTTTACTCTCTAATCTTTGTGGAAGGTCCATATCAAATATTGGAGTAGTAGCCAATACTGAAGGAGCCCCTTCTTCAGCGCCATTTAACTCATACCTAATTTGTTCTTGAGTGATGTATGCACGCTTAACTTCCCCATCATTTACCTGATCTATAAACAAAGAGTAAGGAACCCTAGGGATTTGCATATTTTGATTAGGGAAAAGGCTACTAAATAGAAGTAATGCTCCAACTCCTATTAATATGATATTTACAATTCCAAATCTTCTATTAGGTTGATTATCGTCTTGTCTTATTGGCATAGTTATGATCAATTTTGAACTTATTATAAACTAAACGAAGGGGTTCCGTATCCGCATTGTTTTATTTGGGTAAGAACCGTACGGTACTTTGACCCATAGAAAATTAGTTTAAAAATAAATTTTTAAATGAACTCTTAACGCATATATCATTACCAATCAAACTAAACTGAGAAGCACTTAATTTAATGATTTCATTCATTTCTTGAAATTCAAAATCTCCTAAGGGATTCATATTATTTTCTCCTCCTAAAATTTTTGGAGCAATAAAAGTAATAACTTCTTGAATACAATTTGATTGAATAGCGGCGGTAGCCAACTTCGGGCCGCATTCCCAAAGAACTTTATTACACCCTCTTTTTGCAAGTATTTTTGAAATCAACTCTGGATTATCTGATGATACCTTTTCAACCTCCACACATTTAGGAATCATTGAAAGAAAGCTTTCGTTTGCTGTAGAAGAATCATAAATAACTAAAGTTTTTGCCTTACTACAATCCCAAAGATTAGATTTTGAAGGCAAATCTAAACTTTTTGTGAAGACAACTCGCAAAGGCTCCGGTTTTTTTGAACCTCTAGTAGTCAAAAGGGGATTATCTCTTCTTAATGTATTTCCACCAATGATAATTGCATCAAATTCTGCTCTAAAAGAGTGCACTAGTGACCTTGATTCTTCATTCGTAATCCATTTACTTTTTCCATTTTTTAAAGCTATTCTTCCATCAATACTCATTGCCCATTTAAGAACACCGAAAGACTTTTTAGTAATATTCCTATGAATAAAATCCTTATTTAGATTTAAGGATTCTTGTTGACATAATCCTAAGTGAACTTGTATGCCAGCATTTTTTAAAAGCTTAATACCTTTGCCAGCGACTCTTTTATCAGGGTCTTCAATAGATATATATACCTTTTTTATCCCAGACGATATAACCTTATTTACACATGGAGGCGTTTTACCATGGTGGCAACAAGGTTCAAGATTTACATACATTGTCCCACCTTTAGCATCCTTTTTTAAATTATTAAAAGCCATCGCCTCTGCATGCGGCATCCCTGCCTTGAAATGGAACCCTTCTGAAATAAGAATTCCATTCTTATCAAGTATCACTGCCCCTACATTAGGGTTAGGACTCGTTGTATTTTTTCCTAAAGAAGCCAAAAAAATTGCTCTTTTCATCCATTTTGTGTGGCTTACATTTTTTTCAGGCATCTCCAAAAATCAAATTCAGTTTATTGATCTCCACTCTTTTACAACAAAGGGAGGAACAGGTAACTCAGAAAAAACTCCCGTCAAAGATAATCTTAATGGTCTATTCTTATCTAAATTTTTAATCAATTCATCAAGATCGAATTCTGCTGCAGCTTGTCTTCCATCATTTGCCAATTCCACATTAAGTAATGTTTTATCATCTAAAAGCCACTGTTTTCTACCTGATTCAACCATCAAGTTTGTGGGATGGTCAATCCTAAGATTTCCTGGATATCCTATTACTCTTAAGATCAATTTATCTTCAAAAAGAGGTGATTTATAAGCTACTAACTGCCAAGTTTCAAAGTCCAAGTCCCTTAAAAACTCACTGCTAGCATTCATTAATTCACCATTTATTTCTGTTTCTGCAACTTCTGCAGATACTCTTAATGGGTTAAAAATAAACGATAGAAGTAAGATTAAAGGTAATATTCCTTTTAAAAAAATATTTTTATTTGATTTTGTAATTTTCTTCATTTTCAGAATCCATCAGGGCATCAAGAGTCACAGCTGTCCTTACAATAGCTTGATATCTTTTGATTATTTTACGATTTTTTTCTATAACTCGAGATAAATTCAAAGTGTCTTTTTCAGAATAGCTAGATGTTAAATCACTAGAATCTTCTTCAATAAACTCAAATTCACTATCTTTAGTAATTAGAGTTAACAATAAATCATGTAATCTCTTTCTCCTTTCAGACAA
>QCLV01000025.1 GCA_003214295.1 Prochlorococcus sp. AG-418-F08
GGCACCACTATTACCTGTGATCGTGTTTGCAGAACTATTACCAGTGCCATTGATATTTCCAGAACCTGTAAGAGTTAAATTTTCTACATCAACGTCTTTAATCCTATAAGTAACAGAAGCCTGGACTAAATCAGTACCCTGATTAGAGTATTCCCTAATGGCATCTCTAGAATTATCGACAACATAAGTATCGTCGCCTCTGCCACCGCGCATATCATCTACACCGCTACCACCATCGAGGGTGTCATCACCAGAGCCGCCATTTAATCTATTGGCACCACTATTACCTGTAAGCTTATCATCATAATCAGAACCAGTAGCATTTTCAATAATGCACGTTCCTGTGGAGTTGTAAGCAATTGTATAACCCGCAGTAGTCCCGAAATGAGATACATACCCTCCACCTCCTGCAGAATTTGTTAGGGTCGCACCTCTTAAGTCAATATTTACTGCGGCAGCAGATGAAACCCCTGATATGGTATCAGTGCCGCCATTATCCCAAATACAATTCCATCCATCAATGGTGCTGCCGTCCAAAAAATAAGTATCATTACCAGTAGATTTAGTTGTGTTAGCACCATATAAATATTGAATAGCAGCAATATCCAATGCTCCAAGAGTTTCAAGAAATCCAGAAGTTGCAGATGAGCTGGTTGGAACATACCCATTTCCAGCATTTGTATCGTTATATGTCATAAATGTATATGGATGAGCATTCAAACCATTATCCCCAGTGTCATAAGCACTGCTTACTCCAGGGAAAACCGAAGAGCTACCACCATTATCATGGGGATGTGATAAACCCAAGGAATGTCCAAGTTCATGCAAAGCAGTTATGTAGGAGTAAGAACCTGGGTTTAAAATATCGGGGTCATCAAGATAACCACCTGTTGTATAAAATTCATAATTTATTGTTGTCATGCCGACGGATAAACTTCCCGTATGACTGTAATTTGATAAATCAGGTGGGACGGCAACACCCAAATACCCATCCAAGTTACTGTCGTCCAAGGTTGCCCATAAAATATGAGAATCATATTGGTTACTACTCTGAGTAAAAGTAATATTTGCCACAGCGGAAAATGCATTCATAGCAGAAGTAAAAGCGTTTATTTCTTCGTCAAACAAAGAAGGAGCATAATAATCCCCAAAAGTTGTTTCTTCTTCATATAGGTAGTATTTAAGGCTAGTTGTAGTAGTAGTCGGATCAGCGTCCCCCCACTTGACATCCCATAAAAGACTCTGCATATAGCTGTTGCTGCTACTTATTCCTGACCAAGTATTATTGCTATCAAGACTTGCATTAGGTGCAAAGTCTCCATAATCTCTAGTGCCAGAAGAGATAGTGGAAAGTTTATAAGTCCCTGTACTACTCCCATTACCTTCTGCTGAAATATAAAAAGTGCCAGTTGATGAGGAAGTATAAGTAATTATTGATTCACCATCAGAATCTCCATGATTACTTTCGCTAATCAGTGATCCAGATGAGTCAAACAATTTTAGGTATGGTTTATTTAAAGTATCTTCCGTGTTATTGCCTATGAGGTTGAATGTATATGTTTCTCCAGCTTGAAATTCTATTTCTATCCAGTCCTGTTCAGCTATAGAACTTATATTTCCAGTAAAAGATTCGCCTGCAGAGATACTGTATATAGTATTTGTGTCATTTGTTGCTTCTACAGTTTCACTAAAGGTTCCTGTTGAAAGAGTAAATACACCTTGTTCATGAGCATGAATATTTTCCCCGTTTAAAAGACAAAGGTAGCACATTGAAAATTTGAAGAAAGATGTTTAATATATAGTAATTTTAAAAAAAAAAATGCAGATCTTTTTTGAAATTCCTATTTACGATCTGATTTAATTCCTCTAAGTGCATCAAACGCCTTCTCTATTGAATCAGTTAACAAAGTCATTACCGGTTTATCTCGAACTATGAGATTAACCGATACACTTTGACCTGACTTTAATTCATATTTTTTATTGTTCAATAGTAAAAACTGTTTATCTAATTTAACAAAAGCCGGAAAACGAGATTGTGAATTTAGTTGATCAGGCGGTAGTGATTCTTTCCCTATTGACTTTAAAACTCCCTCTATTGAGCCAAATTGTGTAAAAGGATAAGCATCTACTCTAATTTCAGCTTTCATTTTGGAGCTTACAAAGCCTATATCATTATTACTCAAATATATTTTTGCTTCTAGCTCTCCTTCTGGAATAATAAGTAATAAAGTTTCTCCACTACTAGCAAAATAACCCTCATTAGATGGAATGAGATTAAAAACACTACCATCAATTGGTGCTAGCAATTTCGATTTAGCTAATTCAAATTCCAGTTCTTTTGCACTTGCCTTAATTTGTGTAATATTTGATTCGATTTCTTGAAGTGAATTTTTTTCCTTTAATAATTCGATCTGGGAAATTACCCCTTCCTTATTTAAAAAGATTAATCGATTTACTATTTCCTCCTTAAATTTTTTTGTAAGAAGAAGACTATTTAATTTAGAATTTAAACTCTCATATTGAGCTTCGTAGTCTCCTAAATCAAACTCTATTAATAATTGATTTTTTTTTACAATATCACCTTCTTCAACATTTAAGCTTTTAATTATTCTACTAAATGGGGCTCTTATAGGTCTTTCTGCTCCTATTGCTTGTAATTCTCCTCTTGAAGTAACTACTTCATCAATACGTGCAATTATTGAATAGATGAAACCAAAGCCGACACTTCCAATTATTGCCCAAAGAAGTGCTGTACTCCAAAATAGGGTTGGTTTATAACGTAAATTTTCATTTTGAAAAAAATTTAATTTTTTGTAGAGTAATAATTTTTTTATTTTATCCTTAATCATTTTTATCTTATTTGCGCCCCTTGTTGGCGATAAAGTGTGGCATAGCGACCATTTAAATTCATTAATTGATGATGTGTCCCTTTTTCTTCTAGTACCCCTTGATGAAGAACCAATGTTTGATCACAAAAAGTAAGACTGCTAAGTCTGTGACTAATGAAGAAAACAGTTTTGCCTTTGAAATTATTTGTTAAATTTTTTAAAACCTTTAACTCAGTATCAATATCTAAAGCACTAGTTGCTTCATCGAGAATTAACAAATTAGGTTTCATTAAAATCATTCTTGCTATTGCAATTCTTTGTCGTTGACCTCCAGATAAATTTGAACCTCTTTCTCCAATAGGACTTGCGTATCCTGCTTTCATTTCTTCAATGAAATTATGAGCACATGCAATCTGAGCAGCATTTTTTATTTCTTCTAAAGTTGCCTCCGGCTTTGTTAATGCAATATTTTCCTGTATAGAACCATCAAAAAGGAAGCAATCTTGAGGAACTAACCCTATTTGTGAACGTAATGAGTAAAGATCAATTTTTGAAATATCTTGTCCGTCAATATAAATAGAACCCTCTTGAGGATTATAAAATCTTGTAAGTAATTTTAATAGTGTACTTTTCCCCGATCCACTCGTTCCTACTATCCCTATAAAACACCCTTCAGAAATATCAAAATTAATATTAAAAAGCCTAGTAGGTGTTTTATTACTAAAACTAAAACTTACATTTTCATATTTAATACTCCCTTTAATTGGTCGAATAGGAGGTAAATTAATTCCTGATATTTCTATCTCTTCCTTTTGATCAACAATATCTGAAAGGCGCTCTAACGAAATAATTGTTTCTTGAAAATTTTGCCATAGAGTTGCTAATCTCAACAATGGACTTGTCACATAACCGGCCAAAATTCTAAATGCTATTAATTGGCCCAAGGTCATTTTTCCATCTAAAACTATTAGTGCTCCTACCCAAATAACAACCAAACCAGAAACCTGCTGTAATAAATTACTTGTAGAAGCAGCTGCAGTACTTGTAATAGTATTTTTGAAGCCTGCTTGAATTTGATTTCCATAATATTTTTCCCATTGCCATTCACTTTGGAGTTCCATGCCTTGCCCTTTTACTGTTTCCATTCCAGTAATCGTTTCAACCAGATGACTATTAACTCGTGCATTAGATACAGCCTTTTCTCTCAACTGTCTTCTAATGACCGGGGACAAACTCAAAGTAAGAATGATGAAAAATGGTACGACAGCTAAGGCAAAGAAAGTTAACTTAACAGAGTAAGTGAGCATTACACATATATAGATAACTGAGAAGATCGAATCAAGTATTACTGTCAAACTTGTTCCTGTTAAAAAGTTTCTTATTTTTTCTAATTCATTTATTCTGCTACTTACTTCCCCAACTGGTCTTTTAGAGAAATAGCCAATAGGAAGTCTAAATAAATGATTAATAATCGAAGCCCCTAATGAGATATCCATCCTATTAGTTGTATCAGCGAATAAATATGTACGAAGTGACCCAATTACTGCCTGTGCAATAGCCATTGCTATTAAAAGAGATCCAAGAACATTAAGGCTTTTTAAATTTCCTTGAGAAATAACTGCATCAATAATTTGCTGAATAAGAAGTGGATTAAAAAGAGCAAGTAATTGAACAAAGAAACTAGCAACTACAACTTGAATAAGACTATAAAAATGTTTCTTAAGAACCGGAACAAACCACCTCAAACCAAATCTAGCTTTAGGAGAATTTACAGTATTTTCAACAAATAGTATTTGATTATTTTTACAAAATTCCTCATTAAAAATATCTCCTCTTTTTATCCAACTTTGCCCTCCCATTGGATTACTTAAAAGAACCATTTCTTCTTTTTGTTCCCAAATAATTACTGGATGGTCCTTTAAGAGAAGAAGTGATGGCAAAGGTATCCTTTCAAAAAGTTTTAGAGAATCTGGTTTTAAAATAGTACTTTTTAATCCTAGCAATTCACATATTGCAGCTAGTTGAAAGATGCTTAATTTATCAGTTCCTGAGGTTCTCAGTTGTTCTCCAATAACACGCTTAAGTAAGTCCTTTCTAAAGGGTAAATCAAAATTTTGAGATAACATTCTTAAGCAAGCTAAATTCTCTTCTAATAAACCTTCACCATTACTATGAGGGTATAAAGTATTTTTATTAATTCTTCCGAATCTATCCTCAAATGCATCTTTTTGCTTTCTAACTTTGCTCCTTCTAAACTCTGAATAAATTCGTTCATCATAAATATTTCCTTTTTTACTTTCATTTTTTAATTTTTTTTGTAAATCACTTTGAGCTAAAGGAATAATACGTCCCTGCATTTCTCCATCAACATTTATTTTCAAGGGTGGTTTTAGTAAAGAGCCAGGTGCAAAATTTTTAATATTTTTACTGCTTACTAACCAAAAAGGAGAAGATTCATCTAGAAAGTTTTCTCCAGTATCTAGTTGATTAACTTTTTTATTTTCTTTTAAATAATTTTTACAAATACTAAGAATTTCATTAGGACTGAGTAATTTCATATTTTCATTCTCTCTAAGTGCAAGGAATAATTCATTCAAAGTTAATTGGCGAAAATATTCTCTTGTTTGCTTATTTTTTAGTAAATTTATAAAAATATCTGAAGGGATTAAAATCCCTTTAACATTTGATGAAGCCGCTATAGATACATTATTTAAGCCATTCAATATTTGATGCGCTCCAACTAATTGTTTTTTAGAAAATTTTTCAATAGTAAATATTTCGTTATTTTTATCAATACCTAGCAATCTAATTTCTCCTTCATCTATAAAAAATACCCCTGGAATATCCTCACCAATTTCATTTAATTTTTCTCCTGCTTCTAATTTTAAATAATAAATTTTTTCACGAAAAATCTCCTCTTCATATTCTGAAAAATCAAAAATCTTTTGGAGGTCAGATCTATTGATATTTGAATTAGAATTTATCATATATTTATTTTAGTAATTCATGGAATTTGTCAGATGATTGCTCATTTATTAATTCTTCCAAAAATTTGAATCCTAATTCTAAGGCTAATTTTTTGAACGTTGACTCATCAAGTGCGGTTCTTTGAAGAAGATTTAGTCTTAGAATAATCCACCATTTTTCAATTTTTTTAGGAGACCATATCTGACCTTCCTTACTTATTTGCAGTAATTTTGCAAGAGTGGGATGTACTCTGCTAATTGATTCAGGTCCTATGAGCCCCGCAGTTTGTTTCTCAGGACCCTCAGAATATTTATTTGCTATTTCTTCAAATGTTGATTCTTGTTCTTTTATTCTAATGTAGAGTTCATTTGCTAAATTCTCAGATGTAACTCTAATGAGTGAATATTTAGCTTTATCAAGTATCGCTTTTTTCTCAAGATAATAATTGGGTATCCTTTCAGCAAATTCATCCATACACCAATTTGTCCATCTCCATTTACGAGTAATAAAATCATTCCATTGATCATCATTAAAACCGTTTTTTTTCTTCCAAATTTTTAATTCCTCTTCACTAGTTATATGTTTTTTTTTGCACCAAGATTTGATAATTTTATTATATTCATTAGCTTTGGGATATTGAACATTTTTTAATTTTGAGTCAACAATTAGTTCCATAATCACTTCTCGAAACAATCCCCACTTTGTGATTTTATTTATAGATATATTTAGATTATTTTCTTTTTCTATTTTTAGTAGAAGTTTCTATAATAAATATAACTTATTAAAGACTTTTATAGCTAGCTTTAATTCTCCTTAAATGGAAAATCTATTATTTTTTATTGTTATATATGCAATTTGATTTGTATTTTTTCCCTGAAAATATTTGAGTAAAAAAACAAAATTTTTTATATAAATACTAAATAATACTTCGTTAAAAAGTTAACCTTTATTGGGTACAGAATTCCAAAAAAATTCTATTTATCAAGGATTTTCATAATTGCATCTAACTTATATACAAACCACAAAAGATATACCAATAATTTCAAAATAATCTCCAAATGATCGCTAATAATTTAACTATTAAAGATAATCATATTTATCATACCCTCAATTTTATCAATAACTAATTGGGCAAAAAAATTAGGGGCATATTTTTTAGTTAGTCATGTCAAGGAAGACTATATTTGTTGGCGATTTGTTGGCAATCAATGAATTTGGAACGATTTGATTTGGTATTTATTTAATTGACTGTCGATTTAACATATAGGGTGAAACCCTCTTTTTTTTTATGCGTAAATTATTAGTATCTTTATTAGCTGCATTTACTTTACCCACTGCTGTTAATGCCTCTGTTCCTCATATTTATGTAAATGGTGGAAACATGGGCGATAATGAAAGTGTGAAAGAATGCTTAAAAATAGCAACGAGAGAAATGAAAATAGCAGGTTTTAAAAATATTGATTCTAGTGTTGACAAAGATAATAAAAAACAGGCTACTATTTATGCCGATCATTCAAAGAGACCAGCCACAATAAGTTATAGATGTTTTGAAGATTTGAAGGTATATACGTATGGAGTGTCAGCAATAGATAATGATGATGCTTATGAAAGTTATCTCGATATGTTTAATGCCTTTGGTAAATGAAACGCTTAATACTCCCACTAATAGCTGTTCTATGTTTACCTTCTGGAATTAAGGCAGAAGAACCTAAAGAGGAATTAAAGACGTCAACCGAAGAAAAAGAAGAGATCAAAATCAGCACTGAAGGAATTGTTCGGATAAATTACTATATATATGAAATTTTTCTATGGAATATTTAACTAATCTTTGGAATGATCAACCCACTACAGTTATGGGAATAGGTGTAGCAATATTTGTATTTTTAGGAATTTACATATCTTTGCTCAATACATACCAGTAAGTGGAGAAATTTACTCTAGTTAATAAGGATAGAAGTAGGATAAAAGTCTTTGAACCTTTTGAGGATGTATCAAAACCTAGTCCTAGTATTAATGCAATGATGATTAGTTATGGATGTGTATATAAAAGGAGAAGTAAACCAGTTATGAAGGGTTCAAGAGTAGAGACTATTGAAGAGGCTAGAAAAGAATATAAAAAACTACTAGAGGAGGGATGGAAAAAAACAAGTATCTACAATTGTTATTTCTAGTAAAAAGTAGACACATTTTAGATCAAAGTACTTCCAACGAGTGCCCCTTTCTCAAATTGAGACATAAACATAAAAAAAGAGAGTTTGGGTAACTCTCTAGTATGAATTGTATTAATTAGAGTCGGGGTGACAGGATTCGAACCTGCGACCTAGTGCTCCCAAAGCACTCGATCTATTATTTGAGATTATAAAACAAAACTAAGCTATGACTAGGTTATAACCAAGAGAGCGGAACGAGTTTGAGTCTCAATATTGTACAAAGTATATAGTTCTATGTACAAAATATGTAGCCTTAGCTCCCACTTTAGCTCCCCCCTGAGCGACCTAGTGCCTCATGTTAACTAGGTCGAAGAAATGATGTTTTTAACTCTGGACCATACACTTAAATTTAAGAACAAAAGTGATGAAATCTTTGATCATCTACGTCAGCCATTAAATCATATTCCTCTAATTTTTTTATAATCCTTTTATATTCAATATCATTTACAAAATGAGCTATATATTTTTCTAAAAAATTTATATTGATTTTTTGTTTCATTAATATCCTTTATTTATTAATAGCTATTAATTCTCTTTTTAACTTTTATTGAATAATTGTTCCTTTAAAATCGAGAAAATCTAAAAAGTCTAATAAGTACAGCTTATAGAGGGTATGAGAGTAAGTAATTATACTCACACTTATATTTTTCAATCATTAGATTTGTTTCAAGATTGCATTAATAAGCGTCTTGGCTAAACAACCAACCAAACAAATGAACGAAACAAAAACAGTTGAGAAGGAAAAAATCGTAGCTGAGAAGCTCAACGGTAGATTTGCGATGATTGGCTTTATTGCACTTATTGGCGCATATCTAACAACAGGACAAATTATTCCAGGGTTTGTATAAATGGATTTTATATCTAAAAGACAAGGATATTTACCCCTCAAGGTGGTTCCTTACATATTCTTTGTTGCAGTTGTTTTAAGCATCACAACAACAAATACATTCGTATAGTTTTTATAAACTTAGATCGTCATGAAAGTCAGCTAGTAGGGATACAGGCTGACTTTTTTAATGGTTGTTGAGCAATTGACTTGGGAGAATCAATTTAAAACCAATAATTAAAAAATAAAATATTAAATTAAACCTTTATTTTTTGAACCGCTATCAACTTATTCAAAATTAGTATCAAATTCAGGCCTAAATTTAGTAAGTTTAGAAATTTCTAATTCAAGTTCCTCTTCGGAATTAAAACCTAAATCTTCAAAGGATTCTAAACCTAATGAAGTTTCTCTTTTGAAAATTATTTCCATAACCCATAAATCACTAACTTAATACTAGTTTTTAAAAATTTAATTAAGTTACTAAGTTGTTGATCCAAGACCTTTGTCTAATTTAATAATTGACAATCGATTTACAATATAATAACGAGCCCTTTGTTTTATTTATGGAGGAAAAAGGATTTAATGTAACTCAGGGAATGGCTTTGATACTTTTGAAGCCATTAGACTTGCCTGCTAATTACGTTCTAAATCTAATAATTTACATAACTAACCCGAGAAATAATATTGGTTATTAATTATGCCTCTCGAAGTAAAAAAAAATTAAATGAAAGTTCTCGAAAATATCGCATCCGATTTAGAACAAATAATTGCTGATGCTTCAATTGGTAATACTAATAGACCAACCATTCTGTTTTGTGGCTGTGATCCTCGACTAAAAAAAGATATGCATAAACGCGCAAAACGCATTGCTTTTACTCCTTCTTACTCAATCAAACACCCTACTATTAAAGTTGAATTGCAGAATTTTGGGAATAGAAAAATAGAAACAGATAGGTTTAAGACAATAACTATGGACTACGAAAACTTTGAATTTATTTGCAGGTATTTAGAGAGTTAAGCATCTTTCAAATAGCTATTTTTGTTCTTGTGTTATTGTTAATAAATCTCAGGTAGAGATAAGACTAAGCAATATTGACCAGCTAAAGAATTTTTGAAAAAGAATCCCACCTGCAAGAGTCAAATACTTTCTGATAAACAAGTTGTGTTGATCTATTCAATAGAGCAAATGCAAAAGATGAAAATCACTTATTAAGCCTGTGGCTATGACACTTAACAAACAAACAAATGAAAAAACTAAACAAAAAATATGCTGACTTAATGCGCAAGGCTCAACAAGCTACTGGAAGAAAAGAAGCAGTTGGATTAATCCATAAAGCAGCAAAGTTAAAAAATAAATTTGATCAACACGAAATGATGTAGTCTATTTGAAATACATAGATAAATAAATGAATAAAAGAGGAGCAAAAGGTTATTGGATATCGACTGCAAAAATAATTAATCAAGATTTATTTGATAAATATGTAAATAAAGTTGGACCATGGCTGAAAGAGGTTGGAGGCCAAGTCTTTGCAAAAGATACAGAGCCTCAAGGAAAAGAGAGGACAGAAGATGCTGATTTAGCCGTTATTTGTGAATTCCCTTCCATGAAAGATGCGGTCGAAGCTTATGAATCTGAAGAATATAGAGAACTTTCAAAGCTAAGAAAAGAAGCTACTGAAAATTCTACATTTACAATTATGGAAGGTTTAGATGAGGCTGCAAAGCTGAGAAGAGCAATGGGTATGTAAGATATCTAAGTTTTTCTACTAGTTATTTACCGAATAAAGAGTTAGAGTAAGAACGATGGAAGCATTTGATTGGAGATAACTTCACTAGTCCAAAGCAACTATTTATACCTTTATAAAAAAATTAAAGAAATGACTATTTTTATTGGAAATTTATCTTGGGAAACTGAGGTCGAAGATCTTGAACAACTTTTTAGTAATTATGGAGTAGTTAAAAAATGTTATTTACCTCTTGATAGAGAAACTGGAAGAAAAAGAGGTTTCGCTTTCGTGGATTTAAATGATCAAAATTCCGAAAAAAAAGCTATAGATGATCTTCAAGATGTTGAATGGATGGGAAGAGAGATAAGGGTCAACGAGGCTGAGAAAAGAGACAGACCCAATAATAAAAAATACAATAAATTTAATAGAAATAATTAGTTATTGTTACTTTGCGATTCTGAAGATTATTACTATAAATCAAAAGAAAATTAGAGCTTGCTTATTCGTAACTTATATCCAAAATTCATTAATTGGTTATAAGTCGATTTTATTTGTAAAGAGTTAAGAGAAAGACGTTTCTCCTTATTCTTTTGTAAATAAAAAAAACCTTTGTTATCCATATTTTTCTCAATAGACACAAATTCTTTCCCTTTCTCTAGAATCCAAGGTTCTAATTGGAAATTTTCATCTCCTATTTGATAATCCCATGGATAAATATCATTAGTTTGATTCTTTAGAGACATATTGAATACCTTACCTTTAGCAAAAGTATCCTAATACTTTGTGATGGATATTTTGTGTATCTAGAGAGATAGTTATATGTTGATGGTGCTTTTTGACTCCTTCACATATTTGTTTTACAAGCAAAAAAGACCCTTGCGAGCCTAGATGATGGGGGATTTCTAGGCACTAAATACATCAAAGTACATCCTGTGAGCTCCCCCAAGAGCTCCCCTTTCTCACTTTGAGACATAAACATAAAAAAAGAGAGTTTGGGTAACTCTCTAGTATGACTTGGTTTTTAAGAGTCGGGGCGACAGGATTCGAACCTGCGACCTAGTGCTCCCAAAGCACTTAACAGATCTAGTGCAGCACAAGTTTTTTAAGCTATAGCTAATTTTGCTTGGTTCTAAGCAGTTTATCTAGATAAATTAAGCAACATTTGTCCACTATTTGTCTACTTTTATCAAAAAAGTTATATTTTAGGCCTGTTAAGCAAACCTAGAAAAGTTGATTTTCATGAATCTTTAAAAAATCCTTATTTGTGTTAGAGAACCTTATGTAGATCCTGATTGTACATAAGTTATTCAAATCATCTTAAGTAGCAGTTTTTACCAAATAAGTTTGTGTATTTTGAAATGAATATTTTTGTGCTCGAAAATACCCTAAAAAAAACTTTTTCTTGAAATGAAGATTGACAAGACATTCATAAAAAAAACTTCTATAAAACATTAACTTCTTTTATAAGTATGTTTTTAACAAACAAGACTCGTTTAAAAATTAAGGATATCGTTAAAAGGATTTCAGTTGATGAACCAGTTTCATTGGAGGAAAGAATTTATGTGGAAAAGTTTGCAAAACATAATTCAACTATTTGGACATGGTTAAAGAAAGCAAACAGTTTAAGAAGACATGGAAAACAAAATTCAGATGGAATAAATGGACTAATCCAATCTCTTGGACTTGATGGTTTGGAAACTGAAAGTCATTTTGATCCTAAGAATGATGATATTGCTGATTGGTTTAGTGGGTCTCCTTATTGGGTACGAAGAAGCTAATTGATACTTTTAAAAATTAATTGTCAATATATATGTCCACTATCTGACCATATTAAGCATGGGCAAATTTTAACCAATAAAAAAGATAGGCTGGGAAACATCTCTATGATTTGGATTACTTAGAGTCGGTAATAGGATTCGAACCTGCCGCCTAGTGCTCCCAAAGCACCAGCAAGAATGAGGTTATAATTGAGATTTATAGTTATATCAACACTCTTAGGAATTAGAGTGTGGACTAGTTAGGTCCAAGAATGAATCATTTGAGGGAAATATGTGTGAAAATTATTGACGGAAATTTATACTTTATAAATAAAAATTAATGACAAATCACTTTATTCCACTATGGTTAAAAAAAGTTTTTGTTTAATTTGGCTTTCTTCAAAAAATTTCTAAATAATTTAAAAAATGTTCTAGACGTAGATTTAGAAGCTGAAAATTTTTCTCAGGAAAATATTAGCTATACAGAAGAAGATTTACAAAGGAAATTTCTAGAAGGATATAATGTGGCTAAAAAAGAGTTAGAGGCTAAAAAAGTTAAAGAAGAAAAAAAGGAAATAGAAGCTAAAAAAGAGTTAGAAGCTAAAAAAGTTAAAGAAGAAAAAAAAGAGTTAGAAGTTAAGGAAGAGTTAGTAAACAATAAATTAGCATCAATAGCAAGTTTAAAAGCTGCTAACGATGTCGACCTTGTTAGATCATACTTGAGGGATATAGGTAGAGTGCCATTACTATCTCATGAGGAAGAAATTACTCTAGGTAGACAAGTTCAAGAGTTCATGGAAGTTGAAAGAGCAGAATTGGAAATTATTGAATTA
>QCLV01000026.1 GCA_003214295.1 Prochlorococcus sp. AG-418-F08
AATGTACTAAATATCTGTTTGGAATCTTCAATGCTAATAATGAAAATCAATTAAAAGATTTGATTGAGGAAGATATATATTGGAAAAAAGGTATATGGACAAATTATGATATTTATCCATGGGTACAGGCTTTTTAAATATTATTTACAAATATTTTATTGTAATTTTAACTCTTTTATAGAAATATTTTTTTGTAAAGAAAACATATTAATTTGTTTTTATTAATGATTAAAGTAATAATTATATTTAAGATTTAATAAAATTTCTATTTATTAAAAAGTATTCTAAGATTATATTCTTTGAATTCTCTTTGTTGAAAAGCAGAATATTTCTAGTTGAAACATAATGGTTTTAAGATATATTTATTTACTAATGTCTTGATTTATCTGGTTTACTAAAGAATCAATATCTAATTGATTATATGGTGGGTTTTGGCTTGTCTTTGGATAATCATTTTTGATATTCTTTAACCAATTTTGTTCAATCTTAATGAGATTATTTGCAATGTTGAACATTCCACCTTTTTTATATAATTCTTTGATTTTAAGAATAATCTCAGAGGTTCTACTCGATTTAATATTCAATTCATTTGCCAAGTCTTTTTGATTAAATCCGAGAGATCTTAACCAATCCTTGAGGAAGGAGACGAGTTCTTTTTCTTCTTGTTTAGATAATTTACTCATTCAATAAAAAGGGAATAACTTATTAAGCTTGTTTTCTGCTCTTGCTCTTATTGATGGAGTCATATATTTACTCCAAATACTTAGTACTGCTGTTAGGGCTACAAAATCATCACTAAAACCAACCAATGGCATAAAATCAGGGAAAAGGTCAAATGGCATAATTAAATATGCCAGCGCAGCCATTAAGGAAATTCTTACTTGTGCTGGAGTATAAGGATCTATAGCCATTTCCAAAACCTCCAAGGCAGGCTTTGCAATGGTTCTTCCGGCTTTTAAAAGAATCTTGATGATAATATTTTCATCAAATGTTGAACTTTCTAAAACTTCAGTATCATAAATTTTCTCTTGATTTGTGTAATTATCTTTCATTCTTATAAACGAAAAATTAAGTATTTTGAATGGAATTATTAGCTAATACTATCAACTAATCCATTCTGTATTCCTGCCTTCCTTAGTTTTCTTAAGGCACGTTGAACGACTTGTCGACAATATTCCCGACTACAATTCATGTATCTTGCCACTTCAGCTAAAGTTCTCCACTCATTTGAACCGTCTAACCCAAATCTCAGGCTTACTATTTTTCTTTCTTTTTCAGTTAAATTTGCTTTATCTAATAACTTCCACGCAGAGGAGGTCCTCTCTGCTAATTCTGCTAACTCCATTGGAGGAGTTTGGTCACTTGGAAGAATATCAACTAATTCTGAGGGTTCAGACTTTGATTTAACAGTGCCTTGAAGACTAACAGTAATACTTCTCAACTCACAAGAAAGCAGTTCATCAATCTCCTCCTTAGTTACTTTCAACTCTTCAGCTAACTCATTACTAGTGGGTGGGATACCCTTAAGTTGCATAAGTTTTGATTTCGCCGATCTTAATTTTGTAAGTTTTTCATTGATATTTACAGGTATCCTAATTGTTCTACTTTGAGTTGATAATGCTCTATTTAATCCTTGCCTGATCCACCAATAAGCATAGGTGGAAAATCTGTGCCCCCTTGAAGGATCATATTTCTCTACAGCCCTTGTAAGGCCTAATGTACCCTCCTGAATTAAGTCTAACAGCTCTAGCCCTTTCCCTTGATATCTCTTGGCAAGATTCACAACTAGTCTTAAGTTAGCGGTAATCATTTCGTCTTTAGCTTTTTCACCAATTCTTATTTTTCTTTTTTCTTCATCTGAATATTCACAAGTTAGCCATGAAGCGCCTGAGATTTGGCCAGTAAGAGTCTCGGGGATGTTAAATATACCTGACCTATTGCAAACATGGAGTTGTCTTTTTGAGGAATCCCAAGACATAACTTCTGCTGTAACATCCGATTCCCCACCTTTAACTATCTCTCCAACTTTAAAATCACCTGTGCCCCCTTTTACAAAGTTGACTGTGACGGCAATAGATAAGTCAACTACATTATCTAAAGAATTTTTGCATCTATTAATAAGCACAACCATCTCTTGGACTTTTCTGCCCATAGTGAGTTCTCTCTCGGGTGTCAAAAGTTGATGACGACCTATCTCTCCAAGAAAATCGCTTAATGAACTCACGATTTACCTCACTGTTGATATATTTAACTTATAGTCAATTCAGTAATAAGCCATACATGTAATAATTAATTAATATTTAATTAATAATTATTAGTTAATTAATTACATTTTTTTTCAAATTTTTAGGTTAATTTTCTAATTTTTTCTTCTTGATTCTAGAACAGCAAGTATATCTCTCCACTCAACGCCTTTATGTCTAAGGGCTACTTGAAGATGATAAATTAAATCAGCAGCTTCATTTGAGATTGAAGTTTTATCATTATCTTTGCAAGCCATTATAAATTCTGCAGATTCCTCTCCTATTTTTTTTAAAATAGTATTACTGCCTTTTGTTAATAAGTGATTTGTGTAACTTTTTTTTGATGGATTTATCGATCTTTCGTTAATTGTATTGAATAATTCAGAGCAAATATTTGAAAAGGGAGTTGTTTTTTTCTCTTTTTTATCATTTTGATTAATTTGTATTTCGTTGAAAAAACAACTTTTTTCCCCAGTGTGACATGCTCCTGAACCATTTTGTTCAATTAAAAGGATTAGTGCATCATTATCGCAGTCGAATCTTATCTCCTTAAGTATTTGGGTACTTCCACTTGTAGCTCCTTTTCTCCAAATTTCTGATCTTGATCTACTCCAGTAATGAACATTCTTAGTTTCAAGGGTCATTGTCAATGATTCTTTGTTCATCCAAGCAAGCATAAGAATTGATCCGTCAAGCCAATCTTGTGCTATTGCAGGGATTAATCCATAATTATCAAAGCGTAGATCTTCTATCGAAAAATTAGTTGAATAAGTCATTATCTTCGTTATGTTAAATCCTACTCAATGTGTTTTATTAAAATTATCCTAACAGTTAACTGATGTATATTCATTCGTTGAAATTTTCATGCAGTAAAAGTTACGAGGATTTTCCCTGCTCTCATCGGCAATGGCGCCATGAAGGCCACTGCAGATTTGTGCATGGATATTCAAGATCATTCACCTTTTGGTTCACTGCAAAAAAATTAGACCTAAATGGTTTTGTTGTCGATTTTTCAAGTCTAAAGCCCCTAGAAAATAAACTAAAGGAGCAATTTGATCATACTTTTTTAGTAAATAAAGATGACCCTCTGTTGAATTATTGGGAAAAATTACATGACTTAGATGCTTTAGATCTGAGAGTTATGGAAAATGTGGGAATGGAGTTCACTTCTAAATTAATTTGGAGATGGGCTAATGAATACTTGCAGGACAAGGATAAGGGCAGAACATGTTGTTGGAAAACAGAATCAAAAGAAAATAAATCTAATAAAGCAAGTTATGAGGAAATTCCTGATTGGTTCAATTCCTAGAAAATTTGTTAAATTTCAATTCATATAGAATTCTTTAATGTAGATTCTTAATCAACAATTATCTCTCCATTAATCATATAAATATTAATATCGTCTTTATTCAGGTAATGATTATTCAATATGTTATTCGAAATTTTTGTCTCAATTTGCTTTTGAATAATTCTTTTTAAAGGCCTTGCACCAAAGGCATGATCGAAACTATTTTCGACAAGTTGATTAATTACCTCATCTGTAATATTGAATTTTAAGTTTTTTTTGTTAAGTCTTTTTTCTAGATTTTGAAGCTGGATTTTTGCAATATCTTTTATATCATTTAATTCTAAATTATTAAAAATAACTATTTCATCAAGTCGATTTAAAAACTCAGGCTTGAAAAATTTTTTAAGTTCATTATCTACAACTTTTTTAATTTCATTTGTATCTTCTTTTCTAACTGATAAATCATTTATTGATTGACTTCCTAAATTACTTGTTAGAACAATGATTGAATTTTTGAAATTAATTGTACGACCCTGGCCATCAGTAATGATTCCATCATCAAGAACCTGTAAGAGAATATCTAAGATATCTTTATGAGCTTTCTCTATTTCATCAAGAAGTATCAATGAATAAGGATTTTTGCGTACAGCTTCAGTTAGTTGACCGCCTGATTCAAAACCTAAATATCCGGGAGGCGCACCTATAATCTTGCTTACTGAATGCTTTTCCATATATTCAGACATATCCAGTCTTGTAATTGAAGAATTTGAATCGAATATAATTTTGGCTGTTGCTTTACTCAGCTCTGTTTTCCCTACACCAGTTGGGCCTAAGAAGAGGAAACTGGCTAGTGGCTTGCTAGGATCATTTAGACCAGTTCTTGATCTCTTAATGGAATCTGTAACAGCCCTAATCGCACTATCTTGACCAATAATTTTTTCTTTAAGGATTGACTCGAGACTCAAAAGTTTATCTTTTTCAGACTGGTTTAAGTTCTGTACTGGAATAGAAGTCCACTTTGAGACAACTTCTGCAATATCATCAAAAGTAACCTCTTGCCTTAAAAGACTCGTCTCTCCGTTTTTGGGAGAATTAACTAAACAATCATTTTTTTCTTTCAATTTTTTTTGTAAAGAATTTAAAGTTCCAAATTCTAATTCTGCAGCTTTGTTGAGGTCAAAACTCCTTTTGGCTTGATCTATTTGCAATTGAATAGATTCAATTTCTTCTTTTATGGTGCTAATCTCATCAATTTCATCTTTTTCTTTTTTCCATTTAGCACCTAATTCTGACTGTTTATCTTTAAGGGATATAAGTTCATTATTGATTTTTTTTAATCTTTCTACAGAAAAATCGTCTGTTTCTCTTTTTAAAGATAATTTTTCCATCTCAAACTGTAGAACTTTTCGATCAATTTCATCAATTTCTTCAGGTTTGGAAGTTATGACCATATTTAATCTTGAGGCTGCTTCATCGATTAGATCTATTGCTTTGTCAGGGAGAAATCTATCGTTAATATATCTTTCGCTAAGGGTTGCAGCAGCAACTAAAGCATTATCAGAAATTCTCACACTATGATGAACTTCGTATCTTTCTCTCAATCCTCTTAATATTGATACAGTATCATCTATGGAAGGAGCTTCAATTTTTATTTTCTGAAATCTTCGTTCTAGAGCAGGATCTTTTTCTATATTTTGTTTATGTTCATTAATAGTTGTAGCACCAATACATCTAAGTTCTCCCCTTGCAAGCATTGGTTTTAATAGGTTGCTTGCATCTAAAGAACCTCCGCTTGCACCAGCGCCAACAACTGTATGAATTTCATCAATAAAAAGAATGATCTTATCGCCTGATTCCTTAACTTTCTTTAGGACATTTTTTATTCTTTCTTCAAATTCTCCACGATATTTTGCCCCAGCTATAAGTGAACCCATATCTAATGAAATTAGTTGCCTATCTTGTATAGCAGAAGGTACATCGCCATTAATAATTCTTTGAGCCAGCCCTTCAACAATGGCCGTTTTACCAACCCCAGGTTCTCCAATAAGAACCGGATTATTTTTTGTTCTTCTACTCAATATTTGAATTGTTCTTCTGATTTCTTCATCCCTACCAATAACTGGGTCTAAAATCCCATCTCGTGCAGATTGAGTAAGATCAATACCATATTTTTCCAAAGACTCATTAGAAGTATCAAACTCATTTTTTACTGCTGGATCTGACTTCATTTTCTTTATAATTTCAAGAAATTCTGGAGTTCCTTTTTGATTTAAAATTTGAAATCCATATTTATCATCATAAGTGAAACCATAAACTAAGTGTTCTGTTGATATCACTACATCATTTAAATTGTTTTTTATATCATTCGCTTTCAAAAATATTTTGTGAAGAGTATCACCAATGTATAAATAATCTTGTTTATTTTTCATTTTTGCCTTCAAATTTAAAGAAGAAATTATCTCTTTCTCAATCTCTTTGATATTTACATTATTTTTTTTTAAGATTACCTTAGTAAGGTTGTCTTGTTTTATTAGAGCTAAAAATAAATTGTCAGAGTCTACGTTTTGTTGATGATTTTTATAAGCATTTTCTTTGGCAAAAATAAAACAGTTCCAAGCAGAATTTGAAAATTCGCTTGGAACTATTTTCATCAATCAGATTATAATTATGACTTTAGTAAGTTTAAGCAAAAATTACTTAAGTATTGAGAGGTTTATTCAACAATAACTTTACCTACCATTCCAGCACCTCTATGAGGCTCGCAATAGTAATCGTAAGTACCTGCAGTATCAAATGTTTCTTCCCAAGACTCTCCTGGAGCAAAAGCTAGGTCTGCATGACTTAGTTCCTCATGCCCATCAAAAACAGCATTATGAGGGGCAAGTTTATTATTAACAAATTTAACTGTATCACCAGCACTAATGGTTACTGTACTTGGTTCAAATGCAAGCATTCCAGCATCTGTTCCAAGTTTTACTTCAACAGTCTTAGCCGAAACTGATGAAATTCCTAGACTTAGAGTTAAAACTATTGCAAATAACCCTGCAAAGATTGAACGTAACATAATTAAAATTTACTTATTTTTATATATTACAAGGCTTTGGGGACCTATCCGTGACAATTTTAATTGTTATTACAGCTTGGTAACTTAGATAACCTTAAAATATCATTCAATGACTTGGCATAACTTTTAAGTTTGAAAGTCTCAGGATTAGTGATGGGGACATGATTAAAGTCATATTTTTTGATACTGAAGCTGTCCCACGGGGTGGTTTGTATAGGAAGAATTCTTAATATTATTTTTAGAATCTTTTTTGTAAGTGGGATCGCAAAATATCTCCTCATATTATTTCTTTTTAAAAGTGTAATTATTGCCTGATCAATTGAAATAAATTTTTGACCAAGCACAAATTTTCTAAAGCCTTTGTATTGCTCTTTTTTATAATTTTTAATTAGAAACCCGCAAATTTGAGCAATATCATTTGCGTGTATAAAGTGAAATTTAGAATCGAGTTTTAAAAATCTTGCTATCCAAAGCCATTTTCCAATTTCTTCCAATCCACTAGTTAAATAACTTACAGGGTACTTACTTTTCTTGCCAAGATTTCCTCCGAAAACCAAAGTAGGGAAAATAGCGAATGTTTTTTCTGCAAATGTGCTTTCTCTAAGTCTCTGGAAACATTCATATTTTGTTTGTATGTACTCTGTTCCATAGATCAATGATTCCCTCATTAATTCTGTTTGAGTATCAAGAATGCTAGCTGTTGAAAAATAAATAATCTTTTCTAACTTTTTGATATCATGCATTTCAAGTAATTCTTCAAAAGCTTTAATATTTACTTCATAGGCTCTTTTTGGATCTCCCCAAGCTGTAGCAGTATGTATTAAGTAATTAATTTGACTAATTTCCTTTCTATATTTATTTGATTCCCTGATATCGCAAACTAATAAATTGACTTTTTTATTTTTCTGAATAGAAATTGGTAACTTATTTTTATCTCTTACCATGAGATAAAGCCTGAATTTTGTGTTTTTTAAAAACCAATCAACTAAATATTGGCCAACACATCCATTCGCACCTGTTATTAATAAGTTTTTATATGCCAAGATTTTGACTAGTAAGTGAGTGTTTTCCCATGTTCAAAGAATGTTTGCGCATTTTCTTCTGGAGTCCCCGGTAAAATCCCATGACCTAGATTAAGAATATATTTTCTGTCTTTAATTTTATTAAAAGTACCATCTATCCTTTCTTTTATTGATTCTTTGTTCCCAAATAAAATACCAGGGTCGATATTACCTTGAATTCCTATCCCACTAGGGATTCTTTTACAAGCCTCTTCTATGTCTACTGTCCAATCTAGTGAAATTATATCTACGCCAGTTTTTGCCATTCTTTCTATCACGCCAGCACTACCTGAAATGTAAAGAATTACTGGTGTTTCAGGGTATTCCGCTTTTACAATGTCAACAACTTTTTTTTGATACGGTCCAGCAAAGTTGTCATAATCTTCTGGACTTAGCTGTCCTGCCCATGAATCGAAAATTTGCACTACTTGCGCTCCAGATTTTATTTGATACTTAAGATATTCACCAATAGATTTTGCAAAATGATCAAGAAGTTTATGAAGTAAATCTGGTTCTTTAAAAGCCATTGATTTAATTAAAGAATAATTTTTACTGCTTTTCCCTTCAACTACATATGCAGCAAGAGTCCAAGGCGCACCAACAAAACCTAAAACTGTTGCCTCATTATTTACATCTTTTTTTAATGAAGAAAGAACTTTCCCAACAAAACTTAGACTCTCACTTGGATTTAATTCTTTTAAATTTTCTACTTGGTTAAGAGTTCTTATTGGGTCCTCAATTATTGGACCTTTACTTTCTATTATTTCAAAATTTATGCCCATCCCCGGAAGAGGTGTGAGAATATCTGAAAAAAGGATCACGCCATCGGGTTTGAATGCATGAAAAGGCTGCATTGAAATCTCATATGATAATTCTGGATTTTCAGACCTCTCTCTAAAGCTTGGGTAACGCTCCCTTAAATCTCTATAGATTTTCATATATCTTCCTGCTTGCCTCATCATCCAAACTGGAGGCCTATTTACTTTTTTACCTAATGCGGCAGAAAGTAGTAGTGGTAAATTTTCACCCATTTTTCAATTAGATATGTTTTTAAAAATTAAAATTCCAACTTAAAAATCTTACAATGCAAAGCAGAGCAAAAGCGTTATATGAACATTTATATGAAGCACTAAGTTAAATGAGCCTTCTTATTTTTTTGATTGATGTTTAAAGATACTTACGCTTAATGGGGGTAAAGCAAGTTCTAGTGCATTTTGATAATCGTGAATATTGTAATTTATAGTTTCTTTGCCTCCCATATTCCCCTTGTTACTACCTCCGTATCTAGAACCATCTGAATTAAATATCTCTTTATAGAATCCCTCTAAAGGCACACCTACTTTGTATGACCCATGTGTATTAGGAGTAAAGTTAGCAACAACAACAAGCCACTCGTTGGTGTCGTTTTCTCTTCTCATAAAACTTATAACTGAATTAGATTTGTCGTTACAATCAATCCACTGGAATCCATAGGGATCAAAGTCATTTTTCCATAACGCAGGTTCATTTTTATAAAGTGCATTTAGATCATCAACTAAGTTTCTGATTCCTTTATGAGGTTCAAACTCTAGTAAATCCCATTGAAGATCATCCCAAACATTCCATTCTTGTCTTTGTCCAAATTCCATTCCCATAAATATTGTTTTTTTACCGGGATGGGTCCACATATAAGTTAGTAAAGCCCGAGTATTTGCATATTTCTTCCAGTCGTCACCAGGCATTTTATGTAAAAGATGACTCTTCCCATGGACAACCTCATCATGACTTAGAGCAAGCATGAAGTTTTCAGTATAGTTATATGTTATTGAGAAAGTCACACTATTTTGATGGAATTGTCTGAACCAGGGATCTATCTCAAAATAATCGAGCATATCGTGCATCCAGCCCATATTCCATTTTAAATTAAAACCTAATCCTCCCATGTCCGTAGGTTTGGTTACCATTGGCCAAGTTGTTGATTCTTCTGCGATGGATAGTGCCCCGGGAAAATGTTGAAAGAGCACATGATTAGCTTGTTGAAGAAATTTCACGGCTTCTATATTTTCATTCCCACCATTTTCGTTGGGTATCCATTCTCCATCTGGGCGTAGATAATCTCTGTAAAGCATTGAAGCCACCGCATCTACTCGTATTCCATCAATGTGAAATTCTTCAAACCAATATACGAGGTTGGCTACTAGGAAATTTCTTACTTCATTTCTGCTGTAATTAAAGATTAAAGTTCCCCATTCTTTGTGTTCACCAATGCGTGGGTCCCCATGTTCATAAAGATGGCAACCATCAAAAAATGCTAGACCATGCTTGTCTTTTGGGAAATGACCAGGTACCCAATCAAGAATTACACCTATGCCCTCTTCATGACATTTATTTACAAACGCTCTAAATTCATTAGGAGTACCAAATCTACTTGTTGGTGCGTACCAACCAGTAACCTGGTATCCCCAAGAACCATCGAAAGGATGTTCAGATATTGGCATTAGTTCAATATGAGTAAATCCTCTCTGTTTTACATATGGGATGAGTTTTTCGGTTAATTCTGGATAAGTTAATAATCTTGTCCCAGGTTTTAAATCTGCAGCAGGGACTGGAGTTCTAGGATTACCATTATCATCAAGATATTTATTCTCAGTTGATTCATGGAGCCAACTTCCTAAATGCATCTCATAAACTGAAATTGGCTTGTTAATTTGACTAGAAGAATCTCTATTTGCAATCCAAGAACTATCATTCCAATTAAAGTTTTTCAATCTTGAAACTATAGAACCATTTTGAGGTCTGATTTCATGTAGGAAGCCATATGGATCAGATTTCTCATAGATATGACCTTGTTGAGTTCTTATTTCGTATTTATATATGTCTCCCTCTTTCATTGTTGGTATGAATAGTTCCCAAATTCCACCTAATCTTTTTTGCATTGGATGATGTCTTCCATCCCAAGAATTTAATTCTCCAATTATTGAGATCGATTTTGCATTTGGAGCCCAAATGCAAAACATGACACCTTTTTGATTTTTATTCTCAATGAGATGTGCTCCCATTTTTTCCCAAATATGGTGATGATTACCTTCTGCAAAAAGATGCCTATCAACTTCTCCCATCCACTCTTCTCTATATGACCAGGGATCATGTTGTGTGTGATTAATTCCTCCTCTTGAAATATTTATTTCGTAATTAGAATTCGGATTTTCGGGCAAGATTGCTTCAAAAAGCCATTTATGGTTTATGGTTTCTGCCTTATAGGTTTTATTTTTAAAATTTATTCTAACTTCGTCCGCTTCAGGCATCCATATCCTTATTACCCATTGCGCTTCATAAAAATGAGGACCTAATATTTTTAATGGATTATCATTGCAACAATTTTCTAGGTTGATAGCTTCTGATTTAATCCAGTCTGCTTGAATTGTCTCGATCATGACTGGTAGATATTAAGGGTTTATAATATCAAATGATTAACCAAAATAATAATTATTTATTAAAAAAAGGTGTCATTTTCATAAATGTTTTATTGAGGCTAAAACTTAGAGTAATAATTCTATGACTTGCTGAAGGGGCTCCAATATTTCCCTCCCTAAATCCAGGATTAACTCCAATAGCAGGATAAGCTCCTGCTGATATAGATAAGCGAAGCTTGCTACCTTTAATTAAACAAATATTTGTTGGCTGCATTAATATTTGATAGATGCATTCATCATTTATTTTGGAGTTTGTAACCCTTAAGAATCCAGTTGAAAATTGATTCACCTTATCATCACCTTCTTGAATTAGAGATAAAGCTAGGCAAATATCGAAATTGGGCTGATTACTTTTTACAAGGATTTCTAATGAGGGAACTCCCTTTAGATACTGATCTTCTCTAAAAGAATTGGTTTGAAATACACCTACATCCATGCGTTTATCAATCATATTTCTATTAAACTTTCCTGGATTTGGACCTAAATGACCACCGTCAGATGGAGTAGGTCTCCATGGGTCATTTACAATTGTGAACCACCCTGATCCTTTTGAATTCATGGTCAGACTTCCATCTTCAACCTCTAAATTTGCCGTGCCATTGCTTTTGAGCCCAAAAATAAATTCAGGATGAAATTTATTATCTAATTCTTCCCATTTATTTAATGAAATATTCCATATTGTGTTCTCGTTTTTTAAATTCTTAGAATTTAAAATTTTATTTGATTTTAAATGTTT
>QCLV01000027.1 GCA_003214295.1 Prochlorococcus sp. AG-418-F08
TCCCTTCAATCACAATTATTGCTTAATTTAGAGGAATATTTCCCCTTTCGGCTAGATGATTTCCAATTACAGGCAATACGAGCTATTAATAGCGGAAATTCTGTTGTTTTGACGGCACCAACAGGTTCCGGTAAAACATTGATAGGTGAATTTGCTATATATAGAGGCTTATCTCATGACAGCAGAGTTTTTTATACAACACCTTTAAAGGCCCTATCAAACCAAAAGTTTAGAGATTTTTCTAATCAATATGGTGAGAATAAAGTCGGTCTGTTAACTGGAGATATAAGTATAAATAGAGAAGCACCAATCTTAGTTATGACGACTGAGATTTTTAGGAATATGCTTTATGGCGAATTTGATGAATTTGATGATCCCTTAGAAAATTTAGAATCTGTGATTCTTGATGAATGCCATTACATGAATGACCCCCAAAGAGGCACAGTTTGGGAAGAAACTATAATCCATTGCCCTACTAGAACTCAAATAATAGCTTTATCAGCAACAATAGCTAATGCAGATAAGCTACAAAATTGGATAGAAAAAGTACATGGGCCCACAGTACTAATTAATAGTGATAAGAGACCAGTCCCACTTGATTTTATTTTTTGTAGTTTTAAAGGCCTCCATCCACTTTTAAATAATAAGGGTAATGGAATACATCCAAACTGTAAGATTTGGAGAGCTCCTAAAGGGCAGAAAATGAGAGGAAAAGTGGGCAGAATAATGCAACCAAAGTCTCCCTCAATTGGATTTGTGATTTCGAAACTAGCTGAACGAAATATGTTGCCAGCTATTTATTTTATTTTTAGTAGAAGAGGATGTGACAGGGCTATTGAAAATATAAAAGATTTAACTTTAGTAAGTTATTCAGAAGTAAATATTATATCCCAAAAATTAGATGTTTATCTTAAAAATAATCAAGAGGCAATTCAAGATAAATCTCAATGCGAGGCTTTAAAACGCGGCATTGCATCTCATCATGCTGGATTATTGCCTGCATGGAAAGAATTGGTTGAGGAATTATTCCAGCAAGGTTTGATAAAAGTTGTTTTTGCTACTGAAACTCTCGCTGCAGGAATAAATATGCCCGCAAGAACAACTGTTATTTCATCGTTATCAAAAAGGACAGAAGATGGGCATAGATTATTATTTAGCAGTGAATTTTTGCAAATGTCAGGAAGAGCTGGAAGAAGAGGAAAAGATACCCAAGGATATGTTGTTACATTACAAACAAGATTCGAAGGTGCCAAAGAAGCAAGTACACTGGCTATTAGTAAACCAAATTCTTTAGAAAGTCAATTTACTCCTAGCTATGGAATGGTTCTTAATCTTTTACAAAGTTATTCTCTAGAGAAGTCTAAAGAATTAATTAAAAGAAGTTTTGGTAGTTTTTTATATTTAGGTGAATCTTCAGGTGAGAATAAAATTCTTGAAAATTTAGATAAGGATTTAATTGAATTAAAAAAAATTACATCTAACGTTTCATGGAAAGATTTTGATGCTTACGAAAAGTTAAAAAATCGCCTTAAAGAAGAGAGAAGACTCTTAAAGATTTTAGAAAAACAAGCAGCAGAAAAATTATCAGAAGAGATCACTAATGCACTCCCATACATTAAAGATGGAAGCTTAATTTCAATCAAAGCTCCTCAAATTAAGAGAAAAATTGTTCCAGGATTAATTTGTAAGAAAATATATGAATCTCAAAAAATTAAGAGTTTATTGTGTTTGACAATTGATAATTTATTTATTCTTATAAAACCCTCATACATAGTAAGTATTTTTAATGATTTGGATGTAATTGATATCTCAGGACTTGAAGTACCAGAAATGTATTTTTCTGGAGAAGTATTTAGGGGAGATGATATGTCGCAGTGTTTTGCGGATCGAATTTTAGAAGTTTCCAAAAATAATGATTTAAAAACTCCACAATATGATCTGACTACAGAAGTTTTGGCACAACAGCAACAAATTAATAATTTAGAAGTAACAGTCACTGAGCATCCCGCACATAGATTTGGAGATTCTAGGAAATTAAAGAAATATAGAAAAAGAATTGTTGATGTTGAACAAGAAATAAATATTAGAAAAAAACTTCTTGATGATAAAGAAAATCATAACTGGAAAACTTTTACCGATTTGATTAAAATTTTGAATCATTTTGGTTGTTTAAATGATTTGGAATTGACAGAAGTTGGACAAACAGTTGGTGCTATAAGAAGTGAAAATGAATTATGGATTGGTCTTGTTTTAGTTAGTGGTTATTTAGATGATTTAGATCCTCCTGAGTTGGCTGCAGTTATACAAGCTATATGTGTTGATGTTAGGAGGCCTAATCTTTGGTGTAATTTCAAGCCTTCTTTAAAGGTAATAGATGTATTTAATGAATTAGATAGTTTAAGAAAATTAGTCGCATCTCAACAAAATAAGTTTCATATTGAAATTCCTATTTATTTAGAAACAGAGTTGACTGGAATTATTTCTGAATGGGCAAGAGGAAAAAAATGGAAAGATTTGGTTTTTAATACTTCATTAGACGAAGGTGATGTAGTAAGGATTATTAGAAGATCGATTGATGTTCTTTCTCAAGTGCAATACTGTATTGGTGTTAGTAATCAATTAAAGAGCAAAGCAAAGCTAGCATTAAGAGCTATAAATCGGTTTCCTGTTTCTGAATCTAATGATCTTATAAAAGTCTCTGAAGATATTAATCCTGCAACAAAAAGAATTGACAATAATTCTTAAATTTTTTAATCAAATCATTGAATTAATATTCATAGCTTCATCAAATTCATCTTCATTTAAATAACCTAATCTAAGTGTTGCCTCTTTTAAATTTAATGATTCTTTGAAGGCAAGGTTTGCAATTTCAGCTGCTTTTTCATAACCAACTTTGGGCACTATGGCTGTAACCAGCATTAGTGAATTTTCTAAATTTAACTTCATTTTCTTTTGATTAGGTGCCATTCCATTAACTAATTTTATTCTGAAGTTTTCTATTGCATTTTTAAGTAATCTTAAACTTGTAAGAATATTAAATCCAATAAGAGGTTTATATTCATTCATCTGTAAAGTGCCGCTAGAATTTGCCATTGAAACAGCATATTCAAGACCCATTATCTGAGTGCAAACCATTGATAAGGCTTCACATTGAGTCGGATTAACTTTACCCGGCATTATAGAACTTCCGGGTTCATTTTGAGGGATAATTAATTCATATATTCCTGATCTTGGACCAGAAGATAGAATTTTTATATCATTTGAAATTTTAAATAATGCACCTGCTAATATTTTTATCTGACTCATTACTTGAGCTAGACGATCATGCGAGGCCATGATAGAAAAATTATTTTTTGATTTATAGAACATTAAATTAGTATCATCTGAAATTGATTTTATAGACTCTTCACAAAATCCTTTTGGACAATTAATGCCTGTACCAACTGCAGTTCCTCCCAGAGGTAAGAAATACAATTCATTCAGACTCATAATGATTGCATTCTCAGCATCTTTAAGTTGCTCTGACCATCCTGATATTTCTTGCCCAAAAGTAAGGGGAACTGCATCTTGAAAATGGGTTCTTCCTATCTTTATAAGATCTTTCCATTCTTCACTTTTTTTATCAAGGATCTTCGTAAGTTCTCTTATAGTTGGAACTAAATTTTTGATTATTTCATTAACAACAGATATTTGAATAGCAGCAGGAAAAGTATCATTAGTTGACTGAGATTTATTTACATCATCATTCGGATGTATTGGTTGATGACTACCAAGCTCTGAATTAGTTTTTAATGCTGCAATGTTTGAAATCACTTCATTAACATTCATATTTGTTTGCGTGCCACTTCCTGTTTGCCAAACCTTTAAGGGGAACTGTGAATCATGATGCCCATCAAGTATTTCTGTACATGCCTCTACAATCAAATCTTTTTTTCTTTTATCTATTAACCCTAAATTGAAATTCGCAATTGAAGCAGCTTTTTTTATGAGGGTGAGTGAATAAATTAACTCAATTGGGATTAATTCTTCTCCAATAGAAAAATTTATTATTGATCTTTGTGTTTGAGCACCCCATAAAGCTTCCATGGGAACCTGTATTGTTCCCATACTATCTTTTTCAATCCTAAAGTTTTTTGTCATTATTCCTCTGAAAACACTGGTTTAACTTAGATAAGGTTTTCAGTAATCCTAGATACCTAACTTCTCCCATATTACACTTAAATTATTGAGATGAATTGAAGGATTAAAACATTCTTCTAAGTCACTTTGATCAATTAAATCCATTATTTCATTATCTCTCTCTATATTTTGTTTGAAATTACCATTCTGAGAATTCCAGGCTTGATGCGCATTTTTTTGTACTAAGCTGTAAGCTTTTTCTCTAGATAATCCCTTCTCTACAAGCAAAAGTAGAACTTTCTGACTAAAGATTACACCACCATATATATTTAAATTTTTGAGCATATTTTTTGGATAAACTTCCAAACTACTTACTATATCCTTCATTTCCCTGAGCATAAAATGCAAACAGATTGATACATCAGGTAACATGATACGTTCATTTGAACTATGGCTTATATCTCTTTCGTGCCAAAGTGGAACATTTTCAAGTGCTGTTAAGACGTAACTTCTCAAAATTCTTGCTAAACCGCTTACTCTTTCACTTCGAATAGGATTTCTTTTATGAGGCATGGCAGAACTTCCTTTTTGCCCTTTTGTAAAGCCCTCCTCAACTTCTAAAACGTCAGTTCTTTGTAAATTTCTTATTTCAGTCGCGAATCTATCTAGAGAAGCTCCAACTAGTGCAATAGTTTGCACATATTCTGCATGTCTGTCTCTTGATATGACTTGGGTGCTTGCTGTATCTGGTTTTAAGCCAAGTAAATCACAAGTTATTTGTTCTACTTTGGGATTCGTATTAGCGTAAGTTCCCATTGCACCACTTATTTGTCCAATTGCGACGGATTCTTGTAGTGTTAATAATCTTTTTTTGTTCCTTATTATTTCTGCTAACCATCCAGCAAGTTTAAAACCGAAGGAAATTGGCTCCCCATGAATTGCATGAGATCTGCCAATCATTAATGTATTTTTATTTTTCCTTGCTAATAATCGGACTTCATTTTCTAAGCTCTCAATTTCTTCTAATAACAATTCGCACGAATCTTTTAATTGAAGAGATAAGCCAGTATCAAGTACATCACTACTGGTCATACCAACATGTATGTATCTTCCAGAATCTCCTACAAATTCATTAACGCTTGTAAGAAATGCTATGACATCATGTTTAACTTCTTTTTCAATTTCTGTAATTCTAATTTCATCAAACTTTGCATTTGATCGTATCTCTTTAATGGCATTCTCTGGAATTTTCCCGAGGGAAAAATTTGCTTCACATGCAGCTATTTCAACCCTAAGCCAACTCTGGAATTTTGCGCTTTCAGTCCAGATTTTCCCCATTTCGGGTAATGTGTAACGCTCGATCACAATTTTTATTAATTATCAATTTAAACTTTATAACCAAAATCGAATTATTGCCTGATACCTTAAAGATGTAATTGCCATTGAACATATTTGCCTGATTTTTATTTTCTTATGTAACATTTTTCTTCTAATTGAAGAAAGTTTAAATATTAAAAATATTTTCTTTTATTGCCCCTTTAGTAATGGGTAATTTTTTAGTTCTAATTTAAAATTAGAAGGTATGAAAGAATTTGGATCTTAATCTTATAGAAGTTCATTATTCAGTCTTTTTTTATTGTTGAATAGATGCTCAAAAAAAGCAGATTAGACCTTTATCTTCTCAATAAAGGTTTATGTGAAACTCGTCAAAAAGCCCAGGGTTTAATTCTTGCGGGTAAGGTTAGAGATATCAATGGAAAAGTATTGGATAAACCTGGACAACAAGTATTAATTGGATCTGAATTTTTTATTGACTCCGAACCTATGTTTGTATCAAGGGGCGGCGAAAAATTATTGGAGGCATTTAAAAAACTTGAAATTAAAGTAAAAGATAAAATATGTATTGACGCAGGAATCTCTACTGGGGGATTTACTGATTGCTTATTGCAGCAAGGAGCAAAGTTAGTGTATGGGATAGATGTTGGTTATGGACAGACTGCATGGAAGATTAGAAATAACCCAAAGGTCATACTTTTTGAACGAACTAATATTCGAAATTTAAAACCTAATGATCTTTTATCTAGAAGTAATGAATTACCAAATTTTGTGGTTGCTGATTTGTCTTTTATTTCATTAAAGTTAGTTTTTAAATCTATTGGTAATTTATTAGAAGGTGATTGCGTTGAGGGAATATTTTTAATTAAACCCCAATTCGAGGTTGGTAAAGATAAAGTCAGTAAAGGTGGCGTAGTTCGTAATCCTAAATTTCATACTGAGGCTATAGAGTCTGTTATTTATTCTGCTAAGAATTTCCAATGGAATATAAAGAATTTGATAGCCTCTCCACTAGTAGGCCCTGCTGGAAATCATGAATATCTAGCTTGGATGTCCTTAAAAAGTGAATCGAATCCAAGGATTAATAGTGAATATATACAAAATTTAGTAAAAGAAACTCTTTAAATTAAAGAGCTTCTTCATCTTTGTCGCCAGTTCTAATTCTCACGACAGAATCGATTGATGTGATGAATATTTTCCCGTCACCTATCTCTCCAGTTTTCGCAGCTTCAGCAATCGCATCTATGACTGAGTTGACCTTTTCATCCTCTACGACAACTTCTACTTTGAGTTTTTGAAGGAATTCAACAGTAAATTCGGAACCTCTATATCTTTCTACTTGTCCTTTTTGCCTTCCAAAGCCTCTGACTTCACTAACTGTCATTCCAACAATACCAGAGTTGACTAATGCAATTTTTACATCCTCAAGCTTAAAAGGACGTATGATTGCTTCAATTTTCTTCATGATTAAGGATTGAATAATCTTATTTTAATTGTTTTTTGGGAAAACATCCAACATTGAAATATCCGAAAAACATTTAATATTAAGACCTGCATTCGTAGCGTCTTCAATTAATAATTGGGAATTTTCTTCGGAGATTATTACTGTACTGTTTGACAACGCTTCCCACTGATCATTCTCAAAATGTGTTTGAAGCCATAACATTCCGATTGCACTTTTTGGATGGAGGGATTTATTTAAGTTGTTATCGATAGTTATCAAACAAATGTCCATTAATTTTCATTGAACTAAACACATATAACCCTTTTAACCGACACTATGAATGTTACTATTGATACAAAAATAAGATTTAACAGCTTTTGACTTATTTAATTGTAATACTTAAGCTTGTTGGGATTTTTGCAGATTTTGATCTTTTTATATAGGTTTAGTAAATAAGTTCTACTAAAAATGAGTACAGATAAATTGAATGATTCGACGCAAAGGCCATTTTATGGTGAAAGAATTATTGAAGAATCAAAAATAATTTGTTTCGAAAATCCAAATAAAGAAAGAATTTATGAAATTTCTATCCAGTTACCTGAATTTACATGTAAGTGCCCCTTTTCTGGTTATCCAGATTTTGCAAAGCTAAATATTATTTATCAACCTAATTTGAAAGTCTATGAGTTGAAGTCTTTAAAGCTTTATATTAATAATTTTAGAGATATAAAAATATCACATGAGGAAGTTGTTAATAGAATTATGGATGATTTAGTGAATGAAGGCTCACCTCACTGGATACATTTAAATGCTGCATTTAACCCCAGAGGGAATGTTTCTATGCAGTTAGATATTTTTAGTGGACAGAAAAAAAATTAAAATTTTTTTATTTCTTCTGATATTTTAAAAAATTCTTTTTTAAAACCAACTAGATTTTTATTGCTAAGACCTCCAATGGATAACCTCTGTGATTCTTGATTTACAAGAATCCATAATTGGTTAGTTGGTATAAGACTTATTATTGTTCCAAAAATTATTAAAATAAAAGAAAAATATATAAATGGTATAGACGGATCATTTTTAATTATTAATCCACTGCTAGGGATTACTTTTTTAAGAGATACTTTTGAAGAATTAACTTCCAAAGGGTTGTCATTGATATAGAGACTATCCCCGGAAAAATTTTCTATATCTGAAATTTTAAGTGGACCATTTTCATTATCTATTGTTAAAAGGAAATTTTTTTTTGTCTCCGATCCTATTTCAACTAAAACACCCCAAACTTGATTGCCGATTTCGGGAATCTCTTTTAATTTTAATTGATAAAGGATATTATCTATCTCTAAAACAACATTTGATATTGCCCAATCAGCTTGATAAATAGTTAATCCATTAAACCTGATTGGATGATTAACTTTGGCGGTTTTTATTTCTTTTAAATTTAGATCTTCAGAAGAAAAATTTAACTTTGAAATAAACTGTTTGGGTATACCATCACTTTCTCGTTCTATAGAAAAATCGACTAATTTTATATTGGCTTTTGAGTTTGTGCTCTCATTAATAAGATCCAAACTTTCCCCAGGCATTAAATATTGTTCTTTTGATTGACTTGTAAAACTTCCATATGCTGAACCTATAAGTAATATAATTAATCCGATATGTACAACTAAAGGACCGATTTTTCCAATTAAACCCCTTCTTGCAGAAATATGACTTATAAATTTGTATGTTTTCCATCCTCTTTTTTTAAGTAAAAAATCTATTTTTGATATGTGGTCCTCCCCATCTTTAATGATTGGGTGACTTGTAGTTAGTTGCAGTTTGCTAAATTTTTTTTCGCTTTTGTATTCAATCCATTTTAATGAGGCTTGTAATGAAGGGATTTGCCTCCTGAAACTACAAGCAGCTAGGGAAATGCAAAGAAGAATTAATGCAAATAAAAACCAAAAGCTTGTATAGATATGATCCAATTGCAGTTTTAAGACTTTTTCTCCATCTAAAAATCCAAAAATGGGAGAACTATCGAAACTATCAATATAGAATTTATTACTACTACCTTGAGGTATAAAAGTACCTACCCCACTTGTAATAGCTATGAAGATTATCAGTGATATGGCGAATCTTAAACTTGATATTTTCAAAATTAAATTCTTAAAAATAATCATTTAAATCCAATTTGAAAATAAATTTAATAATCCTAGGGCAACTAAAAATATCCCACTTAAAGTTGGAATAATTTGACTAAACTTTCTAAGCTCTAAAAATTTTTTTAAGTTTTCTGCCGTAGCTCCCGCAATGATTAATGGGGTGACTTGACCTATTCCAAAGAAAAATAAAAAAATAATTGAGATGATAGGGTTTTTAGCTTGCGATACCCAAGCAAGAAGAGTTGCTAAGACTGGTGTAATGCAAGGAGAAGATGCTAGTCCGAAAGTAGTTCCTATTGTAAAAGGTGCTATTAGGGATGGTATTTTATCTTCTATTTTTTTAAGATCAGGTCCATTGGGAAACTGAAACTTGAGAATTCCTAATAAATTTAATCCCATTATTATTGCGATTAGGGCAACAAATGAAGTGTAATAAGTTGGAATTTGCCCGTATATTTTACCTAAGAATCCGCTTGCAACCCCCAATGCGACAAGAGAAAAAACAACACCTCCTGAAAAACTAATTAGTTTAAATTTATTTTTCTCTGTTCCTCCTATATAAGCAATTGTGACTGGAAGTAATGATAATGAACATGGCCCCAGACTTGTTAAAAGTCCTGCGCTGAAAATCAAAAATATAGTAAATGGACCAGGACTATTTAGACTATTCTGCATAAGCAGATTACCCTTTTGAGATAATTCTGAAATAACTATATTAAATGATTCGATAATTCTACTTAAAATCCTTTTAATTCTAACTAATTACAGGCTTTCCGTGTACTAATCATACCTATGAATCCAGTTGATTCTAATGAACATCTTAGTAACATCCCTGCAATAAAAAAAGATGCAATTAATGAATTGCCACCATAACTAATAAAGGGTAGTGGCAAGCCTGTAGTAGGCATTGAACCTGTAGCTACAGCAATATGCATTATTGATTGACCCGTCAACAATACACCACAACCGATAGCAACTAATTTTGTGTAGTTGTTCCTGCACTTAAGACTAATTCTTAGGCTTATAAAAGAGAATGCTGCTAAAAATCCTAAGAATAAAGTACACCCTAATAAACCAAATTCTTCGGCAAAAATGGCAAAAATAAAATCTGTATACATGAAGGGTAGATACTGTAATTTTTGTATTGACAGTCCAAAACCTTGGCCAAATAGACCACCTGAACCTATGGCTAATAAACTCTGAACCAATTGAAAACCACTTTCCTGTTGATCTTTCCAAGGATTAATAAATGAAGTAACCCTAAGTTTTTGATATTCATTATTAAGGATACTAATACATCCAGTAATGAATCCTAATGAAGCAAATGAGCAAAGAGAGCTAAGTTTTACTCCTCCACATAAACCCATCACCCAAAAAAGAATTCCAGTTAATGAAGCAGTACTTAAATTAGGCTGCTTTAGTATTAAAAAAATTAATAAGCCAAAGGATAATATTGTAATTAATTTTTTATCATTCTTTATCAGATTCCAATGAGCAAAAAGGTTAGAAGCTTCAAGAATTAAAAAAGGTTTTATTAATTCAGATGGTTGAAGACGTAAATTCCCTAGTACTAGCCATCTTGAAGAGCCATTCACTGTAATTCCAGTAATGTTGGTTAGAAAAATCAAAAAAAATAAAATATAAAAAATAATTTTTGAATACTTTAAAAGATTTCTAATGTTCGTATTAAGAACCAAATAAAACAGACTAATGCCTGGAATTGTCCAAATAATTTGTTTTTTTAAGAAATAAGCCCAATTTCCCATTTCTCTACTAGCCACCCACCAACTTGACGATCCTAGAACACATATACCTAAGATTGAACTGATTTCATCAGGGCGTATAGATACCATGGATTTAAGAATTTAAGGTTGATTTAAATGTTACTTGGATAGGGATAAGCCAAGTTTTCTTATTTGTGAAGCAAGGGAAGCATCAATTACTTTTGATCCTACACTGGCAACGAAACCACCAATAAGAGATGGGTCGATTTTAGTTACAAGTTCTAATTTTTCTGTTCCAGCAATATTGATGATCTTTTGGGTAATTAAACCTTTTTGTTCATCA
>QCLV01000028.1 GCA_003214295.1 Prochlorococcus sp. AG-418-F08
TGTTGCAACTCAAGGACAAACTAATCCCTATTTAGGATTAAGAAGTCTTGAGTCACTCCAATCCTGCTCTGATTCCAAAATTGTTTTGGAAGATTTAATTCAGGAAGATTTTGGCAGGGAAAAAAGACAGGTTCACTTAATCGATAAGTATGGAAGAAGCGCATGCTGGACAGGTCAAGAATGTTTTCAGACATGCGGACATATAAGTGGAGAAAATTTTTCTGTAGCTGGCAATTTTCTAGAGAATATTGAAGTTCTTGAGGTGATGGCTGATGTTTTTAAACAAAGTGATCCAAATATTAAATTAGGGAAAAGACTTCTTGATGCTCTTAATGCGGGAGAAAATATAGGTGGAGATAGACGAAGCCCCCGTTCCACCTCAAGTGCCCTAAAGGTAAGTGGTGAACTAGGCTTTCCCCTTTTAGACCTTAGAGTTGATTATCATGATTCCTCTGTAGATGAACTAATTAGAATTTATAGACATAGTCAAAGTGAATGGGCCCAGGAATGGAGAGATTCAATGCATGACCTGCCTGAAATGAATATGAAAAGGGAATTTAGGGTTGCTTAAGCTGTAAATATTGCAGTAAGTGATATTTAATCAGGTTTCATGTGAGTTTCCCGTGGAAAAATGTGTGTTATTATGGGTTCAAATATGTTGCCATGACTGTGTTTTTATTTGCAACTTTTGGCGGTACTATTGAGTGGGAATAATAAAAGGGGTATAAAGTCAGTCATAGTCTAAAATAGGCGGTTAAACGTGAGTTACACGTGAGAATCTGTTATCCTATCTGCAATGGATCTCAACAGCGAGGTTACTCGTGAGGGTAAAATCTCATCTCTATAGAGAAATCGTATAAAAATAAATTTCTCTACACTTTCCACATTTTTATGGTTTTATTTTCTGACTAATGGGTACTAAAGGAAAGGGTGCAAAAACTTATGAATTTTATGAAAAGTTACCCACTCTTTTTGTCACTCTAGATGATTAATAGTATGATCCCATTTCATTTAACACTATTACCTCTTCTAAGTTTTACTCCTATCAATGAAATAAATTCTGATTATAAAGTTGTTCCAACTAGATCAGAATGGAATGAAACTTGTATGGCAACAGAATTAAAAGAGAATGGATTCAATAATAGATTAAACAACGGAAAGGTTTGGGGTAGTTCTATAGATAAAGGATTTGCCCAATCAAAATGTACTTGCAGACATGAACATGTTAAAGATCTTGGGGTTATGAATTTTGATGATTTTGTCGTTGCAGATCAAAAATGTAGAAAAGAATTTGCTGAAGATTACATTCAAACTTTTACCAAATATTTACAGATATATCTGAATGAAAGAGATAAAAAATAAACCAGAATAGTGGCATAAAAAGGGTTTATTTTCAATTTACAGTGACTAAGAAATTGTTTAATGATAAAAATTAATCGTAATTATCAATTTATATATTTAATTCTTATTCTATGAATATCTTTAAGTTGGTTAATATCATTTATTTCAAAAGCAAACATGTATCGCTTTCGATTTGTAATGTCAAAAAGAATCGAATTTTTGTTAACATCCCATCTTGTTGAATAAAGTTGCGATGGACAATGATTTGTTTTGCCTACATAGCTATCTTTAAAATATGCGCCGTGTATTAATGTAAGGTTTTTTAGTCCTCCTTCAAAACCAGATCATGCACTTTGTATTCCGTTTATAAATTCACGAATAACCCCAATATTGATAATATATTCAATAATTTTAGGCCCAAAAAAACAGACGCAAATTCCATAAAATAAATCAATTTTTAGAAAAGACGAAAGAAAATTTAGTAGAAAGACTACAAAAATAAGAGGTGCTATTATAAGCCTCGCTGTAATTTTTAATAGAAAATTCATATTGCTTTCGCCTATAAAATTCCACATGCTTAATGCATCACCTTTACTTGGGATCGCCTGCATCCCAATTGAAATAGAAATGATTATTCCTAATATGTCTCGCCAGTTTAAACTTAGTAATCCTATGGTTGGCAATTTATTAATAATTGTTGGGTAAGCTACTAAACCTCCAAAGAATGTATTTAAGAAAAAAGGAGCAACTGCAATCAAAACATCCTGATATAAATGTTTAGGTCTCTCATGGCGAACATATCCTGATGAATCTTTGAAATTGTAATAGCAAACTTTTATGACCTTTGCATTAAAAATAATGCAAAAAATATGATGAGATAATTCATGTGTTACTACTCCAGGCATATAAAAAATTGATCTTAATATTGATTTCATCTTTTAAAAACTTCTTATAAGTAAATCAGTTTTAGCCATTTTTTCAGAACATATCGATTTCTTTAATTTCATTAACACTAACTTTTTTGCAAGTTTTTAATAGAAATTTTAGAAAGTCTATGTTTTCTACAGTTGCTATATTAATCTACAAGTAATAATTCGAACTTAATTATGTTTTTTTGCAAAGGTAAAGGTATATTTGCATTATTATTTTTATTTGCTTCTGTTCTTATAACCACTTCATTTACATATTTTATTTTACAAGTTGAAAATGACTTTAGTCGAAGTAAGTGGTTCTTATTTGCGACTTTTAATTTGGCAGGGTTTTTTTGTTGGACTATTGGTAAGATGATTAATCGAAAATCACCAAGGATATTTATAGATCCCAAAACAAATCAGGCAGTGCAATTAGTTGATTCTAAAAGAAATACATTCTTCTTTATTCCAGTAAGGTACTGGGGAATTATTTATTCCGTGATAGGTATATATGCATTGATAAAAGGTGATTTATAGAACTGGTCAAATATTTTGTTCTATTGAGTTATTCATATTTAGGCATTGATAAAGTCTAAAAAATGAATCATTTTTTCCGAATGAGTTTATATAGAAATTTTATTTATAAAAAAAACAATGAAAATAATCTATTGCAATCATCAAAATTTCCTAGAACAATTGATTAGGAATAAATTAATAAATTTTTATGAGATTTAAAATGCAATGAGCGAGATTATTAAATTAAGTAGATCTACAGTTGAGAAATTTATTAGTTGCCCAAGATGTTGTGTACTTGATAAAAAATATCAAATAAAACCACCATCATTACCATTTACTCTAAATATAGCTGTAGATAATTTATGTAAAAATGAGTTCGATCACTACAGAAGTATTCAGGAGCCACATCCTTTATTTATTGAATATGGAATTGATGCTGTGCCCTTTAAACACAAAGATTTAGAACTTTGGAGAAGTAATTTTAAAGGGATAAGATATAAGTCAATTGAATATAAGTATGATTTTGGTGGAGCTGTGGATGATATTTGGCAGAAAAAAAATGGTGATCTTATTATCGTAGACGTAAAAGCGACATCTAGAAATCATTTTGATTGGTCTGAGACTTTTAAGAAATACGAATATGCAAAAGCTTATAAGAGACAATTAGAAATGTATCAGTGGCTATTCAAGAAAAACGGTTTTAAAGTTTCTAAAGAAGCTTATCTTTTATATTTTAATGGAAAGAAAAATGAAGAAACTTTTAATAACCAACTAAATTTCGATACCCACTTAATTAGGTTAGATTGCTCCACATCTTGGGTAGAGCCTAAAATAATTGAGACGATTAATTTATTACGTTCCGATATTTTTCCCAAACCTTCATTAAATTGTGAACAGTGTAATTATTTAAAAAAGCGTTGGAACTTATCAAAAAATTAACACTTACGAAAAAATTTCTAGCATTTCTGGAAAAATAGTCAATTAAAGATAATCTTTAATTAGATTAATATTTTAGACTTTTGATAAAATCGAAAAACTCTGAAAGAAAGATAGCTAATCATCTGCAGCAAGATGTAATTAAAATATCTGGAAAAACAATTTTTATTAACCCTTTTTTGTATTGGCGAAGGTTTGACGAAAATACCAATAGATGGCTTCGAGAACCTGGTCAAATGTCAGAGGATCAAATTTTTCCAAATAGGAATCGTTTTTATCCAGAAATAGATTGGGCTGATTTAAGTCATGAGCAAAAGCTTATAAAAGATGCAACTGTTGAGATGTTTTTAAAAACGCTTGAATTGATAAGTACATTTCATCCTTATCTTAGTTCTGGGCAGTTATTAGAAATTGAGAGAAAAATGGCTATTATTAAAAAGATTTCTTTTGAAAAATGGGTAAAAAGATCTTTTGCGAAAAAAGAAAGATTATTATCAAATGAGAGAAGAAAATTTCAAAGAGAAAGGTTTTTTAGTAGTTGGAGAGAATGGTTTAGCTATGAAAATACCCAACAAGCTATAGTCCCATTAATAGTCGCATTATTTTTTTCATCATTCATTGGCTGGTCTTTAGGAATCTCTAAAAATAGTTGTAACCCTTATTTTGAACAAACATTAGAAAATTTAAATTAATTTGTTGATGTTATATCTTGAGAATCAAAAGTAATAATATTTTGAAAAAACAAATTTTTTATTTAAGATAAATTCATATCGAAATTTAAAAATATGAGTTTTATGGATGAAAAATTTACTTCAACTAACAAGGATAATGATGAGTTGATTCTTGATACTCAAGAGAGCGATTATAAAAATTTAATCACTAGACTCAAGGAAATCAATTTAACCATTGGTTTATTGAAAAAATCTTTAGATAAATTGTAATTTTTTGATAAAAACTAGTTCTAATAAAAAACGTATTTCATTAAAGAGACAACCTTTAGTCTTACTTATCTTTTCTTCTTTTTCGTTTTTATTGATTTTAATGAGATTAATTTTTTTGCAATTATTAAATTATGAATCTTTTAAAAAAATGTCTGACGAAAATAGAATTAGGCTTATTTCTTCTCAACCTATACGCGGAAGAATACTGGATAAAAATGGCTATGTTCTGGCAGATAGTAGATTTAAATACTCGTTAGTAATAAAACCCCAATCTATCAATGTAAGAGATTGGGAAATACAGAAATCAACTATTTCTAATTTGTTAAACGTTGATAGCAATTTAATTCAAAAGAAATACTTTGATGGCTTAACAAATCAGAAACTTTCTGTAACTATTTTGGATGATTTAAATATTGATCAACTAATAAAATTTAAGGAAAATGAAAATAATCTATTAAGTTTTGAAGTAGCGACGAAATTAATTAGAAATTATCCTTATAAATCTGTTGCCGCGCATGTAATTGGTTACACTCAGCCAATTACTGATTCAGAATACAAATATTTATCAAAAAAGGGTTATAAATTAAATGATTTAATAGGCAGAACTGGAATTGAATATGTCTATGAAGATTTTATAAGAGGAGAGTGGGGAGGCGAAATGGTTGAAGTAAATTCTTTAGGTAAATACCAAAGATCATTGGGTATTAAACCTTCAAGACAAGGTAAAGATATTGCATTGACTATTGATTTGGATTTGCAATTAGTTGCTGAAGAAGTACTGAAAGATAAAAAAGCCGGAGCGATAATCGCTATGGATCCAAGAAATGGTGCAATAAGGGCACTAGCAAGCAAACCTACATTTGATTTAAACTTTTTTTCCAAGGATTTTAAGCCTGAGAAAGAATTTAATGAACTATTTAGTTCGGTAGAAAAGCCTCTTTTGAATAGAGCATTAAATGCCTATGATCCAGGAAGTGTTTGGAAAATTGTGACGGCTTTGGCTGGTTTGGAAAGTGGAAGATTTTCCAGTGATACTATGCTAGAAACACAGCCATGTATTACTTATGGTAATCAATGTTTTAGAGAGCATAACGATTTAGGTTTTGGGAAAATAGGTTTTGAAGATGCTTTAAGAGTTTCAAGTAATACTTTTTTTTATCAAGTTGGATATGAAGTAGGTGTTGATGAAATTCATGAGGTTTCCAGAAAGCTTGGTTTTAATTCTTTATCTGGGATCGAAATTTCTGAACAAGAAAATATTGGCTTCGTAGCTAGTAGTCAGTGGGCAAGAGAAGGTAGAGGTTGGGGGGAGGCAGGAAGAACCCCATGGGTACCTGAAGACATTGCAAGTATGTCAATTGGACAAATGGTTGTTCAAGTAACCCCTATTCAAATAGCGAAAGCATATGCGGCTATTGCTAATGGAGGTTATTTAGTAACTCCTTATTTGACTAAAAAAGATGAAAAATTTTTGTCAGATCATTCAAGAATTAAACTTGATATCGATCCTGAGTATATCCAGGTAATAAAAAACGGTTTGAGAAAAGTTGTTGAATCTGGTACAGGTGTTGCAATTAATACTGGAGTTACAAATTTACCACCAGTCTCTGGCAAAACAGGAACTGCTGAAGATTGGAAGACAGGATTAGACCATGCTTGGTTTGTATGCTTTACTCCCTCAGACAAAAGTGAATTACTAGTGGTTGCTTTTGCCCAAAATACACCTGGTGGAGGGTCAGTTCATGCACTTCCTATGGCAAAAGAAATTCTAAAAGTTTGGAATGAAAATAATTGATAAGACTTATAAGTTTCAAATTTTTATGTATCTAATTTTTTCATTT
>QCLV01000029.1 GCA_003214295.1 Prochlorococcus sp. AG-418-F08
ATGAGAAGATTTTTTTCTATCAAAAAAATACAAAGTTTTTATAAACCAGACGCAGGTTTTGAAAAATAAAAATATTATTTGCATTAGCTCGATTTCCATGGCTTCAGAAATGTCTGAGCTTTTTTGATCGCTAAAGCCATTTTTTCAGGATACTCATAGAGTTTTTTGTTATTTTTGTGAGCAAATTCAATGAGGGGCTGCATTATTTTTCTTGCAGCACTTCCAAATGCTATTCCGTCTGGAAGATTGTTTGACTTCAAAAATTCATGAGTTTTCTCATTTGTTCCTCCTGCTAATTGAATTAATCCTGGTGGAAGATCTGAACCTATTTTTTCAAACAATTTAACTGAATCTCTACTTGTTATCGGAGCAAGATCACCAGACATTGGCCTTCCATCTAGTTGCCAAATAAGAGGAATATTAAGCTCATTAAGAATTTCATATCTTTCCCAAAGAGCTTTCAAAAGATCTTCAGGCTCTTGAGATTTTTTTGAGGATTGATTCAATCCACAACTAATAGAGATCTTGTCTAATTTCGTTTCAGAACTTTTAAGGATACTTACAACTTTTGTAAAAGAATCTATGCGATTAATTTCTGTATGAATTTCTACTGCATTAGGCTTAATTTTTTGAAGTGTTGATGCTAGATCATCTTTCGTCAAATTATATTCATAGTCACTAATTAGATTTAGTGGACAGCTATTTAAACATCTTCCACATCCATAACATTTACTCTCTTTGATGCCTGAATTATCAATTGCAAAGGTGGGGCATACTTTTTCGCAAGGTCTTGGACAATTAGAAGGACATTTTAATGGATCAAATTTTGCTTTACGAAAGTGGATATCTTTACCATCACTAATGCTTATCATTAATCCAGGGGAGTTTTTAAAGATTTTTTTTGCCCACTTAATTCCTTTTTTTGCTGCATGAACTATCGATTCTTCTGCAGCAACATCTATGTAATCGACACCAGCGGCAGTATAAATTGCACATAAATCTTCTATGGCAACAATATCTTCATTACTAGCGCCACAAATCAACTTAATCCATTTATCTTTTTTAATATTTGTTTTAATCAACCAATTTAACTTTCAAATTCATCCAAAATATAATCACTTAATGGCTTCCATTCAAGTTTTCTCGAACCCCCCATTTCAACAGCAATTGTTAATTGATTATCTTTAGTACAAATTTCTATTAAGCTCTCTAATTCAGATTGAGACAATACTTGACCTTCTAACAACCAAAGTAATTTATTTTTATCATTTTCATTAAATAATTCAGAAGCTTGTGGGATTACTTGTTGAACTTCCCCGAGCGCTCCGTTTCTTCCTACACTTTGATGACCAAGGTGAGGTGGTCTAACCCCATGTAAATTGAGTAAGAATACTTCAGGATCACCAAGTCCTCTAGCTGAGGTTATGTAAGTTTTAAAGCCTTTGGCCCTCATTCTCCTCAAAAGACGAGTTTCATAACCACCTTCAAGAGGAGCAAAAATTGCTAAACATTTGTTAGTTTTTAAATCGTTATGAAACTTTTTCCCTGTGAGAAGTAATGGCATAAAAATTTCCTTTATTTTTATTTTATTTTATTTTATGGTACTTGATGATGTACAATTGTATTTCAGTGAATTTTTAAGCTCGCAAGCTAGCCGAGCCTCTACAAAATTTCACATTTTTTAGCGTTTCGTTAAAAAATTCAGGTGGGTTTACCCCAAGAGAAACTATCTAAGTTATAGATAAGTCTCAACCTTAACTTAATTGTTTTTTAATTAACTAAATCTTAATAACTCAAAGGTTTAGATATTTGAAAAATTATTACAAGCTAGCCTAATCTAGTCTTATGTCTATAGGAATTTTAGGAAAAAAATTGGGCATGTCCCAACTTTTCGACGACAAAGGTAATGCAGTACCAGTTACTCTTATTGAAGCTGGTCCTTGCCGTGTCACTCAATTGAAAACTACAGCTTTGGATGGTTATACCGCCATACAGATAGGTTATGGTTTGTCCAAAGATAAGCATATAAGTAAACCTGAAAAGGGACATTTGTTGAAATCAGGTGAAGAACTTTTAAAGCATTTAAAGGAATATAGGGTTGAAGAAACTTCATCTTATGAAGTTGGCAATCAAATAACTGTAAAAAACTTTGAGGTTGGTCAAAAAGTTGATATCAGTGGCAAATCTATGGGCAGAGGTTTTGCTGGTTACCAGAAAAGACATGGTTTTAGCAGAGGTCCCATGAGTCATGGTTCAAAAAATCATAGGGCACCTGGATCCACAGGAGCAGGAACAACTCCAGGTAGAATTTATCCAGGGAAAAGAATGGCAGGAAGATATGGAGGAAAACAAATAACTACGAAAGGATTGTTAGTTCTAAAAATTGATGATCAGAAAAATTTGCTTGTTGTAAAGGGTTCTGTCCCTGGTAAGCCTGGCTCAATTGTCAACATTAAGCCAAATAATGTTGTAGGCAAAAAAGGAGGTGAAAAATCATGACAACACTAGAAACTCTTAAGTGGGATGGTAAAAAATCAGGAAAAGTTACTCTCGATTTAGCGGTTGCCAAAGAAACTTCTTCGGCAGACTTAATTCATAGAGCGGTCCTTAGGCAACTAGCAAATAAAAGACAAGGGACAGCTTCAACCTTGACAAGATCTGAAGTACGTGGAGGCGGTAGAAAGCCATATAAACAGAAAGGTACAGGAAGAGCTCGTCAAGGATCAATAAGGACTCCTTTAAGACCTGGTGGAGGAATTATTTTTGGGCCCAAGCCACGCTCTTACAATCTTGATATGAATCGTAAGGAACGTAGATTAGCTCTTAGAACAGCACTTATGTCCAGAGTATCTGATATGAAAGCTGTTGAAGATTTTGGATCTACTTTAAAGCAGCCTAAAACAAGTGACATCATCAATGGCCTTGCTCGATTAGGAATTCAAAAAACTGAAAAAGTTTTGGTTATTCTTGAAAGTCCTTCAGAGGTCATCAAAAAATCTATCAATAATATCGAAAAAGTAAAATTAATCGCTGCCGATCAATTAAATGTATTCGATATTCTCAATGCTAATAAATTGGTAATAGGACAATCAGCGATAAATAAAATTCAGGAGGTTTATGCATCATGAGTAAATTATTTGATTCTCGTTTAGCCGATGTAATACGAAAGCCAGTTATTACTGAGAAAGCTACAAATGCGTTAGATCTTAACCAATATACCTTTGAAGTAGACCATAGAGCGCCTAAGCCACAAATAAAGGCAGCTATTGAAGCCTTGTTCAATGTTAAAGTTATAGGCGTCAACACTATGAATCCTCCTAGGAGAACAAGAAGAGTCGGTAAATTCTCCGGTAAACGTTCTCAGGTTAAAAAGGCAATTGTCCGCCTTGCTGAAGGAGACAAAATCCAACTATTTCCAGAATCTTAAGGAGTTTTAATCATGGCAATTCGTAAATTTAAACCTTATACACCTGGCACAAGACAGAGAGTAGTTACTGATTTTAGTGAAATAACAAGTGCAAAACCTGAAAGATCACTCATAGTTTCAAAACATAGAGTTAAAGGTAGGAACAATCGTGGAGTTATTACTTGTCGTCATCGTGGAGGTGGTCACAAAAGGCAATATAGATTAGTCGATTTCAGGAGAGATAAAAGAAATATTAATGCTAAAGTTGCAGCAATACACTACGATCCCCATAGAAATGCAAGGCTTGCACTTTTATTTTACGAAGATGGAGAGAAGAGATATATTATCGCTCCAGCTGGCGTAAAAGTAGGCCAAAATGTTATATCCGGAGATAGTGTTCCAATTGAAGATGGTAACGCTATGCCACTCTCAGTTATGCCATTAGGATCTAGTGTTCACTGCGTTGAATTATATGCTGGTAGAGGTGCTCAAATGGTTAGGTCAGCAGGATCTAGTGCTCAAGTTATGGCAAAAGAGGGAGATTATGTTGCTTTAAAACTCCCATCGACAGAAGTAAGACTTGTTAGAAAAGAATGTTATGCAACTCTTGGTGAAGTTGGTAACTCAGAAATAAGAAACACTAGCTTAGGTAAAGCTGGAAGAAGAAGATGGCTTGGAAGAAGGCCTCAAGTTAGAGGAAGTGTAATGAACCCATGTGATCATCCACATGGAGGAGGAGAGGGAAAAGCACCAATTGGTAGAGCTGGCCCTGTTACTCCATGGGGTAAACCAGCTCTCGGGTTGAAGACACGCAAAAAGAACAAACCAAGTAATAAATTAGTAGTTCGAAAACGTCGTCGCGTTTCTAAGAGGAGTAGGGGAGGAAGAGACTCTTGATAACTTCATTTATTAAATCAATTTCTATTTTATAAACATGGGACGTTCACTAAAAAAAGGACCTTTTATAGCTGATAGCTTGCTCAAAAAGGTAGAAAAACAAAATACTGATAATGACAAGTCTGTTATTAAAACTTGGTCAAGATCATCTACAATTTTACCTGTAATGATTGGCCACACAATCGCGGTTCATAATGGTAAGACTCACATACCTGTGTTTATAACCGAACAAATGATTGGTCATAAACTTGGTGAGTTTGCTCCTACACGAACTTATCGTGGTCATATAAGAGATAAGAAAGGAGCGAAATCATGACAAAAACATCTGAAACAACAAAAACAGCTATTGCTCATGGAAATTATGTTCGTGGATCAGCTTCTAAAGTTAGAAGAGTTTTGGATCAAATAAGGGGTCGTACTTATAGAGATGCATTGATTATGTTGGAATTTATGCCTTACAGATCTACTGATCCTATTACTAAAGTCTTAAGATCTGCAGTCGCTAATGCTGAGCATAATTTTGGAATGGATCCTTCAACCTTAGTTATATCCTCTGCATGGGCTAATAATGGCCCTGTAATGAAGAGGTATCGACCTAGGGCTCAAGGTAGAGCTTTTTCTATCAAAAAACAGACTTGCCATATAAGTATTTCTGTTGAATCTGCTCCTACTCAAACTAATGCGGAGGTACAAAACTAATGGGACAAAAAATAAATCCTTCTGGATTAAGATTAGGTATTACACAAGAGCACCGCTCCAAATGGTTTGCTTCTTCAAAGACATATCCAATTCTTCTCCAAGAAGATTTTAAAATTCGTACTTTCATACAAAAAAAATATGGAGCAGCAGGAATAAGTGATGTATTAATAGCCAGAAAAGCTGATCAGCTGGAACTTGAATTAAAAACAGCAAGACCAGGGGTTATAGTTGGAAGACAAGGTAGTGGTATTGAAGAATTAAGATCTGGAATTCAAAAAACCATTGGGGATAGAACAAGGCAAGTTAGGATAAATGTTGTAGAAGTTGAAAGAGTTGATGCAGATGCTTTTTTACTCGCAGAATATATTGCGCAACAACTGGAAAAAAGAGTCGCATTTAGAAGAACAATTAGGATGGCATTACAAAGGGCTCAAAGAGCGGGTGTACTAGGTCTTAAGATCCAAGTCGGAGGAAGGTTAAATGGTGCTGAAATAGCAAGAACAGAATGGACTAGAGAAGGAAGAGTTCCTTTGCATACTTTGAGAGCTGAAATTGACTATGCAACACGTGAAGCTAATACAACTTACGGCGTTCTAGGTATTAAAGTTTGGGTTTTTAAAGGTGAAGTTCTTCCCAAAGAAGAGCAAACTATCCCTGTGGGTGCGAGCCCTAAGAGAAAAGGCAGTAGAAGACCTCAACAATTTGAGGATCGTTCTAATGAGAATTCATAGGAGGTATAAAAATGCTTAGTCCAAAACGCACTAAATTTCGTAAACAACATAGAGGCAGAATGAGAGGGGTAGCCTCAAAAGGTAATACTATTGCCTTCGGTCAATTTGCTCTTCAAGCTCAAGACTGTGGTTGGGTAACTGCACGACAGATCGAGGCAAGTAGACGAGCTATGACTAGATATATCAAACGTGGCGGTCAAATCTGGATAAGAATATTTCCTGATAAACCTGTAACCATGAGACCTGCCGAAACCAGAATGGGTTCTGGTAAAGGTAATCCAGAGTTTTGGGTTGCAGTTGTAAAACCAGGCAGAATACTTTTTGAAATGGGTGGGGAGGATATCACTGAGGAAATTGCGAAGGAAGCTATGCGTCTGGCCCAATACAAACTTCCCGTAAAAACAAAATTCATCTCCATTGATAAAAATCAAGAAGTTCCCTCCCAAGAAAAGAAAAATATTAGTAAAAAATCTCAAGAGGAGGTTAAACAATGAAAAACTCAGAGTCTCTTAAAGAATTTAAAAAATTAAATTCTGATCAAATTACTGAAAAGA
>QCLV01000030.1 GCA_003214295.1 Prochlorococcus sp. AG-418-F08
GACTTATCCTTGCTATAAAATGGCTTTATAAAGAGAGAAACAAATGGAACTTCAAGCAAATTAATAAAATGAATGAAGACAGAATAGATGTTTTATTTCATATAGCAAAAGATCAATCTAACATAATTGATAAATTTATTTCATCAGATTCAATTAAACCAATATCGGAATTGCCAGATAATTTTGAGCAGGGTTCAGGAATACCTCTCTATTGGAAGCAGGTTCTTAAAAATTAGCAATCTTATTTATAGTTAAATTATCATTAAAAGAAGTTTTCAACTTTCCTAAAAAATAATATTTATTTTTAAATTTAAAAATATAAGAGAAGACTATTTAAGTAAAATTATAAAATTTATATTTCCAAATATCTTTAATTCTATTAATTTTTTTTAATTAAAATTCATAAAGTACCTTCATAAAAGATGTAACATTTTTCTTGAGATACCTACGCCTCTTAAAATTTGAAAAGGAAAATTTGAAACTCCTTTTTGCCACATATTCGATACTCCGCAATGAATAAGTGTTTGTTCTAAGTTTTCCTTTGATTGACCAATTAAAAATTTATGACACTTTTCTTCAAATTTGCCAAAGAAGTAATTAGATAACCTTTTTTCAATTTCAGATAAATCTAGCTCAGAATTTGTAAAATTCTTAAGACTTTCAGAAATAAGATTAAAGCCATCTGATGCAAAATATATTTGGTCAAATTGGTCAGAAAAACTATCAAAGAATTTTTCGTATCTGATCTTTTCATATTTTGATAAATAATCTTTATTAAAATTTAATTTAGGCTTAAATTTATTATGTTCATCAAGAGAATTAAATTTTTTATTACCAACTATTATTTTGTCCTTCAAATCGTTAGAACCTCCTATTAATTCGTTCAAAACAGATCCTTCAAAACATGCAACATCTCCCATTCTAAAGTGAATAAAAACTGAATTTTTAATCATTTGCCCTTTTTCTTCAATTTTTTTATAAATAGATCCTTGCTTAAATGCATTTATAATTTTTATATTATAAAAATTCTTTTTCCCAACATTGGATACATAATCTGTTTGCTCTGCCACCCATTTATTAAATGCACCTGATGGATACAAAATTAAATCACCGCAGCTATCAGAATATCTTTTCTGTTCTTCAAAACTTAAAAGATCAAAATCAGGAAAGCTCAAACTTTTATTTTTAAGGGAAGCTTTATGATTTAAATTAAGATTAACGAATCCTAATTTATATGCTAAAAAATCATAATCCAAAAAATTTCTATCCATAAAAGCAGAGGTATATCCAATAGAAAAATCTAAATTCTTTTTGTCAAGATAGTCTGCTGCAAGATGTATGCATCTAAGTGAATCGGCTAAGCCATTATTGATTATTAAATTAACAGGCATAAAATTTTTTTAAAGTTCAAAATTTTATACATTAATGAAAAAGCCAAGAAAATATTAATCTTTGCAAATTCTATTAATGCACTAAAAATATAAGTTTTGGTATTGGATAGAAAATTAAACTGTATTTATAATACATTAAATTTTAATTGCAAAAGTCCCTTTTTTCTAAATTCATGAAATTCGAGAAAAACCTTAGCATATTGTAAATAATTAAATAAATAAATTTTTAAAGGTTAAAATTTTTAGATCTTGGATTTGATTCATATGAATTTATCTCGCAATATAAATTATAAAATTTTGATTCTTTGCAACTTTTTATTAAATCTTCATCACAATCATCAATTTTCCTGGGCCTAGTTTCTATTATAGTTGACTTTCTACCTGATTTACCAGATACTTCTATTGAATTAATTTGATCTAATGTTGGAATTTTATATTCAGTATTAAGCTTCTTAAAAAATTTTGAAAGAGAATTTTCGATATCAAAACATACATCTTCATATTTAATAATTATTGCATCCCTCTCCTGCTCAAAATATTGTTGAAATTTCAATAAACTTCTACAATATTGATTAATTCCTGATTCCATTGAGCAATAAGCAGAAAGCCATTTATTCGATCTATTTGAAATATAGCTATCTAGAGGATGTCTTATTGTTAATATTGGACGAATAATGGAAATATTATAACCATCTATTTTTCTAAAAAATTCATCTAGTGAATAAGTAAATTTAGAAGACCATTTCTCGTTAAAAAAATTTACATCTATATTTTTGAAATTAAAAGAAGAATGACTATGATCCCTTAATAATATATTTTTAGATAGCTTACTAGAATGTCTTATTGCAACTTGCATTTGATAAATAAAAAAATTTAATAATTCAACATCATCTAATTTGACTGAATTTACTTGCAAGTGATGCAAAATTGACTCCGGCTGAAATCTTACCTTATTTCGAGGATAAAGTACATATGGATTTATTTCTGATATCAATATTGAATTTGTGGCTGCTGATAGAACTTGAGATAATATAGATCCTCCAGTTGAAGAAGCATGATGTATTGTATATATATTCATTTACCTAAAAGTAAGCGTGATTATTATAGCAAGTTATCCAAGATCTGGTAATCATTTATATAGATTCATAATTGAGTACACTACAGGAAAGTTTACGCAAGGTATATTTAGTAATGAAAAAGATAAGCCATTATTTAATAATAAATTTGAAAACAAAGTAAATCCTCTTAAACATGTTGATCCTTCCAGGATGATTGGAATTAAAGCTCATTATGTTAATCAAGTAAAAGAGTATTGTTCTTTATTTAATATTACTGGCTTGCATTTAATAGTAAGAAATCCCCAAAACGCAATATTATCTGAAATAGGTAGAGAAGGAGGTGAAAAAATAATAAGAAAAATAAATCCCGCTTCAGAGAATTTAGAGATTAATGAAAAGAAGATTCTTTTTGAAGAACAAGTAAAAATAGAATTTAAAAAGTGGGCTCAATTGCTTACATTATATTTCAAGAATTTTCATAATTCTGGAGACTTTTCTAAAATTATTATCTATGAAAATTTAATAGATAAAGATCTTTGGAAATCTGAGATATCTAATTCTCTTGAGACAATAAAAACCAATATAGATCTTGAGAAATTTTGGAAATTTTATGAAAACAAAGAGTTACTTTTTGAGATTTCTCGAACTGGTAAAAATCGTGCCTGGGGGTCATCAAAAACAATAAAAAAACCTAACTTCTACTTTGATAATTTGAAGTTAATGGAACGTAAATATTTTGAAAAATTGATTAAGAATCTTTTACAAAATGAGAAAGAATATTGCCAAAGTCTTATTAGTAAGTTTCCTGGGTTTAGCGAATATATAAAATTAATAGATTCTTATTTGTAAGATAATTTAAATTATATTTGTGAAAAACTCATATGGAAAGTTTTTAAAATATAATTTTAAAATTTAAAGTAATCTATTAATTAAGTACCTATAGTGTTAAGTGATACTTGCTTTTTATCCATGCGTGATTCCTTTAATTACCTTTTCTCATTTAATTATTTCAAAAATTACAAAAAATTTTCAGAAAATGTTCGTTAGTAATATAAATTCTTTATGTTCTTTCAAAACTTCCTCAACAAATCTGTACCTAAAATAATAAAGAGTATTTATTGAATAGATCAATAAACTTTTTTTATAAAAATCAGAGCTTAATCAAAGATTCAAATAGATACCATTCATTTCTAGTAGGATTAAGTAAATTATTGTGCTAATATATAAAAATTTTAAAACAACAATATTTATTCAGTTATAAATGATTAAAGATATAAGTTCAATATTATTCTTTGATAACGAGTGTGGCTTATGCGATGCAACCATATTATTTTTTCTGAAAAATTCAAATTTCAATTCATTTAAATTTTGTTCATTTCAGTCTAATTTTTCTAAAAAATTTTTTAAAGATAGGAATATTGATATTTCAAAAATGAAAACTGCTTATTTTTTTCATAAAGGAAAATTATTGTCGAAAAGTTGTGCAATTTTAGTTTGTACAAGTTTATGTAGAGGATATCTCAAAAATATTTACTATTTAATTTATATTCCAAAGTTTATAAGGGATTTAATCTATATTTTTGTAGCAAAATTCAGAAATAAATTACCTTTCAAACGAACTAATTTTAAATTACTTTCTAAACAAGAACTTAAAAGAATAATTTGTTAATAAAAAAATATCCATTTTCATCTTTAAGTATAATTGTCTCAATTATTTTATTTATACCTTTTGTTTTAAAGAAATTAAATAAAGACTTTGAACCTTTCCCAGCGGTTATTTTTCCAAGTGGTTCTAGTAAATTAAAAATTAAAAACAAAAAAATAATTATTAATTCACAAAAATTGATTGTAAGTTCATATCCTGAATCTAAAGATTCAATTATAGTTACGTTTGACGAATTTTGTAAACCTATTCATGCAACCTTTTGCAGACAATTAGCCAAAGATCATTTTGGTTTATTGAAGAAAAATACTACTTTAGACTTTATTTTTTTCAATAAAAATTTATCATCAAAAATTATTTATGAAAATAAAATTATTACTAAAAAATATATTAGTACTAGACTAGAAAATCTAGGGTATAAGAATGGTCAATTAATTTTTAGAAAGCAAAAGATTTTATTTGATCCAGAAACAAAAATAAGTCATCCTATAGGAAAAACTAAAGATAAAATTATAAATTTTAAATGATTAATATAGAGAATAAATTAAATATATTCTGGAATAGAATTTTTGCTAATTCTTTTAATGATGATAAAAGTCTTTCATTATTTCGCATAGGTTTAGGATTATTTACTCTTATATTTGATTTTGTTGAAGATTTTACTTATTTAAATGAAGTCCCTCAGACATTTTTTAATCCCCCTATTTTTAGTCTATCTAATTTAGTAAATGGTTTTCCTAGTGAGCCAATAATAAATATTATTCAAATTATTTTTTGGTTATTAATTTTCTGTTTGATTTTTGGAATCAAATCAAGATTTTGTACAATTCTATTATCTTTAACTTTGATAGTCTTATGCAACTTTAATTATTCTTTTGGAGTAATTCTACATGGTAAAGCACTCCCAATTATTTCTTTATTTTTGCTTTCTTTTACAAATTGGGGATCATATTATGCTTTATTCCCTGATAGAAGAATAAACACCAAATATCAAAAAACTGCATTGTCAATTATTGCAATATCGATATGTTTTGGGATGTTTACAGCTGGCTACCCCAAGGCAATATCATGGGTTGATTTTGATTTAAGTGAAA
>QCLV01000031.1 GCA_003214295.1 Prochlorococcus sp. AG-418-F08
AATGTTTACTAATTAATATTAATTTAATCTTTTATTAATGAAAAAATACTCTTTAATTCTCATTGGTATTGCATGTTTATTCACAATTTATAGCTGCCGCAATTCGGGACCAGAAAATAAAGAATCGGAAGTTTTGGAGTCAAAACCTACTGAAATAAAAGAAAAAGAAACATCTACCTTATTTTTACCAATAGGTGGCTACACACCAGGTTTTATATATTGTGGATTTGATGGAGATAAAAGTAAGCTTGACGAAATGAAAAACGATGGATGGAAGATTGTAAGTTTAAATTCTCAGAATTTTCAAACCTCCAAAAGAAATGGCGAGCCTGTTTCATGCAATGGGAATTTATACATTCTTGAGAGATATAAATAGCTTTAAAATTACTTTTAGTTATTAGCAAAATCTCTCTTTCACTTTAAGACTTGTTCCTTTTCTTCTTCCGGGCTTAGGACCTAACCATCTTCCTTCAACACTATTATTAGGTTGATACAGAATGGAGCTTAAATTTTCACTACAACTAGTATTTATCCATGAATATTTACCAGTTTTTGTTGAAAAATAAGAGTAAATAATTGAATTAGCTTGTGGTCGTATATCAGTATTAAACCATCCTAGTCCATCTGAATGCTGAATCCATTTACCAGTTACTTCATCTGCTTTTGCAACGGGTACAGAAATATCCCAAAGATAGCTTGTTCTGTCGGTATATCCCCAATAACCTCTGGCTGAAGTATTTTTACAAAAATATTTTGCAAGAGTTTCAACTCCTGATTTTTTAGGGATTTTTGCCCATGTTGATTTTTGAGACATTACACCAATTGGTCTTACATAGTAGTCTTTGTTCAGACAATTAATATCTAACTTTCCTTCTTTTTTTTCTTTATCAGGGTAAGTGAATTTACTAATTAGTCTAAAGGAGTTTTCATTTAGCTCCTTATAACTTAAAAGCTGAGCCCAATTTACTGGTGTCCCTTTATTAAATCCAAATGGGAACCAACTTCCATAGGGAGAATTTTCTTTCTTTTTCTTACCAATACAAGGTTTTCTATTTTTCCAAACAGGTGAATTGCAATTTATATCTAGAGCTAATAATTGTACTTGACTTGAAATCGCTATAAAGGGTATCGCTAAAAAAGAAATAAATAATTTCCTCATAACTAAAAAGTATCTATGATTAATATACTTCAAATTAAATATGATTTTCCAATAAAAAAATAGATAAAAAAAATTTTTAATCTTAAACATACAAAAACTAATTAAATAGTGCTCTTTATTTGGCTAATTATTTATTTTTTTTGATTATTGTACAGAGAATATAGTTATATTTTTATCCTTAGTATTACATAAATTTAATTTATTTCTTAATAACATATTCCACTATTTTATAATTTTTTAATATTCATAAAACGTTATTAATTATGAGCATTATAAGAAAAGGTATAGCATTAGTTGGAACACTTATTCTTTCATTGCCTACTGTCGCTTTCGCTTCGCCTACTGTATCAGTACCTGATTTTAAAGATAAATCTGGAAATTTACCTTGGTGGAGTGACCAGATGAGTAAGCAATTAGCAGATGTACTTTCAAACGAATTAAGCAATGCAGGTGTAAGCATAGTAGAGAGGCAAAAATTAGATGATGTTCTCTCTGAGCAGGAGCTAGCAGATTTAGGTATAGTCTCCAAAACAGCTAGAAACAACAGTACTGCAAAAAGAGGTCAGATGAAGGGTGCTCAGTTTATTGTTTTGGGAAGTATAAGTGCTTACGATGAAGATGCTGGTAAAACTGCCTCTTCAAGTAGTGGAGGTTTCATGGGGATTTCTGAATCAAAGAGCACTATGGAATCCAAAGTATATATAGCTTTAGATTTAAGAATTGTTAACTCAACGACTGGAGAAATCGTTGCCTCTAAGACCGTTGAAGCAACAGCTAAAAACACTCAAGAGGTTTCGTCCTCAGATGCAGATATGAGTGGAATTGGAAGTTTAATAAGTAACAATTCTAACTCTAGAGGAGGACAAATAATGGGAAGTGTATTTGGCTCAATAAAACAGAAAAAAAGTAAGGTAGTTGAACAAAAAGTACCAAGGAAAAAGGCTATACGTGCAGCAATGATAAATGCATCAGATTATGTTAGTTGCGTTTTAGTAAGACGGGATGGATGTTTAGAAGAATTTGAAGCACAGGATCAAAGAAGAAGGTCTAATACAATGGATTTATTAAACTTTGATTAGTATAAACATACAAAAATTATAAATTGAAATTATTCGTAAGTAATTTCAACTTCAGCAACTTCATTTAGAATACTTAGATCATCAAATTGGATAGCAAGCCAGAATGATCTTTTTGTGATTATCTGGGTTTCACATAATTCAAAATCTTTTGAACTAGCTTTTTCTAAACATTCATCTGTTCTAGTATAGAGTGAGCCCCATGGCTTTTCTAGTATTTCTGTATTGTATAAGTCTTTTATAGGAGCCTCGAAAATTTTAAAGGAAGAATTGACAGATGAACTTAAGCAGTTAGGATTTACTGTTCTAAGTGAGAGCCCATTTTCATCCAAAAAACGAATTTCTATCTCTTTACTTTCAACCTTAGATCCATCTTTTAGTCCACAAGAAATTCCATATAAAAGTATTTCGTCTTGACTTTTTCTTGATGTTGAATTTAATTTTCTTAAGGTTGATTTAGCACCCTTTAAAACATATTTATTTACTCTAGGTTTATTTTGATTAAGTTCTACAACAGTTAAAATATGATCCTCTGTAGGGTCAAAATCAGCAAAATCATAAGAACTAAAAGGCGAAGGATTAAATGCGATCTTTTCACTCTTGATCTTACTCAAAATTGTATTACTATTTTCTAAAAAACCATCTTTTAAAGATATTTGAAAAGGCAATAATATAGTATTGTCAGGCACTAAATTAGTTTCTCTGAAAAAGCTGAAATCTTTATTACATACTCCATCGTAACCAAATGTTTTCATGCATAAACTATCTGAATATGAGGAAACATTTGAACCAAAAGCAAACAAGTCATTTAAATAAGTATTGAAATCATCTAATCCAACTGTAACTATTGCCTCAACTTTGTAGACTCCATCACTACTTGATTGATCTGTAACTTCAAAATAAGTTATGGAACCTTTAGAGTAATCTTTAACATCTACACTTATATTTCTAGAACGTTTAACTATTGCATTTTGAATCTCAATTTTATTTCGTAAATAAGTTTCAGCATCCATAAATGATCCAACAACTTTTGTTAAAGCATTTGCTGCTGCATTTTGTACTGCTAAATCTAAAGAACTCCCAAAGCCTTTACTCATAACAGTCTCATTATCTTTTCTAGAGGGAGCAATAAAGGATTTTGCGGACACTGGTTCTCCTATAGAAATATCTAATACTTCTGCATCCCTAATAGGCAAAACAACTTTTTTAAAAAACCCTATCTTACTCTCAGATTCTTTGTTCTCAGACATTACTTTTGCAAATAATCCCTTTTTAACTTTTTTCGAACCATATCCAAGCTCTTTTATGTAAGTTTTAAATTCAGCAAGCCTAACATCAAATCTTGCATTCACTTCGTAAAAAGATCCTACTTTTTCAAAGTCTAAAACTTCATAGTTTTGGATAGATCCCTGAGAATAATTTCTAACTTTTTGATTCATAGATTTTGTTTTATCTACTAAATCATTCTGTATTTTTATTTCGTTATTAATTAGAGTTTTAGAGTCAACAAAAGTACCTGCAACTTTTTTTAAAGCATTAACCGCTGCTTTCTGAATAGCCTTATCAACTGTTAAGCCTTTCCCTTTTACCTCTACAGTGACAATATTGTTGTTATTGGCAATTATCTCATTAGTATTCTCATGAAATATACCCCTGGATAACGCAATAGAAGGGTTTAAGGGAGTTAGCAAAGTTAAAAGTAAAGCTTTTAAGAAAACCTTGCTTGACTTACTAAACATTTTTACTCAAAATTAAAATTTATAATAGGTAAATACGAGATATAAAAAGTACCCAATCAACTAAGTGAATGATATATGTTAACTAAAAATCTTCGTTAAGACCTGAATAACCTTTCATTGTGTTGTAGGGTCCCATTCTGTCAGCAGGTGCACCAGCACCATCAACTGCATTTCCAGCTTGATCAGAAGACTGATCTATTCCTTTGAACGGACCGCTCATAGTCGCTTCCATATTTCCTGCAGCAAGAACAGTTTCAGGTTTAACTCCAACAGTAACTCTTACTAGTTTACCTGGTGTATAACAACTCCCCAAGTTAACAACACCTCTTTGCAAACCAGCTGCAGCTAAAGACATTTCTTTTAATTGCGTTTTTGTTCGCTCGACGTCAAACTTTTTACCTTCAGGATTAGTAGTTATATTTGTTACCGCGCTATCAGAAAAATCCTTTCTGCTATCTATTTCAGTTTTGATAAATTGTTGAACTGCAGTTCTAGCTTTTGCTTCTGCTTCCTCAAGAGCCATATCAATTAAATCAGTATCGTCTGCTAAGACAGAAGCTTGAGCTGTGGTTACTATTTTAAGGCCTTTATCGGTAGGCTCAATTTTACTCTCTTTTGCCTTGTATTTGTAGTCGTCGCAAGTTCCTTCTGCAATAGCAGCTGTTGGGTTTAATAAAGCTAAAGAAGAAATCAAGCATACTGGGAGTATCGAGAATTTCATGTCAAGAGTTGGGAAATTCCTAAGATAATACCACATAATTAGGTAA
>QCLV01000032.1 GCA_003214295.1 Prochlorococcus sp. AG-418-F08
TCATGCTCTTAAAACAACGTTCGATGCTGGTTATCTAATACCATTTTTTGTTGATGAGGCCTTACCAGGCGATACATACACGCTAAACGCCCAGTGTTTTGGGCGTCTAGCGACTCAAATTAATCCAATCATGGACAATATTCACCTGGAGACGTTCTTTTTTGCAGTTCCAAACAGATTGGTTTGGAACAACTGGGAACGGTTTATGGGTCAACAAGATGACCCAGGAGACTCAATAGATTATTTAGTACCGACTGTTAGCGGTACAGTAACAAATAGCACGCTTTATGATTATATGGGTATTCCTACAGATGTGTCTCTAACATGGAATAACCTATTTGGGCGTGCGTATAACCTTATATATAACGAATGGTTTCGCGACGAAAACCTACAGGACAGTTTACCGGTCCCAAAAACAGATGGACCGGATACTTACACAGATTTCGCATTAGTAAAACGCGGCAAGCGGCACGATTACTTTACAAGTGCGCTGCCTTGGCCTCAAAAAGGCGACGCAGTTACATTGCCATTAGGAACCGTTGCACCAGTGACCTCTGATGCGTCGAATCCAGCGTTGTATCAAGCTGGGACAAGTACAGGTATCGGAGGCTTGTTCGCGACGAATTCAGGTAGCCCAGCTGGTAGTCTATACGCAGGTGGTTCAGTAGCTACACCTATGTCGATATCTTATGGTCCAGACGGAACAAGTACCACAGGACTACAAGCTGATTTAACAGCCGCAACAGCCGCAACCATCAACGATTTACGCGAAGCATTTCAGATTCAGAGGCTTTATGAGCGTATGGCGCGCGGAGGCAGCCGCTATACTGAAATTATCCAAAGCTTCTTTGGTGTAACATCACCGGACGCCAGATTACAGCGACCGGAATATATAGGCGGTGGAAAAACCAACCTTAACACACACGTAGTGGCACAAACATCGAGCACTGACTCGACGACACCACAATCCAACTTAAGCGCATTTTCAACCGTAGGGTTCGAAGGTCATGGATTTAGCAAGTCGTTCACAGAACACACAATGATTATTGGATTGGTGAATGTTTATGCAGATTTAACATATCAACAAGGACTAAACCGGATGTGGTCACGTTCACAACGGTTTGATTTCTATTGGCCTGTATTCGCCCATCTCGGCGAACAGCAAATTTTGAACAAAGAAATATATGCTCAAGGAACATCGGACGATGATAACGTTTTTGGTTATCAAGAACGTTGGGCAGAATATCGGTATAAGCCGAGTATGATTACTGGTCAATTTAGGAGCAACTATGCCCAGACTCTAGACAGCTGGCACCTAGCCCAAGATTTCGGCAGCCTCCCTGCCCTCAACGCGAGTTTCATAGAAGAAAACCCACCGATTGACCGAATAGTCGCATTACCTTCAGAGCCAGATATCATTATGGACTGTTATTTTAATCTTACCTGTGCTCGTCCAATGCCAACTTATTCAGTTCCAGGGTTAATCGATCATTTCTAGAGGTAATAAAAAATGGGCAAAATCGAGTGGGCCACAATCGTATATGTTGTTAGGAAGTTTGGTCTTCCTGTCCTTTTCGGTGCTTTGGTCGTGTGGCTCGTTAAACACGGCTATGATAATTGGGCTAACGTGGTTTGTTCTATTGGTGATGCTATCGCTATCGAAGTAAAGGAGTGCAGATAAATGGTGTGGCAAGCAGCCGCTATAATGGGCGGTCTTAATTACCTCGGACAGCGTAGTGCTAACAGAACAAACGCAAGAATAGCGTCAAGCGCAAGCCAGATGAGTCAAACGAATGCCAGAGAACAAATGGCATTTCAGGATAAACAAGTGCAACGCCAAATGGCGTTTCAGGAACGTATGTCAAATACCGCACACCAACGCGCAATGGCTGATATGAGAGCGGCTGGTATTAATCCTATATTAGCTGCTAGGCAGCCGGCGAGTACTCCTACGGGAGCAGCCGGCAGTGGTGCAATGGGTCAAGTGTTTACCTACAACCACCAGAACATTGCCAGAGCGGCGATTGACGGCTACCAGATTGCCAGTCAAGCGCAAAGTCAACAAGCAAGTGCAAAAGCAAGTATAGCGCAAGCCAGAGCCAGTACAGCATCTATAGATAAGATGGCGCAAGACATGGAGTTGTCGAAACAACAAGAAAAGAAATTGGTAGAAGAAACAAAAAAAGTTGTTCAAGACACAAAAATACAAAAAGTACTCAACGAAGAACGTTGGGAAAGGCTTTTTGCAACCATGGGTAAAGATAACATTATGACGGCCATTATGGCCGCAAGGTTTAATATACCAGTGGAAAAAGTCTTGAAAGGGTTCCCCAAGGGAATGATGCCTAAAGATCGCAAAAATATGGAAGATGCCTATAACAAGCTGTTAAGCGGTGACAGCTTTATTACGAGAGAGTTTAGCGGCGCCATTGATTTAACAAAAGAAGCAGGAAAAGCGGCATCTCGGTCAGTGCAATCTACACTGAGTTATATAAAGAAAAAGTTAGGATTTTAAAAATGACAAAAATACCATTTAGAACCGCATACAGCGGACCAGTGAAAAGCCAATTCAACACTGTTGGAGAGAGCATGACCCAACAGCATTTCGCTGAAGAAGCCGATATCGGCAACATTATTAGAAAACATGATCGTACTGGATTGATCGAGCATGTAGCTCGAGGCGTAGCTCAATACGGCGATTATACGCAAGTTAATGAGTATCGAGAGTCGCTGGACATCGTAAACAGCGCAACAGAAAGCTTTATGGAACTGCCGTCGGATATCCGCGCAAAGTTTCACAATGATCCTGGGGAGTTCTTTGAGTTCGCAACTGATCCAAAGAACGGAGAGAAAATGGTTCAGCTGGGGCTAGCAGAAGCCCCTCCCTCTCCACAGGCCCCAGCTGAGCCAGCGAAGAAGAATGCGTCTCGTCCGAAGGCTGCCGAACAGGCAGAGACGCAAAGCGACGAATAGGAGCTAAGGCACAGTTACTCACTTGATGTAACTGTGCCAAGTGACACCACATAGGAGGTGGAAACGTGGAAAAAGAAAAAAAGCAGTACGAAGTAGTGAGCTATAAGGTTCGAAACGAAGTGGCCCGTTGGTCGAAGTTAGGAGTGGCATTTGAAAATGAAACAAATATTAAATGTGTCTTAGATTGTTTGCCTACTCCAAGCGTCAACGGCGAAACCTACATTTATCTTAAGGAAAGGATTAAAGATGTACCGCAAAAAGATGAATAAAAGAAAATCGATGAAATTGTTTTCTAGAACAGCATCACGGGTAAAAAAGAAGAATTTCGCAACCGTGATGAGAGGTGGTTATAGAATCTAATGACATGCTACCACCCGCTCCTCGCATATAAAGACAATGGAAACATTGTTTTTAATAAACCCGCAGCTTACGCTACGGGTTTTAATTTGCCTTGTGGGCAATGTATAGGATGCAGGCTGAAAAAAAGTCAGGAATGGGCAGTTAGACTCATGCATGAAAATCAAATGCATGATGAATCTATGTTTATTACACTAACAATGTCGCCAGAATATTTAGCGACTAGGGAAAATCCCCATTCCCTGGACAAAACAGAATTCCAAAAATTCATGAAACGATTAAGGCGAAAATATGGCAAAAAGATTAAGTATTTCCATTGCGGCGAATACGGTGAAAAAAATTACCGTCCGCATTACCATGCCATTGTGTTCGGTCTGGAATTCGATGATAAAAGTCTTTTCCAAATAAGAGATGGAATAAGGCTATATACAAGCCAGCAGCTCACGCAGCTCTGGCCGTATGGGTTTTCGACAATAGGAGATGTAACGTTCGAGAGCGCAGCATACGTCGCGCGTTACGTTACAAAAAAAGTTACAGGTAAAAATGCAGAAAACCATTACGTGCGATGGGATCCCCTGACAGGGGAGGGGACACCCATCCAGCCAGAATACGCAACGATGAGCCGTGGAAGACAACACGGCGATGGAATCGGAGGCAGTTGGTTTAAAAAATATAAATCGGATGTATATCCGAATGATTATGTAGTGATAAAAAAACATAAGATTAGACCGCCCAGGTATTACGATAAATTGCTACCAGAGGACGAGCTCGAAGAAATTAAAGCAAAGCGTATAGAGGAATTGCCGGAAGTTATCGACGAATATAACGAGGCAATGGATCGGCTCTGGGTACAAGAGGCGGTAAAAGAGAAAAAGTTAGAAAATTTAATAAGAAATTTATGAAAAATGCGTCTCGTCCGCAGGCTGCCGAACAGGCAGAGACGCATATATTGCGAAAAGAGCAAAATTTGTGAAAACAACGCATAAAAATATTATTGACGTAGAGTGTATATTATGCACATACTACGACACAAGATGTAGTATGGAGGGTTAATTATGAAAAAGTGCATTTATACGATTTATGACAATGTTGCAAAGATCTATATGTGGCCGTGCTTCACAGAGCCAAATGATGCAGTTGCAATACGCACTGTCGGGAAGGCCTTGGAAGATCAAAACCACGATCTTGCAAAACATCCACAGGATTTCACGTTGGTCCGAATGGGTTATTTCAACGAGATAGATGGCTCATTCGACCAACAAAGTAAAA
>QCLV01000033.1 GCA_003214295.1 Prochlorococcus sp. AG-418-F08
GCAGGTTCGAATCCTGTCGCCCCGACTCATAAAAAACCAATTCATAGAGAGAGTTCCCAAGACTCTCTTTTTTTATTGTGTAGAAGTTGGAATGATGAGACTGAGCGAGCTTTGAGCGAGGATTTGCAATACCTTGCATAACTTTGCAACCTCATGTCGGTCAGTATTACTAGAAGTAGCTTTATTTTTTATCTATTTCTCTCAACTATTCTAAAGTTCATATCTATAGCTCCTTTTCTTAAAGGAATTAATTTTTGATATGGTCCTTCATAACAATCAATTACTGCTTGTTTACTTGGAAATTTTGAAAGCACTGAAAACGGACCATCATATCCCTCTCTAACATCAGTCTCGAAGTCAACTGATAATGTCTTTGCTCCGCAACCTTTAACAACAACATCATTTACTGCTTCAAAGTATTTACCTGCTTGTTCTGGATTTGTAATCCTTCCAGAAATCATTACGTAACCAGCATTCTTGTCTTTTGGGACTTTATAACCAATTGCAAGCCCAGCAATGCCAGCAATTAAACCAATTAAAATAGTTTTCTTCATTTAAATTTAATTTTTATGAATAGTAGATGATTCTCTTTTAGTTGGCTGTCAATTATTAACTATTAACGGTGCAAGTAGTAAGCGTCTCATCTTCTTCTGTTTTTTATATTAAGAAATAAGTTTGTATAATTCGAAATAACTAATAACAGCAAAAGAAATGTATTAATGGTCATTAAAAAAAGAGGGTAGTTATAACCTCTAATGTAGATCAACTGTCAATCAATATAAATTTCAATTCTCATCCACTACTTTCCCACCATATTCTCTTGCTATTACATCTAAACACTTAAGAATATCTTTGTTTTTTAATAGATCTGTTTGCTCTAAATAATTAAGGAGAGTTCTTATTTGTTCAATAGTATTTTCTTCTAATTCCTTCATTAGTAATTAATTGCTTTATGACATTAAAGATAGCAATCATAAGATTATTCTCTAAATAAATTTAGTTTTCTAGACTTTATTTTTATAGGTAAAGAATTTTATTAAGGATTAAAGTCTCTACATTTTGATCTTTGGTTTTCATAATCTTTTATAGCAGTATCCAATTTTGATAAATCTGCTTCTTTTCCAGAAATATATAATTCCATTTGTTTCGCAAAGTTTGCTGATTCAATCCGACTATTAAATGAAGCATTACAAAAAAGTATACTTCCAAATTTTTCATAGTCCGTATAATCCCTATTCGCAGCAAATTCAGCATTTGCCATTTTCTTTTCTAAAGCTTTATATTCCAAATCCTCAATACTAGGTTTTGGACGGAGTAAGAATGCTTTATATTCCAAGTCCTCAATAGAAGGACGGAGTAAGGATGAATTCGCTTGTGCATTTAGATATGCAATAAGACAAACAAAAACAAGAACAACAGCAAATACTCTAATTAACCAAGTATTAGTTTTATCCATTAATACTTAATAGCCATCTACCTATAAGAAAGCGGTGCTAGTAGTAAGCGTTTCATTTATTCAACAAGCTCGAGTTTATAAACTATATCTTTGCAGTTATTAGCTTTATCCCATTCCCTAGCCCATTCTGTATCTAACATCTTTGCAAACTCTTCTAGACTCGAAACAGTATAAAAGGAATGAGACTTGTGATCATTAATTTTTACTAACTCATAATCAATTACAATTCCATTTCCTTGTTCTTTTACCCATTGCTCAACAGTCTCTTCATAATATTGAAAAGAGCAATCAAAAGTGCAAACTATAAATAACTTTTCCATAAAAAAAGAGAGTTTTATCCCTCTATGTTAGATCGACTGTCAAATGAAAACTCACGCAAAACTCACGCAAAACTCACGCAAGAATAGCTTATTTTCAATTATTTAATCAAAGAAACTTCCATAAAACGATAGCAAATACTTAAGTCTCAAAATAATCAACTTCTATGCGGGTGCTTTGGGAGCACTAGGTCGCAGGTTCGAATCCTGTCGCCCCGATCAGTTATAGCAGTAAGTCTCAGCTAATAATATATTTAACTTAAAAAGTAGAGTGCCCAAAAAATGCCCAAAACTATTTGCTTAATGCTTTAATAATTAACTTAATATTCCAATCCCTAATAAATATTGACTAATTAAAGCTTCTCCTAAATAATTAAGTTAATTCAAGTAATTAAAGATTTCACTTGACCATAGTTTTTTATCCAACTAGTAATCTTTATTTTGATATTGGGAATTCGGATGTTATCAATGTTATTAGCTTTAGTAGGATTTTCGAAGGAGCAAATGAATTTAATCAGGATATAAGCAATTGGGATGTCAATAATGGAACTAATATTACTTGCTATTCCTCCAGGCATTATGATGCCTTTCGTTGTCATTTAAAACCGATTGATTCTGGAAATACTTCTTTAAGTATAGGACATTCAATAGAATCTCATCATAGAAATTATTATCCATATTCAAAAGAGTCAACAACTACTAAGGCTTTCAATCTTGCTATAGAGAGATTTGTGGTATGACATGGAGCCAATACGGTAGTGATCTAAATGTTACTGGAGTAGCAAAATATGCTGGCAAAGCCGTAGCTATTTCTAGTGATGGTGCATATATAGCGTTTGCAGATAGATATTCGACATCGAGTATGGGGAGAGTCAAAATATTTAAAAATACAAATAATTCTTGGACACAGATTGGTCAGGATATTACTGGAGCATGGGGAGATTCTCTAGGTTCGTCATTAAGTTTCTCATCTGACGGACAAATTATTGCAATAGGCGCTGCAAGTGCTGACTTAGTAGGTAATGGAGCAAATGAAGGAGCTGTAAAAGTATATAAGCTTAATAATGATTCTTGGGATCAGATTGGAGAAGACATTCAAGGGAAATGGCAATTTGAAGGTACTGGCAATTCTGTAAGTCTTTCTTCTGATGGTAAAACTTTAGCAATAGGCGTCCGCTTTTCACATGGTTTAGGTGCAAATCACACAAACATTGGAGCAGTCAGAATCTACAGAAATAACAATGATTCTTGGGAACAAATTGGCTCAGATATTTATGGTGAAGCTAGTTGGTCCAATTTTGGATCCTCTGTTAGTCTTTCTTCTGATGGAACCAAAGTAGCCGTATCAAATAAACATTCTGATGTAAGAGTTTTTCAAATTAATAGTGATAATTGGTCACAAATTGGATCAAAGATAGAGGGAATAAGAGGTTATCTATCTCATTCTTCTGTAAGTATTTCTAGTGATGGCAATCGACTTGTCATTGGAGGTGACTCTACACCTTTAAATCAATTTCCAACAAATACTGGATCAGTAAGGGTTTTTGATTTTAATGGCGACTGGTCCCAAGTAGGAGAAACTTTGATAGGCGAATCCGAAGATGATTATTTTGGTCATTCAGTAGACATTTCTGATGATGGGTCTATTATCACTATTGGAGCATATGGTGTAGGCAGTATTGGAGATGATCGTAGAGGGGAGGGGAAAGGTGCAATTTATGTTTATGAAGAATTAAATAATAATTGGACTCAATTAGGAGATACTATTAATGGTGAATTCAATGGTGATCAGGAGGGGTATTCAGTAAATCTCTCTGGGGATGGTAGCCTTTTAATTTCTGGGGCAAACTTCAACGATGATGGTGGCCTTCTCTCTGGACAAGTAAGAATCTTCTCTAATAATTTTTTCTATACCACTAGAGGTAATGGTGGTAATAATACTTTGAGAGGAGCAGGCGGTTCAGATAAAATTTTTGGTCTGGCTGGTAATGATCTGTTATATGGCAATGATGGTAATGATCGGTTATATGGAGGTTCAGGTAATGATCTCTTATATGGTGGCAGTGGTGATGACACCATGTCCGGAGGTTCTGGTGATGATACTTATGTTGTTGATAGCACCAGCGATACAGTCACAGAAAGTTCCTCTGCCGGAAAAGATTTAATACAATCTTCTGTTACTTACACAGCTTCCAATAATGTAGAAAATTTAACTCTTACCGGTTCTGCCGACATTAACGGTACCGGCAATGGTTCTGCAAATACTATCACAGGTAATAATGGTGCTAATAGATTATATGGCAATGATGGTAATGATCGATTATATGGTCGCTTAGGA
>QCLV01000034.1 GCA_003214295.1 Prochlorococcus sp. AG-418-F08
CTACCTGCTTCGAAGGTCAACCAAGGACAAACTGCACTTGCTCCATATCCAATTAAACAAGCTAAGTGATGTGTACTCCAACATTGACCAGTCTCAACTATTAGAGAAGCTTTTAGTCTGATTTCTTTTTTAAGAAGATAATGATGAATTGCTCCAACAGCAAGTAAAGGAGGTATGAAAGTCTTTTTAGGATTAATTCCCTTATCAGAAATGATAATTAAAGAGCAACCTTCTTTTATAGACAGTTCACTCTGTTTACAGATTGCTTTTAATTGGTTCTCTAAACCTTGAATACCTTCCTCTAAATCAAACAAACTTGAAATTGTCTGAGATTTAATTTTTGATTTTTTGATGGAAATGAGTTCTTCCTCATTAAGAATCGGACTTTGTAAATGAACAAAGGGGTTGGCATCTTTAATTTCAAATGGTGTACATCTTTCTCCTAGATGCATCTCTAAACTCATTACAAGTTTTTCTCTCAGAGGGTCAATAGGAGGATTAGTAACTTGCGCAAATCTTTGCTTAAAGTAGTCATATAAAATATGTGGCTTAGATGAAAGAACTGCTAATGGGATGTCGTCACCCATGCAATATGTAGGTTCTTTAGCTAATGAAGCCATTGAATCTAAGATAAGGTCATTATCTTCCGCTGAAAAACCGTATGCAGTTTGTTGTTGCAACAACTCAAGGTCTTTTAGTTTGCAGTCTTTAACCCATTCATTATTTTCAAGTTTTATAGCTCTATTACTGAGAAGGTTTGTATAATCATGCCTTTGAGCGGCTTCAGATTTTACTTCCCAATTTCTTAGGATTCTATTCTGATGAAAATCAACTGCCAACATTTGTCCAGGTCCTAATCGACCTTTTTCTATTACTCTTTCTTCTTCAAGATCTACTACTCCTGTCTCAGAACCCATTATTACAAAACCGTCATTTGTGATTGAATATCTTGCTGGTCTTAGGCCATTTCTATCAAGCGTTGCTCCGACAAAGTTTCCATCAGCAAATACAAGGAGTGCTGGACCATCCCAAGCTTCTTGTAGGCTTGCAGAATATTCATAAAAAGCTTTTATATCTTCTCTCTGCTCAAGTTCAGGTTGATCTCTAAATGCTTCAGGAACTAGTTTTAATAATGAGTCAGTAATGGGCTGACCTGAACGAATATTAATTTCAAGGGTTGCATCAAGATTTGATGAATCACTTTTGTTTACATCTACAATTGGCTTGATTTCATTAGATAATTCTCCCCAAAAATCATCTATATGTGTTTCTGAAGCTTTAGCCCAGTTGATATTTCCTAAGAGAGTATTTATTTCGCCATTATGACCCAAAAATCTCATGGGTTGCGCTAGCGGCCATTTTGGAAGTGTATTAGTACTAAATCTACGATGATAAACAGAAAATGAAACTTTAAACCTCTCTTCTTTTAGATCTTGATAAAACTCGGATAATATTTCAGAGCGAACCATACCTTTGTAAACAACTGTATGAGAACTTAGTGAAGCAAAATAAAATTCACAATCCCCAACATCGTTTTTTAAAGTTTCTCTTATTTTTTTCTCAATTCTTTTTCTTAATTGAAATAAAAGCCTTTCAACATCCTGATTATCTTTTTTATCTATATATAAAATCCACTGACAGATGAATGGAGCATTTGCTTTAGCTAAAGGACCTAAGATTTCATTATTAACAGGTACTTTTCTCCAAGATGTTTTGTTGACTTTTAATTTTTCTGCTTCTTGATCACATATTGATTTACATATATCAATTTTTTCTTTTTTATTAGGCATAAAAACCATACCTAAACCTCTATTAATTTCTTGATTATTTTTTAGATTAATTTCCTCTTCTAGATATCCCCATGGAATTGAACATAAAATCCCTGCTCCATCTCCTGAATCACTATCTCCTCCACAACCTCCTCTATGCTCCATGCAATTAAGGCCTTTTAGGGATTGTTTAAGGATCCAGTTGCTTTCTATCCCTTTAACATTTGCTATGAAACCAACTCCACACGCATCTTTCTCTCCAATTATTCCATTTGGGGAATAACTATCTTGATATGACCCAACGATTCTTTTGTTACTATCTCTCATAGATTATTTAATTCTATTTAGTTAAATATGTATTTCTATTATAAAAATAAATATGAAAATAAATCTAAAGATAATTAATATTTACCAAAAAATTTTAATTTCACAAATTTTTAAAAATAATATGATTAAAAACTTTTAGTTGGTGCTCGTAAAAGGTTATGATGGTTGAATATTTATCTTTATCAAACTGTAATAGATGCCCACCATCTCACAATTAATTGGATCAGAAAGAAAACGTCTGACTAGGAAAACCAAGTCCCCTGCATTAAAATCTTGCCCTGAGAGAAGAGGTGTATGTACGAGAGTCTATACATCAACGCCCAAAAAACCTAATTCAGCTTTGAGAAAAGTTGCGAGGGTTAGATTAACTTCTGGTTTCGAAGTAACGGCTTACATACCAGGAATTGGTCACAATTTGCAAGAACACTCTGTAGTTCTACTTAGGGGTGGAAGAGTTAAGGATTTGCCAGGAGTTAGATATCATATAATAAGAGGAACTTTAGATACGGCTGGAGTCAAAGATAGACGTCAATCCAGATCTAAGTATGGCGCAAAAGCTCCAAAAAATTAATTTGTAAACATCACTTCTTTAAAACATGTCACGTCGTAATGCAGCAGTAAAAAGACCAGTTCTCCCAGACCCTCAATTTAATAGTCGTCTTGCTTCAATGATGATTTCTCGATTGATGAAACATGGTAAAAAATCTACAGCTCAAAGAATATTATCTGATGCTTTTTCTTTAATAAGTGAGAGAACAGGAAAAAATGCTGTCGAATTATTTGAAACTGCTGTGAAAAATGCTACTCCTCTTGTCGAGGTAAGAGCTAGAAGAGTCGGTGGTGCAACATACCAAGTACCCATGGAAGTACGCCAAGAGAGGGGTACAGCTATGGCACTAAGATGGCTCGTAACATTCTCACGTGCAAGGAATGGTAAAAGTATGTCTCAAAAACTTGCAGGTGAGTTAATGGATGCAGCAAATGAAACTGGTAGTTCGGTTAAAAAAAGAGAAGATACTCATAAAATGGCTGAAGCTAATAAAGCTTTTGCACATTACAGATATTAATTTCGTCAAAAAGGTACTTAAGTAGTTTATTATTATTAAAGTTTACTTTTAGTGTGAACTATACTTTTCAAAATTTATTTTATTTGGAGCTTTAAAATTGGCACGCGACTTTCCCCTAGAACGAGTAAGGAATATAGGTATAGCCGCTCACATTGATGCAGGGAAGACCACAACAACAGAAAGAATCTTGTTTTATTCTGGAGTAGTCCACAAGATAGGAGAGGTTCATGATGGTGCTGCTGTAACAGATTGGATGGCTCAAGAAAGAGAGAGGGGGATTACTATTACTGCCGCTGCAATATCTACTAGTTGGCAAGATCACAGAATAAACATTATAGATACTCCAGGCCACGTTGACTTTACTATTGAAGTTGAAAGATCAATGCGGGTATTGGATGGAGTTATTGCAGTATTCTGCGCAGTTGGAGGAGTTCAGCCTCAATCTGAAACAGTTTGGCGTCAAGCAGATAGATACTCTGTTCCAAGAATGGTTTTCGTTAATAAAATGGACAGGACTGGTGCAGATTTTTTAAAAGTTAATCAACAAATTAAAGATCGACTTAAGGCAAATGCACTACCAATTCAATTACCTATTGGAGCTGAAGGTGA
>QCLV01000035.1 GCA_003214295.1 Prochlorococcus sp. AG-418-F08
ATTGATGTTAACTCTGGTTCATTCACAAGGTCCGCTAACTCAAGACAAACCGTTTTGTGGACGAATTGCGAAGCAGCAGTTGAAATCTCAAGACAAATGAAATTGAGAAATATTGGTGGAGTTATCGTAGTAGATTTTATCGATATGGAATCTAGAAGAGATCAATTTCAATTACTTGAGCATTTTACTTCAGCAATAAAAGATGATTCAGCAAGGCCTCAAATAGCTCAACTTACCGAATTAGGCTTAGTTGAATTAACCAGAAAAAGACAAGGTCAAAATATATTCTCAATCACATAAGAGTGCTCAGATTATTAAGTTAGGAATAGGAGATGTTACTGAACCATTACCTAGAGCATGCATAGCGGCTATGGGGAAAGCTTTAGATGATATGGGAACGATAGAGGGTTTTAGAGGATATGGACCAGAACAAGGTTACTCTTGGCTTAGAGAAAAAATTTCTGAGCATGATTTTATTTCTAGAGGATGTCAAATATCACCTGAAGAAATCTTTGTTTCAGATGGTTCTAAATGCGATAGCAGCAATATCCTAGATATTCTTGGCAAAGATAATTCAATTGCTGTCACAGATCCTGTTTACCCAGTTTATGTAGATAGTAATGTTATGACAGGCAGAACCGGAAATGCTCTTGATAATGGTACTTATCAAGGATTGACATATCTTTCAATAAATGAGGGGAATAACTTTCTGCCAGAATTACCTGAAAAAAAAGTTGATATTTTATATCTTTGTTTTCCTAATAATCCGACAGGAGCAACAATTACCAAAGAGGAATTGAAAAAGTGGGTTGATTATGCACTGCAAAACAGATCTTTAATACTATTTGATGCAGCTTATGAAGCATTTATTCAAGACAACGATATTCCACATTCAATATATGAGATTGAGGGAGCAAAGGATTGTGCTATTGAATTTAGATCTTTTTCAAAGAATGCAGGATTTACTGGAGTTAGATGTGCTTTTACAGTAATACCTAAAAATCTCAAAGGTTTAAGCTCAAAAAATGAGGAAATAGATTTATGGGCTCTTTGGAATCGACGACAATCTACAAAGTTCAATGGAGTAAGTTATGTAGTGCAGAAAGGAGCAGAGGCTGTATATTCTCTTGAAGGTAAGAAAGAGGTGAGAGGTTTAATAGATTTTTATATGGAAAATGCAAAAATTATGAAAAATAAACTTCAGTCTTCAGGATATAAAGTTTATGGAGGAGATAATGCTCCTTACATCTGGATTAAAGTTCCTGATCAAATGTCATCGTGGGACTTTTTTGATTTCCTTCTCCAAAAAGTTAGTGTCGTGGGAACACCTGGGAGCGGATTTGGATTATCAGGAGAGGGTTATTTTCGTTTATCAGCATTTAACTCTCGTTCAAACGTGATTGATGCAATGGAGAGAATAATTAATATATAATTGTTAATGAAATGAAAGTTCCTACAGATTTAATGCTTTCTACAAAGTTAGAACAAAGTGTAAGTAATAATTCAGCAGTGATTGAAAAGAAACCTGCTGAATTAAAAAATAAGTCTCCAAAATATAAGGTTTTACTTCATAATGACCCAGTTAATTCTATGGAGTATGTCACAATTTCACTAAGAGAAGTTGTGCCGCAATTAAGCGAGCAAGATGCTATAGCCATAATGCTAGAGGCACACAATACGGGTGTAGGCTTGGTAATTATATGTGATTTAGAGCCAGCGGAGTTCTATTCAGAATCATTAAAATCAAAGGGAATTTCCAGTTCAATTGAGAAAGAAGATTAATTAGGGTTCAATTTGTTATTTAGTATGAGCTAATTTCCTTTCGGATAAGGGTCGAACTTTCAACGATTCTTTTAATGAAGATTTGCCATATTCCCTCTCAAGTATGTTGATTACTGTTTTACCAAATTCATCATCTTTATTATCAAAAGCTTCTAAGCAAACTTGACCAAGTTTCTTTCCTAGAGATCCTGGATTCCATAAAAGTTTCCTCGCTGTCCAGGGCATCATGCTCATTGGATTATAATTTGGCTTCAATATTTTATGATCTAAGGCATACTTCTCTAGAAGAGTATGAGGTTGTAGCCCAATAAAGAATATAGCTGGATCGACAGATCCTTTTCCAAAAATAGTTTCTAATTCTCTGTGGTAAGCAATAGTTTGTCTTATGGTACTTGGAGTTTCATCAAAAACATTAAATGAATAATTCACTGAAACATGATTTTTAAAACCTGATTTAACAAGCATTCTGCAATTATTCAAAACCGTTTCAAGGTCATACGCTAACCTCATTTTTCTAACTAGTTCTTGAGATCCTGAAGTGATACCTATTTCAAAATAACTCATGCCTGTGTCCACCATAAGCTGAGCAAGATCAGCATCAATATTATCTGCTCTGATGTATGCAGCCCAATTTATATCATTCCAACCTTGGTCTTTAATAGCTCGTAACAATGTTTTTGCATCTTCGATGTGTTTCTTTGCTGGAATAAACTGTGCATCTGTAAACCAAAATCCTCTAACTCCAAGATCATATAATTGCTTCATTTCTTTGATTACTTCGTTAACCGGATTAACACGTACTTTTTTGCCCTCTACGACCGTATAAACACAAAAACAACAATTGTGAGGACAACCTCTTTTTGTTTGCACACCTACATAGTAATCTCCACCTTCTATGTACCAATTGAAGTCTGACCATATTGATTTAATGTATTTATAATCGCAGGCAGTTTTAACGGTTCCAGAGGGCTGTTCATGTATTAATTTGTGACGTGGTTTTTCCCCTGCTAAATAACATCTTTCCTCTTTTATCGATTTATCTTTAATGATTTTTTCTATTAGATTTTCTCCTTCTCCAACTGAGATAACAGTCCCTCTTGGTAGTAGATTGCCTAATTGTTCGTAGAAAACACTAACAGCCCCACCTCCTAAAATTACTTTTACATTTTTGTTATATTTTTGTGCTTTTTTTAGTCCCATCTTAACTAAAGAAGTATTTCTATAAATTTCTCCATAATGGGATGCAATTAGTTTTAATCCTCCCCAAGAGCCTCTAACTTTTTTAAAGATATTTTTTGAATAGAAAACCTCAAAAGAGTTTTGCAGAGGATTTCCACTCCTGCCATCAACAGGTGCATAGATTTGAATATCTCTCCATGAAAAAATGATTAGATGAGGTCTAAATTGATCTATTTTTCTAGCTAAATATTTTTTAACTTTATTTGATGG
>QCLV01000036.1 GCA_003214295.1 Prochlorococcus sp. AG-418-F08
CTATAATCAAGGGGGTAAACAACAATTATCAAAAAAACCTGTTCAAAATACGAACAAACCGCAAACAAAAAATCCTAATAACAGAATAAGCACTCCTGAGCTCGTCGGGGCTCCGATAAGAAGAGACGATCCTAATAAGCAAAAAAATTCATACACTTCTTCTAGTAGACCAGGCTCATTTAATAGACAAATAAATCCCAACAGACCTGGGGGATCCAACCGACCTGGCATGCCAAATAGGACTGGATTAAGAAATAAACCATCAGATCAAGTTAGACCAGGCTCATTTAATAGACAAATAAATCCCAACAGACCTGGGGGGGGCAATCGACCTGGTGTGCCAAATAGGCCTGGTTCTAGATTCAATGGGCAAAAGCCCGGTGAGATTAGGAAACCAGTATCACCTAATGAACTTTTGCAACTTCAAAAAACTAATTCATCTGAGAAAGGCAAACTTGGTATTAAAAATAAAGAACAAGCAAAAATTGAGTCGCCCAAACAGAAAGTAAAAGCGCCTAATAATCGTCCAAATACTGCCCCAAGTTCCAAAAAACCACCTCATAAGCCATTTTCAAATAATTCAAAGAAACCTGGAAGAACAGATTGGGATGATAGTGCAAAACTAGAAGCATTGAGGAATAAAAATCCTCAGAAACAAAGACAAAAAGTTCATATTATCGGCGAAAACGATGATTCATTAACATCTGAAACTAGTGGATACTCAGGTGAGAAAATTTCAATATTATCAGCCAGTTTGGCGCGTCCAAAGAAAGAAATTACGGATCAATCCAAGTCCCAAAAACCTACCAAACAGTTTAAGAAGAAGAAAAAAGAGACTACAAGGCAAAGGCAGAAGAGAAGAGCTTTGGAACTAAAGGCTGCCAAAGAGGCAAAAAAAGTAAGACCTGAAATGATAATTGTTCCAGAGGATAACTTAACAGTTCAAGAATTAGCTGACAAATTGAGTCTTGAAAGTTCTGAAATAATCAAATCTCTTTTTTTCAAAGGGATAACGGCTACTGTTACTCAATCGCTTGACTTAGCAACTATCGAGATAGTAGCAGAAGAATTTGGGGTGCCTGTTTTGCAAGATGATATCCAAGAAGCTGCTGAGAAAACAGTAGATATGATTGAATCTGATGATGTTGAAAGTCTAATAAAAAGACCTCCTGTTATTACAGTAATGGGTCATGTAGATCATGGGAAAACGAGTCTTTTAGATTCCATCAGAGAATCAAGAGTGGCATCTGGAGAAGCAGGAGGTATTACTCAACACATAGGGGCTTATCAAGTTGAATTTGAACATGAATCTCAAAAGAAAAAATTGACTTTTCTAGATACTCCTGGGCATGAAGCCTTTACAGCAATGAGAGCAAGGGGTACAAAAGTTACTGATGTAGCTGTACTTGTAGTAGCAGCAGATGATGGCTGCAGACCTCAAACACTTGAGGCAATTAGTCATGCAAGGGCTGCAAAAGTTCCAATTGTTGTTGCAATAAATAAAATTGATAAAGAAGGAGCATCTCCAGAAAGAGTTAAGCAAGAATTATCTGAAAAAGATTTAATTGCTGAAGATTGGGGAGGAGATATAGTGATGGTTCCAGTAAGTGCAATAAAAAAACAAAATATTGATAAATTGCTCGAAATGATTTTATTAGTTTCAGAAGTTGAAGATCTTCAAGCTAATCCTGACAGATCAGCCAAAGGTACCGTTATCGAAGCCCATCTAGATAAAGCCAAAGGGCCTGTAGCTACTTTGCTTGTACAAAATGGAACTTTAAAAGCCGGAGATGTTTTAGCTGCAGGTCCAGTCATTGGAAAAATTAGAGCAATGGTCGATGAACATGGCAACAGAATCAAAGAAGCAGGACCATCATTCCCAGTGGAAGCACTTGGCTTCAGTGAAGTACCAACAGCAGGAGATGAATTTGAAGTCTACCCTGACGAGAAAGCTGCTCGAGCTATCGTTGGAGAAAGAGCAACTGATGCTCGGGCAACAAAATTAGCTCAGCAAATGGCATCAAGAAGAGTTAGCTTATCATCCCTATCAACACAAGCAAATGATGGAGAATTAAAAGAATTAAACTTGATTCTAAAAGCTGATGTTCAAGGTAGTGTTGAAGCTATATTGGGATCATTAGAACAATTACCAAAAAATGAAGTTCAAGTCAGAGTTCTCCTCTCTGCTCCAGGAGAGATAACTGAGACCGATATAGATCTCGCAGCTGCATCAGGATCAGTAATCATTGGATTTAACACCTCATTGGCATCTGGAGCAAAGAGAGCAGCAGATGCTAATGATGTAGACATAAGAGAATATGAAGTAATCTATAAACTCTTAGAAGATATACAGTTGGCTATGGAAGGTCTACTTGAACCTGATCTTGTAGAAGAATCACTAGGTAGAGCCGAAGTTCGAGCAACTTTTGCTGTTGGGAAAGGAGCTATCGCAGGCTGTTATATTCAAACTGGGAAACTACAACGGAATTGTTCTCTTAGAGTTCTTAGATCAGATAAAGTAATTTTTGAAGGTAATTTAGACTCACTCAAAAGGTCAAAAGATGATGTCAAAGAGGTAAATACAGGATTTGAATGTGGAGTTGGCTGCGATAAATTTTCTTCATGGATTGAAGGAGACATAATTGAAGCATTCAAGTTTGTTACTAAAAAGAGGACATTAACTCAATAAATTTTTAAGCTGTTAATCTTTATTTCGATCAAAGAATAATAAAATAGGAAATAAAAAACAAGCACCCAATTGTATTAGTAGGTTATTTTGCTGTAATTCACTTCCACTTGCAATTTTAGAAAGCATTATTAAAAGACCCAAAAAAGCTGAGCCACTAAAAGCTATCCACAA
>QCLV01000037.1 GCA_003214295.1 Prochlorococcus sp. AG-418-F08
TTCTGGTCACTTATATCCTTTATAAAGGTGGCTCTCAAATCACACCAGAATTATTTACTTTAGAACCAAATCCTCCTGGAGATGATTTAGATGCAGGAGGTATAAATCCTGCATTAATAGGCACATTAATAATTACTAGCATTGCTTCAATTATCGCGATACCAGTAGGTGTTGGTGGTGGCATATATCTGGCTGAATATTCTAAAGGCGGTGCATTTTCGAGATTTATCAGATTCGGAGTTAATGTTCTAGCGGGAGTCCCTTCAATAATTGCAGGTGTATTTATTTATGCATTAATTGTTTCAACAAAGATCTTATTTGGAAGTATGTATAGTGGTTTGGCAGGAGGTATGGCTCTTTCAATATTGATGTTGCCTACTGTGATAAAGACGACTGATGAAGGATTAAAGTTAGTGCCTAATGAGTTGAGATATGCTTCTCTTGGTGTTGGAGCAAGTATGTACACAACTATATTGAAAGTCACGTTGCCCTCTGCCTTTAGGTCTATTGCTACTGGCGTTGTACTTGGAATCGCAAGAGCTGCAGGCGAAACAGCACCTTTGATATTTACTGCTTTATTCTCTTACTACTACATAACTGGTTTTGGAGATTTATTTTACGAGATGGGTTCATTGGCAGTATTGATATACAACTTTGCCCTTGAACCTTATGATGCTCAGAATAAATTAGCCTGGGCAGCTTCCTTTATACTTGTTTTGTCGATACTATCAGTAAATATATTTTCAAGGATATTGGCTGCTTTTACTGAGAAAACTAAGAGGGTATAAATGATTAAAACTTATAAAAAAACTCCCAAGAATATAATTTTAGCTCTTGAGAATGTCTCTATTAGCTATGGGACTTTTGAAGCTGTAAGGAATGTTTTTTGTAACTTTAAAAAAGGAAATATAACCTCTCTTATTGGACCTTCAGGTTGTGGTAAATCAACTGTTCTTAGATCTTTAAATAGGATGAATGATCTGATTCCTAATTGTTCATTAAAAGGGACCGTCCTCTTTGATGGAACTAATATTTACGATAAAAGAGTAGATCCAGTTGAAGTAAGAAGAAGAATTGGAATGGTTTTTCAACAACCTAATCCTTTTCCAAAATCTATATATGAAAATATTGCTTTTGGAGCAAGAATTAATGGATTTACTGGAGATATGGATGAATTAGTCGAAAGTTCTCTTAGGAAGGCGGCTTTATGGGATGAGTGTAAGGATAAATTAAATGATAGTGGTTACTCTTTATCTGGCGGACAACAACAAAGATTATGTATTGCTAGAACAATTGCGATTGAGCCTGAAATAATTCTCATGGATGAGCCATGCTCAGCTTTAGATCCAATCTCTACTTTGAAAATAGAAGAGACTATGCATGAACTTAAAAAGAATTACACAATAATAATCGTTACTCATAATATGCAACAGGCTTTGAGAGTCAGTGATATGACTGCATTTTTCAATGCAATTGAGTATGAAGATGGTGATGGAGGAAAGGTTGGTTACCTTGCGGAATTTAATTCGACAAAGAAAATTTTTAACTCTCCAAAGGAAAAAACTACTCAGGAATACATATCAGGCAAATTTGGTTAATGTTTAATTTTTACTTTTAAAAGAAAAAAATTATTCTACAGAGGGACAAAAAAAGTGGAGAGGGGTAGACAAACAGTATAAATACCTATATAGTTATTTCGAATTAGTAAGTTTATCTTTGAAAAACTATCCTTTTCTACCTTTCTTGATTTTTGCAGGGGCTCTAATAACAACTGCAACTATAGGATTGCCAGTATTTACTTCGTAATTTAAAAGTATTTCTATTGAGGTTAATCTTATGGTTTCACTAATGATTAAAGAATTAATTGGAAGTCCTCATAAAACATTAATAAAAGGAAATTTATTTGACTTTATAAAAAAAAGAGAGAATATGAATCTGTGTGGGAGTAAAAATCTGAATGGAATCCTGTAAAAGATGAATACGGAGCTTTTGCTGCTATCTATGGCACATTAGTAACTTCATTTCTTTCGTTATTAATAACTATCCCTTTGGGCATTGGGACTGCAATATTTATTACCGAGGACTTTGTGCCTAAAGTTGTTAGAGAAATAATAGGTTCATTTGTAGAATTATTAGCCGCTATTCCATCAGTTGTATTGGGACTTTGGGCAATATTTGTGATGGAACCTTTTTTTAGAGCATTTTTTGTCTTTTTACATAATTTTTTTGGATGGATACCCTTGTTTAGTACAGAACCCACAGGAAGGAATTCCTTGTTAGCAATATTGATTTTAGTTGTAATGCTTTTGCCTATAGTTACCTCCATTGCACGGGATTCACTTAATCAGGTTCCTAAAAAGTTAAGAAACGCAGCCTATGGAATTGGAGCAAGTAGATGGAAAACTATATTTTCAGTGATTTTACCGGCAGCATTATCAGGAATTATGGCAGGTGTTCTGTTAGCTTTAGGCAGGGCAATGGGTGAAACCATGGCTGTCACAATGATTATTGGTAATTCCAATGCATTTAGTTGGTCTCTATTATCTCCTGGATATACCATTTCATCCATGCTTGCAAACCAGTTTGGTGAAGCTGATGGAAGTCAGGTT
>QCLV01000038.1 GCA_003214295.1 Prochlorococcus sp. AG-418-F08
AATTTATCTAAACCGACTTTTTGTATAGACTTTAGGGCTTTAGTACTTATTTTTATATTTACCCATTTTTGGCCCTCTTCCCACCATAGTCTCCTTTTTTGGAGATTAACTTGTTGCAATTTTTTTGTACGAATATGTGAGTGACTCACTGCCATACCATTATTAGCTTTTGCACCGGTCAGTTCGCAAACTCTTGACATATTTATTGAGTTATATCTTTAAAAATTCTAACACATGACTCAATTTGTTGAATTAAGTAATTCTGAAATTAATTCGGCATTATTATTTTGTAAATTAATTATCTGTTTTTGATCTAATCCACCAACGGAAAGTTTAGCCATATCATAAACATGATTTGCTATTTTTGATGCCAATGTATTCTCAATAGGATCTTTTTCATCAATAATTATTTTGTTGCCTGTAATTTTATTAAGCCCAACAATAAGTGGATGTTCTTTGTTAATTAAGAGCACATGATATTCAGGTAAGCCAGGCATCTTTTGTTCCATGTAAGCTCCCATATCATTAATTCTTCTCATTTGTTCTGGAAGCAAGATCATCGCTGGCGGAGCATCTTTACTTGAAAGTGACTGCACTTTAACTGTTACTTTCTCATTGTTAAGGGCCTTAACTATTGTATCTCTAAGATTATCTGTATTTGATTTGCCATCCTTATCTACAATTTCTTTTGATTCTTTATCTTCTAGTTCATTTATTTCTGAGTCTACTCTTTGGAATTGATAATCTTCATTTTTGTTTTCCAACCATGGAAGAAATTGTGCGTCAATTAAGGGATCTGATTTTATAACTTCTTTATTATCAGATAAACAGATATTTAATGCACTAGACTGCGCAATCAAATCTGAACAGTAAATTATTTTTTTAGAATCAGTTAATTTATTTCGCTCTTTGTAATTAGCGAGAGTAGTGAAATATTTATCATTAGAGTTGATGAGAGATTTATTTTCAATATCTTTAGTTACATCTTTCTCTGAATTTATTATTGTTTCGAAAATTATACTGTTATTGACTAAATCAGCAAATTTTTCATCTTCAATAGCACCAATTTTAATAAAAGCAGAGATTGAATCCCAAATCTCTGCATAAAATTCTGGAGAATTTTTTATCAAATCCTTCAACTTATTAGCGATTTTTTTTGATATAAATGATGATATTGACCTTACTTTTCTATCTGTTTGTAATGCACTTCTGCTAACATTTAGTGGTATATCTGTAGAGTCAATAACTCCTCTTAAAGGTAAAAGGTATTTTGGTACTATCTCTTTAATTGAATCGCTTACGAATACTTGATTACAAAATAGTTTTATTTCTCCCTTTTCCCAATCAGCTCTACCTGACAACTTTGGAAAATACAATATCCCTTGTATGTCATATGGGTAATCTGTATTTAGATGAATCCATAACAGTGGATCTCCCTGAAAAGGATAAAGGTATTTGTATAACTCAATATAATCTTCATCATTTAAATCACTAGGTTGTTTTCTCCAAGGAGGATTTTTCTTATTAATTGTCTCTCCTTCTAATAAGACGTCTATTGGCATAAAATCACAATATTTTTTTATTAATGATTTAATCCTTTCAGGCTCTATAAACTCTTTTTCTTCTTCAAGTAGGTGAAGAATAACATCTGTACCAATTGTCTCTCTTTCTGATTCCTCTAACGTGAAATTAGGGGATCCATCACAAGACCATTTGAAAGCTTTTGATTCCCCAATTGCCGACTTAGTTAATATATCAACTCTATCTGCCACCATGAAACTTGAATAAAAACCTAGTCCAAAATGACCTATGAATTCATCATTATCTTTTTTGTATTTTGTTAGGAATTCTTCAGCACTAGAAAATGCAACTTGATTTATGTACTTCTTAATTTCTTCATCATTCATTCCAATTCCATTATCGGAAATTGTTAACGTATTTTTTTCACGGTTAATTGTTATTTTTACTTGAGCCTCCTCAGTATTCTCGCAATCACCTGCCATAGATGCCATTCTTCTTTTACTTATTGCGTCAACACCATTACTAACTAGTTCTCTTAAAAAGATTTCATGGTCAGAATAAACTGCCTTTTTTATAATTGGGAAAATATTTTCGGTATTTATACGAATTTCGCCTTTTTCCATTTAAAAAAAATCAAATATATTAAATACTATTTCCTAAAAACTAGTTAATCAAGTTTAATTAGGAGTATTGTCCGAACAATATATGTATTAAAAAGTTTAATTAATC
>QCLV01000039.1 GCA_003214295.1 Prochlorococcus sp. AG-418-F08
ATAATAATCAGTGGAATGAAAAAATAAAAAACAATTTCAATGATGCTGCATATCGCTATTTAGAGTATTCAAATATTCAGAAGTTTTTTGCAGAAAAGATTGTTCACTTTATCAATGAATTAAATCCCCACAAAAAAGGTGAATGGATAGATTTAGGATCAGGTCCAGGACTATTAGCTGATGAAATAGAAAAAAATTTTTCTTCCCAAAAAGTATCTAGAATTGATTTCAGCGAAAAAATGCTTCTTGAGAATAAATTATCTAGTAAAAAAATTATATGGGATTTGAATAATGATTTACCTCCTGAAATCAATAACTGTTCTCTATTAACATCTAACTTTTGCATACATTGGTTAAACAACCCCGAAAAGATAATAAAAAATTGGTTTAATAAATTAATGCCTGGAGGTTTTTTAATTATCTCGTATCCAACAAAAGATTGTTTTCCTGAATGGAAAGATACTTGTAGAAAAATTAATCTTGAATATAGTGGTCTTAATTTCCTTTGCTCTAAAGAATTACTAAAAGATTTCCAATCAACTGAGATACATTATTCAGAAAAGTTTAATTATCTTGAAAATTTTAAAGATGTATATAAGCTTTTTAGAAGCATTAAAAATGTAGGGGCACAATCAACAAACTCTAAACGCAAAACAGTGCAAGAGTTAAAAAAAATTCAAAAGTTTTGGCCAAAGAATTACAATAATACGGTGAACCTTTCATGGCAAATTGAGATTCAAATCATAAAAAAATTATGAGAAGTCAGGATAGTATTTTCAAATTTATAATTTGTGGAACAGATACTGATATCGGTAAAACTTTAATAAGCTCTTTTTTCGTTAAAGGATTAAATTCTTTTTATTGGAAGCCTATTCAAAGTGGTATTGAATCGCAAACAGATAGTCAAACTGTTGAAAAGCTTGCACAAATAAGTAAAGAAAAAATCATTAAAGAAGCTTATGTCTTTACAAAACCTCTTTCTCCTCATTGGGCTGCTGAAATAGATCAAAAAACTATTAACTTTGAAATGTTGAGATTACCAAAAGTAAAAGGCTCATTAATTGTAGAAACTGCAGGTGGATTAATGGTTCCATTAACACGCAATTTTTTGCAAATAGATCAAATAAAACAATGGAATCTTCCGGTAATACTTGTATGTAAAAGCTCACTTGGCACACTTAACCATACCCTTCTTAGTATCGAGGCCTTGAAACGAAGAAATATTGAGATTTTAGGTTTAGTAGTCAATGGAGAAAAACACTTAGATAATCCAAAAACTCTAGTTAATTTCAGTGGTATTCCGTTAATTACTGAATTTCCTTACATCCAAAAAATGGACTCAAATAATCTGGATATACTATGGAAAGAGCTAGACATCAAAAATAAGTTGATTTCTCTTTTAAACCCAAAAATAAATTAAATGAAATCTTTGGATTCAAAAACTCCAAATCAAAATTGGCACCCAAATATTTGGCCACCTTTTACACAAATCAATAAAAGCAAACCGCAAATAGAAGTAACTCATGGTAAGGATGCCCTCCTTTTTACTAAAGACCCTAAAAAAGAGCTAATAGATGCAATTAGTAGTTGGTGGGTAACTCTTCATGGTCATAGTAACGAATATATTGCGGATGCCATTTTCGATCAATCAAAAAAGCTTGAGCAAGTAATATTTGCTGACTTCTTACATCCGCAGGCAAAGAAATTGGCAGAAAGACTTAGTGCATTAACAAAACTAGAACGATTATTCTTTTCTGATAACGGTTCTACTGCAGTGGAAGTCGCTTTAAAAGTTGCCTTTCAATCATGGCAAAATAGAGGAGAGACAAGAACTCAAATAGTAGCTTTTGATGGTGCCTATCATGGTGATACATTTGGAGCAATGGCTTTAGGTGAAAGAAATATTTTTAATGAGAATTTCGATAATCTTATGTTCCCAGTTAGGAGAGTCCCCTGGCCTTCAACTTGGATGAACGATGAAGAAGTAGAAAATAAAGAAAATGAGGCCATCCAAAAATTAGAAACTCTACTTAAAACTCCCACAG
>QCLV01000040.1 GCA_003214295.1 Prochlorococcus sp. AG-418-F08
GGTAACCTTGGGGAGTTAGTTGCAATTTACGAATAGTAAGCTAGGGTACAGATGTACTATAGTTTGTATTTATAAAGTTTGGTTTAAATAAAATTTTCCAAATTTAGAATAATTACAAGAACTTTAACCGATAAATCAAACAATGAGTCTTGAAGAAAAGAAAAAAACTGAATCAAAAGAAAAAGATAAGGCATTGAGTCTCGTTCTTGGTCAAATAGAAAGAAATTTTGGACGCGGATCAATAATGAGACTTGGTGACGCCTCAAGAATGAAAGTAGAAACAATATCTACTGGAGCGCTTACCTTAGATTTGGCATTAGGAGGAGGTTATCCAAAAGGAAGAGTAGTAGAAGTTTACGGGCCAGAAAGTTCAGGGAAAACTACGTTAACACTTCACGCGATTGCGGAAGTCCAAAAAAATGGAGGGGTAGCTGCATTTGTGGATGCTGAGCATGCACTCGATCCAGTTTATGCAGCCTCTTTAGGAGTTGATGTTGAAAATTTGTTAGTTTCACAACCAGATACTGGTGAAATGGCTCTAGAAATAGTTGACCAACTTATAAGATCGAGTGCAGTAGATCTCGTAGTTGTTGACTCGGTAGCAGCACTAACTCCAAGAGCCGAGATAGAAGGAGAGATGGGAGATCACGTCATTGGTAGCCAAGCAAGGCTAATGAGTCAAGCAATGAGGAAAATAACAGGAAATATTGGCAAATCAGGATGTACGGTAATATTCCTGAATCAATTACGCCTGAAAATTGGCGTTACATACGGCAATCCAGAAACAACCACAGGAGGTAATGCATTAAAGTTTTATGCCTCAGTGAGACTTGATATCAGAAGAATTCAAACTCTTAAAAGAGGGACTGAAGAATATGGCATAAGAGCAAAAGTGAAAGTAGCAAAAAACAAAGTTGCACCACCATTTAGAATTGCAGAGTTTGATATTCTCTTCGGTAAAGGCATTAGTACAACAGGATGTTTATTAGATTTAGCAGAAGAGACTAATATCATAATAAGGAGAGGTGCTTGGTATAGTTATGAAGGAGAAAATATTGGGCAAGGAAGAGATAATACAATTATTTGGCTTGATCAAAACTTAGAAATCAGAAATAAAGTAGAATCTATAGTTAAAGATAAATTAACAGAAGGTACTGAAGTTAGTTCTAATTCAATGAAAGCGTTAAATAGCAATCCTGCTAATACAATTGCTGTTAATGATATAAAAACAGTAGCTTAGATTTACAAAGAATCAGCCAAAGTCCACCATCCAGCAGCAGGGCCTATAAATCTCACTACAATCCATAAGATTACTAATCCTCCGATTCCAAACCAACTCGCCTTAATACTTAATTGAATTAGGTTATCTCTTTGATTGATTGTAAAGGGAAGCCATTCAAATAATCTTGGAGAATCATCAAATTGCGTTTTAGAAATATTTTTTTTTGGAGGTAACCCAAGTGATTTACGTCTTTTTGCTTCTCCCATATTTATTTAGTTATTTACAAAATCATAACCTAATCAAAAGGTAGCATATAGTTAATTTGTTTTGAGGGTTGTATGTTTTGCAAAAGTAATCTTCCCCAGTTTCTTTGATTTACTCTTCCATCTAAAATTATTAACTTACCTGAATTTCTTCTTAAAGGAGCAATAGATCTTTCAAGTTTAATTCTTGCTTGAGGAAGAAAGAAGTCTCTAAACCAGTCTTGAGAAAGCTTTTTTTTATGGGAGACTGTAATTGCATTTATAGGTTCTGACATGTTTGGTATCGGAAGTAAAGGAATGATAATTTGTTCTGGAATTTTAATTAAATAAGAATTCATAATCCACCAGTCAAAACTAGAGCAAAGAATTTCATTTTTACCTGTGGGAATTGTCTCTAGCAATACCCTCTTTCCGTAATTAGAAGCTAATTCTGTAGCAAGGTTGGTTTTTAAATTAATATCGTCTGACAAAACTAAAGTTAGACCCTTTCTAAAAAGTATTAACTTTTTGCATTTATCCAAGATTGAATTGGTAAAA